>JAJCZH010000006.1 GCA_029262515.1 Deltaproteobacteria bacterium | reverse complement strand
AAATACCGAAGGCGGAATCTTTAAGTTAAAAGACGAGACCCGCATACTTATCCACAAGGGGCTTTCTACCGAAGAGAAGGTAGACAAACTTCTCTCGCTCTTCTCCACTCTCAACACAGAGGGCATACACCTGCCTCCGGTTATCAGAAAACGGCTTGAGAGCAGCCGCTTGCTATCAGACAATGAGGCTGAAGCAGAGCAGGCGGCCGTATCCCCCTGCGCAGACCCAAAAGAGACTCTAAACCTTGACTCTTCAAGCTAAAACAGTACATAATTAAGTATCTTGTAAAACAACCGAGCAACCGTAAACCAAGATTTTCTACAATCAGGAGTCTCTATTTATGAGTGCGGTTGAAGGTAATTGCTTTTGCCAATCCGTCAAATATCGTGTAGAAGATGTTGAGCCTGTGGCATCAGTCTGTCACTGCGGTTTCTGCCGAAGGTTGCACGGTTCCGATTACACGACATTTGTTTCCGTTCCATCAGAGAAGTTTCGTATAATGGAGGGTCAGGAAGTGCTAACCTCCTATAAAGCCAGTGATCATGTCACCACCCATTTTTGCAGTCGCTGTGGTACCACGGTTTGCAGGGTTGACTCTCGATATGCGAACTCCAGTATGTTACGTGGAACCATTACCTCGCCATTAGAGATTGAGATTAAAAAACAGTGGTTTAAAGATAATAAAGTGCCCTCCCTGGCAGAATAGCCCATCAGTAAATAAACAATCTATAAAAACCGAACTGTTTGACTGTTTGCCATTAAAATGGTAAACTAAAGGATATACTTATCTCTCTTTTGACCGATAAGTAAGTATAGTTATTACCCCTGTGGCGAGCACACCGTTAAAGCCACATCTATACCCATAGGTTCAGTCTTTACCGATGAACCCGGCTGCATACAACATTAAGACAGCTCCGATGCTGTACCACTCCGGAGGCGTAATGAAAAAATTTTCAAATTTAGCTAAAAAGCTCGGTGTCGGCGCAATAGCCGCACTCATTCTTCTCTCCCCGGTTGTCGCCCCAGACACGGCGAACGCAAAGAGGAGCAAGAGCGCCAACGACGGTATTGAGCTTATGCGCTCATATTACTACTACACCACCGCGCAGGTCCTCATAAATGAAGGTGATATAAACACCGCCATAGAGCTCTACAAAAAGGCTATCGAGCTCGACCCTGGCTCGGCGCTCTTAAACGCCGAAATCGGCAGGCTCTACTTACAGACCGGCTCTCACGATAACGCCCTTAAGAGACTGAACACCGCAAAGAAGCTCGACCCCGAACTTTCCGACACCTATGTCGCGCTCGCAGAGCTCTATACCCTTAAAAACGACGTAGACTCGGCAGCGGCAAACTACTCCATGGCGATAAAGCTCGACCCGTCCAACTCAAAGAACTACCTCTACCTCGCTATCCTCAACGTCAGGGCGAACAGGCTCGACAAGGGAGCCGAGGCATTGAACAAACTTCTGCTCGAAAGGCCTGACTCGATAATGGCCTACTACTACCTGGCAAAGATTGAGGTGCAAAGATCCAACTATGACAAGGCGGTAGTGTACTACAACAAGACCATCTCCATAAATTCGCATTTCGACGCTGCCTACTATGAACTCGGTATGATGTACGAGATAAACAAAAAGCCCGACAAAGCGATAGAGGTATACGACAGAGCCGTACAGGCGTTGAACAAGAATACCGGTTTCCGTGTCAGGCTCGGAACCATCTATATCCAGAAAAAAGAGATAGACAAGGCTCTCGAACAGTATGAAGAGCTGGCCAAACATGACGAAACCCGCGTTGATGCCCTTATAAAGATCGGTCTTATCCACTTCGAGAAGAAAGAGTACGCAACAGCTATCTCGACCTTTGAAGACGTTCTCAAGCTCAACCCGGGCCTAAACAGGGTTCGTTACTACCTCGGCACCGCCTATGAGAGCAGCGACGAGATAGAGTTGGCCACCGCCACCTTTGCGCAGATACCTGCAGGCGACTCCAGTTACTCGGATGCGAAGATACACCTCGCCTACATATACGAGCGTCAGGGCCGCCTTGAAGAGACCATAATCGAGCTTAAAGAGGCGCTGGAAACCAAAGAGAACGACTCGGAACTGCTTCGCCTGCTCGCCTCCATCTATAGAGAAGCCAAGAGACCGGTAGAGGCCGTTAAGACCTTTGAAAAAGCGGTAGCCTCAAGCCCGGACGACGCCAACCTCCAGTTCACCCTCGGAGTTCTCTATGAAGACGCCAAGATGGAGCAGAAGGTATTATCGACCATGTACAAGGTTATCGAACTCGACCCCAAACATGCCAATGCGCTAAATTATATCGGATACAGTTATGTGGAAAAAGGTACCCGGCTCAGTGAGGCTGAAGAGCTTATAAATAAAGCACTTGCGATAAAACCGGAGAGCGGCCACATAATAGACAGCCTCGGCTGGCTCTACTATAAAAAAGGCGAGTTTGCCAAAGCGGTCTCCACGCTCGAAAAGGCCACAAAGTACCTGCCCGAAGATGCGGTGGTGCGGGATCACCTCGGAGACGCCTACCTCAAAATGAGCCTGAAGAAGAAGGCGCTGGTATCGTACCAGACGAGCCTTAGTCTTGCGCCGAACAACAAATCGGTACAAGACAAGGTGAATGCCCTGAACGCCGAGCTGAACGCAGTCAGGATCGATTGAAGTGCGCCTTGCCCTTCTTCTCTTCTCTTTAGCACTCTTATCAGGTTGTACGGCTCTGACGCAGGACCGGGCACTAAGACCGGAACCTGGCTATTCGCCTGCCCTCAGGGGTAGCGCGATTATTGAGTTCAGAGACTCTTCCGTTCTACGCGGACATGCCGTGATAGTGGCCAAAAAACCGGCCTCCTTCAGGATTGAACTAAGAGGTCCGCTCGGCCACACTGCATGGGGAATGACCGGCAACGGATCTACTATCTCCGTCTACTCCAACGGCAAAAGCAGGGCTTACTCACCAGATGACCCCGCGCTGCCGTACCGGTTCACTTCACATGAGCTCGTCTCTTACCTCTTCGGGCTCGAGCCTGAAACAACAAAACCTCTTGCGGAGACCGCAGAGTACGCCATCAGCAGAGACAGTGACGGGCAGGTAACCGAAGCCCTCAAGTATATCGAAGAGAGAGCCGTATTGAGCGTACAGATGGGCGACTACCGCACAATCTCGGGCCGAAAACTGCCGTTCCTTATATCAATAAGAGACCTGAACCGCAGCTTAAAGATCAATTTCAGTACCATTGAAGTAGATCCCGAGATTAATGACGCTATTTTCAAAGAATTCTTTAAAAATAATGAGGTTACGGACTAAACGTGTTGACTGTCTACCTCATCTATGTTATAAAATAAACACCTTTTCTTTCCTATAATATATAAGGAACCTCATGTCAAAAGTAGTTCTGTCGTTCAAAAATGGTGAGCTTGCCGTCTACCCAGCTCATGGAGTCGGTATGATTACCGGGGTAGAATCCAGAGACGTATCCGGAGAAAACAAATCATTCTACATTCTTAAAGTTCTTGACACCGAAGCAACTATAATGGTTCCGGTTGAGAACGCCTCTTCGGTCGGTTTGAGAAAGATCGTCAAAAAAAGCCTTGTACCAAAAGTCTATGACATCCTCAAGCAAAAGGAGAACATAACCATAGACAGCCAGACATGGAACAGGCGCTATCGCGAGTATACCGACAAGATTAAAAGCGGTTGCGTCATGGAGGTTGCAAAGGTACTGCGCGACCTGTACATGTTAAAGTACGACAAGGAACTCTCTTTCGGCGAGCGCAAAATGTTCAATACCGCAAAGAACCTCCTGGTAAAAGAGATCTCGGTCGCACGCAAGGTAAAAGAAGAAAAAATTGAGAAAGAGCTGTACAGCATGCTTCAGGACTGATCACCGGGTCTTGCTAAAACCGTCTTGGTGTTGAGTCTTGTCGAGTTTCGAAGTTCCTTCCAGTTTCGTCTGTCTTCTGTTCTTGCCTTTTATCTAAGATACGCACAGCCTCACAGTAGTACCTAACGTGCCGCATAATAAGGCATCAAACAGGTTCTGCTCATCTTTTCCCTGTTTTTCACGACTCAAAGCCAACTCTGTTTTCAGCTATTGCTTCAATCGGTGAACCGGAGCTAACGGCCTTTTTTCGCCCGCTTCACTCATCCGGCTCACAACTTCGCCATAAAGGTCAGTCTAAAGCTGCATCGGCACTGCCCGGGTCTCTGAACAGTCACCCGGCACATCACCTTATATCTTAATTGATACCTCAATCCACTCTAACGCTTGACCTGATTTCGCAAACACGCTTTATCACATCCTAAGGTACTTTGCGCTTTCATGCCAAATATCATTACCGCTCTTCAATACTGCCCCGGAATCTGGTACAGTAAGTTATATTTTTATCGACATCCGGGCCCGAATTAAAAAGAGAGACAGAACCGAGTGACTGAAAAAGACGTCAAGAGCGTTGCTATTGTTCCTTCTGCCGGCATAGGCAGGAGAATGGGCGGCCAGATAAAGAAAAAAAACTACCTCGAACTGAGAGGAGTGCCGGTACTTGCACATACGCTTCTGGTACTTGATGAGTCTCCTGTTATCGATTCTATCGTCATTGTTTGCACTCTTGGCGATGAAAAATTCTGCAAAGAAGAGATCGTTGAGGGGTACTCAATAAGAAAAGTGGAAAGTATCGTTGCAGGCGGCGCCACCCGGCAGGACTCCGTAATATCGGGTTTCAACGCGATTTTATCAGAGGCGCCCGTTGTAGTGGTGCATGATGGAGCCCGTCCGTTAGTGACTGCCGACATAATAGAGCGTACGGTTAAAACTGCCGCTTCACACGGGGCCGCCGTGGCCGCCGTACCGGTAAAGGATACGATAAAAGAGGTCTCCGGCGGCATTATCACTCGTACGGTAGCTCGCGAACGGCTCTACTCGATTCAGACGCCTCAGGCCTTTATGCGCGGAGTCCTGCTTAAGGCCCACAAACGCGCCGCACAAGACGGTTTTTACGGTACTGACGAGGCCTCTTTAGTCGAGAGGCTCGGCGCGGATGTCGCAGTCGTAGAGGGGTCGTACGAAAACATAAAGATAACCACACCCGAAGATATCGCAGTAGCGGTTTCAATTCTTAATAGAAGAGACGAGGCATAAGAGTATGAGGATCGGTTTCGGCTACGACGTGCACAGGCTCGTTGAGGATAGAGCGCTTAAACTCGGCGGCATAGACGTGCCGCACAAAATGGGCCTTCTCGGCCACTCCGATGCTGACGTGCTTATTCATGCGATAATAGACGCCCTGCTCGGAGCTGCGGCGCTTGGCGATATAGGTACTCATTTTCCGCCTAGCGACGCTAAATACAAAGACATATCGAGTATTGAACTTCTAAAGCACATCTCGGCCCTGCTTAGAAAAAACGGCTACGCCGTCTCCAATATCGACTCAACGGTAGTCTGCGAGGCCCCTAAACTCGCCTCGTACATTCCTGCCATGGTAAAGAGCCTGGCAGAGGCGCTTCGGTGCGACACAGGGTTTGTAAGCGTCAAAGCGACCACTGAAGAGGGTATGGGGGTGACCGGTTCCGGTGAAGCGATCTCTGCCTACGCCGTGACCCTACTCACTTCAGGTACTGGAGGGTAATAAAATGGGCACAGCTAGAATTCGCACCCGTTTCAGTCCAAGCCCCACAGGAGACCTCCACGCCGGGGGCCTCCGCACCGCACTCTTCAACTACCTCTTCGCGCGCGCTCATAACGGCACCTTTATACTTCGCATTGAAGATACCGATACAACACGCTCTACTATAGAGTACGAAGAGCGGATAACCGAGGACCTTATAAAACTGGGGCTCGTTCCCGATGAAGGCCCAGCTTTTAGCGGCCGGTACGGGCCGTACCGTCAGAGCGAGCGCACGGAACTCTACACGGCACACGCTCTCGAACTGATTGAAAAAGGACTCGCCTACCGCTGCTACTGCACTGCACAGAGACTCGAAGAGATCAAATCAGCCGATATAAAAGCCGGCAGGCCGCCCCGTTACGACGGCAGGTGCGATGCGCTGGATGAAAGCTCAACTCTTATTAAAGAGAGCACTGAGGACGGCCCCCCGGTTATCCGGTTCAGGGTGCCGAAAAAGAGTATCCGTTTCCACGACTCCGTACACGGCGAAATGAGTTTTGAGAGTTCAGCCTTCGGCGACTTCGTCATCATCGGCTCCGACGGGATCGCGAGCTACAACTTCGCCGTAACGATCGACGATGCCCTTATGGAAATCACGCACGTGATGCGGGGCGACGATCACCTGCCGAATACCCCGCGCCAGCTTCTTATCTACGAGGCGCTCGGTTTTAAGCCCCCGGAGTTCTCTCATCTTCCGCTGGTGCTTGCGCCTGATAAAAACCCGCTCAGCAAACGGCACTCGCACTTGAGTGTACGTGCATTAAGAGAGAACGGTTACCTGAACTCCGCGATTCTAAATACCACTGCCAGGCTCGGGTGGTCACCCAAAACCGATAACTCGGCCCCTTTGATGGACCTTGAGGAGATGGCGAAAAAATTTGACGCGAAGAGGTTGTCGAAGAGCCCGTCGCTCTTCGACCCCGCCCATCTCGGCGCCTTCAACAGGCTCGCGATAACCGCTCTGGAACCGGCCGAGATACTTAAGATGGTAACCATCGAAGAAGACTCGGTTACCGCATGCAGCACAACGGAAGCGATAGAGGCTGTAAAGCAGAACTGCTCTACGTTACAAGAGGTTGTGGAACTGGCTACTCCGTTAACGACGGCAAGTGTGGTACAGACAGAAGAGACAACCGAGATATTATCATCTGAGTCTGCAAAGGGTGTAATACGTTCTCTCCTGGATACTGTCGGGAGATCTTCGGAACCGATAATAGGCGCATCCCGCTACAAGGAGATTATCGAAGTTATAAAACGCGATGCCGGGGCCAAAGGACGAAAGCTCTTTATGCCTATCAGGTGCGCGCTGACCGGAAGGACCGACGGCATAGAGTTAGAGAAAATCGTTCAGCTGCTCGGCAAAGAGACGATAATAAAAAGACTAAATAAAGTGCTTTAATCGAAGTATTGTCGCCTATAATACACGTATACATAATAGAACTGAGGCACGAAAAAGATGATCACCCTTTACAATTCACTCAGCCGAAAAAAAGAGGAGTTTGTTCCACAAAAGCCGGGCCGTGTAAGCATGTACGTCTGCGGCCCGACCGTCTACTCGCTCAGCCACATAGGGCATGCCCGCAGCGCCATCTCCTTCGATGTAATCTACAGGTACCTGCGCTACTGCGGTTACGACGTAGAGTATGCGCGCAACTATACCGACGTCGACGATAAGATAATCAACAAGGCCAACGAAGAGGGTATTAGCTCCGAGGTACTTGCCAAGAGGAATATAGTGGCCTTTGATGAGGATATGGCCGCGCTCGGAGTTGAGCTTCCTACGCTAAGGCCTAAAGCGACCGAGACCATGGAGAAGATCGTAGAGGTTACGGCAACACTGATAGAAAAGGGCTTTGCTTACGAGTCCGGCGGCGACGTCTTCTACTCCGTACGGAAGTTCGACGGTTACGGAAAACTCTCTGGAAAAAAGATAGACGAGCTTGAGTCAGGCGCCAGAATAGACGTGAATGAGCAGAAGAGAGACCCGCTCGATTTTGCGCTCTGGAAGTCGAGCAAACCGGGCGAACCGTCATGGGACAGCCCCTGGTCGAAAGGCCGTCCGGGGTGGCACATCGAGTGCTCGGCAATGAATATCGAGCACCTCGGGCCGACAATAGATATTCACGGCGGCGGCAAAGACCTGATCTTCCCGCACCACGAAAACGAGATAGCGCAGAGCGAGGCGGCAACAGGCAGAGCGCCCTTTGCGCAATACTGGCTCCATAACGGTTTCGTCAATATAGAAAAAGAGAAGATGAGCAAGTCGATAGGCAACATCCTGAATATAAGGGACGCGCTCACCTCACAGACTTATGAGGCTATCCGGCTCTTTCTCCTGTCGAATCACTATCGCTCACCGATTGACTACACGCGCGACTCTTTAAGAGAGGCGGAAACGGCTGTCGAGCGCTTCTATAAAACACTTGATAGAATAGAGACGGAGTTTCCGGAGACAATAACCTCAGAGCCTGAGAAGAAGAGTCTCGAAACACGCATCGCCCCGGTACTCGTTGCGATGAACGACGACTTCAACACTGCCGAGGTCCTCGGCAGTGTATTTAAGGAGGTCACCCGGGCCAATACGATTATGGACAGCCTCAAGAAGAGACCCGAGAACAAAAAAGCCGTCGGAGAGGAACTTAACATTATCAGGGCGCTATTCAAAGAGAGTGGCACGATTCTCGGCACCTTGAACAGAAACCCGGACGAGTACTTCAACGAGATCAAATCGCAGAGCAGCGTAGCTCCGGAAGAGATAGAGCGGTTGATTCTGGAGCGTGCCGAGGCGAGAAAAAATAAAGATTTCGCGCGTGCCGACGCAGTACGCGCCGAACTTCTTGAACAAGGTATAGTACTCGAAGATACGGCCACAGGAACCGTCTGGACCGTAAAACAGTAGGGACTAAAAGCAGAACTCTTTTAATCAGATAACCATAAAAAGCGGGGCTGACTTCAAAAAAGTCAGCCCCTGCTTATTTCATACCTATTTATTACAGACATACACCAAACTCAACACAAGATGGTGCAACTAGCGTTGCATGATCCAGTTGTCTATACCCTTTCGTACAGACTCGTCGAGATCGATAAATCTTAGCCCCATGCCCGGCTCGACCTTAAAGTCGGTCTCGTACTCTCTTTGCCAGACGACTACAGCATGACAGTGCGCCTCGCCTGATCCGTCCGGGGACTTAAAGAGTATCTCCACCTCTTCACCAACCAAACGCGGACTGACCGAAGAGATAAACATACCGCCGTACCCGATAACCTTTGCGTAACCGAAGAAGACACCGCTGTTTCCAGACTCCTTAACCCTGCGCACCACTATCTGGCTAGTGAGCTCTTTACGCCTGTGCGCCCTCAGCTGAATATAGCGGCTGGCGTTTTTTTTTGCGTCCTTACCACTTGCCATAACGGACTATCTCCTCAAGCGGCTTACGCGGTTTCCGCTCATGCACAAGATGACTCTCCGGATAACCGAGCACTATTACGCCTACAAGCTCCAATCTCTCCGGCACACCAAGCTGAAGTTTTACCGCCACAGGGTCTATCGCCGCTATCCAGCAAGTACCGACTCCTTCTGCAGTGGCGGCACCTATCATCTCGGTCACGGCTATAGTAACATCGACCCATGCATAGTTAACTCCATCGTTCTTTCTTACCCATGCGGCCTCCGGGTCTGCAAATGCTGCGATTGCAACGGGTGCGTCCTTGAAACCCTCTTTATAGAAGAGGTTATTGAACTCGTCACGTCCCTCGCGCTCTATAACTATAAAGTGCCAGGGCTGGCGGTTTGCAGCGCTCTGTGCACGATTGAGTACGCGCAAGAGCCTTCCGAGCACATCACGTTCAATCGGTCTTGAGGTAAACTCCCTGATGCTTTTGCGCCTGTCGTAGAGGCTGTAAAAATTTTCCAGTTCCAGGTCCAATCTTCAACAAACTCCGGTTGCGGCCCCCCGCAAGTGCACAATATACCGCATCTTAACAAAGGGTAGCCCAGTTCACAAAAAAAAGATGTGACTTTTGCCCATTTCAAATCACATAAATAAGTGTCTATATAAAGGCGTCGGCGAACTCTCTGGCATCAAAAGGCTTTAGATCCTCCACCCCCTCACCCACACCGATAAAGCGTATCGGTATCTTAAGCTCTTTTGCGATCGCCACGATAATCCCGCCCTTTGCCGTACCATCGAGCTTTGTCAGAACGATTCCGGTAACACCGACCGCTTCATTAAATATTTGCGCCTGAGTGAGTGCATTCTGTCCGGTAGAGGCATCTAACACCAGCAGCTTCTCGTGCGGCGCCTCCGGGATCTCCCGCTCCGTAACGCGCTTAACCTTTTTAAGCTCCTCCATAAGGTTACTCTTGGTATGGAGCCTGCCTGCGGTATCGAGCAGCACTATGTTTGCGCTCCTGCCTATAGCGGCTCGCATTGCGTCGAAGGCCACGGCTCCGGGGTCTCCTCCCTCTGCCTGCCGTATAACGCTGCAGCCCGTCCGTTTGCCCCATAACTCAAGCTGCTCCACCGCTGCGGCACGAAAAGTATCTCCGGCGGCCAGCAGAACGTTCTTGCTCTCGTTCCTATAACGCGAAGCGAGTTTGCCTATGGTCGTGGTCTTGCCGACACCGTTTACGCCGAGCACCATTATGACAAAAGGGCTGCGGTAGAACTTGATAGGCTTTTCTACCTCAACCAGAATGTTATAGATTGAGTCGCGCAGATGCCCCTTGAGTTTCTCGACATCGCGACCGTTATAAACGCTACGGAGTTTGTTGACAATCTCCAAAGAGGTGCTGACACCGATATCGGCAGTTATGAGCGTCTCTTCGAGGTTTTCAAGAAACTCCTCCCTGCTCACGGCCTTGTCGGCACTCTCAACGCAATCGGTAATAGCGCTATTGGTTCTCGTCAGCTTGGCCCTGAGCCCTGCTATGCCAGCCTTCATCTTTCCAAAGACCATTGAAGCTTCCTTCGCTCTTGAATGTTTCCCTGCATAATGAAAAAGTCGGCATCAGGCCGACAATATAAGTGCAGAATACTTTTAGCACAAACGCCGGTATTTTTCTATTTCTTTGAACCGCGAGCCAGTTGGGCTTCTATAAACATAGTAACAGAACCTCTAAAGAGCATTGCTTTGAAGAGACAAAGAGTGTTAGACTTTTGCGTGTACCGCACATCACTCCTACAGAACTTCAACACGTATAACGAAGCGTCGAGGTCCCGAAGTCCAATGACGAGAGCTATCGGAAAGAGACCGGAACCTGACCGTATAGAAGCCTCAAAAAGAGTAGAGACATCTGTAGCCGCTGCGCTTCTCTCTATTATATTACCTCCAGTCTGCACGCTCTGCAACGAAAGCCTGATCAACGAAGTACTCTGCCCCGCATGTTATGAAGAGTTCGAACAGGAGCGTCTCTCAGGGCCGTGCTGCCCCACATGCTCAGAACCCTATGTCTCTCAGTCGGCCTCCGACCATCTCTGCATACACTGTACCTCTTGCGCCCCCCCGTTCATTGAAGCCAGAAGTCTCTACCTCTATAAAGGGACGGTGCTCGAAGCGATACACAGGCTAAAGTACAGCGGCGACACAACGATTTCACACCCGCTCGGAAGGCTCTTGAGTCAGGATATTAAAAAGATGAATATCAGTCCCATCGCTTTACTGCCGATACCGCTCTACAGAAACAGACTGCGCAAGCGGAGCTTCAACCAGTCGCTGCTCTTGGCGCGCGAAGCTGCTCGTGCCCTGTCTGTTCCATTAGACTTCAGAGGACTTGTAAGGATACGCGATACCGGTCCTCAGGTAGGATTGAACAGGGCCGAGAGAGCACTCAATATGAAGGGGGCGTTCAAACTACTCAACCCCGATATGTATAAAGGAAAGTGCCTATTATTGGTTGACGATGTCTACACAACGGGCGCTACGATGCGCGAATGCGCTGCTCTCTTAAGGGACGCCGGGGCTATTCCTTACGGAATTACTCTCGCACGTGCCGCAAAAATCACATAACATACTTTAAAAAAGATAAAAGGAATGAGGGAATATATATGAAAAAGAAGAGAGACAAGGCGGTCTCGTTAAGGACATTGAAAAAAGAGCTTTCAATACTAAAAACAGGAGGGCAAAAAACCGTCTTCACCAACGGCTGCTTCGATATCATTCATGCTGGCCACGTACGTTACCTCAATAAAGCGTCGAGGCTAGGAGACGTACTGATAGTCGGGCTCAACAGCGACAAGTCAGTCAAAAAAATAAAAGGGCGCAACCGTCCGATAGTGCCAGAAGGAGAGCGCGCAGAGGTACTGCTCGGGCTCGCCTCCGTCGATTACGTAGTCCTCTTCGATGAATCTACTCCGATACGGCTTATAGAGACCGTACTGCCGGACGTACTCGCAAAGGGCGCAGACTGGTCGGCTGAAAAAATTGTGGGAGCGGATATCGTTAAAAAAAATGGTGGAACTGTGGCCAGAGTCAAGCTTGTAGAAGGAAAATCTACAACGAATATTATAAAAAAAATTACAAGACTAAAAGGATAATAATTGACAATATCCTGAAAAATCATATATTTACATTCTAAAAAGTAACTATTGGAACCTTCTTTTTCTAATCCTCCATTAATCACGTGCCCTGTATACTGGGGTCACAGTAAAGGAATACAAAGTACCAGTAACCTTTCTTTAACGGAGAAAATAAAATGCATCTTCATATAACAGAATCCAATATAGACAGCGCTATAGTCACCTTCTGCTTTGCAGCTACTGTTGCAATGTTCGCTATATTCGTACTGCTTGCATAAGCTCTCATAGCACTTAACGCGTTTGTACCGCAAAAAAACCCCGCTCATCAGTACTTGTGATGATCGGGGTTTTTTTGTTTCGTCTAACGAACTGAAAACGCCTTATATCAACAGTCGTAGTAGAGGTAAAACTCGTGCGGGGTCGGCCTTAGCGCCACCTCGGCTACTTCGTTGCGCCTCTTGTACTCTATCCATGTCTCTATAACATCTTTTGTAAAGACATCTCCGCCTAGCAAGAAGTCGTGGTCGGCCTCAAGCGCGTCGAGTGCCTCTGAGAGCGAACCTGCGGCAGCAGGAACGTCTTTAAGCTCTTCGGGTGTAAGACCGTAGATGTCCTTATCAAGCGGCTCGCCCGGGTCTATCTTGTTCTGGATACCGTCGAGGCCCGCCATCAACATGGCGGCAAAAGCGAGATAACCGTTACAGGACGGGTCGGGGAAACGGACCTCGATTCTCTTGGCCTTTGGAGAAGAGGAGTACATCGGTATTCTGATCGAGGCCGAACGGTTGCTCGAAGAGTACGCGAGATTTATCGGCGCCTCGTAACCCGGGACAAGCCTCTTGTAAGAGTTGGTCGAAGGGTTTGTGAAGGCGTTGAGAGCGCGTGCGTGTTTGAGTATGCCGCCGATATAATGCATCGCCATTTCGCTCATGCCGCCGTAACCGTCGCCTGCGAAGAGCGGCTTGCCGTCCTTCCAGATCGACTGGTGCGTATGCATGCCCGTACCGTTATCGCCAAAGACCGGTTTCGGCATAAAGGTTACCGACTTGCCGTTCTTGCGGGCAACGTTCTTGATTATGTACTTGAACCACATAAGCTTATCGGTCATCTTAAGCAGAGTATCGAACTTCATATCTATCTCGGCCTGACCGGCGGTAGCTACCTCGTGGTGCTGACACTCAACATGTATACCTATCTGCTCCATTACCAGAGTCATCTCTGTTCTAAGATCGTCCTGGGAGTCTACCGGGGCAACGGGAAAGTACCCGCCCTTATGCTTAGGCTTGTGCCCGAGGTTCGGCCCCTCGTCGGAGCCAGTATTCCAGACACCCTCTTCGGAGTCTATTGAATAATAGCTATGGTCGGCACCCTCGGAAAAACGGACATCGTCAAATATAAAAAATTCCGGCTCCGGGCCAAAGAATGCAGTGTCTCCGATACCGGTGCTCTTTAGGTAAGCCTCAGCCTTCTTGGCTATCGCCCTCGGATCCCTGTCGTACGACTCACGGGTGATCGGGTCTACGACGTCACAGATCAGGCTCAATGTCGGAACGGCCGGAAACGGATCCATTATAGCGGTAGCCGGGTCGGGAATAACGAGCATGTCACTGTTATGAATAGCTTTCCATCCCCTTATGCTCGAACCGTCGAAACCGAGGCCAGACTCGAAAAGATCCTCTTCAAGCTCGCTGACGGGAACGGCAAAGTGCTGCCATATACCTAGAAAGTCCACAAACTTGAGGTCAACCATCTTGGTATTATTCTCTTTCGCAAAATTTAAAACTTCCTTCGGTGTCATCTAAACATCCTCCTTACTTTACTATAAATACCCAAAACCCGCTGATCATGCGACTACCTTTCCATTAAAGGCGCCGCCGGTTGAATAGCCAAAAAAACTTAACGCCTGATGACCGAACTAAATAGCCTCTTCTCCTCGCTCACCCGTTCTTATCCTTACAACCTCGTCAACGGAGAGCACAAAGACCTTGCCGTCACCTATGCGACCGGTCTTCGCGGTCTCGACTATGGTCTCAACCACCTTGGCGACAAGTTCATCCCTCAAGACGATCTCCATCTTTATCTTCGGAAGAAAATCGACTACATACTCGGTTCCGCGATAGAGCTCGGTATGCCCCTTCTGACGGCCAAAACCCTTCACCTCAGAGACGGTGATACCCTTAATGCCGATATCGTTAAGAGCCTCTTTAACCTCGTCCAGTTTAAAAGGCTTTATTATGGCCTCTATCTTCTTCATCAGTTCCTCCAAACAATAGACTAACCGTACTCTGCAAGCTACCTGGACAGGCACCCGTAAGAGACAGGCAGACAACATCAGTTACACTGCAAAAAAAACTCTTCTAATCTTCAATAGACTCTATAAAACCGACCAGAGCAGTCTTGAGTTCATCATCGAACTCCTCGAATCGTATCCCTAGCGCGCCGCCTTCCCGTACCCAGACGGTCTTCCCCTGTAACACAAGATCGAAACCATTACTCTTAATCTCAAGAGTAACATCGGTCCCCTTGCCTGGAACCTCTACACCCGGAGCGAGCTTGATGCAGATTCCGGTTATACTTACGTTTCCGAGCTCACATTCATGCCGCTTGTCTTCAAAGATAAATGCTACTTTCTGGTTTTCCGGGAAGACCCTGTAACCTTCACGACAACCCTCAAGCATCTCCTTCAAATTGTCTATAAAAGTTACTACGTTATCTTCTGTAACTTTATACGGCTTACTGCCAGAACTCTCACTCTTGAGCTCTTCGAGCTCTTTGAAAGCCTCGTTCAAAAGCCGCTTGTACTTGAAGAAGTGCTTCCTGAGAACTTCTCTACTGATTGAGTACGGGCCTGCCGAGATATAGAGTTCATCAACATCCACCTTTACGTTACAGGTCGGGCAGGTCGTCTCCTTCTTCTCAAGAAGCATATTGGAGTGCAACCACTGCTTGCACTCCGGACACTCTACCTTTAACATGCATACCTCCAAGGCTACAGGCCACAATAGAAATCGCCTGGAAAATGGAACCTCATAATGCAATTTTATTATTATAATATTGCATTATGACTCAGGGGCCGAGGTAGAGTCAAGGGACTTTTTCTTATTCAATTCAAAACCGGTTGAGCATAACATGCATTCTGCCGTACAACTCCATATATTAATAGCAATATTCGTGCCTAAGTGAAAAAGCAAGCATTACAGGTACTTACGGAACACCATGAGAAGGTTTTGTTTAATAATTAAGCAAAAGCCTTAAGGATCTGCATAATAATTATTCACCTTGATTACAAGCTTTTGTATCTGTTACCATTGCAGTATAATAAAGGTGTGCTCAAAGCGATTGAGAGCACGTAAATGTGCAGTAGAAGCTCTTTAGTCTGAACGGTCGTAGACATGATCACCGTAGGCTATTGAACCTCACCGCCCCACAAACCATCGGCTTTACGATTACGCCTATACTGGAGTTTAATAAGTGAACTGTCCCAAATGCGGAATCAGGGCCGCAAAACATGCAGTCTCATGCTTTTGCGGCCACGAGTTTGTCACAAGCAATACACCTGCGCCCAAGCCGGAAGAAGAGAGCGTGCCAACACAGGAAGAAGCCGAACGGCCTGAGGCCGAACAGCCCAAAGAGAGTGTGAACGAAGCAGACGAAGAGCTTAGCGTACCGCCATCATCGTCTTCAGATGGAACTGCTTCAGAAGCTGACGAGCACGTCGATTCTACCGGTATACCAGGTACAAGCACCCCGTATACCGATACCACCGCAGCGGCAGATACGGAACCCTCAGCCCCTCGTCTTGAAGAGAGTCCTCAGCAGTTCGATCGCGTCGGTGGCTGGCTACTGCTTCTGTGCGTTTCGTTAACCATACTCGGCCCGCTTGCAACCGTCTACAACCTCGTCGCCGGTTACTCCCAGCTCCAGACACTCTTCGAGTCAACCCCCGGCCTAAAAACACTTTACAATATCGACTCCTTTCTTAGCGTCGCGCTCGGGCTTTTCAGTCTCTGGGCAGGTTTCTCCTTATGGACAAGGATGGAAGGAGCAGTCGAGAGGGCGAAGAAGTACCTATACGCCGTGCTCGGTTACTCGGCAATTCTATACTTCCTGCCAAACATGTCCGGGTTGCCTGAGGAGATGAGCGCAGAGATGCAGAGCGTAATGGTCATAGCCTCCACACGCTCTGTTATCTACGTGGCGATCTGGTATCTATATCTGACGAAATCGAAGAGGGTACGCGGAACCTACCCGGCATAAGCATTTAAGACTTCCGCGCGAAATATAGAAGTGACGTTGTTAAGCTTACGGCCTGTCAATCCTTACCCTGCCGCTTACTGCGGTAATAGTTACATTGTACTGCTCTGCAAGTGCGGGGTCCTGAATGCAAACTATACCGCCGTCCGAAGAGCCGTTGGGGTTGAAGAGTATATTGAGGTCTGCTGTGCCGTTGCAGGCGGCTCCTGTTCGCCAAGAGACCTCTTGATAAACTGAAACCCAGGGAGAGATGATTGTTGTCCATGTAGTCGATCCGCTCGCGCTATTACCCTCCACCACCCTGTACCGCTTGGCATTTACATCGAGCTCTAGGCGGGTCTCTAAATTTTTAGTCACCGCATTGGCGCGCGCGAGCTTACTCTTGCCGGAGATACCGAAGGCAACATCACGGTACTTGGCCGAAGAAGACCATGTAAGAAAAGAGGGCAGCGAAATTGCGGCTACAACACTTATAATCGTAACCACCACAAGAAGCTCTATCATGGTAAAACCACCGGAGCCTCTGCGCTTGAAAGGCAGCAAAAATTCGCCTTTAGCGTATTTCAATAGCAAGTTCATATCTCTGAAATGCCTCCGCCCCTTCCGAGTCCGTTGCGATTAACTCAACTTCATGAGTGCCTACGCCCGTTCTTCCTATCTTCCATGTAACAAGCCCGTCTTGTGAAATGCTCATACCATCCGGTCCGGCATTGAGACTATAGGTCAGCTCATCGCCATCAGGGTCTATGGCTTCCGCCTGATAGGTATACATCTCGGCGGTAAAAGAGAGGCTGGGCAACGACACGAAACTAGGAGGGCCGTTTGGAACGGTGACTGGCAACGGAGCATACAGCTCGCCGTCCCCTTCCGCATCATACGGCACTACCTCAACCGAGATTTCATCTCCTCGGGCAAACTGTAACCCCTCGAGCCTGTTGCTCAGTACAGTTACCTGCTCATTCCCATTTACGAACCAGGTACTGTTATAACCGATATCATCACCGTCCGCATCATAACCGACCACCTCCACGGTAACGTCCACACCTGCGTATATCCCGTCCGGGGAGAGGCTGATACTCTGCACCTCAGGCGCCGAGTTCACAACAGAGGTTCTGGCTGTAAGAACCTCTGAGCCGACTATAGAGGTTACAGCCACACTCTGCCCGCGTGTAAAGTTAGAACTCTCAAGAGTATCACCGCCTACGCCTGCTACTTCCTTACCTTCAACCCGCCAACGGAAGCTTATCTCTTTAGAACCGACCTCGCCGGAGACCACGGCCTTTATATCACTCTTAACCGTAGGCTCATCCGGCACCAGGGCCAACCCTACAGGCCCTGTGGCTGAAATAACATCAGCAGCGCTGCTCTCGTCTACATCCTGTACCTCCCGCTCGCCACCTCTGTCCCCACATGCAACAGAGACAAAGAGCAGTATCAAGCAGAGAAGCGTCATGCCTAATCTGTCGGTCGGGCGGCTCTTCATAATTACTCTATAACCGGTTACTTTCCGGCTGCCCAATGCGGCCGGAAAGTAACGACAAGGTTAATAACTCTTTATGAACGGGTATTTCTTCTTCACCTTTTCGTTGACATAACCCGGAAGAAGGTAGATCGACTCCGCAGTAACGCTTTCGTCTTCATTTACCTCTCCTTCGGCATATATCCATTTATGACCGCGTAGCGTATGGGCGCTGATCTGCTTACCCCGTGTATTAAAGACCTTGGTCTCACTATTGACCCTGAGCCTTATGTCTTCATTGATTATAAGCGTCCTGCCGTCATCCCTGCTTACGTGACCGAGAATAAAACGGTAGGTGTCGGAGTCGGCTCCCGCAAAGGACGGAAGCGCAAGCATCAGCGCTACTAACAGAGTAGCCTTACCTATCTTATCTATTAAATACCTCATCAGCGCACCTCCCTCCAGTACGTTGGTATACTAGAGCCTACATTACTTACATTAGGCGTAACCATGGCACCGCCGACGCCAATAAGCGCCGAGATACCTGACGGATTGATAACCATAACTATGCCAGACGGTATACCTGTGCCGAGTATAACTGAGCGGTCAGAGGTCGCAAGAACCTCAACAGGGTTACCGTATGAATCCACCGTATCATTACTGGTATCGTTATTATAGGCCGCACCGGCGTCGAGATAATTGAGCGAATAGAGCCTTGCTGTTCCGCGCGTTGCCGTATCGCAGGCATTGGCCGACACAGTGGCGTCCGGCTCATACGTGGTATAGTAAGCTATCTTGTTTATAACCGCCGCATCGGCCAGCACCTTCTCTCCGGCGTTTGTGGCTAGCTTGATGTACCAGCCGTCGGAAGAGGCTATGCTTACCGTATTAGAGCTGGTGGCATCAGAAAGGTCGCCCTCCACCTTGGCTACCGTCTGTCCGGTATCCTTCACGGCATATATTCTGTCCACCGCAGTGGTTACCGTCGGGTGGGCCCTGTCTCCGGAACCGAAGAAGAGCAGCTCGTAGCCTATCTCGAGCGTTACGGCCGGACGGTAGAAGAACTTCCTTCCTGTGCTCGTATCGGCCCCTGGGTTTGAGGCGAATATCTTCCTCATACTCCAAGAAGCGGTGTTCGTATCCGCTATATTGAACCTCCACATATTACCTCCTGTATCCCCGACATAAATCCTGTCGGCATAACCGTTGGAATCTATATCGAGAACCGAAAGCTCCGAAGGTATCGAGTGCGTAAGCAAGGCACTGTCGGCATTGGTGTAACCCCATACCTTGTTCCCTGAATTGGTGAATGAAGGCACTCCCATACTGCTAAGGGCGGCAATCTCCACCACATAGACACCTCTTCCCTCGGTACCCGTAAGCGGAGTTGTTGCGTCCTCGGCCAAATTATCGTAACCGGCGCCTACCAACATGACGACCTTAGCCGTATCGGTTCCGCTCACGTCTACGTAGACCTTGTCTATCACAGGCTCGCTCCAGGAGTCCCCAAGCTCTGCGTAATCGGTATTGGTGCCGGACGGACTCTCTGTGGCGCTCAACCTCCACATGTAGACCGGAGATGTCGGGTCCGTAATATCAAGCGCATAGTAGTAACCGCCGCCTCGCCTCTGGCCCGTAACAAGAATTACCTTGTCACCGTCTATCGTCTCTACATTGCCGTCTTTATCGGCATCATAGGTATAGATAGACGGAGAGGAGTCCATGTAGTAGGTGTGCGCGCTACCAGGCAGGTGCTTCAGGTATGGCAGAAGGTCCTGCGGAACAAAGGCCCACGCCTCCGAGCCGTCACAGTCATTAAAGGCATGGAGCATTCCATCGTTAGCCCCTACGAATATCACAGACTTGTTGACAGAGCAGTTCGCCTCGTCAGCTATCGCGTACGTAGCATAATGGACGACCGTGGGTCTGGAGTGAAGAACATCGCCCATTATCCATGCCCTCTTCTCGGTCGTAATGCCGTTGGTATCTTCATCATAGGCATCGATGCCGTGAACATAATTGACAAGTTTGTCTTTATCCCCCGAGGCCGTAACATCGAGTGTCGTAAACGTAAGCGACGTATTGCCGGTCGTAAAGGCATTCGTTGAGTCCGTAAGGGCCGTCGAAGTACCTAAATAGGTATAGATATTACGCGCGGGGCTTCGGGTAAGAAGAAGCTCCGCAGCGCCACCGGCGTCTACGTTGCCGCCGTCGGCAGACGTGCTCCAGTAACTTATTGCGTTATCGCGGATAGAGCCGTCGGCATTTGTGGCCGGATTGCCGTTTTTATCCATAACCGCACCGGTTGAATCGAGCCCGTACTTCTTGAGGTTACCGTACCAGAACGCTTCTGTCTGCGGTTTGAAGAAACCCATGTAGACGCGAGTACCGGAGTAGGTCCTGTTCTCAGGGCTTACCGGCAGCACTGGTGCGACAAATGAGGTATTGTCCTGAAGTATGGAGGCGAGTATCTGGCGCAGCGCCTCGCTGAGCCCGGCAGTAGAAGTAGCCGAGTAGTAATTTCCTCCGCCGTTATATGCGGCCTCTTGAAGCAGCAACAGGGCCGAAGCATTGCCAGCCAGGCCGAAACCGACTGTATTGGTAATGATGTTCTGCTTGCCGGTGGTCTTGGCAATGGCAGTATCGTCAGGCAGCATATCGGTGTCGTAGATATGCTTGGCCACATCGTCAAGATAATCCGAACCGGAGGAACTGTAACTCTTCGACGGGTCATTAGCAGCTTCAAAGCCATCACCGTCGCAGTCGCCGCTAACGCAGATAGTAGTGAGAACCGAGTTCTGATCCTCAGTACTCTCGCCATCTGTTATGAGTATAATGTAATTGTTCTGGCATGAGTAGTCGATCGGCGAGGTATAAGATACACCGCTGTTAAAGTGGCTGGAGAGGCCCTGAAAGTAGAGCATACTCTCGTAAAGAGTTTCGGCCAGAGGCGTCCATGTGGTCGGTGAGACATTCGCTATGGAGTTCAAGAGCGCTGTCTTGTTGGTAGTAGTGCCCGTATATATGGCGTCCATATCCTTTACATGTCCCTCGTAACCGCTCCAGCCGTAACTGTCGCTCGTGCCGAGAATGTGTCCGCCCTCATTCGTATTAAAGAGCATAACACCGAACTTTACGCCATATGTAGCGTTTACAAGATCGGTTATCACCTCCTTGGCGACCGCCATCTTCTCCCTAGATGTTCCGCCGGACTGGGCGAGCCAGTTTATGTAATTACCAATCGCATAAGAGCTTTTATTCTTACTACAAGTACCACTGGTCTGCAGCTTTCCGTTATACATTCCCGTGCTACTAAAGGAGTTTTTAGCATTTGTGCAGCTTATAGTAGTGTAGTCCGGTATATAATCCGTCCATTCGCCTTTACCCTTCTTGTCTTTATAAACCTTGTTAGTCAGGCAATTATCATCACCTTTATTGCAAGATTGCGTTACCGGGTAGACCGTTGCCGGGTCGTATGCCGCCCCAGGATCCACATCGATCGTACCGCCCATAGAGCCCGAGTTGTCTAGTATGATCAAGACGTTTGGCTGTACCGTAGCGGTCGAGATCCCATAAATCGCCGTATCGCCCACGAACTGGTCGAAAGCATTAGAAGATACCGGCAAAAGGAGCATCACCGTTACTGCAATATAACTTATGAGTTTCTTCATCGTATCACCTCTTTTTGCACTACAAAAGAACTCGTACTCAGGGCCTCGGTATTATTCTGCCCACATTATTCTCAAGCCTTACACTCGTATTCGAGGAAGTGGTACCTGTAGTATCGATTAAAAAATAGTTAGCCTGAAACTTGATCGCATCCACGCCCGAACCACGAGGCGGGTTGCCTTGTGAGAGATAGGTCACAAGGCCCGTTGCGTCTGTAGAACCGGAGGTAAGGCTTACGCCGGTGGCCGGGACGACTGCCGTTCCCGTACCGATAATTGAGTAGATATTGGCATCGACCTGTGCGTACTCTATTCCACGCTCGGCAGCGTAAAAAGCCTCGTTCATCAGCCTGTTGTTTCTGGAAATTTTTACCTCGGTAGAAGACGTAGTATAGATAGTAGTACCTAGCACTGAGAGCAGTAACATCATCATCAGAACCAGCACCAGCGCCATACCCTTTTCGTTGTTAAGTATTTTCACACTTTTATCCATACTCATCATACCAGCCTCTTAAATTTACCTGTTTCTAAGTTTTGCCATGGCGGTAAGACTGCGGGTCTTCACCATTGTCGTAAGCGCCGCCGTATCGACCGTTACGCCCGTAAGGCTTATCCTTACGGCCCTGACGTTAGCCGGAGTGGCCGTTGTGGCGACCTCAGCTGTGGTATTGTCAAGAATATAACTGAACTGCAGGTCCTGAATGTTTTCCGCAACCACGTCGCCGCCGTTCACCGGCGCATCGCTCGCTATCCTTATAAGGCAGTTACCTGCCGTGCAGGTCGCTGTCGTTATGGCCGAACCGCATCCAGCGTTAGGCCCTACGCAGTACTGAACAGTATTCGGAAAGGTATCCGGCGCAGCTATACCGGTCTTTGCAATCATATGACCCCGCATAAAGCGAACATTCGTGGCTGTGGCCGCCGGAGTCGCGGTTATTGTCGGCCCTGTCCTGTCGGTGGCGCTGACCGTAAAGTATGTGCTGATCGGCTCTGACTTCTCATTCGCATTTAGCACCCTGAAGAGATCACCGACAGCAAAACCGTCAACTTCCTGTGCTGAAGCGACTGTTAAGGTTATATCAACACCGGTTATTACATTGGTCGTAAGCTCGACATTGACACGCGCAAAGGTATTGAAGGACGAAGAGGTATTTATAGTTACCGTATCTGTGCCATTGAGCCCGGTATTGTTGCCTATAGCCGAAATTGGCGCCGTGGCGCCGGTAACAAGTACTCCACCGTAACGAAGATCCCTGAGAAGGCTATCCATACCCATACGGAGATTCTGCTGGACCTCTACTACATCCTCTTCTATATAGGTCATCCTGTGCTGGGTATTATAAAGAGCAAAGACAGACGCCATCAATACCCCGAGGATAGTCATAACTATCAAAAGTTCAAGGATCGTAAAACCTGCAGTCTTTATATGGCCGGCCCCGCTGGAGCCCGATATCTTCCTAACGCCTAACATCAGATATTCCTCTTGATCGTTGTCAGAGTTACGCTTCTTCCGCCGCCGGTAACTGTTACGCTTACCTGTGAAACACCTGCAACCGGGCTGTTAACGGTTATACTGTAGACCGCCGAATAGGTCACTCCATTGACCACCCTTGTGGCTGCAACGCTGCCGGTATCGAGATCGTAGGCAACACCTGCGCTACTTGCGTCGAAGAGCACATCTCCTGGGTCTTTGGCCAGAAACTCGTCGAGTACAGAGTAAGCGAGGTTCGTCTCTACGGTAAGCCTCTGCGCCATGCGGTTGCTGCCTATACCGGTCGAAAGAGTGGTGGCTGCAGCGACAAGGCCGATGGCAAGGATAGAGATAGCTATTATCAGCTCCAGGAGCGAAAAGCCGTCTTCAGTTCCAAGTATCTCTCGTCTCTTAACCATAACAACGTTTCTCCAGTTTCCCAACTTCCCCAGCATCCTATGTTAAATCCATAAACGGCAACAGTATGATCTGCTGTCTGCCTAAATATACTGCAAGGATAATGCCAAAGATGTAAACATTCAAGATATATAACTTTTCGGTTATGAGGCAAGATGACTTTAATGAAATAAGTGCGCAAGGGTATGAAAAATTTGCATAGCTGGTTCGGTTTTGAGTAACACTTGGAAGGTGGCCGTCCGGAAAGGTTCTTATAGTATGGTAATTGGATCTATGTCGATGGTCAGTATAACGCCCTTCAACTCCCTGGCATAAAAAGAGGCTTTGAGTGTAGTTGCACAGGAGTGGAGCGCCTTGACATGTTCGGCCTTTAGAAGCATCTGCCACCTGAAGCGACCCTGAACCCGGGCCAGAAAGGCCGGCACGGGGCCGAGAACCGTCACGGCACAGCTCTTGGCCTCACGCGTTGAGGCGACAATTGCTCCGAGTTGAGTTGCCGCACTCTCCGCGCGTTGCTCATCAGTTGCCTCCACCCTTACGGAGCACAGGCGCGTAAAGGGCGGGTAACCTACCTCCTCGCGTAACAGAACCTCAGAAGCGTAAAAGGCGTCGTAGTCGTGGGCCGAGGCCGTTATAAAGGCATAGTGCTCCGGGTTGAGCGTCTGAATAACGACACTGCCTTCCGTCTCCCCCCGGCCTGCGCGGCCTGCCGCCTGCGTAACGAGCTGAAAGGTACGTTCGGTAGCCCTGAAGTCGGGTCTCGCCAGGGAGGTATCCCCGGCAACTATTCCTACGAACGTGGTACCCGGAAAGTGATGCCCCTTGGAGACCATCTGCGTACCTACCAGCACGTCGGCCTGCCGCCTCTCCATCGCCTCTATTATCTTCGCGGTCGCACCCTTTGCACGCGTGGTATCGCGATCCATCCGCGCAACCCGCGCATCCGGTAAAAGGGCCCGTACCTCCTCTTCGAGCCTCTCGGTTCCCACCCCCGGCTCCACAAGCTCGGTTGAGGCGCAGTCCGGGCACTCTTCGGGCGCCGGTAGGCTAAAATCACAGTAATGGCAGACAAGCGAGCGTTTTCTTTTATGGAACGTAAGGGTCACTGAACAGTTGAGGCACTCGAAGGTTCGACCGCAATCGCGGCAGATTATCGAGGTAGAAAAACCGCGCCTATTCAAGAGCAGTATCGCCTGATGCCCCTCTCCTACGACATGGCTGAGCCTGTTGCTAAGCCGCTCCGAGAATACTTGCCCCTTCTTGCCGCGCATATCTATAATCTCGGTACCGGGCAGGCTGGCACCCGTTGCCCTTTGCGTAAGCTTGAGCATTTCCATCTTGGTTTTGTTACCCGGCTTAGGCTTAACTCCCGGTTCTTCTTTTACGCTCCGGCCCGGGACCCCGCCCCCGGCATTGTAAAAGGTCTCAACAGAAGGCGTTGCAGAGCCGAGAACAATCGTCACTCCGAGTGTCTTGGCGAGCATAAGGGCAGAGTCTCGGCCATGATACCGCACGCCATCCTCCTGCTTGTACGATGCCTCGTGCTCTTCATCCACGATAATAAGCTTGAGATTTTTCACCGGAGCGAAGAGGGCGCTACGGGCGCCGACTACTATATCGGCCTCGCCATCTACTATTCGCTGCCATTCGTCTATTCGCTCTCCGGCTGAAAGAGCGCTATGAACAACCGCAACGCGGTGAGGAAATTTGTCTGCCAGATATGCGACCGGCCACTGTGCCAGTGCGGTCTCTGGCACCAGAAAGAGCGCGCAGCCTCCGGTAGCGATCACCTCTTCGAGGGCCTTTAGGTAGACGAGGGTCTTGCCGCTGCCGGTTACCCCATAGAGCAGAAACGGCTTAAACTTACCTGAGCCCAAACCCTCGACAATACGTCCGATAGCAGTAGCCTGCTCAAGGTTCGGCTCATGATCGGCCGCCTTTGGCCTGATGCCGGAAGACGGGTTCCTGTAGACACGCTCCTTTGTTACTGCCACCAGCCCTTTCTTTTCAAGCGCCTTTATCGCGCCGCCGACTCCGCCGAGCTCGCGCCTGAGAAGAGGTAAAGGGCTTCTTCCGTGCTCCTCTATATATGAATAGATCCGCTCCTGAAGCAGAGCGCGCCCGAATTCGGGCTGAGGCGCAGAAGTCCCGGAAGCGAGCTCGACAAATGACTCTACCTTTGTCGCAACGCCGCTCTTGAGCTTAACCAGCTCGGAGATAAACCCGGCCCTGGTAAGCCTGCCTATAATCGAATAGACTGGAAGCTTGCCTTTGCCCTTGCCGCTGAATTTACGCTCAATAGTAGTGAGCTTTATGCCCTTCGACTTTGAAGCGGCAATAGCGTTCAAGACCTCAAGGTCTCCCGCACTTCCTTTATACTCTCCCGGAGTAGAGAGCAGTCCTGAGCCCTTCTCTGTAACAGCGAGACAACGAAAACTCTTCAAAGAGGCATCGGGCGGGTGGATTAAAGAGAGAACCATACCGAGCGGGGCAAAGTAGTAGGCGCTGAGCCATTTGTAGAACTTAAGCCGAAGATCGCCGAAGAGCGGAACAGAATCGAGAGAATCGAGAATACTCTTTACCGATGACTCCTTGAGCCCTTCGATACCTTCTAAAGAAGAACGCAGCCCGACGACGTAACCGGTAATAGACCTTCTCGCAAAGGGCACCAGCACGCGCGTTCCGACCGAGATAACGAGATTATCGGGAATCGAATAGACAAAAGTGCTCTCAAGAGGCAGCTCAACTGCCACATCTGCAAACCGAGGTTTCACGCTGCTCCGTTTATAAAGTGTTTTTGGGTTTTCTTTGAAGTACCTGACTCTATAGACTTATATCAGGTTATAGACGGAAAGGGGGATCATTTAAGAGAAACCGGTAAGAGGAGCCGGATGTCAATTCTTTAAAGATATTTATCAATAAAGAACGGTTGACCGATACTGTTAATCGATTACTACAACCGGCCCCAGGCGCTACAGTACCGGAACCTGCTCTACTCGACCCACTCGCCTGCGGACTCGTACTCACTCGCTGCCTGATCCACAAAACGGGTATACTCATTCAGGAAGGTTAGCTTTACGGTATCGGTCGGGCCGTTACGCTGCTTTGCCACGATTATTTCGGCGGTCTTTCTGCGTCCGCAGGTGCAGAGATCGGGCGGGCACTCGCACGGCTTGTAGACCGACTCCCTGTAGACGAACATGACTACGTCTGCGTCCTGCTCAATTGCGCCCGATTCCCTAAGATCCGAGAGCATAGGCCTGTTGCCTTCGCGCCTCTCCGTCATACGCGAGAGCTGCGAGAGCGCCACAACCGGAAGCTGCAACTCCTTGGCCATCGCCTTGAGAGACCGTGATATGTCTGAAATCTCCTGCTCCCTGTTATCACTCGACCTTCTGCCTCGCATAAGCTGAAGGTAGTCTATGACTACGAGTTTTATCCCGAATTCGATCTTCCATCTGCGGGCCTTGGCCCTCATCTCAAGCACGCTCTGGGCCGGGGTATCATCGATGTAGATAGGCGCCTCGTACAGTTTACCTACCGCAGTAGTGAGACTGCCCCAGTCCGAGTCCTTCAGAAAACCGCTTCTGATCCTCTGAAGATCGACATGCGCGCGTGAAGAGAGCATCCTCTGCACAAGCTGTTCTTTGCTCATCTCAAGCGAAAAGACGGCGGTCGGCATACTGCCCTCAATCGCCGCATACTCGGCAACATTAAGGCAGAAAGAGGTTTTGCCCATGCTCGGACGGCCTGCGATGATTATAAGGTCGGAGTCCTGAAGCCCGGAGGTGACCTTATCGAGGTCTTTAAAACCGGTTGCCACGCCCGTTATATGGGTCTTGCGTTCATACAACTTCTCAATCGTCTCGAAGCTGTCTTTTATCAGGTCTTTTAAGGCGTAGCAGGACTGTTTTGTCTTGTCCTGGGCTATGGCAAATATCTTCTGCTCCGACTCGTCGATAAAGTCTTCTACGGACTCAACCCCCTGGTAACCGGACGCCGCTATATCGGTTGCGGCCCCGATGACTTTGCGTAGCAGCGACTTTTCCTTAACGATTCTGGCATAGTAAGAGATATTCGCCGCAGTCGGCGTAGCCTCAACCAGCTCGCCGATGTAAGCTATTCCACCTACTCCGTTCAAGGCGCTCGAACCCTTAAGGTTATCGCCGAGCGTAACGGCGTCTATCGGTATGCACTTGTCGGAGAGCGAGACCATCGCGTTAAAGAGCATCGCGTGCGCCTCGTGGTAGAAGTCGCTGCCGTCGTGCGCGAGAACCTCAAGCACGGAGTTGATGGCATCCTTCTCTATGAGGATGCCGCCGAGAACGGACTGCTCCGCATCTAGGTTGTTGGGCGGGGATTTATGAAGTGCTTTTTTTTGCGTCAATAGAGCCATGGAAGATACTTACCGCTAAAGATGCGGCCCTTTTTTATAAGACCGCATCTTTAGAGCGGCTAACGCATTACTCCGACTCTTCTTCTTTAGATTCTTCCGGTCCATCTTCATTAACTACCTCGACAGTAATCTCGGCATTAACTTCCGGGGCCACCTTAATGGTAACGATATGGCTACCAATGGTCTTGATATGGTCGTCGAGTTGAATCGCCTTCCTCTCAAGCTCGAAGCCCTGCGCCTTGAGTTCAACCTCGATATCGTGAGCCGTAACAGAGCCGAAGAGCTTCCCTTCCTCGCCCACCTTCTTGGCAAAGCTCAGAGATACCAGGGAGAGCTTATCTGCATGCTTCTGCGCATCGGCCTTCTTTGCGGCCTCTTTCTTCAGGTACGCCTCTTTCTCAGAGTTCAACTGCCTCAGATTACCCGGCGTAGCCTCTATTGCAATACCTTTCGGTATCAGATAGTTCCTGCCGTACCCGCCGGCCACGGTAACCTCGTCGCCGTAACCGCCGAGCCGTTCCATCGACTTCTTCAGTATTACCTTCATAAACTGCTCCACTATTTTATATAGGCGTTGATGGCCTCATCAACAGCTCTAATCCGTTCTGGAAAATGACCGGACAGTATTATATCCTCAGGGCCTTGCGACCTAACCCATGCTGATAGTAGTGTACGGTATGAGCGCAATGTTACGCGCCCTCTTTATCGCCGTGCTTATCGCCCTCTGATGCTTGGCGCAGGTGCCTGTAATCCTGCTAGGCATGATTCTGCCGCGCTCGGTCAGGTAGGGTCTTAGCGCCTTGGCGTCCTTGTAGTCGATCTTCACGTCATCGCTCTTGCAGAACCTGCAGACTCTCTTGCGGAAGAAACGACCCTTGCCGCCCTGAGGTCCACCTGAGGGGCGTCCGCCGCCCGGCCTGCCGCCTGCGGAACTTGAGCCGCCCGGTCTTCTGTTATCCATCTGCGCCTCCTTCTTCCGTCTTATCGGTCTCTTTAGTTGTCTCTTCCGTTGGTGTCTCAGCAACTGTCTCTGCCGGGGCTGTCTCTGCCGGAGCTGCCACTGCCGCAGGCTCTTCAACAGGATCCGGCACAACGGCAGGAGCCACGTACTCGGTATCGAGTTTAACCGTCTGCTGCCTTACGACGTTCTCGTTAATCTTTAAAGAACGCTCCAGCTCCTTGCTTGCAGTGGGGTTGCTGTTGTAGTCGAAGAGCACGTAATAACCCTCGTTCTTCTTCTGAATCGGGTAGGCGAGACGCCTTCTACCCCATTCGTCAACAGTGTTGACAATACCAGCCTCGCGGGTAATCAACTCCGAAGACTTTGTGACTATAGCCTTGATATCGGCCTCGCCGATATCAGCCTTGATAATACAGATTGTTTCGTAACGTCTGTCCATTACTTCTCCTTCCGGTTCCCCGCTCATCAAGCGGGTTTGTTCCGTTGGTAACGGAACAAGGATTTGTGATTATGTCTACAAGACAGAAAAACCGGACCATACCGACCGGCCCAGTTAATCGATACTGTAGCTCAGGAATAGATACTTATACTACTTTTCAAAGATCAAATCAAGAGCTTTAGACTGCCTAGGTACGTCTTCTCTTAAATAGTTCCTTATGTTTTGCCAGAAAGTAGACAATCAGGCAATTAATAATAAGAACCAATACCTTGATGGCCGAAAAAGACTTAAATATTTCATATACTTCATAAGGAATGAGGGCCCCGGTGCCTATCACCGTCAACCACTCGGCCCAGCGCATTCTGTTGTGCAACCCGTAAGACTCGATCAAGTTGAGCACTCCGAAAGTAACCAGTACCATCAAGGATGCGAGCACCGCACCGTTTCCAAGAGCCATTGCCTGCTCGGTAAGGTAAGAGATTATCTGCCCATCGGTATTGAGCCCAAAGAGATCGGCTACTCCGGTTACCAGAACACTGAGGTCTCTATCCAGTAACCTGAGAAGAACTACGGAGAAGACAAGCTCACTGACCCCCATGACCGTCTTGTAAAGGATAATGAGTTTTAGGTACCCCTCCGATTTTTTCATATGGTATCGGGCCCGCCTGAGGTAGACGGAGGCCTGACCGCCACTCCCTCTTTCCTCAAATACTCCTTTGTCTCGGGAATAGTGAACTCGCCGAAGTGGAATATCGAGGCCGCAAGGGCAGCATCCGCTCCTCCTTCGGTAAAGGCCTCAACGATATGAGCCAATGTTCCGGCCCCGCCAGAAGCGATTACCGGAATTCTAGTAGCGTCAGCCACGGCCCTCGTAAGCTCTATATCGTAACCGTGCTTCTGGCCGTCGCAGTCCATGCTCGTAAGCAGAATTTCCCCAGCCCCGTACTCTTCCATCTTTACGGCCCACTCAACGGCGTCGAGTCCGGTCGGCCTTCTTCCCCCGTGGGTATAGACCTCCCACCCTATCGGCTCGGAACCAGAGGTCTGCCGCCGCTTGGCATCTATCGCAACCACTATGCAGCTGCTGCCGAAACGGCGAGAAGACTCTTTGATAAACTCCGGATTCTCAACGGCCGTGGTATTGATAGATACCTTATCGGTCCCGGCATGAAGCAGTTCTCTTATATCGTCTATCGTACGGATACCGCCGCCTACGGTAAGGGGCATAAAGACGTCGGAGGCCGTCTCCCTGACAACGTCGAGTATGGTCTTGCGCTCTTCGTGAGAGGCGGTAATATCTAAAAAGACCAGCTCATCGGCTCCCTGCGCCTCGTAAGCAATCGCAGACTCAACTGGGTCTCCCGCATCTACAAGCTCAACGAAACTGACGCCCTTGACCACGCGCCCGTCCTTAACGTCGAGGCACGGTATTATTCTCTTAGTCAGCATCGGCTACTCTTTCAATAAATATTAAAACCGACTACAGCGCCTCGGCGACCCTGATCGCTTCAACAAGATCTATATCCCCGGTATAGAGCGCGCGGCCTATGAGCACTCCCTCTACGGATGTCTTTCTATACTTCTCGACATCCGAGATGGAAGAGATGCCTCCCGAAGCGATAACAGGAATAGTAACGGAATCGGCAATCTCGGCCGTGGCCTCGACATTCGGCCCTGCCATCATGCCGTCTCTGGAGATATCCGTGTAGATAATACAGGACACGCCTACCCCCTCAAGCCGCTTTGCCAGATCGACCGCCTTTAAGTCCGTGACCTCTACCCAGCCTTTTATCGCCACAAGGCCGTCCTTCGCGTCTATGCCTACGGCTACCCGCCTCGGATGGCGCTTGACGAGCTCCATGAGAAACTCCGGGTCCTTGATAGCGGCTGTTCCGAGTATGACCTGCTTTACCCCGGCAAGGGCGAGGTACTTCTCGGCAACCTCTAAGTTCCTTATGCCTCCGCCTATCTGAACAGGCACGCTGACGGCCTCCACTATCGCTTTAACGGCCTCGAAGTTCTTTGCAGAGCCTTCAATGGCGCCGTCGAGATCCACGACGTGAATAAGGCAGGCTCCGAGCGACTCCCACTTTCTGGCCATCTCGGCAGGGTCGTCTCCAAAGACCGTAACGTTATCCATATCTCCCTGGGTAAGGCGCACGCACTGGCCGCCTTTCAGGTCTATCGCAGCAATTACTATCATAAAAGTCTCCGCTTCTTCAAACACCTAAAAGGCTAAAATTCTTCAAAACCTTCAGTCCCGCGCTCTGGCTCTTTTCCGGGTGAAACTGAACGGCCATGACATTATCTTTCTCTATAGAACTCGTAAATTCAATACCGTAAGATGAGGTTGTGAGCTTTACGGACTCCTCGGCAGGAGAGGCGTAATAAGAATGCACGAAATAGAAGTACTCGCCGTCATTTATGCCATCGAGCAGACGCGACTCCTTCTGCTTATTTATCGCATTCCACCCCATGTGCGGAACCTTGAGCCTCTCCGGGCCCGCACTTGAGTCTACTTTCATATCAATCGGAAAATGGACTACCCTGCCGCCGATAAGCCCTAACCCCTTGTGCAGCCCGAACTCGTCACTCTCTTCAAGTAATACCTGAAGGCCGAGACAGATTCCGAGAAAAGGTTTGCCTGACTCTATGCTTGCCAGTATCGGGTCGATCAGCTTATAGGCCTCTAGATTGTGCATGCAGTCTTTAAAGGCCCCAACGCCCGGCAACACAACATGACTCGCCCTCTCTATCTCAGACGGGTCGCGCGTTATAATTGCCTCTGCCCCTACCTTCTCAAACCCCTTGGCAACGCTTCTTAAGTTGCCCATGTCGTAATCTATTACCGCTATCATATTAATTTCAAAGCGTCCCTTTTGTAGAAGGTACGCCCTTTATCCTCTCATCACGCTCGACCGCAGCACTTAGGGCGCGCCCTAGCGCCTTGAATATCGATTCTATCGAGTGGTGTACGTCCCTGCCGTACTCGAGTTTCACATGGAGGTCGAGACCAGCGCTATTGGAGAGAGCTTTCAAGAACTCGCAGGTGAGGTCTATATCGAAGGCCTTCTCCAGTGAGGCGCCGACAACCGAAGCTACGCTCTTGCCGGCAACCGCGTACGAGTTGCGCGTTGTATCGAACCGGAAGTACGGCCTGCCGCTTATATCTACCACAACTGTAGTCAGGGCATCCATCATCGGTACGCTCGCCGAGGCGCACCTTCTTATTCCGGACTTGTCACCGAGCGCATCATTAAAGGCAGTACCTGTAGCGATCCCGACATCCTCTACCGTATGGTGCAGATCGACCTCAATGTCGCCCTTTACGTCAAGCTTCATAAAAAAGAGGCCGTGGCGCGAAAAATTATCTATCATGTGGGTAAAGAACGGAATAGGAGTAAATATATCGGAACTCCCGGCCTCGTCGATATTGAGCTCCAGGGTTATCTCGGTCTCTTTGGTTTTGCGTTCAACCTTGGCAGTGCGTGCCATATACGTGCCCCTTCTCTTAGAGATTACTTGACGGAACCGTTCTTCTTGCCGGAAAGCCTGATCTTCACGCTCCTGGCATGAGCCCCGAGCCCTTCTATATCCGCGAACCGTGCGGCCGTTCTGCCGATTCTCTTCAGGCCCTTCTCGGAAAAACCTATCAGACTCGTCCTCTTTAAAAAGTCGTAGACGCCGAGCGGCGAGCTGAAACGCGCCGTACCGCCTGTCGGCAGCGTATGGTTTGGCCCGGCAAGGTAATCCCCCAATGCCTCAGGTGTCTCGGAACCGAGGAAGACCGCGCCGGCATGACGAATACACGGCAACAGATCGCTCGGGTTCTGCACAAAGAGCTCGAGATGTTCAGGCGCTATCCCGTTCGATATGCCGACCGCCTCGACAAGGTCTTTAACGACTATTATAGCCCCGTACCGCTCTATCGACTCTGAAGCGATCTTGCGCTTCTTGAGCCTCTTTAACTGAGAGTCAACCTCGGCGCTGACCGCGCGCGCCATCTTCAAAGAGGTCGTTATAAGTATGGACGAGGCGAGTTCGTCATGCTCTGCCTGGGAAAGCAGGTCCGCAGCTATCCATGCCGGGTCGCCCGTGCCGTCGTTGATGATCAGAATTTCGCTCGGCCCGGCAACCATGTCTATATCGACCGTGCCGAACACGAGCCTCTTTGCCGTTGCCACGTAGATATTACCCGGTCCTGTTATCTTGTCGACCGCGGGTAAACTCTCGGTTCCGTACGCGAGTCCGGCAATCGCCTGCGCCCCGCCGACGCGAAAGACGGTATCAACGCCCGACATCTTCGCTGCCGCCAGAACATACGGGTTTATGCCGTCCGGTGACGGCGGGGTCGTCATAATAATCTCGTCAACCCCTGCGACAACTGCCGGAATAGCGTTCATAAGAACGGTTGACGGATAGGCTGCCTTGCCTCCCGGCACGTAAATACCGGCACGCTCTATAGGGTTGACCATAACTCCGAGTAGCGACCCGTCGGCATCGGTATACGACCACGAGTCCTCTAAAAGCCTCATGTGGAAGGCCTCTATCCGCTCAGTTGCAACGTCCAAGACCTCGAGGTCTTTTTTCGGTATCGAATCGTAGGCCGACTTTATCTCCCGTTTTGATACCTCGAACTTCTTAACAGAAACAGAGTCGAACCTATGCGTATACTCGCGTAACGCACTGTCTCCATTGGAACGAACGGTATCGACAATCTCTCTTACTCTTTCTTCAATGCCGTCCGGAGTACACTCTGCGCGCCCGGTAATACCCGACAACCACGATGCGAAACCCTTGTTTTTAGACCTCTTTATCTGCACGAACAGACCTCAACCCTCTTGCTCTACGGCTCTTGCAAGCCTCTCAACAAGTCCCTTTATCCTCTTCGGTTTCATCTTCAGGCTAGCCCTGTTGCAGACGAGTTTAGAGCTTATCTCCATCATCGTCTCTACCTCGACAAGTCCGTTCTTCTTCAACGTCTCACCCGTCTCCACAAGGTCTACTATCCTGTCGGAGAGGCCGAGCAGAGGCGCCAGTTCTATGGAACCGTAAAGTTTGATGATCTCGACCTGAACACCCTTTTCCTGAAAATACCTGGTCGTAATATTCGGATACTTGCTGGCCACCTTCATATGAGTCCAGTTCGCCGGGCTCTCGACCCCGGCAAGCTCCGCCGGTTCGGCGATCATCATACGGCACTTGCCGATCTGTAGATCGAGCGGCTCATAGAGGTCAAGATCCTGCTCAAGCAGAACATCGCAGCCTGCGATACCCAGGTCAGCCGCCCCGTACTCAACATAAGTCGGTACGTCCTGGCTCCTTACGATCATAAACCTTAGCCCCTCGGCCAACGTCTCGGAAATCAGCTTGCGCTTGTCCTGAAATATCTGGCTGAAGTCCACGCCGGCAGCCCTGAAGAGGCCAGCAGCGTCTTTAAGAATCCGCCCTTTCGGCAATGCTATAGTAAGAATGTCTCTCTCTAGTGCGCTACTGGTCATGCTTTTGCCCCGTATTTTTTCTATTTCCGTACTATGCCGGAACCACGCTATCGGCCCTGACACGGCTTATAGTGGCGCCAAGGCCCATCAGCTTATTCTCTATGGTCTCATACCCGCGATCGAGATGATAGATACGGGATATCTCCGTAATACCGTCGGCAACAAGGCCCGCAAGCACCAGCGAGGCGCTCGCCCTCAAGTCGGTAGCCATCAAAGGAGCACCGCTCAGCGACCTTACGCCCTTAACCACCGCGCTCTTTCCGTCCACGGTAATATCGGCGCCCATTCTCTTGAGCTCTCCGACATGCATAAAACGGTTCTCGAAGACCGTCTCCGTAATAACGCTAAGCCCGCTCGATATACTCATCATGGCCATCATCTGCGCCTGCATATCAGTCGGGAAGGCGGGGTACGGGCCTGTCTTTATATCGACGCTCCTTACCGGAAAATCGCCTATTACGCGCACATCGTTCCCGGACACCTCAACTGAAGTTCCGGCCTCCTGCAACTTGAGCGTCAGGGCTTCAAGAAAGGTGATCGGGCAGTTCTTGATCAGCACATTGCCTTTGGTCATAGCAGAGGCTATCATAAAGGTGCCTGCCTCTATGCGGTCAGGTATTACATCAACCTCCACTGCGCTCAGTTCCTTAACGCCCTCTATCTTTATCGTATCGGTGCCCGCGCCGGAAACAAAACCGCCCATGCTGTTCAGCGCATTCGCAAGACAGAGTATCTCCGGCTCCATGGCGGCATTCTCAATAACGGTCTGCCCGTCGGCGTAAACAGCGGCAAGCATAATATTCTCGGTGCCGGTCACGGTTGGATAGTCGAAGCGGATACGGGCGCCCTTTAACCTGTCGGCCTTCGCCTCCACATAACCGTGCTCAACACTTATCTCCGCTCCCATCTGCGTAAGGGCCTTCAAGTGCAGATCTATCGGACGGGCCCCAATGGCGCAGCCGCCGGGCAAAGAGACCCGCGCGCGATGGTTTCTCGCAAGCAGCGGCCCGAGTACCAGTACCGAGGCGCGCATCGTCTTAACAAGATCATACGGGGCCTCTGGAACCGTTATCTCCGGAGTCCTGATCCTCAACACCCCGGTCTCCTTGGCGTACTCGACCTCGGCGCCCATATGGGAGAGAAGCCTGTTGAAGGTCGCGATATCGCGAAGAGACGGAACATTTGTTATAGTGGTCCAGCCATCTACGAGCAAAGAGGCCGCCATAAGAGGCAGAACCGCGTTCTTGGCCCCGCTCACCTCAACCGTTCCGACAAGCCTGTTACCACCCTCTATGACTATTTTTTCCATATTTCCGACCGTATCTCCGACCGTTAAATCCGTTAAACTTACCTGTTCCGGTTCGATACAATAAACCATCAAAGACCTTTCTTGTCTATTACTTTGTTACTTATTAAAGAGCATTAGAGCCCTAAATAGAATAGAAATCGGCCTTGGAACTTAAGCGCTTTCAGCGCTCTTTAAGGCCTCTGTCTGGTAGTATGTAATAACATTATCGGTCAACTCCACAAGATCACCGTCCATAATCTCGGACAACTTGTAGAGGGTTAGACCTATCCTGTGATCCGTTATGCGGTTTTGCGGGAAACTGTAGGTACGTATCTTCTCGCTCCTGTCACCGGTACCGACCTGCCCCTTCCTCTCGCTCGCTATCTTGTCGTTCTGCTCTCTGGTCATCTTGTCGAGCAGGCGCGCCAGAAGTATCTTCATCGCCTTGGCGCGGTTTTTATGCTGGCTCTTCTCATCCTGGCACGATACCACTATGCCGGAAGGGAAGTGAGTTATCCTGACCGCGGTTTCGAGCTTGTTCACGCTCTGACCACCGTGCCCGCCAGCGCGAAAGGTATCGACCCTGAACTCGTCAGGGCTCGTCTCCACCTCTACCTCTTCGGCCTCTGGCATTACGGCTACAGTGGCGGTAGAGGTATGACGGCGTCCGGAAGTCTCGGTCTCGGGCACGCGCTGCACGCGGTGAACTCCGCTTTCGTACTTGAGCCTGGAGTACGCGCCCTTGCCCTCTATGGTGGCTATAACCTCTTTGAGGCCGTTAGTCCCCGTTGGGCTTGAACTTAGTACCTCTACCTTCCAGCCCTTGCGCTCGGCGTAGCGCGAGTACATGCGGTAGAGATCGGCTGCGAAAAGTGCCGACTCGTCTCCGCCGGCCCCGGCCCTTATCTCAAGAATAACACTCTTATCGTCATTCGGGTCCTTTGGCAGCAACAGTATCTTAAGCCTTTCCACAAGAGCCTCTTCGCGGTCCTGAAGCTCCGGCAACTCCTCCTTGGCCATCTCCTTCAGCTCTTCATCCTTGCCCTCAAGCGCGTCTCTGTACTCCTCGGCCTCGGCATCAACCTCTTTGAGTTCCCTGTAGCTTTCTACTATTTCGTTCAAGGTGGAATGCTCACGCGCGTACTTCTGATACAGCACCTGGTCCGTAACCACTTCAGGCGCCGCAAGCAACTCTGAGAGTTCCTCGTACCTCTGTTCAACCTCTATAAGCCTGTTGCGTATCATCTGCTCTCTAAATTAAAAAAATAGCGCGTATGAATTGTAAATGAATAGCCGGGCCATGGAAAAGCCGGCACAAATATCTCTCTTGCTCTCTACCGGGCCAATTCCGACCGGATTGCCAGCCGCAAAAGGCTGACTCTTACAACGCGTATCTGCCCTGAGTCAAACCGGAAGAATAGTACGGAAAGGTATTGTTTGTTAAGAGGCGAACCCGGAGGCGGCAGCCAACCATGCGTGGACTTTACAGCGACTTGAACTTGGCCCTAATCTCCATGGGATTACCGCATGTCATCTTGCCTTCTGAACAGCTGCCCCTTACACACGCAGGGCCGGTATCGGCAAAGATAATCGGCGCCGCCGCTTTTGCAAGCTTTATCATCTCTATAGCCATCTCGCGAATCTCCCACTGCGCCCTCTCGCAGCCACGAAGCCTAAAGAAGTGCAGCAGTTCACGGGCGTTCATGGTAACTACTATCTTGGTGCAAGCGGCGTTGGGCAGAAGGTAACGCGCATCTTCGGCAGGCACGTCCTCTTCTACCAGCTCGCTATAGAGCTTATAGATGCTTGAGAGCGCAGCGTCGAAGCGGGCTTTTCTTCCAGGGTCCGAACCGATGGTTTCTGGAAGAACAAACTCAGGAGAGTCAAACTTAACGTACCTCTGGCTCTGTTGGGAGTACGAGGCTACCCTGTGGCGAACCAACTGGTGGGACGTTACCCTCGATATACCGTCTATGCCGAAGCTGAAAGAGGCATGCTCAAGAACGGACAGATGCCCCATCCCTACAATTTTAGAAAGGAACTTAGCTTGGTCGATACCCCTGACCTTCTCATCAAGCTCCGAGATAGAGTTGTCCGAATAACAGAGGCGTGCGGCAAGGCAGACCGTCTTTTCAGGCTCCGGGGTATGATTTAGAAGTGTAACCTGCACAGTAACACCTCGTGGTCAGGCACCCTTGTTGCGGTACTTCTTGTTAAACTTATCAATCTTACCTGCAGTATCCACAAGCTTCTGCGTACCGGTATAAAACGGATGGCAGCTCGAACAGATCTCAACCGATATCTCTTTATTTGTCGAACGCGTATCTACCACGTTACCGCAAACGCAATGCGCCTTTGCCTCGTTGTACTCTGGATGAATACCTTCCTTCATCTCTACCTCCAGTAAAATTGAGTGTCAGGGGCCATAAAACCCCGTAATAAAAGCTATTCTTGGATCTGCCGAAAGGGTTGAGCGCTACAAGAAGTACTGCTGCGTCTCTAACCGTACCGTTGTTTTTATGATAATAGAACGGATGCATTCTTCAGCAAATATTAATGTATTATAGTACCAATAATGCTACTCGCCTGCAAGTAGTTTTTAAACCAAAACGAGTTATACCGGACTCTCAGATACAATAACTGGAGACTTGCTTGAGGAAAAGCTTGAAAACTGTTGATTTTCATACGTACATAGGGTAAATTTACACAAATAAATTTATGGGTAAGGCAGTACTATACAGACCAGAACCGAGTGATATGCCCGAACTAGAATCAGAAAGGTTACTCCAGAAGCTCTCTACTTTCAGCGAGCTAGGCAAGGCCCTCACCTCTTCACTCAACGTCGACGAGATACTCAATGTCGTGGTTGAAAAAGTTCAGGCGTTGCTCGAACCGAAGAACTGGTCGCTGCTCCTAATCGACCCCGAGACCGAAGGGCTTACGTTCAAGGTAGTCGTCGGGGAAGATGCCGGCAAACTGGTAGGCACAAAACTTGCCTCCGGTGAAGGCATTGCCGGATGGGTGGCAAAAGAGCAGAAACCGTTACTGGTTCCGGATGTATCCAAAGACTCCCGCTTCTCGCCCAAAGTAGACCGACTGACAAAGTTCAATACCCACTCCGTGGTCTGCGTGCCCCTTGTGGCACGGGGCCACTGCCACGGGGTCATAGAGCTGATCAACAACATAAACGAGTCGAGCTTCTCCGAAGAGGACCTGCTGCTGCTCACCACCATGGGCGACTACACCGCGATAGCCCTTGAGAACGCAGTCTTCATACAAAAGGTAGAAGAGCTTACCATAACCGACGACCTTACCGGACTCTACAATTCGAGATTCCTTCAGGGGCGAGTCGATTACGAGGTGAAGCGCGCAAAACGCTTCGATTACGACCTCTCCATGATCTTTCTCGACCTCGACCTCTTCAAGAACGTCAACGACATACACGGCCACCTCATGGGGTCAAAATTACTCAAAGAGGTCGCAGAACTCCTTATACACAAGACCCGTAACACCGACATGGTCTGCAGGTACGGTGGAGACGAGTTCATAATATTGATGCCTGAGACATCAAAAAAAAATGCGCTGTATGTGGCCAACAAGCTCAGAAATGCAGTAAAGAAACAAGAGTTTCTAGTAGATGAGGGGATAAAGTACCGCCTCACATCGAGCTTCGGCGTGGCCTCATTTCCGGTCGACGCCAAGAGCAAGGATGAACTCATTCAGATGGCCGACAAGGCAATGTACAGGATAAAAAATAGAGACCGCGACGGTGTTGCCGAGGCTTAACAGACACTACTGAGAAGGAAAAGAGAGTTGAAAAAGATCTTACTGTTCGTCCTTATAGCCTCACTTGCAGGTTGTGCAACCGTAGACACGGAGTCCAGCGGGCAGCACATCAAGAGCGAGTCCGTAATACAGATCAAACCCGGGGTGACGACAAGGTCCTCAGCAATAGACCTCTTCGGCAACCCGACGGAGATAACGCACTCAGGCGGTGTAGAGACGCTTCTTTACGTTTATAAAGAGAATAAAACACCGACCTACTTTGGCGGGCTGCTACAGGTTGATTCGCAGAAAAAGAGCGAGCACAATAGCCTTGAGCTGATCATAAAGAACGGGCTAGTGGACTCCTACCGCTTTAAAACTAACAAAACAGCAGATTAAAAGCGCCACACTCAGCCCTCAAGAATCTACCGGAAACCTGAAACAAGAAAAAAAGACCGGCAAGGGGCTGAAGCCTCTGCCGGTCTTTCTCTAATTTTCAAGCCTCACCCAAACATACCTTCAAAGAACTCACACACCGTTACTAAGTAGCGCTGTGAGCGCATCGGGAAAAAAAGAGCTACTCTTCGCTCTTTGCACCCGCCTTCTTTGCAGCTTTTATCTCTGCCTTTGGCTTGGGTTCTGCCTTTGGTTTGGCTTTAGCTTTTGGCTTTGCCTCAGCTTTAGGTTTTGCTGCCTTTGGCGCGGCTTCCGCCTTCTTAACAGCTACCTTCTTTGCCGGCTTCTTCTTCGCCTTCGTGACCTTATCCTCAACAAGCTCGATAATCGACATCGGGGCACAATCGCCGTCTCTGAAGCCGTACTTCATAATGCGGGTATAACCGCCGGGACGTTCCGTAAAACGGGGAGCAACCTCGGTAAAGAGCTTATGCACCGCGCTCTTGCTCCTCATAAAGGCCATCGCTCTGCGTCTCGATGCTACCGTACCGGCCTTGCCGAGCGTAATCATCTTTTCAACGTAACTGCGCAAAACCTTCGCCTTCGGTGTTGTGGTCTTTATTCTGCCCTCAACAATAAGGTCGTTGGTCATGTTAGCGAGCATGCATCTCAGATGACCGCCCTGCCTGGAAAAATTCTTTTTATCTCTATTGTGTCTCATAAGAAAATACCTTTAAGCCGATTCCTTTTCATTGTGATGCACTTCGTCGAGTGCGGACCGTGCCGGAAAACCTTCAAGCACCATACCGAAATCGAGGCCCATGCCGCGAAGAATCTCTTTGATCTCGTTTAGCGATTTGCGTCCAAAGTTCTTGGTCCTGAGCATCTCGCCCTCGGTCTTCTGAACCATCTCGCCGATATACTTAATATCCGCATTCTTGAGGCAGTTTGCCGACCTTACGGAGAGTTCGAGTTCGTCTACTGTCTTGTAGAGGTTCTCGCTAAACTTCGGTGCGCTCTCTTCCGTCTCCTCTACTTCGGCGACTTCCTCTTCCTCTTCAAACGTAATAAAGACACTCACCTGATCCTTGAGGATCTTTGCAGCTATGGCAACAGCACCCTGCGGATCTACGGCGCCGTTGGTCCATACCTCAAGCGTGAGCTTGTCGTAGTCGGTAGTCTGCCCGACCCTGGCATTCGTTACGTTGAAGTTGACGCGAGTAACAGGCTGGAAGATCGCATCTATCGGTATAAGGCCAACGACCGTTTGCTGATCCGCGTTCAACTCTGCAGGCGCATACCCCTTACCGGAATCGATGATCAGTTCGCAACTGAACTCGGCGCCCTTGGAAACGGTCGCTATCGGGAGTTCCGGGTTGAGTATCGTTGTGTCCGCATCGCAGTCAATATCCCCGGCAGTAAGCTCCTCTTTGCCGCCCGACTTAAGCGTAAGGCTCTTCGGGCCCTCGCCCTCGAGTTTGATCTTTACCTGCTTTAAGTTCAGAATAATATCGGATACGTCCTCTTTAACGCCGGAAATCGTGGAGAACTCGTGAAGCACGTTATCGAACTTAACAGCCGTAATTGCCGCACCCTGAAGCGAGGAGAGAAGCACTCTTCTCAGTGAATTACCTAGAGTTACAGCAAAACCTCTCTCAAGCGGCTCGGCGATAAACTTGCCGTAGGTGTCAGTAATCGTTTTCTGATCTACCTCAAGCTTCTTCGGTTTTATAAGATCCCGCCAATTTCTCTGCATTGTGCCCCCGCACTGTTTATAATAATTCTTTTATTCTACTTGGAATAGAGTTCAACAATAAGCTGTTCGTTCATCGGCAACGTTACGTCGTCTCTCTTCGGGTCTCTCAGTATGGTGCCCTTCATTATCTCTTTATCAACAGAGAGCCATTCAGGCACGCCGCGCCGCTCGACAGTCTTAAGGTTTTCCAGTACTGCCGGGTGTTTGCTCCTCTTCTCGGAGACCTCTACCGTGTCATTAGGTTTGACCTGGTACGAGCAGATATTGACCTTTCTGCCATTGACCTTGAAAGCGCCGTGCGTGACCATTATACGGGCTTCGCGTCTGTTTCCGGCAAAACCGAGCCTGTAAACGACATTGTCGAGCCTGCGCTCAAGCAGACTGATGAGATGATCGCCGGTTATGCCCTTCATCCTATCAGCCCTCTTGTAGGTGTTCTTGAACTGCGTCTCCATAAGCCCGTAAGCCCTCTTGACCTTCTGCTTCTCTCTCAGCTGTATAGCGTACTCAGAGGTCTTTGAGCGCGACTGCCCATGTTGTCCAGGGGCGTAACCGCGGCGGTCGAAAGAACACTTGTCGGTATAACACCTGTCTGACTTAAAGAAGAGCTTCATTCCCTCTCTTCTGCAAAGTTTGCAGGCAGAACCTATATATCTGGCCAACTTTTCCTCCCTTACTTAACTAATTCTTTTAACTCATAAAATTCTTAAAATCAGACCCTGCGTCTTTTCGGCGGCCTGCACCCGTTATGCGGCAACGGAGTAACGTCACGGATAAGACCGATGCTGAAACCTGCAGCCTGAAGCGCCCTTAAGGCTGCTTCCCTGCCTGAACCAGGACCGTTAATAAAGACATCAATGCTCTTCATGCCCATATCCATCGCTTTACGAGCCACCGTCTCTCCGGCGACCTGAGCAGCAAAAGGCGTACCCTTGCGCGATCCCTTGAAGCCGTTCGCACCGCAACTCGACCAGGCCACTACGTTTCCAGCCGGGTCTGCTATGGTTATCATGGTATTGTTAAAGGTCGATTTTATATGGGCAACGCCCCTTGCTACCAACCTTTTTTCCTTCTTTTTACCTTTAACTTTCGCCATCTACTCCTCCTAAAGCGGCTCTCAAATAAGACTCTACTCTTTATAAAAAAACGATCAAAAAACCGGGTCTGAGTACCGAACCCGGCCCCGTCTTTTTTACTCTGCCCAGCTTCTGACAGGAATTTAATATCATAACACACTTCTAGCTGTTATTTATCTATTTTTTTCCTGAAACGGCGCCCTTTTTCGGGCCCTTCCTGGTACGCGCGTTGGTACTGGTGCGCTGACCGCGTACAGGCAGGTTCTTTCTATGCCTGACACCCCTATAAGCACCCATATCCACCAACATCTTTATATGGAGAGAGACCTCTTTCCTCAGGTCTCCTTCTACCGTATAATCGGTGTCTATAACTTTCCTGAGCGCGGCAACCTGAGACTCTGTCAGATCCTGCGTCCTTATATCAGGAGCAACATCTGCCTCGGCAACGATCTTGCATGCCGAGACGCGCCCGAGTCCGAAGATCCTCGTAAGGGCAATATCTATTCTTTTATTCTTGGGTAGATCGACACCCGATATTCTGGCCACTGAAAAAACCTCCTTATAACGATACTTCCTGCCAACCTATGTTGATCAGGTTGCTTGGGGTTGCAGAACCCCGCATAAAAGCCTACCATTAAAACCGAAACCTCTACGGCCTTACGACTCAACAATCTCTACCAAGAACCGGCATGCGCCAAAGACCGCGAATTCCGTGGCTACCTGGCGAACGTTACTTATTAACCCTGCCTCTGCTTGTGCTTCGGGTTCTCGCAGACCACTCTCAGCACACCGTTGCGCTTGATGATCTTGCACTTGTCACACATCTTCTTTACCGAGCTTCTTACCTTCATAGTCTCACCATTGCACTGCTGTATAAAAGATTAATTCGTAAAATACTGAATCCGTGTCCAGTTAACAGTACTCTTGCCCTGACGCCGGAACTTTTCTATTCGGACGTCCCGCAACTCATACAGGCCGTTTGATAAACTTTACTTGGCCCTGTAGGTAATACGGCCCCGAGTCAGATCATACGGCGAAAGCTCTACCGTAACCTTGTCGCCAGGCAGTATCTTGATGAAGTGCATCCTCATCTTGCCAGACACGTGAGCCAGAACCTTATGATCGTTCTCAAGCTCTACGGTGAACATGGCGTTTGGCAGGGTCTCTAAAACCGTACCCTCTACCTGTATAGCCTCTTCCTTTGCCATTATACCCTCTTACTTCAGATCAAAGCCTGCTCAGTACATATGGACCGTTGTCCGTAATCGCGATACTGTGCTCAAAGTGTGCCGACAGGCTGCCGTCGGTAGTTATAGCCGTCCAGCCGTCCTCTAAAACCCTTACGCCATGACCACCAATATTAATCATCGGCTCAATGGCAAGAACCATTCCGGCCTTAAGCCTCGGCCCCATTCCCGGGTCTCCGAAGTTCGGTACCTGCGGGGCTTCGTGCAGCTCCTGCCCTATGCCGTGGCCTACAAAGTCCCTTACTACCGAAAAACCTTCTTTCTCAACGTGGGACTGTACTGCATGCGAGATATCATATAACCTGTTGCCGACTTTACAAGCCTCAATGGCTTTGCCGAGCGATTCTTCGGTTACTTTAACAAGTTTTGCGGCCTCTTCGGATATTGAACCGACCGGGTGCGTAATAGCGGCGTCACCAAAATAACCGTCGAGAAGAACACCGAAATCTACCGAGAGGATGTCACCCTCTTGAAGAACCTTCTTTTCCGACGGCATACCGTGAACAACCTCTTCGTTCACGGATGTACAGAGGCAGTACGGATACCCGGAGTAACCCTTGAAGGCCGGAACAGCGCCCCTCTTCAGAGTCTCTTCCTCGGCGACCCGTTCAAGATCCATCGTCGTTATGCCGGGCCTTACCATCTCGCGAAGCAGCTGGTGAATCTCTGCCACGATCACGTTGCTTCGGCGCATACGTTCAATCTCAGACGGTGTCTTAAGAATTATCACTGGCTCTGTCTATGGCCTCTGTAATGGAGTCCGTGATGCTATCCACTCCGCCTATACCGTCTATAGCCCTGTACAGCCCTTTTTCCGTATAGTAGCTGATCAGAGGGTGGGTCTCTTCTTCGTACACCTTTAGCCGTTCGGCAATAGTATCTTCCTTGTCGTCGTCGCGCTGATATATTTCATCTCCGCACTTGTCGCACATTCCTATATTGAGCGGCGGAGAGAAGATTACATGGTAACTTGCCGAGCATTTTCTGCAGACTCTTCGGCCGGTGAGCCTTCTTAAAAGCTCCTTGTTAGGTACCTCAATACCTATAACGTGGTCGATCTCTCGTTCCATCTTCGAGAGCATAGCCTCAAGCGCTTCGGCCTGAGCCATATTGCGCGGAAAACCGTCTAGCATAAAACCATTCGCGCAATCCGGTTTAGCAATCCTGTCGATAACCATGTCCACGACAATTTCGTCGGTTACGAGTGCGCCTCTGTCCATAAAACCTTTGGCCTTGGCGCCTAGCGGAGTCTTGTTACGAACGTTCTCTCTAAGAATATCCCCGGTCGATATCTGCGGTATGGAATAGAGCTTGGAGAGGTTGACTCCTTGAGTTCCCTTACCGGCTCCGGGTGCGCCTAAAAGTATCATGTCGCTCATGGTCGCCACCTTACTTCTTTATCTTGCCCTTTTTAAGAAGGCCGTCGTAGCTGCGCGAAAGCATATGAGACTCTATCTGCTGCGCCGTATCCATTGCCACACCTACAACTATAAGCAACGCCGTGCCACCGAAGTAGAACGGTGCGTTAAACTGAGATACAAGTATGGACGGCAACACACAGACAACCGCAAGGTACAAAGACCCCCAGAGCGTAAGCCTTGAGAGTACGGTATCTATATATTCTGCCGTATTCGGTCCGGGACGTATACCAGGCACGAAACCGCCCTGCTTCTTAAGGTTGTCGGCAACGTCCTTCGGGTTAAACTGTACTGCCGTATAAAAGTACGTGAAGAAGATTACGGCAGCAACAAAGAGTACGTTGTAAAGCAACCCGCCGGGATTTAAGCTGTCCGCCACTGTCTTCATGGCCGGTATATCGACAAAGCTTACGACGGTTGCCGGAAAAACGATTATTGACGAAGCGAATATCGGCGGTATAACTCCGGCCGAGTTGACCTTAAGGGGCAGGTGTTGAGTACCGCCACCGAGCACCTTGCGCCCGACCACCCTCTTCGGGTACTGAATAGGAATTCGCCGTTGCCCGGTTTCCATAAAGACGATAAAGGCGACTACCGCTATCATCAAGAACGCTAGGAAGAGCAGGAAGATCGGGCTCATTTCCCCTGCCTTGGCAAGCGCATAGGTGTTATTAACAGCCGAAGGCAGGTTAGCAACGATACCAACAAATATTATCAGCGAGATACCGTTACCTATACCGCGCTCTGTAATCTGCTCGCCTACCCACATCAGGAACGAGGTGCCTGCCGTGAGTGTAATTACCGTCATAAGGCGGAACGACCAGCCTGCCGCGAGTACTATAGGCTCTCCGGCCGGGCCGCTCATGCTCTCAAGCCCGATAGCTATCATCATACCCTGTATTACGCTGAGCACGATAGTGAGATAACGCGTATACTGGGTGATGGTCCTCTTGCCGCTTTCGCCCTCTTTTGAGAGCTTCTCAAGCGTCGGCACTACTACAGTCAATAGCTGCAAGATAATCGAGGCGCTGATGTACGGCATGATACCGAGGGCAAAAACGCTGAAACGCTCCAACGCGCCTCCGGTAAACATGGTGGCAAAGTCGAGTAACGTGCCGCTCGCGGACTGGAAGAAGCCGGAAAGTGCTTCGGCATCGATTCCGGGGGTCGGTATAAAGACTCCTACCCTGAAGACCGCGAGCAAAAACAGGGTTATGATTATCCTGCGCTTAAGCTCTGAGGATTGTGCCTTTTTCGCGGTAGGGGCAGCCACTCTTAAACTACCTCCGCCTTACCGCCGGCGGCCTCAATTTTCTCAATCGCCTTTTTACTGAAAAGGTTGGCCTTGACCGTGTAAGCCCCGGTTACATCCCCGTCGCCGAGCACCTTTACCGGACCGCCGCGTGCCTTTATAAGACCCTTCTCTATCAGGGTTTCAGGCTCTATCGGAGAACCGGCCTCAAAGACTCTTGAAATCTCGGAAAGGTTCACTATGCGGGATCTGACCTGGAACTTGTTATAAAACCCGCGCTTTGGCAGACGCCTGTGAAGCGGCATCTGACCGCCTTCAAATCCGGCTTTCACTCCGCCGCCGGACCTCGAGTTCTGACCCTTGTGCCCCTTACCGGAGGTCTTGCCGAGCCCGGATCCCATTCCGCGTCCAAGCCTCTTCTTCTTTTTCTGTGCCCCTTTTGGGGGTCTCAATCTGTCGAGCATAACTTTTATAGTCCTTGAAATTTCTTGTTTTCCAACTTCGCGGCAGGTCAGGCAACCGGCTACGTGCTCAGGCCTTCTCCACGCTCACAAGGTGTATTACCTTGTTTACCATACCTCTGATTTCAGGGGTATCCATAAGAACCTTCGGCCTGTGCATTTTATGAAGACCGAGCCCCTTGAGGGTGTTCTTCTGCCTTAAGCTGTAACCTATACCGCTCTTTATGAGCGTAACTTTTATATAATCTTTATCTGCCATCATCTGACCTCGTGAAGACTCTTACCCCTGATCGCTGCCATCTCCTCAGGACTTTTGAGCTGTTTTAAGGCGTCTATCGTAGCCTTGACCAGATTGTGAGGGTTATGAGTACCCAGACATTTCGTAAGTATATTATGAACCCCGGCAACCTCGACAACGGCCCTGACAGCGCCGCCGGCGATTATTCCCGTACCCTCGGAGGCCGGCTTGAGCATAACTCTGCCCGCGCCGAATTTACCTATAACACCGAACGGGATCGACCCTTCTGCAGAGAGCGGAACCGTGTGGAGTGAGCCCTTGGCCGACTCTATCGCCTTGCGTATAGCCTCGGGCACTTCGTTGGCCTTGCCGAGACCGGCGCCTACGCGCCCAGCGCCGTCGCCAACCACTACTATGGCGCTGAAGCTGAAACGCTTACCGCCCTTGACAACCTTCGCCACCCTGTTGAGGTAGACTAGCTTGTCTCTCAGTTCCCCTTCAGCCGGTACACTCTTTTCCAAAGAAAGCTCCTCCTAATTTATCTTAACTACAATCTATTCATTACAAAAGTTCTGACTCGATTACCTACCGCGAAAATAGTTGCTATGATAAAAACAAGTATCAACCGGCGTTAGAACTTTAATCCGGCCTCGCGCGCGCCTTCGGCCAGCGCTTTAACGCGTCCGTGGTAAAGATAACCGTTACGGTCGAAGACTACGCTCGTTACGCCGCTCTTGATGGCAAGTTCTGCAACGATAGCGCCGACCTTCTTGGCCTTTTCGGTCTTATTCGCCTTTGCATCGGCGTTAAGCGTATTATTTTCACTCGAAGCTGCCGCTATGGTTCTCTTGGCCGAATCGTCTATCAACTGGGCATATGTATGCTTGTTCGACCTGAAAACACTCAGACGCGGCCTTTCGGCGGTTCCGTGCACCTTCTTCCTGACACGTTCTTTTCTTCTCTGCCAGCCGCTCTTTTTAATCACTTTACCAGACATATTATCCTCACGCGCCCTTACCGGCTTTACCGGCTTTTCTTCTTATAATTTCATCCGAGTACTTTATCCCCTTGCCCTTGTACGGCTCCGGGGGACGCATCGACCTAATATCCGCTGCAACCTGACCGACCATCTGCTTGTCGGCGCCCTGAATAAGTATGCTGTTCTGCTTGTCTACCGTGGCCTTTATACCCTTAGGGAGATCGTATTTGATCGGATGCGAATACCCGAGTGCGAGGTTCATTACCGAGCCCTGTACATCCGCCCTGTATCCAACTCCAACAATATCGAGCTTCTTCTCGAAACCGACCGAAACACCTTGTACCATATTGGCTACAAGGCTTCTAAATAGTCCGTGAAAAGCACGAACTTGCCTTGTATCATTTGCACGCTTTACGGTAATACTGCCTTCAGCGATCTCAACAGATATCTCACTTTTGATATCCTGCTTCAGTTCGCCGCCTTTGCCCCGTACCGTTAAAGTACTACCGTCAAGCGTAGCCTTGACTCCGTCCGGCAGATCTACCGGCTGTATACCTATCCTGGACATATCTCTATTCCTCTTAATCCGTAAAAAATGTATCTAAAAAGATCTAATACGACTTTAAGCGCTATCTACTCTCTAGTAAACCGTGCAGAGAACCTCTCCGCCTACGCCGACCTCGCGAGCGTTCTTATCGGTCATAACACCTCTTGAGGTGGAGACGATCGCTACGCCGAGTCCGTTGAGAACCCTCGGAATCTTCTGGCTGTTGACATAGATTCTGAGGCCGGGCTTGCTGACCCTCTTGATACTTGTTATGGTAGCCTTCTTGTCAGAAGTATACTTGAGCAGTATTCCGAGCTGGGGCCTCTCGTCTCCGGTAGAGACGCGATAGTCCTTTACGTAACCCTCCTCCTTGAGAATTCTGGCTATCTCGACCTTCAGAGTGGAGGACGGAAGCTTTATCTCAGAGTGACGGGCCTGCAGGGCATTACGGATTCTGGTCAGCATATCCGCTACTGGGTCTGTCATTGCCATCTTTTATAATCTCCGACTAAATTTCTTGAACCGGTTAATTTCTACCAGCTCGACTTGACTACACCGGGAAGAAGGCCCTTTAACGCCATGCTCCTCAGGCAGATTCTGCACATATCGAACTTCCTGTAGTACGCCCGTGACCTTCCGCATATCGGACACCTGGAATACTCCCTGACCTTGAACTTCTGCTTCTTCTTGGCCTTAGCTATAAGCGACTTCTTAGCCAAAGGTACCTCCCTAACCGCCGATCTCGCGACCGGCCATTTAAACTTTAATTTTTAAACGGCATTCCCATGTGCTTCAAGAGCGCCTTGGCCTCTTCGTCGGTAGAGGCGGTTGTGCATACCGTAATATTCATGCCTCTAATCTTGTCAATCTTATCATACTCTATTTCCGGAAAGATAATCTGCTCCTTGATTCCGGTCGTATAGTTTCCACGACCGTCGAAGCTCTTATCACTAAGACCCCTGAAATCCCTGATACGCGGCAATGAAAAGTTAACAAGGCGATCGTAGAACTCGTACATCCTGTTTCCGCGCAGCGTCACCGCACAGCCGATCGGCATGCCTGTCCTGAGCTTAAAGGTCGCTATCGACTTCTTCGCCTTGGTTACCACCGGCTTCTGCCCGGCAATAGCAGCCATGTCGCGAGTTGCCGCGTCTACGACCTTCGCATCGCGAACGGCCTCACCGAGACCGATGTTAAGCACAATCTTGTCAAGCTTCGGTACCTGCATGACGTTGGAGTAATTGAACTCTTTCATCAAGGTAGCCACTACCTCTTTACTATACTGCTCTTTCATCCTCGGTATCATTTGTCTATTACCTCGCCGCACTTTCTGCAGAACCGAACCTTGCTTCCGTCGTCGAGTTTTTTTCTGCCGACGCGTACCGGGCCTTTACATTTTTCACAGAGTATCATGACATTGGAGATCGCCATCGGCGCCTCCTTCTCTATAATGCCGCCGTGTTTCAACTTGGCCGAAGGCTTGGTATGGCGCTTCACCATATTGAGCTTATCGATTGTAACGCGGCCTTTGCTGACAAGCACATTCGTTACTTTACCGGTCTTGCCCTTATCCCTGCCGCTTACGACCATTACCTGGTCGTCCTTCTTTATCTTTAATTTTTTAACCTGCATAATTTGACCTTAAAAAATGTTTTCCTTCAAACGGCACCAGCTTAAAGAACCTCCGGGGCCAGCGACACTATCTTCATGAACTTCTTTGCTCTTAACTCTCTGGCAACGGGTCCGAAAATTCTGGTACCCACCGGCTCATTATCCTTGTTAATTATCACAACCGAGTTCTCGTCGAAACGGATGTAGGTTCCGTCCGGGCGGCGGGTCTCCTTGCGGGTGCGAACCACTACGGCCCTGACCACTTCGCCCTTCTTGACCTTTGCATCGTATACAGCCTCTTTCACGTTGGCCACGATAACATCACCAACGTTTGCAACGCTCTTGTTACCTGCGCCGACCACGCGGATGCATGATACTTTTTTTGCCCCCGAGTTGTCTGCAACACGGAGCTTTGTCTGCATCTGAATCATAGGTTCTTACCTCAAAAAAATTAACCGTCTAAATCTATATGATCTGGCTAAGTGCGCTTCTGACTTCAGACCAACTTCGCCTTTTCAATCACTTCAGCCACACGCCATCTTTTGGTCTTGGACAACGGTTTTGTTGCCACTATCGTAACCTTATCGCCGGCCGAGCACTGGTTGGTCTCGTCATGGGCGCTGTACTTAACGCGCTTCTTAACGTACTTACCGTAACGCGGGTGCTTTACCAGCCTCTCCACCTTTACAACTACGGTCTTATCCATTGCCGCGCCAACGACGCTGCCGGTAATTGTCTTTCTCTGTTTCCTTGCATCAGCCATTCTGTGTAGCCCTCTCCTTCTCGGCGATAACTGTCTTGAGCCGCGCAATATCCCTTCTGGTGCTGCGAATCTTCAACGGATTCTCGAGCTGGGAGGTTACATTGCGCATGCGAAGGGCGAAGATCTCTTTATCAAGCTCAACAGCCTTTGCCTTGATCTCGTCAAGCGTCATCTCACGTATCTCTTTGGACTTCATACAGCCTCTCTCTTCACGAACTTAACCGGTATCGAAAGTTTGTGAGCCGCCAGGCGGAACGCCTCTCTGGCCACTTCCTCGCTCACACCTTCCATTTCATATATTACGCGTCCGGGTTTTATAACAGCCACCCAGTTCTCCGGACTTCCCTTACCGCTACCCATGCGTGTTTCAGCAGGTTTCTTGGTAATCGGCTTGTCAGGGAAGACCCTGATCCAGATCTTACCGCCCCTCTTGATATAACGGGTCATCGCAATACGCGCGGCCTCAATCTGTCTAGTATCGAGCCAACCGCAGGTCTGAGCCTTGAGTCCGTACTCACCGAAGCTGACGTTGCAGCCCCTGTGCGCGAGTCCCCTGCGCTTGCCGCGCTGCTGTTTGCGGAATTTTACTTTCTTCGGCATTAACATAGCATCACCTGTTTATATGAAAGACTTAAGTTCTCGGTTTCTCTTCGATGGTGCCTCTGCGAAGCGAAGCCTCGCCTTTGTAGATAAGCACCTTGATACCAATAATTCCATAAGTGGTCTTGGCCTCGGCCTGACCGTAATCTATATCCGCACGGAGCGTATGAAGAGGAACCCTGCCCTCCCTGTACCACTCGCTGCGCGCAATCTCGGCGCCGCCAAGACGGCCCGCGCACATGATCTTGATTCCCTTGGAGCCCATCCTAAGCGAAGAGGTAACGGCCTTCTTCATAGCGCGCCTGAAAGAGACCCTGCGCTCGAGCTGAAGCGCTACGTTCTCGGCCAGCAGCTGCGCATCCGTATCGGGCTTTCTTACCTCGACAATGTCGATGGTTATATCCTTACCGAGCATCTTGATGAGTTCCTTCTTCATCACCTCTATCTCGGAGCCGCGCTTGCCTATCACTATACCAGGCCTTGCAGTGCGTATGATCAGGCGAATCTTGCTGGCTGTCCGCTCTATCTCTATCTTTGATATACCCGCGTGAAAGAGTCTCTTCTTGAGGAAAGTGCGAAGTTTTAAATCTTCGTGCACAAACTCTGAATAATTCTTTCCAGCGAACCACCTGGAGTCCCAGTCCTTGGTAATGCCAAGCCTGAAACCTATTGGATGTACTTTCTGCCCCAAGAACCGCCTCCCGTCTTAAATAGATACTTCAAAATAAACAGACTATCTGCAACCGGCAATACCGACGTCAACCGACCGGCACACCGAGTCTATAAACCCTTCTCGTCGAGCACTAACGTTATGTGGCTCGACCTCTTCCTGATCGTATTGCCGCGTCCCATGGCCCTGGCTCTCATCCGCTTCTGAGTAGGACCCTCGTCAACATAGGCTGTCTTTACGAAAAGATCATCTATGTTCTGGTTGTTGTTGTTCTCGGCATTGGCCACCGCGCTCTTCAAGAGCTTGCGTACGTCTTTGCTGACGGCTTTGTTGCTGAGCGCAAGTAATGAGAGAGCGGTATCGATCTTCTTGCCGCGTATCTGGTCGATCACAAGGCGTGCCTTCTGAGCAGAGACCTTTATGTACATAGCCTTTGCAGTCGTTTCCATGCCTATTTACCCCCCTTGACCTTCTTGAGCGCCGCGTGGCCGTGATAGGTACGCGTCGGAGAGAACTCACCAAGCTTGTGCCCGACCATATTCTCGGTTATGAAAACCGGTATATGCTTCTTGCCGTTGTGCACCGCGATCGTAAAACCGACCATTTCCGGTGTTATCATCGACCTGCGTGACCAGGTCTTTATGACTTTGCGGCTTCTCGAATCTTCGGCCTTCTCAATTTTTTTAAGCAGATGGTCGTCAACAAACGGCCCCTTTTTAGCAGAACGCACCGTTACTTCCTCCTCTTTCTGCTTACTATCATCTTGTCGCTCTTGGAGCGCTTTCTAGTCTTATATCCCTTGGTAGGCGTGCCCCACGGACTCGTCGGGTGGTTGCCTCCCTTGCTTCTTCCCTCACCACCGCCATGCGGGTGGTCTACCGGGTTCATACAGACACCCCTAACCTTCGGCACCTTACCGAGCCAACGCTTCCTACCGGCCTTGCCGAGTTTTACGTTCTCACTCTCGATGTTGCCTATCTGACCTATGGTTGCGTAACATTCCTGCGGAATATAACGAACCTCGTTGGACGGAAGTTTTACGGTTGCGTACTTGCCCTCTTTGGCCATAAGCTGTGCGTAACCACCGGCGCTTCTTACTAGCTGCCCACCCTTGTCGGGTTTCATTTCTATATTATGAACATGGGTACCAAGCGGCATAAGCCTGAGCGGAAGAGCGTTGCCCGGTTTTATGTCCGAGTCAGGGCCGGCGGATACCACGTCATTCACCTTCAATTGCTGAGGGGCGAGTATGTAACGCTTCTCACCGTCCGCATATACTAAAAGAGCGAGGTTAGCTGTCCTGTTCGGATCGTACTCTATTGCCGAGACACGTGCCGGAATATCACGCTTGTCACGCTTGAAGTCGATGACCCTGTAGAGCTTTTTGTGACCACCGCCGATCCAGCGCATGGTGATCCTGCCGTTATTGTTACGTCCGCCGCTCCGGGTCTTCGTCCCGGTAAGGGCGCGCTCCGGCCTCTTCTTCGTAATATCGGAGTAGTCGAGCGTAGTACGCGTTCTTATACCCGGTGAAGTTGGATTATACTTTTTGACTGCCATGTTCTTATCTCACTCTTTAACGGTCGAACAGTAAAGTAATTATTGCTATTCAATGTCGATTGCGCACTTAAACTCTTGCGCTCTATTCTTCTTTTTATAAATATGACTCGGCCTCAAAAACCGACCAGGTTGTTGCTTTCGAGACTAAACGTTCTCGAACATCTCTATCTTTTCACCCTCTTTGAGCGTAACGTACGCTTTCTTGCGAACAGGAGTGCGGCCTGCATGGCGGCCCATTCTCTTGACCTTGCCAGGCACCTTCTGGGTGTTTACCGACTCTACCTTCACCTCGAAAGCCTCCTGTACGGCTGCCTTTATCTGAGTCTTGTTCGCCCTGACGTCTACCCAGAGCACGACCTGGTTGTTCTCCGAAAGCCTCGTCATCGACTTCTCGGTCACGACGGGTGATTTTATTATTGAATACGGGCTGCTGTTCATCTTAGGCTTGCCTCTACTTTCTCGAATGCGCCTTGCGTCATTACAAGCTCGTCGTACTTCAAGATGTCGAATATGTTGATTCCCGCAACCTCTACCGCCTTGATACCTTTGATATTCCTGACAGCGAGTTTAAGGTTATTATTGCCGGGCTCCATAACGACTAACGCGCTCTTCAGGCTGTTGCTGTTGAATATTTCCACAGCATTCTTGGTTTTCGGAGTATCTAGGTTGAGGTTATCGAAGACCTTTAACCTGTTCTCCTTTACCTTGTACCTGAGAGCCGACCTAAGGGCCTCTTTACGAACCTTCTTCGGAACCTTATAAGAGTAGTCTCTCGGTTTCGGACCGAAGATAGTACCGCCACCCTTCCAGAGCGGGTTACGATTTGAGCCAGTTCTCGCCCTGCCGGTTCCCTTCTGCTTCCACGGTTTTGCGCCTCCTCCTGAGACTTCGCCCTTCGTCTTGGTGCAAGCCGTGCCGAGCCTTCTGTTAGCAAGCTGCATCTTGACTACTTCGTAGAAGAGGTGCTCTTTGACTTCACCCTCGAAGACCTCGGTACTGAGCTTAAGGTCAGAGACTTTCTCGCCCTTGGTATTTAAAAGATCGATTTGCATCGTAGTAAAAACTCCGGCAGGCTCTTCGCCTCCGGCCTCCTAACCGCGCGTCTTGACGGCTTTTTTAATTAATATATGACTGTTGGTGGCCCCGGGAATAGCGCCCTTTACCAGAAGTATCTTCTCGTCGGCTTTTATGTCTACTACTGTCAGGTTCTGCACCGTAATAGTCTTGTTGCCCATCTGGCCGGCCATCTTCATCCCCTTGAAGACACGCGAACAGTCTGCAGACTGACCGATGGAACCTGGCCCCCTGCCGTGCATGGAACCGTGTGTAGCCTTACCGCCGCCAAAACCCCAGCGCTTCATCGAACCCTGAAAACCCTTACCCTTGGATGTGCCGCTGACGTCTACGACGTCGCCGACTTTGAAGACATCCGAGCAGTTTATCTCGGTGCCGGGCGTAAGTTCGTCGTCGGCTGCGCAACCGAGTTCAGCGAGATTATAGAGGCACGGAGTAGAGGCCTTCTTGAAGTGCCCCTTCATGGCCGCGTTCACGCGCTGCTCTTTCTTCTCTATGCTTCCGACCTGAACCGCCTCGTAACCGTCGCGCTCTTTGACCTTGCGCTGAACCACATAATTGGTGTCGGTCTTGATGACGGTTACGGGAATCTGAGTACCGTCTTCGGCAAAGATATGGGTCATGCCGATCTTTTTTCCGAAAAATCCATTAGTCATTGTAAGCGGCTAGTCCTTTTTATGGCATCGATAGAGAGTGTTCGTACCCTCTACTGCCGTTCACTGCAATCCGTAACGCACAGAAGTCGTAACTTCGGCATACCGGCTCAGTCCAGTCTGATCTCTACATCCACTCCGGCCGGCAGATCGAGTTTCATCAACGCGTCTACAGTACCCTGCGACGGCTCAATAATATCCATGAGCCTCTTATGCGTTCTGATCTCGAACTGCTCCCGAGACTTCTTATCCACATGTGGCGAGCGAAGCACGCAGTACTTATTAATACGCGTCGGAAGCGGAATAGGTCCTTTGACCCGTGCACCGGTTCTGCGCGCCGTTTCAACTATATCCCTGACCGACTTGTCGAGCAGCCTGTAGTCGAACGCCTTAAGTCTTATTCTTATTTTCTGGTTCTCCACCCTTATCGCTCCACACCTGTCTTCTGTCTTTTAACACTTAAAGAGCCACGGAAAAGTCCGCGAACCCTACTCTATTATGCTCGTTACAACACCGGATCCAACAGTTCTGCCGCCCTCGCGTATCGCGAAACGAAGGCCCTCTTCCATCGCTATCGGGGCAATCAGCTCGACATCAAGGTTGACATTGTCTCCGGGCATTACCATCTCGATTCCCTCTGGAAGGTTCGAGATACCGGTTACGTCGGTTGTTCTGAAGTAGAACTGCGGACGGTAGCCGTTGAAGAACGGGGTATGGCGTCCGCCCTCGTCCTTGGTAAGGATATAGACCTCGGCCTTGAACTTCGTATGAGGGGTAATCGAACCCGGGTGCGCAAGCACCTGACCGCGTTCAACATCCTCTTTCTTGGTGCCTCTGAGAAGGGCTCCGATGTTGTCGCCGGCCTGACCCTGATCGAGAAGCTTTCTGAACATCTCAACGCCGGTACAGGTCGTCTTCGTGGTATCTCTAATGCCGATTATCTCTATCTCTTCGCCGACCTTGATAACTCCGCGCTCTACCCTGCCGGTAACAACGGTACCGCGGCCGGAGATGCTGAAAACATCCTCAACAGGCATTAGAAACGGCTTGTCAATATCGCGTACAGGTTCGGGAATGTAGGTATCGAGGTTGTTCATGAGCTCAAGAATCGGGCCGCAGGCTTCGCACTCGGGCTTTCCGCATCCGCACTCAAGAGCCTTGACAGCGCTGCCCTTGACGATAGGAATATCGTCGCCAGGAAACTTGTACTGGTCTAAAAGCTCGCGGATCTCCATCTCTACGAGCTCGAAGAGTTCCGGATCGTCAACCATGTCGGCCTTGTTCATAAAGACGCAGATATAAGGAACTCCGACCTGGCGGGCAAGCAGTATGTGCTCGCGGGTCTGGGGCATCGGGCCGTCTGCGGCCGATACGACCAGTATGGCGCCGTCCATCTGAGCGGCTCCGGTGATCATGTTCTTTACGTAATCGGCGTGGCCCGGACAGTCGATATGGGCGTAGTGACGGTTGTCGGTCTCGTACTCAACATGGGAGATCGAAATGGTAAGGCCGCGCTCGCGCTCTTCGGGAGCCTTGTCGATATTCTCATAACCCTGAAAATCAGCATAGCCCTTGGCACTGAGTACACGTGTTATGGCAGCGGTCAGAGTGGTCTTACCATGGTCAACGTGACCGACGGTACCGACGTTGACGTGCGGCTTATTCCTTTCAAACTTTTCCTTACTCATCTTCTCCTCCGAATCGATCTTTTGTCTTAAGCTATTTCTAAATTATTCACTAAAGCCGGTTTCACTGCAAATTACCACTAAGATCCGGCATCCTCTGTATTAACTAACCGGTATATTAACTAACCGGCAACTTAAATTTACCGGAAAATCGAAACTGTTACTGCTACCTGGTGCTGCCTGGTGTTACTTGGCCTGCACCTTGGCCGTAATAACCTCTGAAACCGAAGCCGGAACCTGCTCGTATACATGGAACTGCATAGAGAAAGAGGCCCTGCCCTGCGACATGGAGCGAAGGTCTGTAGCGTAACCGAACATATTGGCGAGCGGAACATGAGCTGTTACGACCTGAAAGCCGCTTCTGCTGTTCATCCCCTGCACCTTGCCGCGCCTCGAGTTGAGGTCGCCTATAATGTCGCCCATGAACTGTTCCGGCATCACGGACTCTACTTCCATTATCGGCTCTAGCAGCACCGGATTGGCTTTGCGCATAGCGTCTTTAATGCACATTGAACCGGCTATCTTAAAGGCAACCTCGGATGAATCGACATCGTGATAGGAGCCGTCTACCAGAGTAGCCTTGATATCAACAACCGGGTACCCGGCGAGCACTCCGGAATCGAGCGCCTCTTTTATACCGTTCTCAACAGGGCTAATAAATTCCCTCGGAATAGATCCACCCTTGATCTTGTTCACAAACTCGAAACCGACGCCGGGTTCGCTCGGACCGACCTGCAACACAACATGGCCGTACTGTCCGCGTCCGCCGGACTGCTTTGCGTACTTGGTCTCTGACTCGACGTTCTTTGTAATCGCTTCCTTGTAAGCGACCTGCGGTTTACCGACACTCGCTTCAACCTTAAACTCTCTAAGCAGCCTGTCTACGATAATCTCAAGGTGAAGCTCCCCCATGCCGGAAATGATGGTCTGGCCGGTCTCTTCATCCGTCTGAACTCTGAATGAAGGATCCTCAACGGAAAGCTTCTGAAGAGATACGCCGAGCTTCTCCTGATCGGCTTTTGTCTTCGGCTCAATGGCAATAGACATAACCGGGTCCGGGAAGCTCATCGATTCAAGGATAATTGGGTTGTCCGCGTCCGAGATGGTATCACCGGTTGTAGTGCTCTTGAGCCCGACGGCGGCGGCAATATCGCCAGCAAGTATCTCTTCGATCTCTTCACGTTTGTTAGAATGCATCTTTACGATACGGCTTATGCGCTCTCTGGTGCCCTTTGTGCTGTTCTGTATATAAGAACCGGACTCCAAACGACCGGAATAGACACGGAAAAAGGTAAGCTGGCCGACGAACGGGTCGGTCATTATCTTAAAAGCGAGCGCGGAGAAAGGCGCATCGTCTTTTGGTTCGCGCTGCTCTTCTTCTTCTGTTTTAGGGTTGACACCGACCATCGCATCAATATCTATAGGGGAAGGCAGGTAATCTATAACTGCGTCGAGCAGAAGCTGCACGCCCTTGTTCTTAAAGGCCGTACCGCAGAAGATGGGGGTTACTTCCAAAGAGATAGCGCCCTTGCGTATAGCGAGCTTCAACTCTTCACCTGTAATCTCTTCGCCTTCGAGGTATTTCTCCATCACGCCTTCGTCGAAGTCAGCCGCAGCCTCTTTCAGTTTCTCTGTATACTCGGCGACTTTATCGACCATGTCGGCCGGAACGTCTACTATCTCGTACTTTGCCCCGAGGTTCTCATCTTCCCATACTACGGCCTTGCCGGTAACGAGATCGACGATTCCCTTAAAGTTCTCTTCGGCGCCGATTGGAAGCTGCATAACGACCGGACGGGCCTTGAGCCTGTCTACCACCATATCAACTACGTTATAGAAGTCGGCCCCGGTGCGATCCATCTTGTTTACGAAAGCGATACGCGGAACTCCGTACCTGTCGGCCTGGCGCCAGACTGTCTCGCTCTGCGGCTCTACACCTCCGACCGAGCAGAAGACGGCTACAGCGCCGTCTAGCACGCGTAGCGACCTCTCCACCTCGATAGTAAAATCGACGTGACCGGGCGTATCTATTATATTGATTGAGTGATCTTTCCAGGCACAGGTTGTCGCTGCTGATGTGATTGTAATGCCGCGTTCTTTCTCCTGCTCCATCCAGTCCATCGTAGCGTTGCCGTCATGGACTTCACCGATCTTATAGGTAACACCGGTATAATAGAGGATCCTCTCGGTGGTGGTCGTCTTGCCAGCATCGATATGGGCCATTATGCCGATATTTCTCTGTTTCTCTATTGGTATCGTTCTTGCCACTGACACTTCTCCGCAACCACGCCACAAAGGGCGGTCTACCTGTTTCAATCGTCTGTGAAGCGATTTGCTGCATAGAGCCCCACAGTAACTGTTCGGCTCTATGGCCGGCAAAACCTCAAACTCTCGTACTGATTAATTTCTACTTCTTGCTGCTAATGGCAAGGCTAAAGAGAGAAAATCTCGCCAAATATACCTGCAAGCTTGCCCCCTACCAGCGGTAATGAGCAAAAGCCTTGTTCGCTTCGGCCATGCGGTGGGTATCTTCACGCTTCTTAACAGATCCACCCTTGCCGTTCGAGGCGTCTATAATCTCGCCGGCGAGCTTTTCGGCCATCGTCTTTTCATTGCGTGAACGCGTAAAGCTGACTATCCAGCGCAGCGCGAGAGCGAGCTTTCTATCCGGCCTAACCTCTACAGGAACCTGGTACGTCGCTCCACCCACCCTGCGGGACTTGACCTCAACCGCCGGGCGTACATTTTCGAGGGCCTTTTTAAATATCTTGAGCGGGTCGGTGCTGAGCTTCTCTTCAATTATATCGAAGGCACCGTAGAGCACGCCTTCAGCCTTGCTCTTTTTACCGTCTGACATAAGGCGATTCATAAACTTCGTTACGACCTTGTCACCGAATCTCGGATCCGGCAGCACATCTCTTTTCGGTATATTTCCCTTGCGAGGCATCTAGTTCCATCCTTAAATAGTATCTTACGTTTTCCCTGGACCGAAAGACATCAAAAGCCGCTTGCTGAACAAGCCGTACGGCGTCAAAAACCAAACCTACTTGGGCCGCTTGGCACCGTACTTACTCCGTGACTGCTTCCTGTCCTGAACACCGACGGTATCGAGCGTACCACGAACTATATGATACCTGACACCCGGAAGATCCTTGACCCTGCCGCCCCTGATAAGCACAACCGAGTGCTCCTGCAGGTTATGTCCGACACCAGGAATGTATGAAGTAACCTCAACGCCGTTTGTGAGCCTTACCCTTGCAACCTTACGAAGCGCGGAGTTCGGTTTCTTAGGCGTTGTCGTATAGACTCTTACGCAGACTCCCCTCTTCTGGGGACAGTTCTCAAGAGCCGGTGAAGTGGTCTTTTTTGTTGACTTTTTCCTGCCCTTGCGGACAAGTTGATTTATAGTTGGCATAATTCGCTTTCTTGTTCTTTTCCGAGTGGTGTAAAGTTCAATAATTTACCAGCTTTACATACCATTGTCAACAAGTAAATTGCATATACTTGTCCTATTCTTATCTTTTCCGCCCTGCCCCTAAAAGCCAACCGGGCAGGGGGGATTATTAGCTCCGGAAACCTGAAAAAACCAGGTTCAGGCGTTTTGAAGATCGCCATCGGCCTGAGGCTCCGACACAACCTCCCCAAGCAATTCTTCGGGGCTCAACTCAGGCTCGGTCTCGACAACCGGCTCCGGTTCGACATGCGACCTTACGCCGATATACTTCTTAAAGCCGGATCCGGCCGGAATGAAGCGGCCCATCACAACATTCTCCTTTAGCCCTCTCAGGTAATCAATCTTACCCTGAAGCGCAGCCTGGGTCAGAACCTTGGTAGTCTCCTGGAATGAGGCCGCGGAGATAAAGCTCTCGGTTGAAAGAGATGCCTTGGTTATACCCTGAAGCAGCGGTTCTGCAACCGCAGGCATCAGGCCCTTCAGTAGTACGGCCTCGTTCGCCTCTTCAAAGACGGTACGGTCAACCTGCTCATCAATCAGGAGGTTGGTATCTCCGGCATCCTTGATCTTGACCTTACGGAGCATCTGCCTGACTATAGTCTCGATATGCTTGTCATTTATCTTAACGCCCTGAAGCCTATAGACCTCCTGCACCTCATCAACGAGATACTTGGCCAGCTCCTTGACGCCAAGCACGCTCAATATGTCATGCGGGTTTGCGCTACCGTCCATAAGCGGCTCTCCGGCGATTACCCTGTCGCCCTCACGCACGCTTATGTGCTTGCCCTTCGGTATAAGGTACTCTTTCTCACCTCCGGCATCCGGCGTGATAACAACCTTGCGCTTGCCCTTGGTATCTGCGCCGAAGGAGACCAGACCGTCTATCTCACTGATAACCGCGCACTCTTTAGGTTTGCGGGCCTCGAAAAGCTCTGCAACACGCGGAAGTCCTCCGGTAATATCCTTCGTCTTGGTGGTCTCTCTCGGGATCCTCGCAACCAGGTCACCGGACTTGAGCTCGGAGCCTTCTACAGTCGTCATAATCGCCCCGACAGGCAGCAGATAACGGGCATGAATATCCGACCCGCCTATCTTCATGGTCTGACCCGCTTCATCCTTGATGGAAATACGGGGTCTCATATCGCCCTCTTTGTAGCTGACGATAACCCTTGAGGAGAGGCCCGTAACTTCATCGACCTGCTCGCGCATGGTCTTGCCGTCTTCAATATCACCGAAGCGTACAGTACCGCCAACCTCGGTAATAATCGGAATCGTGTACGGGTCCCAGTCAGCAATAACTGTACCGGACTTGACGCTCTCTCCCTCTTTTATAACAAGCCGCGCTCCGTAAATAACCGCATCTCGCTCACGGTCGCGTCCCTGATCGTCCTGAATCGCTATCTCACCGTTGCGGTTCATTACTATATGCTCGCCCTTGGAGTTTACGGCGACCTTGATATTATGGTACTTCACCACACCGTCGTGACGGGCTTCTAACTGAGTCTGCTCAGCCCTTCTTGACGCCGTACCACCTATATGGAAGGTTCTCATAGTCAACTGGGTACCCGGCTCACCGATAGACTGAGCGGCGATTACGCCGACGGACTCGCCCATGTCGACCATGATTCCGCGGCTGAGATCCCTGCCGTAGCATTTTATACAGATACCTCGCGTGGCACGACAGGTGAGCACCGAGCGTATCTTCACCTTCTCGACACCCGACTCTTCTATCTTTTCTACCTTCTCCTCGTCTATCTCCTCGTTCGCTTTTACCAGCATCTCCTGCGAGAACGGATCGATTACGTCTTCGAGCGCGACACGGCCTAGAATCCTCTCGCCTATCGCCTCGATGATCTCCCCGCCCTCTACCAACGAGGTCATGTAGATACCATCGAGGGTACCGCAGTCGACCTCGGAAATAATAGCGTCCTGCGCCACGTCAACCAGCCTTCTGGTAAGATAACCGGAGTTGGCGGTCTTCAAGGCCGTATCGGCAAGACCTTTACGCGCACCGTGAGTAGAGATGAAGTACTGGAGCACAGAGAGACCCTCACGGAAGTTTGCCGTAATAGGCGTTTCGATAATCTCACCCGACGGCTTGGCCATCAGTCCCCTCATGCCTGCAAGCTGGCGTATCTGCTGTGCGGAACCTCTGGCTCCGGAGTCGGCCATAATAAAGATGGGATTGAAGCTCGGAAGTTTACGCACCACACCGTCTTCGCACTCAACATTATCGGTGCTCAGCTCTTTTAACATCTCATCAGCTATCTCTTCAGTCGTCTGCGCCCAGATATCGATAACCTTGTTATACCGCTCGCCGTCGGTAATCAGGCCTTCCTGGTACTGGGTCTGTATCTCCTGAACCTCGCCGTATGCGCTGTCGAGAAGTTCGCCCTTCTTCACAGGTATCTTCATGTCGTCGATACAGATAGAGATTCCGGCCTTTGTGGCGTACATGTAACCTAAGTCCTTAAGCTTGTCAGCGAGAACAACCGTCTCCTTGCTGCCGCATTGTCTGTAACAGGTATCGATAAGGTCGGCCAGGCGCTTCTTGTCCATGACCTTGTTGACCTCTTCAAAATCTATGGCTTCGGGTATGATTTCCATGAGGATAACCCTGCCAACGGTCGTATCGACATTAACTCCGTTGTGGCGCACCTTAATAGCGGCCTGCAGGTGGGCGGCATCCCCATCGTACGCGGCCCGCACCTCGTCGAAAGAGCTGTAGCTCCTATGCTCTCCTTTTACCCCGACCCTCTCGCGCGTCATATAGTAGAGTCCGAGCACTATATCCTGAGTTGGAACGATTATAGGCTTGCCGCTTGCCGGCGAAAGAATATTGTTGGTGCTCATCATCAGTACGCGCGCCTCAACCTGCGACTCAATAGACAGAGGCACATGAACAGCCATCTGGTCTCCATCGAAGTCGGCATTAAAAGCCGTACAGACAAGCGGATGAAGCTGTATAGCCTTGCCCTCTATTAAGAGCGGCTCAAAGGCCTGAATTCCGAGCCTGTGCAGCGTAGGTGCGCGGTTTAGCATTACCGGGTGCTCGCGTATAACCTCGTCGAGAACATCCCAGACTTCGGGCCTCTCTTTCTCTAACATCTTCTTGGCGCTTTTGATCGTGGTTGCGTAACCCCTCTCTTCAAGCTTCTGATAGATAAATGGCTTAAAGAGCTCTACCGCCATCTTCTTCGGAAGACCGCACTGGTGGAGCCTGAGATCCGGCCCGACGACGATGACCGAGCGGCCGGAGTAATCTACCCTCTTGCCGAGCAGGTTCTGGCGGAAGCGCCCGCCTTTACCCTTTATCATGTCGCTCAAGGATTTAAGCGGCCTCTTGTTCTGGCCAGTGATTATGCGTCCCCTGCGACCGTTATCAAAGAGCGCGTCAACGGCCTCCTGAAGCATCCGCTTTTCGTTACGTATAATGATATCGGGAGCGCTAAGCTCCATAAGCCTCTTGAGCCTGTTGTTCCTGTTGATCACGCGGCGGTAGAGATCGTTAAGGTCGGAAGTCGCAAAACGGCCTCCATCGAGAGGAACAAGCGGACGAAGATCCGGCGGAAGCACCGGTATAACCTCCAGTACCATCCACTCCGGCTTGTTGCCGGATTGTAAAAAGGCGTCTACTACCTTGAGCCTCTTGGCAATCTTCTTCTTCTTGGCGTCGGATGCGGTCTTCTTCATCTCGGCCCGAAGAGTTACGGCTATCTCTTCGAGTTCGAGTGAGCGCAATATCTTGCGTATAGCTTCGGCGCCCATACCGGCGTCAAAACTGTCGAAACCCCACTGCTCCATCGCCTCCTGGAACTTTTCCTCGTTAAGGACTTCACCGACCGTAAGTTCGGTCTCCTTCGGGTCGATAACTATATAATTCTCGTAGTAGAGAACGCGCTCTAGCTCCTTCAAGGTCATATCGAGCACCGCGCCTATACGAGACGGAAGGCTCCTGAGAAACCAGATATGAGAAACAGGTGTAGCAAGGTCGATATGACCGAGCCGCTCTCTTCTGACCTTGGACGGTATAACCTCCACACCGCACTTCTCGCAGACGATGCCCCTGTGCTTCATTCTCTTATACTTGCCGCAGTTGCACTCGAAGTCCTTCACCGGACCGAAGATCTTCGCACAGAAGAGCCCGTCCCGCTCCGGCTTAAAGGTCCTGTAGTTTATCGTCTCTGGCTTCTTCACCTCTCCGTGAGACCACTGTCTGATTCTCTCAGGGGAAGCGATCGATATACGGATGGCGCTAAAGTCCATCGGCTTTTTGTGCTTTTCAAACAAGGCCATGAGGCTTTCCAAGGCTACCTCCTTATAATGCGGACACTCCCGTGCCGCAAAGGTCATTACAGACTAACAGCGTTCGCTGTTTCTATTAAACTCGTACTGCCCAGCCCGCCCAACTCGCTATCTTTCGTAAAACGTGCCGTCAAACCGGGCCGACTCTACTGTAACTGCTCTTTTATGCGTGATTCAGTCTCAATTTGGAGCCGAAAATCTCAAACGGCTCACCGTAATTCGTCAAAATTCGCCGAAACTCTTCACAAATCCCGAACTATTTTGCCTCTTTTCCCCATCCCCATGATACCCAGCCCTTCTTTGCCTGAGGAATAAGCATTCTCTTTTTTTTATCAAGTGAATGCTTTCGAGCCTTACATATACACGCAGCATTCACTCTGTTTATCAAACACGTACTATCTGGCAAAACCAACTTCCACTAAAAAAGACCTATAGCTTCAATAAGTTACAAGACAAGCAAGAAAAGCGGCCCTACCTTCTACCTGTATCCTTCGGGTAGTTCATCCTCTTCCAGCAGGTTCACATCTAAAGATAATGATTGGAGCTCCTTTAAAAGCACACTGAAACTTTCCGGTAGCGTCGGCTCAAGATTGTAGTTACCGGTGACTATCGATTCATACATCCGGGTCCTGCCCGGAACATCATCACTCTTGACAGTAAGGAACTCTTGAAGCGTATGGGCTGCACCGTACGCCTCCATTGCCCATACTTCCATCTCTCCAAGCCTTTGACCACCAAACTGCGCCTTACCGCCGAGCGGTTGCTGGGTGACTAAAGAATACGGTCCTGTACTCCTGGCATGAATCTTGTCAGAGACAAGGTGATGAAGTTTCATGATATACATAATCCCTACGGTTACGTCCTGATCGAAAGGCTCTCCGGACTTACCGTCAAAGAGCTTGGTCTTACCGGTCTGCGGAAGCCCGGCCAACTTCAGCGCATCTTTAACATCCTCCTCCGTTGCACCGTCAAAGACCGAGACACCGACATTAACGCCGGCACCGAGGCTCTTACCGATCTTGCATATCTCGTCATCTGAAAGCGAATCCACGAACTTGCTGAACTGTGGGGAACCGTAAGTCTTTTTCAACCTGTCCCTAACGGAACCAACGCCTGTATTCTTTTCTACCAGATCGGCTATCTGCTCACCGAGGCGGCGCGAAGCCCAGCCCAAATGGGTCTCGAGTATCTGCCCGATGTTCATTCTGGAAGGAACTCCGAGCGGGTTGAGTACTATATCTACCGGAGTTCCGTCAGGCATATATGGCATATCCTCCTGCGGAAGTATCCTCGATATTACACCCTTGTTACCATGGCGTCCGGCCATCTTGTCGCCGACAGCAATCTTGCGCTTCATTGCTATGTAGACCTTGACCATCTTGATAACGCCTGGCGGCAGTTCATCTCCGCGCAGCAACCTTCCGGTTCTGTCGGTGCAGACAGACTTTATCATCTCCACCTGCTCTTCGAGCTTGGCGATAATATCTTCGACGTTCTTTTCAGCCTTATCGTCTGCCGGCACTATCTCTTTCCAGCGCGATCTAGGTATGCTTTCGAGCACCTCAGCCGTGATCGGCTTACTCTTGCTGAGCAGGGTATTACCCTTACGATCAGCAATGCGTACGCGCGAGTTCTTGTTGAGCAGAAGCTTTCTCACCTTCATATATGCCGCTTCGCTGACTATCGAGATCTCGTCATCACGGTCCTTTACCAGGCGGGCCATTTCATGCTCTTCTATCGACTTCGAGCGCTCATCCTTTTCTGCGCCCTTGCGCGAAAAGACCTTTGCATCAATAACAACACCCTCAATACCCGGCGGAACTCTTAGCGATGTATCCTTCACATCCTCGGCCTTCTCGCCAAAGATCGCTCTCAAGAGCTTCTCTTCAGGTGAGAGCTGGGTTTCACCCTTCGGCGTAATCTTGCCGACAAGCACATCTCCCGGAGCCACATCAGCGCCGATACGGATTATTCCGCTATCGTCGAGGTCTTTAAGAGCCTCCTCACCGACATTCGGTATATCGCGGGTTATCTCCTCCTTGCCGAGCTTTATGTCGCGAGCGACCATCTCAAACTCCTCTATATGGACGGAGGTAAAGACGTCATCACGCAAAAGACGCTCGCTTATCAGAATCGAGTCCTCAAAATTGTAACCGCCCCACGGCATAAAAGCGACCAGTACGTTGGAGCCGAGAGCGAGTTCGCCCTCATCCGTGCTAGGGCCGTCTGCAATTACCTGCCCAGGGTCTATCGTATCGCCCTTAAAGACGATCGGCTTCTGGTTGAGACATGTATTCTGGTTGGAGCGCCTGAACTTCGTAAGGTTGTAGATGTCTATCGCGCCGTTGCTATTCTTTATGACGACCCGTGTTGCATCGACGTTCTCGACCACTCCGCCGTACTTGGCCAGCACCGTAACACCGGAATCCTTTGCCACAATGCTCTCCATGCCGGTCCCGACTATCGGAGACTGAGTTCTCAAAAGCGGAACAGCCTGACGTTGCATGTTGGAACCCATCAGCGCCCTGTTGGCATCATCGTTTTCAAGAAACGGAATCAATGAAGCCGCAACGCTTACAAGCTGGTTCGGTGATACGTCCATGAGCGTCACGTCTTCGGGCTGCGCCATGATAAACTCACCGTTTTTACGCGCCGAGACAAACTCGTTGATAAATTTTCCAGTCTTATCGATCGTGGCGTTCGCCTGGGCGATTACGTGATCCTCCTCATCAAGCGCAGAGAGGTAGGTGATCTTGTTGGAGACCTTTCCGCCCTCGGCCTGCCTGTACGGAGTTTCGATAAAACCAAAATCGTTCACTCGCGCATAGGTCGAAAGAGAGACAATCAGACCAATATTCGGCCCTTCAGGTGTCTCGATAGGGCAGATCCTGCCGTAATGCGTGGCATGGACGTCACGTACTTCAAAACCAGCTCTCTCTCTTGTAAGTCCGCCGGGACCTAGCGCCGAAAGTCTGCGCTTGTGCGTGATCTCGGAAAGAGGGTTGGTCTGGTCCATAAACTGGGAGAGCTGGCTGGAGCCGAAAAACTCCTTGATCACCGCAGAGACCGGCTTGGGGTTTATGAGATCGTGCGGCATGAGTGTCTCAAGCTCGCCGAGACTCATCCTCTCTTTAACCGCCCGCTCCATCCTGAGAAGACCGATTCTGTACTGGTTCTCTAGCAACTCGCCAACGCTACGAACGCGACGGTTTCCAAGATGGTCAATATCATCAACAGAACCCTGGCCGTTACGAAGACCGATAAGGTAGTGGACAACCGCCAGCATATCCTCTTTTCTGAGCGTGGTAACGTCGAGCGGAACGTCATCGAAGCCGAGCTTACGATTCAGCTTGAGACGACCAACTTTAGAGAGGTCGTATCTCTCGGGGCTGAAGAACAGGTCGTTGAAGAACTTACGCGCCGTCTCCACAGTAGGCAGATCGCCAGGCTTTAACCTCTTGTATATTTCAATGATAGCGTTGAAAGTAATGTTGGTGGCCGGGTCGTCCGGAAAGAGTTTTCTATAATCGCTTATAGCCTTGGTCTCGTCGTCGCCAACCTTGTCATTTAAGAGCGTACCTCTGAAGTAGGTGCCCATAACCTCTATAAGCAGAAGCCTGAAGCCGATTATGCCGCGCCGTGATATCTCGTCGAGGTTATCGCGCGTCAACTCCTGGTTGCACTCAAGCAGAACTTCACCGGTCTGCGGGTCTACGATGTCCTTGGAGGCGATCCTTCCAACTACCTCTTCAACATCGACGTCTATATACTCTATGCCGGCCTCTACCAGTTTCTTGATGGCGAGACGAGTAAATTTTCTTTCCTTCTTTACGATGACATCCCCGGACGTGTCCTTAATGTCGCGGCTTGCTCTCTGGCCGAGAAGGTACTCCGGCTCAACACTCTTGAGTATCTTGGAGCCGTCGAGAAGTATCTCTTCGCTCGGGTAGAAATGGTTGACCATCTCTTCAACAGAATAACCGAGAGCCTTCAAGAGAATAGTGGCCGGCATCTTGCGCCGCTTGTCAATTCGAACGTAGAGAAGATCCTTCTGGTCGAACTCGAAATCGAGCCATGAACCGTGATACGGTATTACGCGGGCCGTATAGAGAACCTTGCTCGAAAAGGTCTTGGACTTTTCAAACTCGAAGAAGACTCCTGGAGAACGGTGGAGCTGACTTACGATGACGCGCTCGGTACCGTTGATGATGAACGATCCGTTATTGGTCATCAGCGGGATCTCGCCGAAGTAGACCTCCTGCTCCTTGATGTCACGAATCGACTGAACGCCCGTGTCGAGATCCTTGTCCCACATTATCAACCGGACAAGAATCTTTATCGGTGCAGCATAGGTCATGCCCTTCTGGTGGCACTCCGCGATAGTATACTTCGGTTCCAGGAGTTTGAACTTTACGAACTCCAAGGAAGCATTACCGCGAAACCCGGTTATAGGGAAGGCACTGTTGAAGACCGCCTGAAGACCGCTCTTTTTACTGTTTTCGGTCCCCGGATCATCGGTCTGCAAGAACTGCGCAAAGGATTCCTTCTGGACCTCTATCAGGTTCGGCATATCAACGACCTTATCGATCCTTGAGTATCCCTTCCTGAGTATCACTGATTTTGATGAAAGACTGGAAGCCATCTAACAAGCTCCTTAATTAAAACCCTTCAACGACTTCGCCCGCAGGACAGTCCTGCGGGCTGAAACCGCCGAAAATAAGTTGTGCTGCAATAAATAAAAGAGAAAAGACCATTATCTGAAACCCGGTAGTTTTGAAGGCTGCGGGACTGACTGCCCAGCCGGCTGACCGATACGCTTCGGCGGGCCGACAGTCAAAATTGGAACATGCTACACCTACTGCCACTGCTGTACTGCCATTAAAACATATACAAGTAAAAAGCTCCGTCTGCCCCGCTAGTAAGCGGGGCAGACGGAAAAGACTACTTTACTTCGATCTCGGCGCCTACGGCTTCGAGCTGGGCCTTAATCTTATCGGCCTCGTCCTTATCAACACCCTCTTTAAGTGTTCCAGGTGCGCCTTCGACAAGCTCCTTGGCCTCTTTGAGTCCGAGCCCGGTTACGGCGCGAACCTCTTTAATGACCTTGATCTTCTCGGCTCCGAAGCTCTTGAGTACGACATCGAACTCGGTCTTCTCTTCAGCTGCTGCTCCGCCTGCTGCTGGGGCTGCTGCTGCTGCGGCCACCGGGGCTGCCGCCGAAACACCGAACTTCTCTTCGAGCTCTTTTACGAGCTCGGCCATATCAAGTACGCTCATATTCTCAAGAAATTTAACTACATCTTCTTTTGTTACATCTGCCATTTCCGTTTCTCCTCTTCTTGACTATTAATCTATTCTAAATTGAATTATCTTTTTAAGTTCAATACGGCCTAAGTTCAATAGAACGAACAGAGACCTCTTACGCCGCGCTCTCCTTCGCGTCGCGTATTGCGCTGAGAGTATACACCAACGCTCTCGGCACTCCACTGAGCACGTTGACAAAACCGGAAGCCGGCGCATTCATAGAGCCGATCACCTTGGCCAGCATAACGTCCTTGCTCGGCAACTCCGCCAGCGCTTTTATCTCATCAAGGTTTAAAGTACTATCCCCGATAGCTCCGATCCTGAGTTTAAGCTTCGGCTGCTCCTTGGCAAACTCAACAAGCTTCTTGGCGGTATTGGCTGCATCCTTAAAGCCGAAGACCATGGCTACCGGACCCACAAGATGCTCCTTGAAACTCTCGCAGCCGGTTCCAGCTATGGCACGAAGCGCAAGCGTATTGCGAACAACCTTGAAGTCTATGTCTGACTCACGAAGATCCTTGCGAAACGCGTCCATCTCTACGGCAGTGATACCCTGGTACTCGGTAACGAAAGCCGCTTTAGCCTTCTCAACGCTCTGGCTAAGTTCATCAATAAACTTTGCTTTATCTGTACGTTCCAAACTCTTTTCTCCCCCCTCTCTGTCTCTACGGTCTGTTCTGGCAAAGACAGCGGGATAAATACATAAGTCGATACCGTAAAACTTACAGGCGGTTCTTTAACCGCACGAACAACGGTACCTTCGTTATAATTACATTCCCGGTCTCGGCAGGGTTTTGGTTTTACGCCTTGCGGCCCCTGCTGTCTCTGACCATGCTTGTTTATCTTCTTTATTTAAAACTCTACGCTAGCAGGCCGGACAAGCTAAAAAAAACGTATTCATACCAGCCTTTAAAACCTTATACCCGAAAAAGCACCCGTTAACTACGATAAGCTCTATAGCTAAAATAAGCCCAGTTAACTAAAACAGGCCCGGTTTATATAAATAAGCCAGGTTACTTGTAGGACTTTTTCACCTCTACTACATCAAGCTTTACCGACGGCCCCATTGTGGAAGAGAGGAAGAGGCTTCTTATATACGTGCCTTTGCTCGCCGACGGTTTTGCCTTGCTGACAGCTTCGAGCAGTGCGGAGAAGTTCTCTTTAAGCTTATCCGCTCCGAAAGAAAGCTTGCCTATCGGCACATGAATATTGCCGACCTTGTCAACCCTGTATTCGACCTTACCGGCCTTGAGCTCTTCAACGGCCTTCTTTACCTCGAAGGTTACGGTTCCGAGCTTAGGATTAGGCATAAGCCCCCTCGGCCCGAGCACCTTACCTAGTTTGCCGACCTCCACCATCATATCCGGCGTGGCAACCGTGCTGTCAAAGTCTGTCCAGCCCTTCTTGATCTTCTCTACCAGCTCTTCCGCTCCGGCATAATCTGCTCCGGCTGCAAGCGCCTCGGCCTCCTTCTCGCCCTTGGCAAAGACCAGTACCCGCACATCCTTACCTGAACCGTTGGGAAGAACAACCGTACCCCTGACCATCTGATCGGCCTGTCTCGGGTCAACGCCGAGTCGCCCGGAGACCTCTACGGTCTCATCGAACCTGGCAACACCGAGCTGTGCTACGAGTTCAAAAGCTTCATCTATGCCGTATATGCGGTCTATTTCTACCTTCTCAGCCGCCGCGCTATACTTCTTACCCATCTCTGTTACCCCTCTACGTTAATGCCCATACTTCTGGCGGTACCGGCAATAGTCTTCATCGCGGCCTCAAGGCTGCCTGCTGACAGGTCAGGAGTCTTAAGTTTCGCTATCTCCTCTATCTGCTTGCTTGTCACCTTACCGACCTTCTCTTTGTTCGGTTCCTTCGAACCCTTGGCGATACCTGCCGCCTTTAAAAGCAGTACCGGTGCCGGAGGCGTCTTTGTTATAAATGAAAAGGACCTATCGGCATAAACGGTAATTACGACCGGAATAACGGTATCCCCTTCTTTCTGCGTCTTGGCATTGAAGGCCTTGCAGAAATCCATTATATTTACGCCATGCTGTCCGAGTGCAGGGCCTATCGGCGGTGACGGGTTCGCCTTGCCTGCCGCAATCTGGAGCTTTATAAGCCCTAAAACTTTCTTTGCCATCTTTTCAATACCTTTCTTTACGACCTAATACACGACTCAATTGCAGCACCGCCACTCACACGGCACACGCACTAAATAACAGTTATGACTTCTCTACCTGAATAAAATCGAGTTCAACAGGAGTAGCACGGCCAAAGATACTTACGAGCACGCGAAGTTTGCCCTTGTCCGGCTTAACCTCTTCTACTATGCCTGTGAAGTTGGTAAACGGGCCGTCTATAACCCTTATGTTCTCACCACGCTCAAAAAGAACCTTCGGCTTCGGCCTTACCGCACCCTCTTCCATCTGATGGGTTATACGCATAACCTCGGACTCCGGTACGGCAGGCGGCATTTCTGTGTCCTGACCGCCGACAAACCCGGTAACCTTGGGCGTAGATTTTACTATGTGCCATGTCTCGTCGTTTAGAACCATGTTGACGATTATATAACTCGGAAAGAACTTGCGCATGGTCGTTTTTTTAACGCCCTTGGCCATCTCAACGACTTTTTCCGAAGGAACAAGTATCTCACCAAAAAGTTCCTCTTTCTCGGCATTCAGAATACTCTCTTCGAGCGCAGCTTTTACCTTGTCCTCATACCCAGAGTAAGTGTGAACCACGTACCACTTCTTCTCCATACCGCTCCTGACTTGTAGCCCCCGATACCAGGTCCTCACAACTTGGAGGACAGAAGGGCATATGCCTTTTTCAGGCTAAATAGCTACTTAATGATAAATCCAATTCCTTTTGAAAGGAAGAGGTCAACAAGACCGAGAAAAGCTGCGAGCACAAAGGTCACAACTATTACGACCCAGGTGGAACTCATGGTTTGCTGCTTTGTAGGCCAAGTAACCTTCCTGAGTTCGCTGCGAGCCTCGGTTATAAACTGTTTTGCATTACCTATAGAAAACATACCAACCCGTTCATTTTTCTACACCGTAACGTACGGCGAGCAAATATTCGAAAAAAGCGCAGAGCACTCGTGTAACTCAATAAAAACCAACCAGCTCAATGCGGAGCCGGCATAAAAAAGTTCCTGAAGCGCCAATCAACCCATACATCCAATGACCGATACCAGCCTCGGGTGGAGTAAAAAAATGGCAGGCCAGGAGGGATTCGAACCCCCAACATGCGGTTTTGGAGACCGCCGCTCTAGCCGTTAGAGCTACTGGCCTGTGGTGCTATCGTCCCCGTTCCCGGTTTCGTGTCAAGGGCCTGTCTAGCTGCCTTTTGACCGATGCTCCTTTACCCGGCTCCCGATCGACCGGAACAGGCAAAGGGGCTTACTTCGGCTCCTGTCTACTTCGTTTCCTTATGAGGCGTATGCTTTCTGCAATGCTTGCAGAACTTCTTAAGCTCCAGCCGCTCAGGAATCGTCTTTTTGTTCTTGGTAGTCGAATAGTTTCTGCGCTTACATTCTGTGCATGCAAGCGTAATTATATCACTCATCGTACTTTTTACTCCGTAGCACTGTTTGCGTTGCCTGTAAAGACGACGCCTTAAGTACTAAAAAAATTAATGGGTTCAGGAAAAGTCCGCGAACCCTACTCTATTATGCTCGTTACAACACCGGATCCAACCGTTCTGCCGCCCTCGCGTATCGCGAAACGAAGGCCCTCTTCCATCGCTATCGGGGCAATCAGCTCGACATCAAGGTTGACATTGTCTCCGGGCATTACC
>JAJCZH010000005.1 GCA_029262515.1 Deltaproteobacteria bacterium | reverse complement strand
GAGGAGTTTGAACAGACCTTACTTTCTTCAAAGGATACCAACGGTGCAACCATCAGTTTTTTCAGATGTTCGGAGGGTTATTAACCCGAAAACCGGCAAGTGTGCTAACTTACTTTGTCTCACTATAGGGGTTCACCCCAGCTGCCTGTGACGAAATTGTGCCCTAACCATGCAGAAAAGCCATAAAATATCATATAAAACAGAACTCTTGCAGCAGTTCTAAGTGCCAAATCAGTCTAAAAAACTAAAAAAAGACCGTAGATCAGGAGTTAAGGCTTTGCCCCGGTTATGCCTCATAACCTGAAGATGCTGGTTCGGCCTTTTTGCAGGAGTGGAAAATGGAACTTTTACGCCGCTTGGTGTAGATACCCGCAGTGTCGAGTCCACGGGTTAACAAGATAATCATGTTCCCGCTACCAATAAATTCAAGGGTTAAGCTCAATTGCTGATACCTTCTTCAACCTCCGTCATAGCTTCACAAAAGACTTTGACCAGTGAGGGGTCGAACTGTGTACCACTATTCTTCACTATTTCACTGATAGCTTCGACACGGTCTATTGCCTCTTTGTAAGGTCTCTTCGTGGTGATCGTATCAAAGGTATCGGCTATGGATATTATCCTTGCAAAAAGCGGAATATCCACTCCCTTAAGTCCTGCAGGATAACCGAGGCCGTCAAATCGTTCATGGTGACAAAGAACGCCAAGCATTACACCTCGCATCTCCTCTATATGACCCAGTATCCTCGCACCTATCTCCGGGTGTTTTCTCATTGCAATCTCTTCCTCTACGGACAAAACACCCTTCTTCCTCAATATCGCATCTTCAACACCAATTTTACCGATGTCATGAAGAGTAGAAGCCAGCCTCAGATCCTCTCGCTCCTCTACATCCATTTCCAATGCCGATGCGATCTTCTCACAGTATTTTTTAACCCTTCTTATGTGTCCTCCGGTATAGGGATCACGGCTGCTGATCGCTTCTGCAAGAGCCTCTGCGGTATGTAGAAACGAACCCTTCAGGCTCTTATACAGGTTGGCATTCTCTATAGCGATAGCTGCCTGGCTTCCTAGAGAGCAGAATATCTCAAGCTCAATCACGGAAAAGTTCTTCTTACCGTTCAAAACCCCTATAAGACCGTACGGTTCGCCCTTTATCTCAAGGGGCGCAAAGACCATATTCGCCAGCATCGGCATCTTCTCCAGATACCTGCAGTAATCGTCTTCAGGAACTATCTCACTTAGGTTTATCACTGTCCCTTTATGCACAAGACAATGATCGAAGCTCTTCACCTTATCGAACCTCTTCACCTGCGGTTCTTCCGCGCCTGGAAGAAGATAACTGTGAAGAGTAAGAACCGTTTTATCGCTCTCAAGCAGCAGTATTATGACCTCTTTGCTACCCATAAGAGACGAGGTTTTTGAAAGCACCTCTTCAACCACCGTATCAATATCAAGAGTAGAGTTTATAGCCTTGGAGAGGTAGTGAAGGCTCCTTAGCGATTCTATAACTTCACTCTTATCCATCTACACACACCCATACCTAATCAACTGCGGCCTGAACTACACACCTTTATTTCACATCAGCCCTAATCTTCGCCTTTCTTAGGCGAAGCGAATTCCAGACGACGTTGACCGAGCTGAAGGACATGGCTCCGACTCCCACCATGGCATGCAAGAGCCCAACCATTGCCAGAGGAATGGCTACTCCGTTATAGAACCACGCCCAGAAATAATTCTGTTTGATCTTCCTGAATGTGGCTTGAGAGAGTTTTATCGCCGTAACAACGGAACTGAGGTCTCCCCTTATAAGGGTAATATCGGAACTCTCAATGGCTATATCGGTACCGGTACCGATAGCTATACCTATATTGGCAGCCTTGAGCGCAGGGGCATCGTTTATCCCGTCTCCCACCATGGCTACGATTCCGACCTCAGCCTGTAACCGCCTGATCTCAACAACCTTCTGCTCGGGCAAAACCTCGGCCAATACCCTGCCGATACCCACCTTCTGCGCTATTGCCTCACCGGTCCTTTTATTGTCACCGGTTATCATGGCGGTCTTTATTCCCATCTGCTCAAGCGCCTTTATTGCCTCTATTGAATCGTCCTTCAGGGTGTCTGCAACGGCTATGACACCTGCCGCGACATTATCTATAACCACCAGCATCGCGGTCTTGGCCTCTTCCTCAAGACGTCTCATCTCATTATCTAAAATCGAATCGAGCCCGGCACCTTCCATCAGCTTCGTGCTTCCTACCATTACCTCTTTACCGCCAACAGAGGCACTAACCCCCTTGCCTATCTTCGCCTCAAAGTCCAACGGAGAGAACAGGTCGAGCGACCTGGCACGGGCGCCGTTAACAATCGCCTGCCCCAGCGGGTGCTCAGACCCGGACTCCACACTTGCCGCAAGAGACAATAGTTTATCTTCATCGTAGCCGTTATGAACGACAAATATATCCGTAACCTCAGGTTTGCCCCTGGTTAAGGTTCCGGTCTTGTCAAAAACGATGGTATGCACATCCTTTATAGTCTGAATCGCCTCACCGCTCCTTATTAACACACCGTTTTCCGCACCAATGCCGCTGCCGACCATAAGCGCCGTAGGCGTGCCGAGCCCCAAAGCGCAGGGACAACTGATAACAAGCACAGCGACACCTGCGTAGACCGCAAGCGTAACAGGGCCGAGTTCTGTATTAATCCATGGAAGAAAGGGGTCTGCCCACATGATAATCGACATGAAGAAACCGGGGAAAAGGAGCCAGAGAACGGTCGTAGAGAGGGCAATAAGAAGTACGGTTGGAACCATATACGACGTTACCCTGTCTGCGAACTCCTGAATCGGAACCTTGGAGCCCTGACACTCCTCTACCATTCTGATCACCTGGGAGAGGAAAGTATCTTTGCCCACCTTGGTGGCTTTCACTTTAAGCAGTCCGTTCTGGTTTATCGTGGCCCCAATGGCGTTGTCGCCCGCCTCTTTCTTCACGGGCATCGACTCACCTGTAGCCATCGACTCATCTATGGCACTCCTTCCCTCTACGATTACTCCGTCGGTAGGAACCTTCTCGCCAGGCCTGACGACCATTACATCGCCTTCTCTGACATCTTCTATTGCAACCTCTTTCTCTGCACCATCAACCACTATCCTTGCAGTCTTGGCTCCGAGTTGTAAAAGCTTCTTGATCGCCTGAGAAGCCCTGCCTTTGGCCTTTACTTCAAGGTATCTGCCGACAAGGTGAAAGGTGACGATAGTGGTGGCCATCTCTATGAAGCTGGCCGCAGGAAAGAAGAAGACCGCAAGTCCCATGAGGTAAGGCGGTGCGGAACCCAAGGAGATAAGTACATCCATATTGGCGCGACCGTGGCGCAGCGCCCGCAGTGACGACTTGTGCGTGGGCCAGCCGAATATAAAGACGATAGGAAAACCGAGGAGAGCGACTATAATATTATAAAAGGGAATGTCGGTAATCATGAAGTTCACCATCATCATCCCCATGATTACGATTTCAGGGACAAGCGCATAACCAAGGAGCCGTTTTGCCTTCGCAAGCCTGAGAAGGTCTTCATCGCCCTTTCCCCGGTCTTTTGCCTCAGCGCTCTTCTCTACGACGGAGTAGCCGGTTCCCTCAACCACCTTATCCAGAGACTCCTTGTTGGTAAGCCCCGCATCAAACTCTACGGTAGCGATCTCTGTGGCGAGATTGACAGAGGCCTCCAAGACGCCCTCTGCCCTCTGCAAGGCCTTTTCGACGGTCTGCGCACAGGAGGCGCAGGTCATACCGGCTATTGCGAGAAGCACCTTCTCACTCGTTTTAGTGACTCTATATCCGGTACCCTCTATAATCTTTACCAGAGTGCTTTTATCAAGCTCTACTGGGTCGAACTCAATGGTGGCCTTCTCCGTGGCGAAGTTGACTACAGCCTTTTTCACTCCATCTGTCTGCTTAAGTGCGTTCTCGACACTACTTGCGCACGAGGAGCAACTCATGCCGTCGATTGGCAGGGTGACTATACTGCTCTTTCCGGGAGGTGTTTTCACTTCGGCTCTTTGTAACTCTTCATCTCTAGGTGCAAATTTAAGTAAAAGCACAGCCTCCGGGTCAGAGTCAAACTTCTTCTTGCAGTTGGGATTACAAAAGTAGAGAGTCTCGCCTTTATAGAGGCTCTTACCGGCGGCCCTCTCCGGGTCCACATCCATGCCACATACAGGGTCTTTAGCCATTTTTTTCACCCGGCCATAAAGGTTTACGGTAGTGCTGCCAAATGACAGAAGCCACCACGCGAGTCAGCTCTTGAGCTTGCCGTCCATGGCTTCTAGTATCGGACATTCGCTTACAGGCCCTTTTCCGCTGCATGCGCTCACCAATTCTTCCAGGGCCTGCTTTATATGCTGAAGACTCTCAATCTTTTCCGAGATTTCTTCGATCTTCTCCATGGCGCGGTCACGGACTACGGCGCTAGTGGCGTTCGGTTTTATCCGCAAGCCGAGGAGTTCATGAATCTCTTTAAGTGAAAAGCCTAAATCCTTTGCACGCCTTATGAATAGAACCCGCTCCACTACTTCACTGGTATACTGCCTGTAACCTGACGCACGTCTGGGCGGCTTAGCTATGAGCCCCTCACGCTCATAGTAGCGTACGGTTTCAACACCAACGCCAGCCTGCTTGGCGACATGTCCGATACTCAACTCTTTCACCTGAGCGAATCCTTCTCTTTAGAACTTAAGAACCTACTCTAAGTATAACTCCGTACTCTACTACGGAGTCAAGGGTTGTTCTAAAGATTTCTTCAATATGTCGATCTGCTATCAGTGACAGCCCTTCTTATGCTCGTTGTCAGTTCCAGAGTCCGCTTTACCGGCCTTGTTGCCATCATCGTGGTTGTCCTCATTGCGCTCGGTTCCTCCATCACGACGAGAACGACCACCACCACAGCACCCGCCGCCCTTCATCATAAGGTAGAATACCCCGACTACTACAATCACCCATATGATCGTTCCGGAATCCATTTCATATACCTCAGCAGTACTTAATCAATGCTCATGTAAACCGTGTTCATGAGCTCCGTCGACGTTCTGATCAGTCGTAGCAGCCCCCTCTTGATGGTGATGACTATTGCTATCGCCATCGACGCCAGAACCGCCTTCTGCGCTGGTTTTGGTACTTTCAGTAGTAATCTGGGGTTTACCGGGCGTAGCCTCCAAAGCAGCCCCGTGGTGATCACCCCCTCCAGCATGATCATGCTCCTCGGCCATTGGTACGGCCTTTACGCCAGCACCATGCTTGTATACCATCAGTCCTCCCATATCAGCGCCGAAGGCCATAACACCGAGCATTACGGCGGCTACGATCATAAACAGAACCCTTTCCGGAGCCTTGAAACGCCTTTCCCGAAAGGTACGCCAGACAGAGAGAATAATAGATAAAACCAACACCGTAATACCGAGCCCCTCGTGCTTTGTAAGTACCTCATGGATCGCTTCATTGTGGGACAGTGTTGCTTCGGCCCTTAAACCGGCTACTACAGCCACTAGGGCGCCAAGCGTACCAAGGTAAAGCATCCACCTGGCTGCCGCCCTGAACTCATCTCTTTTTGATATAAAACCAATTACTTCCATTAAGAGAAAACCGTTCAAGAAAGCTATGGGAAAGTGCACTAACATGGGGTGTATATTGGCCATTGCGGCCACACCCGGCATAATACTGTAGGTTAGCTCCAGCATATTTACTCCTTTTAATGCTTCATTGAGCAAGGGTTTTTCTTCTTTTCGCCATCCATATCCATATCATGGACCATGTTGTGCATCTTCATCATCTTGTCCATCTTTTTTATCATCTCGCTCAGGTGCTTACTCTGCTCCGGGGTCGGCTTATGATTAAGATCCTTTATTATCATCATCATCTCTTGCATCATTTTCATATTGTCGTGCATCATCGCCTTATGATCCATCATCTTATCGTGATTCATTTTACCATGATCCATCTTGCTATGATTCATCTTGCTATGATTCATCTTGCTATGCCCTTTACCGGCCATGGCCGGAGTTGCCAAAGCTACAATTAAGAGCATCATCAGTACCATCGCTACTATGTTTTTTGAGATATTCATAAAACTTCCTCCTTTGGTTCTATATTCCCTTCAACGATTATTACCCAGTCACACTGTTAATATTAAAAAACTACCATTACTCACAAATTTCATTTAAGAACCGACTACTTCTTGAAACTCGTGCCCTTCCAGAGAGCATAGATTACTGGTATAACAATGAGAGTGAGCACCGTTGTGGTAACCATGCCACCGACCATGGGTGCGGCTATTCTCTTCATAACCTCGCTACCGGTACCGGTTCCCCAAAGTATCGGCAGGAGTCCGCCTATAATGGCGCAAACCGTCATCATTATAGGTCTTATCCTGTGGCTTGCGCCCTCGGCTATCGCCCCATAAAGGTCTCTTGTTGTTGACAACTTTCCGTGCAAGAGACGTTTCTCATACTCCATGTCTAGGTATATGAGCATTATTACCCCTATCTCGGCCGAGACTCCGGCAAGGGCGATAAAACCTACACCGACAGCCACACTCATATTATAGTCCAATATGTACATGAACCAGACCCCACCTACCAATGCGAACGGAAGGCTTAGCATAACTATGAGGCTCTCAACCACGCTCCGGAAGTTAAAGAAAAGAAGCAGGAAGATTATTACGAGCGTTAGAGGCACAACTAGCTTGAGCCTCTTAGCGGCCCTCTCCATATACTCGTACTGCCCGCTCCAGACTAAAGAGTATCCAGCCGGCATCTCGATACTCTCGGCAAGCACCTTTTTGGCGTTCTTCACATAAGTGCCTACATCTATACCCTTAAGGTCCACATAAATCCATGCGTTCAAACGGGCGTTTTCGCTCTTTATGCCGGGAGGACCTTTCTTGACGCTGATTTCGGCTACCTGTACTATCGGTATCTGAGCGCCGCTTGGCGTGGGTATAAGGATCCGCTTCAGTTTCGTGAGGTCATCACGAAGCTCGCGCCCGTAACGGAGGTTTACCGGATAGCGCTCAAGCCCCTCGACCGTAGTCGTTATATTCATTCCTCCTATAGCCGATTGGATGACATCCTGAACATCGCCTACGGTAAGGCCGTACCTGGCGGCCTCTTTTCTGTTAATGTCGTAGTCGATATAGTTACCTCCAACGACCCTTTCAGAGAAGACGGAGAGCGTGCCTGGAATATCCCGAACCACACTCTCAATACGCATACCAATCCTTTCAAGCGTGGCGAGATCGTCGCCGGAGACCTTTATGCCTACCGGTGTCTTTATGCCGGTGGACAACATATCGACTCTGGTCTTTATAGGCATGGTCCACGCGTTAGTAACTCCGGGGATGTTGACTGCGCTGTTTAATTCTTCTATAAGTTTTTCCGTCGTCATGCCCGTACGCCACTCGTCCTTCGGCTTCAACGTTATCGTCGTCTCAAGCATAGAGAGAGGAGCCGGGTCTGTCGCGGTCTCGGCCCTGCCTACCTTACCGAACACCCGCTCAACCTCGGGAAAGGTCTTTATTATACGGTCGGTCTGCTGAAGTAATTCGCGGGCCTTGGTTATCGATATGCCCGGCAGAGTCGTAGGCATATATAGAAGGTCCCCCTCATTGAGCGGCGGCATGAACTCTCCACCGAGCCTCTTTAGTGGCACTACGGTCGCAGCAAGCACGATGAGCGCTACTACTACTACGCCGAACTTATACTTCAACGCAAACCTGACGATAGGGCTGTACATAAAGAGCAGAGCGCGGTTAATAGGATTCCTGCGTTCGGGCAAGATCTTACCTCGAATAAGGTAACCCATAAGCACCGGCACAATGGTCACCGCAAGAAGAGCCGAGGCGGCCATGGAGTAGGTCTTTGTAAATGCAAGGGGGCTAAAGAGGCGCCCCTCCTGAGCCTCCAAAGTAAAGACCGGAATAAAGGAGAAGGTTATAATGAGGAGCGAGAAGAATAACGCTGGGCCTACCTCTTTGGCGGAGTCCATCACGAGTTGCCAGTGCTCCTTTGTTCCACCGCTTTCGGCGTTATGCTCCATGTGCTTATGGGTATTCTCTATCATGACGATCGCACCATCTATCATAGCCCCTATGGCTATGGCTATTCCGCCGAGGCTCATTATATTTGCGTTTATGCCCTGGTAACGCATGATAATAAAGGCTATCAAAATGCCTACCGGCAGCGTGAATATCGCAACCAGCGCGCTTCTAAAGTGGAGAAGAAAGATCACGCAGATTACGGCTACGACAATAGACTCCTCTATGAGCTTTCCCTTTAGCGTCTCGATGGCCCGTTCTATAAGGCCGCTTCGGTCATAGGTCGTAACGATCTCCACACCCTCCGGAAGACCGTCTTTAAGCTCTTCTATCCTGTGCTTGACCTCCTCTATTACCTTGAGGGCATTCTCACCGTAACGCATGATAACCACGCCTCCGGCAACCTCTCCCTCTCCGTCAAGTTCCACTATGCCGCGCCGAAGCTCCGGGCCGAGGTGAACGTGAGCCACATCTCTAACGGTAACCGGCGTGCCCTTGCCGTCTACGCCAATGACGACATCATTTATATCCTCTATCGATTTTATATAACCGAGCCCGCGAACCATGAATTCACTCTCGGCCATCTCCACGAGACGACCGCCGACGTCGTTATTACTTCGCTTTATCGCCTGCTTTACATGGCCGAGCGGTATATTGTAGGCGACAAGCTTGTTCGGGTCTACCTCGACCTGATACTGCTTAACGAAACCGCCGATACTTGCGACCTCTGCCACGCCCGGAACGGTCTGAAGCTCGTAACGCATATACCAGTCCTGAATCGAACGGAGTTCCGACAGATCATGCCCACCGGTCCTGTCGACAAGGGCGTACTCGTATACCCAGCCGACACCCGTGGCATCCGGGCCGAGCGTCGGGTTAACACCCCCGGGTAACCTGCCCTGAACGAAGTTGAGGTATTCGAGTACCCGGCTCCGTGCCCAGTAGATGTCTGTCCCGTCTTCGAATATGATATATACGAATGAAAAGCCGAAGAAGGAATAGCCGCGAACTACCTTTGCAAACGGTACGCTCAGCATAGCCGTCGTAAGCGGGTAGGTCACTTGATCTTCTACTACCTGCGGGGCCTGACCCGGGTATTTTGTATATATGATGACCTGCACGTCCGAAAGATCGGGTATCGCATCTAACGGGGTACTCTTGAGCGCGAATATTCCGGCCGCAATGATAAAGAGCGTAAAGAGTATTACGATGAACCTGTTATTTATCGATAACTCAATTATCTTTTTTATCATCGGTCCATCTCCTCATGATCCATGCCGTCCATGTTGGAGTGATCCATGCCGTCCATGTTGGAGTGATCCATGCCGTCCATGTTGGAGTGATCCATGCCGTCCATGTTGGAGTGATCCATGCCGTCCATGCCGGAGTTATCCATGCCGTCCATGTTGGAGTGATCCATACCGTCCATGTTAGAGTGATCCATGCCGTCCATGCCGCCTGAACCCTCCTCCTGACCCTTAGGCTCAAGCATCTTCTCTATAGCTTCCTTAAGCCTGCTCTCGGAATCTATAAGGAAGTGGGCACTGGTAACGACCTCTTCTCCTTCACTTAACCCTTCGAGCACTTCATAAAATCCGCCAGCCTCAATCCCGAGTGTAACAGGCCTTGGTGAAAACTTGCCGTCCCCGCGCGCAACTATCACCACACTCCGCTCACCTGTGAGAAGCACAGCTTCTGCAGGAACCGCTACGGCACGGTTTTTCATGCTCGACTTGAATTTTACATTTGCGAACATATCCGGTTTAAGCTTTCCACTTGCGTTATCGAACTCAAGTCTTACTTTGACGCTTCTCGTCTTCGGTTCCATAAAAGGGTTTATAAAAGATATCTTGCCCTTGAAGACCTCTCCCGGATAGGCAGGAAGCGTCATCTCCGCCTCCTGGCCTTCTTTTATCCACGCCATCTCGTATTCGTAAACGTCGGCGTAGACCCAGACCTTCTTTAAATCCGCAATTATATAGAGGTTAACCCCCGGCTTTACGAACATCCCCTCCTGCACCTTCTTTTCTACAACTATCCCGTCGGCCGGCGAATGGACATGGATGGTTTTCTTGATCAACCCCGTCTCTTCCAATTCCCGTATCTGGTGGGACGGAACGTCCCATAGCTCAAGCCTCTTCTTTGCGAGTTCCAGCACAGAATCGCCACCAGGCAGACCGGTTCCTTTCTTGGCCTGACCCTGATAGCTCTTTGCAAGCAGATACTCTTCCTGCGTTGCCACAAGCTTCGGGCTGTATATTGCAAGCAGGTAGTCGTCTTTCTTTACCTTCTGGCCTGTAAAATCGACATAGAGCTTTTCAACCCAACCCTCTATCTTGGTATTTACATGATGGACCCGCTTTTCGTCGTAATCGACCCTGCCTACGGTTCTGACAATCTTTGTAAGTACCTGGCTCTTTACCTTTTTCGTTCTTACTCCTATGTTTTGAGCCGTAACCGGATCTATCTTCACAATACCGGCTTCCAGGTTATCTTCTTCTCCCTCATAGACAGGAATAAGGTCCATGCCCATAGGGCTCTTACCCGGTGTTTCCCTTATATAGGTCGGATCCATGGGCGCCTGCCAGTACCTTACCTTCTTCGTCTCCCCAGATCCTGCCTCACTCTCCATCCGGTTCATCGAGCCGCCGTCTGGAACTTTTGAATTCAAATAGAGATAAACTGCACCACCACCTATTGCGACACCCAGAATCAGTAACAGAATATAGATCAGCGACCTGCCGGTCCCGGTGTTAGAATTAGTCATCTAAAGCTACCTCCTTTAAAACGAACCCGGCTGTAAGCCTCTCAAGCTCGGCCATGTTTTTAAGATAATTCGATGCCGCTCTATGGTACGCGAGCCTGAAATTAATCGACATCACTCTCGACTCAAAGAGGTCTGCAATCGACCCGTTGCCGTTGGTATACATAATCTGAACCGTATCCGTCAGCTTCGCGGCTTTGGGTATAAGCGAACCGGAGTAGAGTTTTACCAGCTGATAATTGCTCTTCATATCAATATACGCTTTCTTGGCCCTTGCATTGAGAGCATCGCTGAGCGCACTCTTCTCTTTCACGCTCTTAGCGCTTGTAAGTGTAGCTTCTTCCCGCGCTGCACGATTCTTACCCGACCAGAGCGGAATGCTCATACCAAGAGTTACGGCTACAGCGTCCTTGCCCCCATCCACTACCGGCATTACCGGGTCGCCGATCTCGGTATACTTTAGACCCAGCATGAAATTCGGTCTGGAGGTAAACTTCGAGAGTTTTTCTTTTAACCCTTCTCTCTCTATGATGTGATTCGCGGTTATGATAGACTCGTGCCCCTCTATAAGGCGGTATAACTGCTCCAACTCCGTCCTGTCCTCCTCTATAACCGGGGACTCCACAAGCGCAACAGGCTCCTCGGGGTCACGGTTTAATAACGTATTAAGCCTTGAACCAGCCGCGCGCCTAAGTTCAGAAAAAAGTATGAGGTCGTATTCGGCATCCGCAAAACGCGTCTCGGCACTCACCACATCCGAAAAGCGCGTTACCCCGACCGAATAGTTATTCATTTCGGCTTTGGAAAAGTGCTCGAACACATTGATCCGCTCTTCAGCGAGCAGTATGGCCTTGTCCAGATAGTAGAGCTCGAAATAAGCCTTCTTGATATCGAGCACCAGATCTCTGGCGGCCTTGTCGAGTACGACCCGCGCTATCTCCACATCTTTATTAACAATCTCTCCCTTTAGTCTGAACTTTCCCGGAAAGGGCAATTTTTGTGAAAGCATAATGGAGCGCTTATTGGGGCCAAGACGCGTCTCTATCTCGCTAAAAGCCTCTGTATAGGCCAATACAGGATCCTCTAAAGCCCTTACCTGAGGGTACCTTTTAATGGCGCTCTTCCATGCAAGCCTTTTTGCCTTAATCCCGGGATTACTTTTGAGCCCGATGTTTATAAGCTCATCAAGCGTAGTGCGCCCTGTTGTGGCAACGCTGCCAGCTACATTGGAGCCTGGGGTCGTTGAAGAGGCCGCAGAGTACCCATAAGATAGAGCAATAAAAAAGATGCTAAGAAATAAAGCACATCTGGCAATACGCATGAATCTAAAAAGTGGCATGATGACTCTCCTTGCCGGAGCATGCAAAAAAACGCAATACCCCAATCAGATATCAGAACAAAGTTCAGGTTCTAAAAGGATCTAGGAAAGCTGTTTGGGTGGTTGGGGAATACTGGTAAGGATGATGAGCTTGAGGTTGATCTCTTGTTCAATGTGAAGCGCTGCTGTCGGGCTATATAAGCCGAGTGCTAACTGAAAGGCCACAAAGCTCTGGTTATGGCAAAGGCTGCCATAACAATCTAAACAGTCCGGCGAACTGCTATTTTCGTCTGTGGAGCTGTGATGCTTAGCGACATCACCGGCACCGTCATTGCCGTGATCCATCATAACAGCCTGGTGGTGAGTGACGCTGTCGGAGGCATGTAAACCGTTTATCATTGACGAAGCATCATGACCTGACCCGCAATAAGCAAAAGCGGTTGCGGCCATAGAGCCGAACACAAATATGGTGAGAAGAGGAATTACGACGTATTTTTTTAACATATACATGCTCTTATAATAGCATATCTTTTTCAAGAAACAATCATTTCTTTCAATCAGGCATGAGCGTACCGCTACTACATAATCAGACGGCACCTTTTTCTGGCTCCTGTCTATTGGCCGGAAATGCCCTAAAGAGTCTACCAAACCATTCTAGGTTATTCTGAAAAATAAATATACACATTGACATTCTGGTTAGAACATCCACTACCCTAATTTATCGTACAACAGTATAAAACCTTGAAATAAGAAAACTAAGTCATTAGTTGAGCAGGGCAGAAGTTCTATTTCTGAGCAGCACCGATGATGCAAATTACAGTTCAAGTGTGTAACGGTCGATATATAAGTATAGATAATTTATGGAAGTAATACTTTTAAAAGACCGGTTAGAGTATGCAAGAAGAACGGCGCAGTAAAAGAGGTTGCCGTAGGTCGGACACTGACCGCAGGCAGACAGACTGCCCAGAGTATAGAGGCCCTGAGCGTAGAAACGGACGGAACAGAAGGGCCTCAAAAGGACTCGCTATCGGTTTGCTGGCCGGAGCCCTCTTGCTGGGTGTCACGGACAAGGCTCATAGCGAAAGAAGGCAAACAGACCAAGTCCAGCCACAGACCAAGGAGCTGGTGCTTCAGCAAACAGAGGTACCAACAACCGTACTCCCTGTTACAGTGCAGAAGCGCTACCAGCTCGCATCGGCCACTCTTACGGAAATAACAGAAAGCGCTGCCGCACAGACGTTGCAAACTTATACAAACGACACCAACGGCTACGCCTTCTCGGCAGGCAGTCTGAGTAACGAGCCGCTAACCTCTATTATTGTAACAACCAATAAAGAGGTCAACGTACCCGAAGGCAGCATCGAGATCATTTCGCCTTACCAGGGGCCACCAACCGACATAGAGAAGCTGGAGTACAAATTCTACCTCTCCCCCGGCGCCGACAATGATAATGCCGAGCGGGTTGTGCTTGCAAGCCTCCTGCCCCGGGACTCTCTACATGTAATAAAAACCCCCAAAGATTCATTGAAAGTAGAGACCGAAGAAGAGTACCTGTCAAAGAAATACTTGGCAGATAAAGCCCGGAAGAAAACAACGGCCAGAAAACCTGGAGGGCTCAGCCTCAAACTGACCTCCTACTCTTCCAAGAGCCACCTGACCCTTAGCAGATCGAGCTTTACCAACCTGTACCATAGCGACATAGCCAAATCCAGGCCCTACACCTCAGACGCATTCGACTTTGAGTTATCTTCTGTCCTTAAAGGCACGGCAAGCAGCGGTTTTATAGATGTTGGAGCTGCTCTGACAACACATGTACTATTACACGAACTCGGCCACCACATAGTGGCAGACTATGTCGGAGCGGAAGGCGCGGAACTCAACTTCCTTACAACAAAGGGTGGTCAGCTCTTTTTCGCCTCCAGCACGGTAGACTCAATTGAAGATCGCTCAAGACTGCCTTACAATATGGGTGGCGAATGGGCTGCAGACATAACATTCGAGTACGCACTCAACAGCTACAGGCAAAACCCAAACCTCTACAACAAGTCCCTGATGTTCTTCAGCGGTACCGACCTGCTCTGGTACTCACTCTACGCTTTCTACCTTTCCGACGGTCACGAGGAACTCGACCCGATAGGCATCACAAAACACAATAACATTTCAAGGGAATCACTACTATCGGTGGCTCTATCCAAATCCCTTATAAACGCATATAGAATTTACTCGGGTAACGACAAGGTTATTCCTTCATTCGCTATAGATAAGGAATCGGTAGTGGTCAACTTCAGGATTGCTTTTTAATCGATGTAAGTAACTTCTTGACTCGACTTGTTTTTTATCTCTGCCCTCTTTCGTATTTACCTCAATAAAAACATCTGAATAATAATCTACTCTGCCTTAAATATATCAATTCGTTATAAGAAAAGTACGCGCGCCTAGCTAGACAACCAGATTTATATTTAGCCCCTTGAGCTCAAAAAAATCGACCAATCCATTGATCTTCTCTGTGGAGCAATTGATTAAAAAGGCGTACATTCCATTAGGGCAGCTACTGCTGTTAATACAAGTACCGGTGATCTCGACCTCAATACTGCCCATATAGGCATTATGGAAAGGCATATAAAAGTTTATAGATGCTCTCTGCTCAATACTCAAGGGAGTATCTGTCAAGATAAAGATCTCTTTTGTATCGATGTTAAGTATGAAATCTGAGATGCCAGGCAGTTCTCTCTTCTCATGCCATACCGACAGGCGCGTTGAAAAAGGCAGTTGCCTGTGCTGCCTCTTGCTGCCCGGTCCGAACGCTGTTAACGCTGCACCATGCTTTACATAGTACAGTACAGTATCACGGGTTTCAATTCTGTCTGCATGCTGCTCCACGTCTGTCTTCCGGCCAAACAGTAAGTGTTCGGGCACTTCGGTTCCCAAGGTATTAAAAGCAACCATGGAAGGCATGTTGTTATGGACCACCGGTACTGTTCCTGGCCCCCTGAAGTTTCTGTTCATCGGTCTCATCGCCCCTTCTTCTCATTATCCCTTCTTCTCATTGCTGATCGTTACTCTCGAAACCCTTTATGTAGCTACCTAACCCCTCTGCTTCCAGTTCCGCTTTTGGTATGAACCTTAAAGATGCCGAGTTTATGCAGTAGCGAAGTCCCGTAGGCGCGGGACCATCGTTGAAGAGGTGCCCGAGGTGGGAGTCGCCGGAGCGGCTCCTCACCTCGGTTCTTACCCCAAAGAGGCTGCGGTCCTCTCTTTCGATAATGTTACCAGTTTCAAGAGGCCTTATAAAACTCGGCCAGCCGGTTCCTGAGACGAACTTGTCTACCGAGCTGAAGAGCGGTTCTCCCGATACGATGTCCACATAGATGCCTTCGCGCTTGTTATCCCAGTACCTGTTTCTAAAGGCTCTCTCCGTTGCCTCCTCCTGAGTAACACGGTACTGAAGAGACGTAAGGCGCGCCCTCAACTCTTTCCTGGTCGGCTTAATATATTTGCTGCTATCCGCCTCTCCCGGGCTCTCGGTCGTTATAGAGCTCTTGCCGACCTCTTCACGCTCCTTGCCCCATACCTTATCCAAAAACTGGTCCCGCCCAGATCTGTAACGGTAGTACTTATACTTGACCGTGCTCTTTTTGTAGTAGTCCTGGTGGTACTCTTCGGCCGGGAAGAATTTGCCGACCTTGACGATCCTCGTTACTATCGGAGCTGTATAACGTCCGGAAGAATCGAGTGCGGCTTTTGATGCCTCGGCCTCCAGGCGCTGCGCCTCGGTATGAAAGAAGATTGCCGTGGAGTACTGGAACCCCCTGTCCACGAACTGCCCCCCGCCATCCGTCGGGTTTACCTGCCGCCAGAAGACATCGAGAAGCCTGTTATAACTTACCTTTGTCGGATCGTAGGATATCTGCACGCTCTCCACGTGACCAGTCCTGCCCGAAGAGACTTCTGCGTAGGTCGGGTTCTCTACATCCCCGCCAGAGTAACCGGACACAACCTCACCCACTCCGTCAAGCTTCTCAAACGGGTGTTCCATACACCAGAAGCAGCCGCCTGCGAAGGTAGCCTTCTCATATTTATCAGTTGCAGATACGTTATTTACCGCTAGGGGTAAAAGCACCGCCAGAAGCAGCGCTACAATAATTTTCCGTGCCATTTTAAAACCTCCCTGTTCCTACATGCCATTCATTTCAATACTATCCATTTTCATATCGTCCTTCATATCATCCTTTTTATCCATCATCATCTTATCTTCATTCATCATCTTGTCACCATCCATCATCTTCTCTTCCGTCTCATGCCCCATCTGGTTGTCCATAGGGGTATCCATCTTCTTCTCAGATATGGCACACCCGGATACCAGCAGCATTGAAATAAGTATTGCAGACAGGCCGAATTTCTTCATGGTAGAACCTCCTCGTTTAAAACAGTTTGAATTAATAAAATATCTTTAACTGATTAAATATTAGCAGGCGAGGTTCACGCGATAATCACGAAATTATAACAATTTGGTCACGGAATCGGATTTCTTAAGGGTTTCAGGGGGAAACAAGTGGCAGACGGAAAGAGAATACCGTACCGAGACCAGTGGTGCTCTCGACCTCTATTGAGCTTTTATGGAGTTCGAGTATACGCTTTACAATTGCAAGGCCGAGCCCGGCACCATCTTTCACGCTATTCTCGCTGCCGTGAGCACGGTAAAAACGGTCGAATATGAATGGCATCTCCTCTTCGGCTATGCCCGCACCGGTATCCTCCACCCTGACCTCGACACTCTCGTCGACAGGTATGAGCTTTACTGTAATGGAACCGCCTTCAGGCGTAAAGCGCTGAGCGTTGTCGAGAAGGTTCTCTATAACCCGCTCCATAAGCCCGATATCGGCAGAGACAAAGGGCATCTGCTCCGGGAATTCGGTCCTCAATTCGATCTTTTTTCTCTCGGCAATGATTCGGAATTTTTGAGAGACATCCTGAACCAGCTCGGCAAGGGAGAACGGTTCACGCAGCGGTTCCGTCTCGCTGGAGTTGAGCTTTGAGAGCTCGAAGAGCTCGGTTATCAGGTTCCCTAGCCGTTTGCCATGTTTTGCCACAGTCTCCAGGTACCTCTTTCGTTCCTCATCAGTGAGCCGTCCCTCCTTAACAAGAAGTGTCTCAATGTATCCCTGCATAGATGCGATAGGGGTTCTGAGGTCGTGCGAAACATTGGCGATCAGTTCACGACGAAGGTTATCCGTCTCTTTTAGTTTTTTTACCTGCTCGGCAATCTTTTCCGACATGCCGTGAAATGTCTTGTTGAGACGGTCTATCTCGTCAGAGCCCCGACTCTCTCGTGTCTGTTCAGGGGGAAGAAAACCGGAGTCGTTAAATTGATCCATCTTCAGAGCGAGCCCCCTCAGGCGTTGCGTAAGCAAGCGGAAAACGATCAGCCCCACAAGGAGGCCGAAGAAGAGAAGCCCGATAGCGGCCCATGTGCTGAGTCGCATTATGTAGCTGCTCTTTAGAAGCCCCATAATCGAATCATACTCTTGTCCGCCGAGTATTACATATAGATACCCCTGAAGCCCGCCGTGCTCATCAGTATAAATCGGGTAGACAGAGAAGATTTTTTTACGATTCAAATCCCTGGGATCGTCGCCGAGTATGGGAAACTGTCCCGTATCTTCTAAAAACGTCTCAACCTCTTCCAAGGAGACACTCGCCCGCTTTACCTTGCCGGGCGGCGCTGAGTAGGTCAGAATCTTTCCTTTAGGATCCAGAAGGTAGACCTCTATACCCGGGTTCACCACCATGAGGTTGTGGAACACTCCCTTTAAGGCGTCCCTTTTTATCTCACCATTGATCATCAGAATATTCTCCGCCACCATGTTCTTTGAGAGGTCTTTATGGAGGCGCTGGTTGACCTCCTTTAAGTACATGCCGGTGGAATAGTACGTCAAAACAAGGTACAGAATACCCATAACGGACATGAGGCCCAGAAGAACGAGCGCAAGTTTCGCATAAAGTGTCTTTGCCATAATGCTACTCGCCTTCGTCGTCTTGAGAGTCCAGAAATTGGTATCCAACACCCCATACGGTAAGTATATACCTCGGTTTTGCCGGATCATCTTCTATCTTCGCCCTCAAGCGGTTTATGTGCGAATTGACAGTATGCTCGTACCCTTCGTGACCATAACCCCAGACAAGGTCGAGCAACTGGCCTCTTGTATAGACCCTGCCGGGATTGGAAGCGAACTGCACGAGAAGGTCGAACTCCCTGGCCGTAAGATCAACCTTCCTGTTGTCAACCATAACCCTTCTCTTGTCGGTCTCTATATTGAGTCCCCCGGTTACGATACTTTTCAAAACATCTTCCGAACCGCCGTCCTTGAATGCCTTCACGCGACGGTATAGCGCCTTGACCCTGGCCACAAGTTCACGAAGGCTGAAAGGCTTGGTAATATAGTCGTCAGCACCGATTTCGAGGCCGAGAACCCTGTCGACCTCGGAGCTTCGGGCAGTAAGCATCATTATGGGCATGTACTCCGGCTGCTCCCTCAAGCGCCTGCAAACATCCAGGCCATCGAGCCCCGGAAGGGTAAGGTCGAGTATAATAAGATCAAAATCGCCAGAAAGGGCACGGTTGAGCCCAGTGTCTCCTTGAGGCTCGATAGAGACGGAACAGCCCAGCTCTTCAAGGTGGACTCCTACAAGATGCGAGAGGTCGTTATCGTCCTCTATGACCAGTACATGTTTAAACATCGTTTCCTTCCTGCTCTTTTCCTGCTCCAGTGGACTACTTATCATAAAATACCATATAAATATCACAAAAGCATCACCGGACAAGTTCAGGCATCTACCATACCGTAATAGAGTCGTTTCATGGGTTTGCCGGAACATACGGTTAAATATAGTATTTCAATATACCGGCACTTTTGTATGTTTGGATATGGTGAACGGAAAAGAAGAAGCCGAGAAGCAGAACAGCTTCGGTACTTAAAGATAACTAAAGAAATACAGGGATGAGAGTTTAAAACTGAAAACCGAGTTGTAATTCAAGGCGTAGAATTTTTCAGTCCTTCCGCCCTTGTTGAGCGAGACAGGAACTCTATTCCTTCCACCCATGGAGACCAGGGTCTTTTGCATGTGCTAAAACCGAAGAGTAGCGCTTAAACACTCTTCCCTGATCAGTACCGCCACCCTATAGCCGTTACAACAAAGAGCCTTTCATAAGGGTTTACGGACCCGTACTGTTTGAGCGGCAGACGCTCGTACTGCCTGGCATTAGAATGTATAAAGTACTCCGTTTGAATCAGCCAGCTTTGACGATACGGCCCGCTTTTCCAGCCGTACGATTCATACGGGGCCGGAGCCAGTACCTTGGGAACCATGCCTTCGCGATGACGGTAACGGTTGTAGAAATCCCCGACCAACCAGAGCGTCCCCCCCCTTTTCAAGGTCTCCTCTATTCCGGAAAATACCTGTTGCATCGGGTAACGATTGCTCATCTTCTCTTTCAGGAGATCGAAGCGATGTATCCTCAAGTCCTCTAAAGGAGGGATCGTCATCCAGGAAGCCGTACCTTTGTAGTACCTCTGAAAGGTTATGCCGGCAAACCATGGGTTCACCAGAACAAGATCTTCCTTTGAAACCTTTTTCGCCAATTCCGTTGCAATGAAATCTACATTGGTTTGACGAATGTTGACTTTTTGCCGTAAGGCGGTAAGGGTCAATCCAACTACCAAAATAATCAAGAGCACGCGACATAGTCCCCACACGCTTTTACTCTTGTCATCCGTAATACCGCAAAAGGTCGTATTCCCGAAGATAGTATCGAGTGATACTGCTACTATCGCCATTGGATATAGAAAGTACCAGGGTGGGATATTAACCTGCATAACTTTGTAAAAGACGAAAAAAATAAGAGGGGTTACTACCATGACCGTTAGCGAGAAGAGAGACGTCTCTCTTCTCTTGGTAGAGGCCTCCTCACCCGACCCCCTGATGATTCTATACGCTGCAACAAGTATCCCGAACAAGAAGAGGAACGCCCAGATCCATGGAATAAGCGGGCTGGCAGAACCGAGTGCGCTGCCCCAGAGAACATCCCATGATTGCTTAAACGTGTGTGGAGATTTTAGCAGAATAACCCAGTCTCCCGAACCTCTTATCATTCCGATATAAGGCAAGAGTGAGAGGGCCGCGACCACTCCTATACCGACCAATATGGCCGCCCTCTTCCACATACCGCTGCACAGAGTAACGACTACGCCGCCAAGACAGAACGCAAACAACAACAGAGCATTCGTGTATAGAGCCTGTACGCTTAAGACCGAAACTACGGTAGCGGCAATTATTCGCCGGGGAGTAGGCGAATCGACCACCCTCCAGATCAGCCCGAATGTCACGATACTAAGAAAGACGCCAAGACCGTAAGGCCGAATTGAGTCTCCGACCCGAATGACCAACGAGCTGAGGCCGAAAAGGATCAGAGAGATAGTTGGAGTGCGATGCCCGAAGAGTCGCGCATTATACCAGAGCGCTCCGATGATAGAGAACCCTACCAGAAGCCCGAAAAACCTTAATCCGAGTTCGGTTCCCGCAAGACCTAAACCCGACCAGAGACGTATTAATGCAACAGAAAGTACGGGAAAGGAATCGAAGTACATATAGGACCAGACCTCTGCCATAGATGGCAGAGTGGCCAGGTGGATAGTGTGGACCTCATCACGCCAGAAGGCCCCGGCGTTCCACATAAACTCTACGTGCAGCCATACTAGAAGTACCGTGACGAGTAACCCGGCAAGCAGTTCAACCCTACAGGTTATATTGGTCTGTTCTCTATAAGTACTCATCGGTTAACTACCTTTCGACTCTTGCCCCGAACACCACAAGTCATGTGATGCATAATATACTATACCATGCTTGCGACTACCGCTATTGCCGGGGTAAAGCGCCGAAGTACCTTTGTCGGCCTGTGAATGTAAAAACCGAAGGGGGTCAGAAACCTGTAGATGCCCCACCAGTCGTTTACACGGAAATGCTGTCCTCCCCAGTCGAGCCAGAAGGCCCTCGATTTTTTATGAATATGGGTAATATCCTTATCGAGCAGATGGATCAAAGGAGAGGTCGGGCCGTCGTAGACCGGAACAACAAAGATAAAGTGCCCGGACGGGCTAAGCTTCTCTCTAACAACCGAGGCTACTCTGTCGAGGTCCTCGACATGTTCGAGCACGTCAAAAGAGACCATTGTGTCAAAGGGTCCCACAAAAGGTATGTGCGTGATGCTTGAGACAGCGAACTCCGGGCCCTGAACAGCCGAAACCGCCGGTATAGATCGACGCGCCCGCTCTATCGCAAACTCGCTAATGTCCTGACCGTACCTGTCCCACTTCGGGTCGAGCGAGCCGAGAAACTTTCCAAAAGCGCACCCAAGCTCCAGTATACGGGGCCGCTCTATGCCCTCAACGGTGCCCTCTATCAGCGATCGGTAAAACTCCATCTTCTTTGGGGGGTTCTGGCGGGTATAATCTGCATAATACTTTTCGAAATACTCCTGCTCAAAGAGTAGATTCTGAGAATTCATCCACCGAGCCTTCTTTTGAAAATAAGTTGGAGGGTCTTTCTGGAGGTACTCGACAGTTGCATCTTGCTCTCTCCCTCCTTAAAGTCATAACGTAGAATAATAGGCACTTCCCCGAAGATGAAATCCAGCTTTCTAAGCTTCAAGAGTATATCCACCATACATTGGAAACCGTCCTGGTCCATAAAGCGGTCTCCGTACTCGGCGATCCCTTCCCTGATAACCTTTGCCTTATAGGCGCGGTAACCGCACGTAAAGTCCTTGACCCCCGGTATAGGAAGTAACGTACGAAAGAGTATTGAAGCGGCATAACTGAGGAAGCGTCTGTGGATAGGCACCCCTATGGTTCTCGCCCCCGGTTGATACCTTGAGGCTATCACCACGTCGTGCCCTTCGGATATCATTCTCACCATCCGCAGGACAAGTCCCGGCGTGTGGGTATCGTCCGCATCCATTGTAACTATAATATCTCGATCATCCGCAAGCTCTACCGCCGCATAAAGGCCGTCTCTGATTGTAGCGCCGAGTCCGAGGTTAACCTTGTGCTCCTTTACAATAATCGGCATCCGTTTTGCGCAGTCGCGGACTATCTTTGCCGTATTGTCAGAGCTTCCATCATCGACCAGAACTACCTGGTACGACAGTTCAGCCTCGCTCAAAGCTTCGTCGATGGATGTGAGCAGCACCCCGATTTTGGCCTCTTCGTTATAGGCGGGCAGTACTACATATACTTTCCTCTTTGTTCGCATATCTTCCCGTTAGGTTATTGCTGCTCTGCAACTCTCAACTCTTGAGCAAGATATCAACTATACGCTCGGCAGCGCGGCCATCTCCAAAGACGGAGGTGGACTTGGCTCTCTTGCCATAGGCCGCCTCGTCAGTTAGAAGTTCATGCGCCGAGCTGAATATCTTTCCGGCATCAGGCCCTACAAGCTGGGATACTCCCGCCTCTACCGCCTCCAGTCTCTCACAGGTACGGCGAGTGATCAGAACAGGAACCCCGAGAGCGGCTGCTTCTTCCTGCACCCCCCCGCTGTCAGTAATAATCAGCGTAGAACGTAACATAACCTCTACGAACCTCAAGTAGGAGAGCGGTTCAATAAGCCTGATATTGGGTACGGATGAGAGAGCCGGTCTAACCCCCGACTGGACATTTGGGTTTAAGTGCACCGGGTATACAATCTCAACGGTGTCGGCAAAGGCCTCCGCGATTTCACGAAGCCCTTCGCATATCGAAGCCAGGTCGTCTCCGAAGCTCTCCCTGCGATGGCCCGTCACCAGCACTATCTTACGCCCCTGCTTAATCGCTCTATCGATATCGGGATTTGGCCCCAGCTTCTTTACCAGATGGTCGCGTGCGTAGAAGAGCGTATCTATAACCGTATTGCCTACCATATGGATACTCTCGGCATCGACACTCTCTTTCAAGAGATTCTCCAGAGCCGGTACAGTCGGTGGAAAATGGATGTCCGCAAGGCATCCTATCAGTTTACGGTTCATCTCCTCCGGAAAAGGATTTCGCCGGGAGTAAGTCCGCAAGCCTGCCTCTACGTGTGCAACTCTTATATTCTCATAAAAACAGGCCAAAGCGGCCATCGCCGCCGAGGTGGTATCACCCTGTACCATAAGAAGGTCTGTTTCATGACGCTGTAGAATCTCCTTCATGCCTTTTAAGACTCCGGCTGAAAGGTCTGTCAAGGTCTGGTCTGCCTGCATCAAGTTCAGGTTCTCGGTCACCTCTATATCGAGTTCCGTAAGAATCGGCTCCAGAAGTTCACGATGCTGTCCGGTCACGAAGATATCAACCTTAAGGCCGGCCTGCTTTAGAGCACGCATAACCGGCATCAGCTTAATAGCCTCGGGTCGCGTTCCTATCAGTAGCGCTATGTTCTTTACTTGCATTGTAATCTTTTTATACTTATATGAGTCGTTTCTTTTAAGCCTATTGGCAAGAATCAATAAAAATCATAATAATAAATCGAGGTTTACATAGCCAGTTCTTTATGTCTTAATACCCGGCTTTTAATACTTTAATACAATAAATAATACCATCACTTTTTCCCTTCCTACGTAGTATATTATATCGTCAAGTCGGGGAAAAAATAAAATACCATCTACTTACTCTGCTCAACCTTACAAACAACCTGACTGCTTACGCTTTTCCTGCTATTATTACCACAGAGCCGCATCGGAGCTAACCTTACACCTAAACAGGCCGGACTTCACCTGCCGGTTTTGCTCAGAAAGCGATTAAGCCCATGACTACCAGAGCTCGAACGCTTGATATAGCCAAAGAACTCTTTGAGGGCCTCGAAGGTCAGGTACCAGGTTTCTTTGACAGCACCCGTTGGAAAGGGCGAATTATGGATTGGGCCATGCAAGATGAGACCTTCAAGGTCCAGCTCTTCCGTTTCGTCGATGCCATACCCTCTCTCAAAACCGAACATGAGCTGCTAGAACTCTTTTCAGAGTACTTCTACTCCGAGAGCCCACTTCTGCCTAAAGCGCTTAAAAGGTGGATACCGCATAGCGGGGTAAGCGCCTATATCGCAGGAAAACTGATCAAGGCCAACGTAACCTCACTGGCAAAGCAGTTTATCGCCGGAAAAAACCCGGCCAAGGCGTTAAAAGAGATTACCAGAATCAGAAACGAAGGAAGGGCCTTCAGCATAGACTTGCTCGGCGAGGCAGTATTGAGCGAGAAAGAGGCCAAGGAGTTTGAAAATCGATACCTTGAACTTATCGACACTCTTAAAAATTTTGTAGAGGGACTTGAGCCCTCCGAGCTTCTCGACTTCAATCATGAAGGGCACATTCCAAGTGGCGATATTTCGTTCAAGGTCTCTTCATTCTTTTCGCGCCTCGACCCCGTTAACCGCGCGAACTCGATAGAGATGATAAAAGTACCGCTTCAAAAGATAATCAGAGGTGCCAACAACGCTTCACTCTCGGTCACTTTCGACATGGAGCAGTATCACCTGAAGGACCTGACCTTTGAAATTTTCAAGAGTCTGCTGAACGAGTCTCCGGATATCCGCTTTCCGGCTATAGCTGTACAGGCCTACCTCAAAGAGAGCGAAGAGGATTTAAGAGAACTGATAGAGTGGGCCCGGAAGTCAAAGAGGCGTATAGGCGTAAGGCTCGTCAAGGGGGCCTATTTGGACTATGAACGGATTACGAACACTCTTGAGGGATGGCCGGTTCCGGTCTTCCTTGATAAAGCGCAGACCGATGCCAACTTCGAGCGGCTCACGAGGCTTCTGCTAGAGAACAGCGACATTATACGGCCCGCCATAGCCAGCCACAATATACGCAGTATAGCCAATGCAATGGCCGTAGCAGAAGAGTTGAGGCTTGAGAAAAAGACTTTTGAGTTCCAGACCCTGTATGGCATGGCAGAACCGATCAAACGGGTAGTAGCCACCAGAGGGTACCGGGTGCGCGACTATGTGCCGGTCGGAGAGTTCCTTCCCGGTATGGCCTACCTGGTAAGAAGGCTTTTAGAGAACACCTCCAACGAATCTTTTTTAAAGTTATCCTTTATCGACAGACTCAACTTCGACGAACTGATGGCCGAACCGACCGGGACTCCGGCAAAACCTCCAGCCGAGCCGAAAGAAACGGACCACGGAATAGACCAGAAACAGAGTGCAAATACCGAAGGAAGAGAGGCGGACAGAATGGAAGAATTTAAAAATACGCCCCTGATAGATTTCTCCAGTAAAGCAAATGTCCTGGACTTTGAAGATGGTCTAAAGAAAGTAAAAAAGGAAGTATCGACTCCCGTGAAAATTCCGCTTATTTTAGGTGGAGACGAACTCTTTACAAACGAAACATTTGTTTCAACCGACCCTTCAGAGCCTGAAAGGATAGTGGCAGTAGTCTCATCGGCCACCTCGGGCGACGTAGACAGAGCGGTCTGTAACTCCCGAAAGAGTTTCAAGGAATGGTCACAGGAAGATGCCGGTAGCAGAGCCGGGTACCTCTTAAAGGCCGCAGAGTGGATAGAAGAAAGACGCACCGAGGTAGCTGCCACTCAAGTCTTCGAAGTAGGAAAATCGTGGAGCGAGGCCGATGCCGACGTTGCAGAAGCGATCGACTTTCTCAGATTCTACGCTTCGAAGATAATAGATCTGGCCGAGCCCAAGCGGCTCGGCACCCTTCCAGGAGAACTTAACCGGATAGAGTATATCGCCCGCGGGGTAGTAGCGGTAATTTCACCGTGGAACTTTCCGCTTGCCATTGCAATGGGCATGACCTCAGCCGCACTCGTAACAGGCAATACCGTTATACTCAAACCGTCGAGCCTCTCGCCACTTACGGCTTATTACATTGTAAAGGCCTTTCGTGAAACAGGCCTGCCGGACGGTATCCTTCAATTTCTGCCAGGGTCAGGTTCTGTCGTCGGGGCCGGACTTGTCAGCAATGCAGGCGTAGACGCCGTGGCATTTACCGGCTCAATGGACGTAGGACTCGGAATCGTAAAAGCGGCAGGCTCAACAACGCCCGGCCAGGTTAATATAAAGAAGGTGGTTGCCGAGATGGGCGGAAAGAACGCGATCATAATAGACTCCAGCGCCGACCTTGATGAAGCGGTCAAGGGGGTTGTCGGCTCATTTACCGGCTTCCAGGGGCAAAAGTGCTCGGCCTGTTCCAGGGTTATCATTGTAGACAAGGCAGGTGGAGCAGGCGGTCTTAAAGAGACCTTTGTTTCACGCCTGACCGATGCCGTAGCAAACCTCACGATGGGACACCCTAAAGAGAGTTCCAACATACTGGGCCCTGTTATCGACCGTGCGGCTCTTGAAAAGATTGAGAAGTATATAGAGATCGGAGAGAAAGAGGCAACACTCCATTACAGGTATGAGACTCTTCCATCAAACGGATTCTTCATCGGCCCGGCGATCTTTACGGATGTCTCGCCAGAAGCGAGGATCGCGCAGGAAGAGATATTCGGACCTGTGCTCTCGATTATAGATGCAACGAACATAGACGAAGCTATCGACATAAGCGACTCAACTCGTTTTGCCTTAACCGGTGGCATCTACTCAAGGAGCCCCGGCAGCATACAGAAGGTAAGAGAGCGGCTGCTCGTCGGCAACATCTATATAAACCGCAAGATAACCGGAGCGCTGGTGGAGCGCCAGCCTTTCGGAGGTTTCAAGATGTCGGGGCTCGGCTCCAAAGCCGGAGGAACAGAGTATCTGAAAAACTTCCTCTTCCAGCGCACAATTACCGAGAACACTCTGCGCAGAGGTTTTGCGCCCGAGGTGTAAATATTTTAAAGAACGAACGTTTTAAAGAATGAACCAGGCGGTCTATCACCTAAACAGATCAGTCGAGCTTCAGCACCAGGCACTTGGCGCTGCCGCCGGCCTTTATAAATTCGCTCAACTCTACTTCGTGGGTATTAAAACCGAGAGCCTTAAGTTGCTCCTTCAAAGCCGCGCTGCACGGGTTCATAACTACGTCCTTTCCCCGCACAACGGCATTTGCGCAGAAAGACTTTGCGTCCTGCTCGCCAATCGCTATCAAACTCTCGAATATATTCGACAGAACTTTCTTGCCATAGTCGTCAAACGCTCCGGGGTAGTAAAGAGCGGCCTTTTCGTTCAGTGGACAGAAGCAGGTATCAAGGTGATAAAAATGCTCTGAGGCTAGTTCTATTGAGACAACCCGCACGCCTAGCAGTTCGCTTATCTGGTTGTGCGACCGAATCTCCGAGCGATAACGGTAACCGGCTACAAGAGTTTCGCCCACGGAAGAAGTAACAAAAGGAAGTCTTAAAACATCGCCCTCGCCCTCGAAAAAAAAGTCCCCTGAAAGTCTTACGGTCTCGAAACCGGATCTGTTCGCCCACGCCTCAAAGTACGCGGCCTCACCCTGCCGCTCTTCATGGCGAAACAGGCTCAAGATAAATCTATTGCCGCTTACAAGTCCGCCGTTTGCGGTAAAGACCATGTCCGGCAGGCCCTTTACAGGCTCAATCAGTTCAACGTCGATGCCGAGTCCGGTAAAGGTATCGTGGAGCGCCTGCCACTGTACAGTAGCGAGAGCCTGGTCAGGTTTCTCCCTTACATGCATCCAGGGGTTGATTTCATAATCTACAGTGTAGTAATCGGGGCGACACATCAGAACTCTCATCGTGATAACCTGGCGCAGAGCTCTTTTAAAAATGTTCCTGCATCGAGCACCAGCCCTGTCACCTGATGCGTACCGCGATCCGAGAGCTTTGTAATTGTCGACTGGTCTATATCTACACAGATTGTCCTGACGCTTGCGGGCAGCAGGTTGCCGACCGCGATTGAGTGGAGCATGGTTGAGATCATAACCGCAAACTTCACGCCCTTGAGTTTCTCTCGCATAAGGTCCTGCGCTTCGAGCACATCGGTAACCACTTCCGGCAGCGGGCCGTCGTCACGTATGGAGCCGGCGAGTAAAAAATCGACATTGTTCTTTATACAAGAGTACATAATACCGTCTTTTATTATCCCCTGCTCTATCGCCTCCTTAATGCCGCCAACTCTTCTTACGGTATTAATAGCCCTCAAATGATGATTATGCCCCTCATAAACATTTACGCCCTCGGCCATAGATACGCCTAAAGAGGTACCGTAGAGCGAGACCTCTATATCGTGCGTGGCAAGGGCATTACCTGCAAAGAGTATATCGACATAACCTTTCTCTATGAGGCAGCAGAGCGCATCTCTTGAGCCGGTATGCACTATTGCCGGCCCGCAGACAAAGAGTATCTTGGCAGGCTCTTGCGCTTCGGTGGCTCTTGCGCTCTCTTTAAAGGCTTTAATCTCGTCGGCTATTCCACCTATCAGGGTACTCATCGGTTTTTCAGAAGATACGCCGCTCGACATAAACTCAAAGGTCCCGCTCACGGCCCGCCTCTCTTGCATATTCACCCTGACACCGGAGGAACCGACAACACATCTCTCTCCCTTCTTAACATCCTTCATCTTTATTGCACGGGCTTCGTACCTCCCTGCTCCGCCACTATCGGACTCGTTCAACTTATAGACCGCTATTGCGCTATCCATTGCAATATCTTCAACACCGATCCAGTCGCCTCCGACGAGTACTTCGGTCTCCAGGTTTGTTGTTGAGTAAAAACCTTCAGGAAAGACCCCATCCCCGGGAGACTCAACCAGTTGAACCTCACGGCTCTCTACCGGTACTGCGCCGAGTTCAGAGAGACGAACCAGAATATTATCGAGCAGGCTCTTTTGAGTAGCCTCAACCCTTATCCTTGCATAACTCGGATCGAGTTTGCTCGTACCGATTGAGATCTCTTCGGAGACGTAGTTTCCGCCTCGTAAGATAATCTCGTCAAAAAGCTTCGAGAGCGTAAGCGAGTCGATGATATGACCCCGTAACTCTATGACCTCCCAATGGCCGCCTTTTCCACCCTTTTCCATATCACTCCCTTTACTGTTCATAACATCTTTTTTTATAACATATCACAAAAGAGCGCTACCCTAAAAATACAGATCAAAATAAGAGAAAAAGAGTATGCCTATATACCGAAAAACTGGACCACACTATCAAGAAAACTCCTCTACGGTATTGTACTTATTATGTTTTTCACCACGTGTAAAATTACTTAATACTTCCTCGAAGCATTAAGTAACCAATTTATATTGGTTTTTTCAAACCAAACTCTTGTCATAGGAATAAGTAACAACCGGAGTGTAAAAGAACTTTACAGTTGCAGAGATAAACCGAACAACGAGTTTGAAGAAGAAACTAATAAAATCAGTATGTTAAGAATTTTGAAAGTGTTGGCACGCTGTTTGCAACTACTTACTGACCAGTAGGTAGATATGAGTTGTATATGTCTACGTGTAAGAACATACGCTACATCAATAGACGGCGGCATACTTTAAAATAGTGTTGTTTAATAACAGAGGTAACGGAATGCATATATTTGGAAAGAGACAGATACTGGCGGTAAGCTGCTTGCTCTTTATCGCACTGCTAATGGCGCCGACAATGGCCCGGGCACTTACAACCGGTGGAAACAGAATAATCGCAATTGACGGAAACGGCGACTCCGGGGTAGATGTCACTATCTCCAACGTTGCATTCACCACTGGTTATACCTACGGTTACTACCTCAACGGCGGCACAACACTCAACAGTCTGGGCAGTGTGAGCCAGACTGTTTTTCAGGGCGGAGATGTCATTGATTTTGTACTCAATGACGGCACAAGGGACTATTCTCTCTCCGGGGATGCCGCTGACAGCTCATACAGCGTCATTATGACCTTCGCCAACCAGGTTACTACCGGCTCACCACAGCAACCGGCCGACTGGACCTCACCGTACTACTTCAATGTGAATATCACTTGGAACCTGGCCGACACACTCAATACGAACGAGCTTGTATTGAACGACAGCAACGGTAATGACGGGCTTGCCCCGGTACCGGAGCCCGGAACGCTTCTGCTTCTCGGCAGTGGTATCTTCGGAATAGGGGCCCTCGGTTTCGTTAGGAGAAAGCTCCAGAGTTAACACCCGCTAAAAGCAGATCCCAAAGCCCACCACTCAGTTAGAGTGGTGGGCTTTTTTTATACCTCGTAAACGCTCCAGATAGGCGCTCCAAACAGAAAAGGTAATGAACTACCTCTGAAAACTGTTCCTCATCTTTTCGCAAGTAACAGAGACATCCGGGGCGATTGACATATATCGAATCTCTGCTATCGTTTATACAAGATATATTTTTAACCGCAAGGAGGTTGATATGGGTTTGAAGAGTGTTCCGTACGTTATTACCATAACCATACTCGCTTTATCACTCCTTTCCCTCTCTTCTAAGCCGCATGCCGAAGAGGCCGTGGTTGTGGAGCTATCGCAGACGCCGTGTACCATTGTAGAGGCTGAAGTAAAGCCCAATACGTACATATCTAACACGGCAGAAGATTGCAAGCGCATAAACCGGGAGACCGCAGGCGAACGGGAGTTCAAGGTACTTAGACTGAAACCCGGTAAAACAATCTTCCGCGTCACCAACAAAGACGTACCCTACCCGCTCGGATTCTGGATCAGGGGAAAGGGAGTCGGTCGGCTAACTCTTCCATCGGCATCAGGAGGCGGGCTTACTGTCGGCAAAACAATCGACTATGTCGTAAACCTTACCCCCGGTCAGTACCTATACAGCTGCCCGCTTAACCCCACGCCAAACTACCCGCTGATAGTCGAATAACGGGAATAGAAACTAATTAAATAACTGATCCGAGCCCAACTCTTATACAATAATAACCCGGTTGGCCTCTTGCTCCGCATACTCACCACAACCTGTAAAGGCCATTAAACGCCTAAACCATACGAGTCCGTAACATGCCCGAACCATTTAAAGAGTCTACACGAGAGAACTTATAGACTCGCTGTCGAAGGAGCTAAAGTCCGTTTACACCGGCTTCGACCCTGTAGAGTTCCGGAAAAATATTTTTTGTGATGATTGGACCCGAAAAGAACTCAAAGCCAGAATGACTCATATTGCAGAGATGTTGCACAGGTCTCTTACGGATAATTACAAAGAAGCTATCGGTATACTGAAATTAATCTCGCCCCGCTTTAACGGCTTCGAGTACATGTTCTTTCCGGGTTATGTAGAGCTGTACGGTCTGAACGAGTATAAAGAGTCTGTAGCGGCCCTCGAACACTTTACCGAGAACTCAAGTTCCGAGCTTGCGGTACGCCCCTTTATAAAAAAGTACAAAGGTGAGATGATGGCTCAGATGGAAGAGTGGGCCGAATCAAAAAACTACCACATACGCAGACTCGCATCCGAAGGGTGCCGCCCTCGCCTGCCGTGGGCAATGGCTCTGCCTGATTTCAAGAAAGACCCGAGACCTGTACTGAAGGTTCTTGAAAAACTCAAAGATGACGAAAGCGAGTTCGTACGGCGAAGTGTCGCAAATAACCTAAATGACATATCGAAAGATAACCCGCACATTCTTATAGGCATCGCCAACAGGTGGCTAGGGCGTAGCACTAATACAGACCGGCTTATCAAACATGCTTGCCGTTCACTTCTAAAACAGGGCATACCAGAGGTCCTTTTACTCTTCGGCTTTTCTGATCCAGGGCACATAAGCATCGAAGAGTTCTCGCTGCAAGAGTCGGTTAAACGCGAGGAACGGCTCGACTTCTCATTCACCTTAAAGTCCGAAGATAGAGAACTCGGGAAGGTACGTATCGAGTACGGACTTGATTTCATGAAAAAAAACGGGAGACTCTCCAGAAAAACCTTCAAGATCTCGGAGTCCGACTCTCTGGAACAGGTAAAAAAAGTAACCAGACAACACTCGTTCAAGAGTATCACAACTCGGAAATACTACTCCGGGGCTCATGGGCTTGCCATCATAGTGAACGGGAAGGAACTGGCAAGCGGTACATTTACCCTGACCGAAAAGAGCTGAGCAATTGCCTGACAACCTGCCAGCCACAACTGTAGAAACAACACCAAGATAAGAAGAAACTTTCATACTTTTAAGAACCGACAATACTACACCCGGCTAACAGCGTCATAACGAGATAGTTGACGCGGAGCTTATTTCGGGAGTACAATTGATTCAGCGTACCTGCCGCTCACATCTACCAGAGGAACTTTTATGAAAGTAGATCTAGACAAAGGCCTGTTAAAATCCTTACTGATCTTCGGAGCGATAATAGAGGCCAGAGATGCATACACAGGCGGCCATGTCTGGCGGGTAGCCCAGTACGCGGAGCGTATCGCAAAGAGTTCCGGGTTGAGCGAGCAGCAAGTCTTCAAGGCTTTTCTCGGCGGGCTTATCCATGACATAGGTAAAGTCGCGGTACCCGACAGTATACTCAATAAGCCCGGCAAGCTTACCGACGATGAGTATGAGATAATGCGCGCACACCCGGTTACCGGGCGTAAGATTCTTATCTCTCACCCTTTGGCGCCCCTTGTACTCGACGCCATCGGTCACCACCACGAACGAGTAGACGGACACGGCTATCCGGAAAAAATCCCTGAAGCGAACCTATCAATGCCGGCCCTAATAGTCTCGATTGCTGACGCTTTTGATGCGATGACGAGCACAAGACCGTACCGCGCAGGAATGGAAGCAGCCAAGGCTATTTATATACTGCAAAAGAATCGCAGCTCTCAGTTCGATGAAAGATTTGTAGATGTTCTGGTCGGGCTCTTTGATACTGATAAACTAAACGGAGTAATCGGCCACAGCGACGAGTCGAGGCCGATGCTCAGCTGCCCGGCTTGCGGTCCTATTATAACCGTACCGAGGCATAAAGAGGCCGGAGATACGGTGCACTGCCACTCATGCAAAGCAGAGTTCGAGCTGCACAAAGATAACGACTTTTTCGATATAGAGTTCACAAAAAATAAGCTCCTGACCGCAACACCGGAGATAGACGTTGAGCAGATAGAGGCGATGGCCGAGAGGGCCCCAAAACAGATAGAGCTGTAAGAGTCTGCCCGATCACCGATCTCATACGTCACAATGTCTCAAGGAGTAAGTAGTAAAGGATGCTAGATGCAGAAGACGAAACTCTGGTATATCAGCACGAACAGTCTCTTTATGGGCCTGCCGGAAAAAGAAATGAAGGTAATGGCCTCTATAATGCGTACGGACGAAATAAAGAAGAAGAACAGAGTCTATACGGCCGGAGACAAATCCGACAAGATCTATATGTTAAAAGAAGGTATGGTGAAACTCTCGCGCCTGAGTGACGACGGCAGGGAACTTACGGTAGAGTTGCTAGAACCGGGTGATATCTTCGGAGAACTCTCCATTGCCGGGGAAGAAGAGAGGGAGACGAGCGCCGAGGCCATTGAGGACTCCATGATCTGCGCGATTAACAGGCAGGAGTTTGAAGACTTTATCGGCAAGAACCCCGGATTCTCTCTCGCCATAACGCGCTTTATCGGTTTCAGGCTCCGTCGTATCGAAAGCCGCCTTGAGAACCTGATCTTTCGCGACGTACGCTCGCGCCTGCAGATGCTCTTCAGCGACCTTGCTGCCAAGTACGGGCAGCAGTCTCAAGAAGGTCTCAGGATCAAGCTGAAACTGACGCACCAGGATATCGCAAACCTGATCGGCTCTTCGCGCGAGACAGTGACGCTTGAAATCAACAAATTAAAGAAAGAGGGCAGCCTGCAGGTCGACGGCCGCAACTATACCCTGACGGAAAAAGTTTTTTCATAATATTCTCTCAAGTGTAAGCCTCCTTACATCTTTCAACCCGCTAAAACAGTAAACTGAACTCATGATCAAAGGCATAGACAAAGGTTCGCCATGGCGCACCGGACTCCTTTCGTCTATGGAGGGATTCTGCATGAGAATAAGAAAAGGAGAAATCTTCCGCTCAATCGACACAAACTATTCCGCCAGGAACAGTAATTCAAGAGAGGACACAGGCTTAACCTCAAACAGAAATAGGTCTGGAAATGAACAAGAGAGTCATGGAAAGAGAATAATGCAAAAGATTGCCATCATACTGCATGCGGCACCCGGAACGCATGACGCAATGGGCAGAGCCCTTCACTCGCTGCTCTACACAAAAGAACTCATCGAAGCGGGACATATTGCCAAACTCTTCTTCGACGGTGGCGGCACAAAATGGGTGGAAGTGTTATCCAAACCCGGCCATCCGCTCGGTCATATCTTCGCAGAAGTAAAAGAGTCCGGGGCAATCTCAGGAGTCTGCCAATACTGTATATGTGCATTTGAAGGTAACGCAGAAGAGGTTAAGGCCGCCGGACTACCGGTTACTGACGAGTATATGGGACACCCCAGTATCGCCGCTCTGGTGGGTGAAGGTTATCAGATAATCACGCTATAGGCTGTAAACAAGGGCCACGTTCCTGGCCTTTGCGCTTATTTAGAATAATAGAAGTATAACCGATCGAGTCTTTAACACTAATGTAAGGAGGATATAATGAGGGTTTTAACAAAAGCCGGGTTCTCTCTGGCCGCTGCAATGCTGTTAACTATTGCGTTGACGTTAACGGTTGCAAGCGTTCAGGACGCAACTGCCGGACAGAAGATGAATCCATGCGGCATGAATCCCTGTAGTACCAAGAGTAGCAACCCCTGTGGCATAATCAACCCGTGCGGAGCCAAGATGAGTAACCCCTGCGGTATGAGCAACCCGTGCAGCGCAAAGATGAAGAACAAACCGATAAGAAATTATCCCCTGAAGGACTACGGTAAAGTCGTAGACCGTGGTGAGCGCCTCTGGGTAGATAGCACGCTCGGTAAAAGCGGCCTGTCTTGCTCAACATGCCACCCAAAGGGCAAAACCTCCAACCTCAACTCCAAGCCGTATCCCAAGTACATAAAGATGGCTGACGACGTACTTACTCTCGACCAGATGATCAACTTCTGCATGGTCAACCCAATGAAAGGCAAACCACTTGGCTGGAACTCTCAAAAGATGACCTCGCTTGCCGCATATGTAAGCAACAACTCCACCGGTGTTGCAAACCCATGCGGCACCAAAAACCCGTGTGCGATAAATAATCCATGCAGCACCAATAACCCGTGTGCAGTAAAAAATCCGTGCAGCACCAAAAATCCGTGCGGTAACCGTTAAAGATAGCTACTTAACCTCTGTATCATAACAGAACAAATACCACGTCTTGCAGCACCTCTCCCCTGCAACACCCGGGGGAGGGGGGAAGGGTTCAGTGTATAGACGGATATCTTTACCTACCGGTTACTTCAGGGGCAGGCCGCAGAAAAGAAGAACAGGTTCAAGTTTTCTAAGTTTTTGTTTCACTATCATATAGCTGATTTCATATGGTACATAAATTCAGGTTTTGGAGCCGCCTACTGTGATTGAATACCTTTTAATATTGGTAGTAGTGCTGGTCGCCTTCTTTAACGGCACCAATGACATATCAAAGGGCGTGGCCACTCTTGTCGGCAGCGGCCTCTGCAAGTACCGGGTAGCGCTCCTTTGGGGAACGGTATGGACAGTTGCCGGAGGTTTGCTCTCCTTCTTCGTCGCATCCGCTTTATTGAAGGTTTTCAGCGCAGGACTAATTGCAAGCGATGTAGAACTGACAACCAGTTTCTCCATAGCCGTCGGCTCCGGTGTCTTTTTATGGGTCTTGTTCGCCACACGTTACGGCATGCCGGTCTCAACCACGCACTCTATTGTCGGTGCCGTCTGCGGCCCGGTACTGCTGACCATGGGACCTGATAAGATAGTATGGGGAACACTCGGCTACAAGATAATGGCCCCGCTCTTGCTAAGTCCCTTTCTTGCTCTGCTCTTAACACTGTTTGTCTATAGAACCGGTTACGCCATTCTTTCGAGGCTTTCTGAATACTGCCTCTGCTTCGGGCCGACAAAAGTTCTGAGATGTGGGCCGGCAGTTGGAACTACCGCTATAACATCCTTCAAAGCCGAAACCCTTGCGGTTCAGGCGGCTGAGATATCGGAGTGTGACGAGAGACTCGATTCGCCAACAAGGCTCGACTTCAATGACATTACCCATTGGTTCTCAAGCGGGCTGATCTCCTTTGCCCGCGGGATGAACGATACCCCAAAGATCGTGGCGATAATGTTCGCATCAGCCGCCTTTACCGACATCGACAGGCGGTTGCTCTTTCTTATGGTCATTGTAGCGATGGGGCTTGGCGGATACCTTTACGGAACAAGAGTAACAGAGACGTTGTCGGAAAAGATAACGGATATGGACAGAAATGACTCCGTTATAGCCAACCTCTGCACGGCTCTACTAGTAGTCTTCGCCTCCAGATTGGGAATGCCGGTCTCTACAACGCATGTCAGCAGCAGCTCTATTATAGGTATAGGACTCAAACGCAATGCCATAGGAATTAACAGGCGTATTATCTACGAGATGCTTACTGCCTGGGCAGTAACATTTCCTGTTGCAGCGGGCATCTCCGCAATAGTATATTTAATCTGTATCAACGGCCTCGGTTCTTGACCTTTTCTGTAGTAAGGTAAGAATAACGAGGGAAAGACTGAACTATAGAACAGCAAGGAGGCGTTTGATGGATAACAAAGTTCGCGAGTCGGTAAACAGGTTCTATGCCGCTGCGGCCCATGAGCCGATTGCATCACTCTGCTGCGCGGCAAAGTACCCGGAGGAGACGATTTCGCACATACCAAAGAGCGTGCTAGAGGTCTCCTACGGCTGCGGAAGCCCGGTGACGATGGCCGGGATAAGTGCGGGAGAGACAGTTGTGGACCTCGGTTCCGGCGGCGGCATAGATTGCTTCATAGCGGCACGCTCAGTGGGGCGAACCGGACGGGTCATAGGTATTGATATGACAGATAAGATGATCGGTATAGCAAACGAGGCGGCCTCGGACGTGGCCGGGAACCTCGGTTACGATGTCGTCGAATTTAAAAAGGGCTTCCTTGAGGAAATTTTCCTGGAGAACGGAACCGCAGACCTTGTGACTTCAAACTGCGTTATAAATCTCTCGGCAGATAAAAAGGCGGTCTTTAAAGAGATCTACCGGGTTCTCAAACCGACAGGAAGGTTCTGTATTTCAGATGTTGTATCAGATAGGGAGCTTCCGGAGAAGATCTATAACGACAAACAATTATGGGGCGAATGCCTTGCCGGGGCTTTGAGAGAAGAGCAGTTCATAGGCGCCGCCAGAGAGGCAGGTTTTTACGGCCTGCTTATAGTATCGAGGTCCCTGTACAGAGAATTGGAAGGCATCCGCTTCTATTCAATTACCTTAAACGGTTATAAATTTCAAAAAGAGAGCGTACCGGCTTATTCAGGCCAATATGCAATCTATAACGGGCCGTTTCAATCGGTATCGGACGACGACGGGCAGTTGTATGAGGCCGGAATACCGGTTGAGATCAGCTCGGAAACAGCCGAAAAACTCAACAGGCCTCCATATTCTGGTCTCTTCACGGTAATAGACGCGGAAGGCGGACCTCAGAAGTCCTCACAACCAACACCCGGAAAGTGCTGTTAACAGATCAATCTCATAAGCGACCTCTAACTCTGCACAAACCCCACCCGCCTGATAGGCCGGTGGGGTTTTTAACACCCTCAAGTACAGCACTCAAATGATGAATAATTAAGATTTACCGTATTACATAGAAGCGGGAACAGGTACCTTCAGTTTTTTCCATAATTACCCGATATATAAGACATAACCAATATTTTTTTATGCCTTTATACAACCGTAGCAGTTCTCTACAAACCTCTGCTGTAGGACAATTATGTGAAGCTACAGAGCAAGATTCTCATCACGATATTTGGCACCCTCTTTATCGTCTCCACGATAACGCTTGTCGCATACTACTACATTCAGAGGAATGTGACGATAAAAGAGGCTAAAGAGGCAAATATCCAACTCAGCAAAGTAGTCTCTTCCCAGCTCGACCAGCTGGTTAAGGAATGGTCGTCGATCTTAACATACCTTCACAAGCACAGGGTCTTTATCGAATACCTCGAAGCCAAGGCCTCTGGCCGGTTAAAGGCAGAACCTCAGAAGAAGGCGGCCCTCGAAGAACTCTTCCTGACATCATCCGTCTCCCGTCCCGAACTAATCGAGTACATAAGGTTTATCGATAATAACGGTATCGAAGAGGTACTTATTAAAAACCAGGAGATACGTAAAGAGTATAAGGACCACAATAACAGGGCTTACTACTCCGAGGTAATCAAGGCCCCGGCCTTTAAACTGAGCCAGCCCACTTTCAGAAAAGGAGAAAATTATCTCGCCATGGACTGGGGTATGGCGGTATCGTACGAACAGAGGACTCTCGGGGTTCTGACCATGACCCTCAACCCGGACGTACTGAACCATATTTTCAACTCGCTGCTGATAAAGGGTATTGTTGACGATGCCTACGTTACTACCTGGGAGGGTACGGTCCTGTTCAATACCAGGGACTCGAACACGGTGCTGACAGATACGGCCAAAGAGCATGGCGAGGTCTTCGGTGCATTAATAGGCGGGGAGACAGGGGTCGTTGTCGATAACAATGACGGTGAGGTTATCTCTTACAGCACGCATGCGCCATTAGGCGTACGGTACATGCTCAGCACAAGCAAGGCAGTGTTGATGGCCGATACCATGACTCTGCTCAACAGGGTTGCGCTGCTGCTCTTTCTAAGCTCAATACCGCTCGGAGTCGTCATCGTCATAGTAACGAGGAAGATGATCGTGACACGCCTGCAGGTCTTCTCAAATGCAATGGCACGGATCAGCCAGGAGTACACCGACGGCTCGAACATTACCAATAAAGAGGCACAAGAGAAAATAGAAGCCCTGGCGATTAAGGAAAAGGACGAACTCGGAGACCTCTCCCGCTCCTTCATAATGATGTCGAGAAAACTGCACATGGTACAAGAGGAACTGGACATTGAACTTCAACGCCTTCAGGACCTTGTGAAGTTCGGAAAGCTGGTAGGAGGCGAAATCTCCGAGGCGGAGTGCTACTCCATACTTATCAGGTACCTCTCCAAAAGTTTCAATATAGACAAGATTGTCGTGATCAGCCTCAATAACAGCGAGGATCTGGCAGAAGTGATTGCGACATACGGCAGCGACGAGGGTGAAGCCACGTTATCCACTCCGTCATGCCGCGATATGAAGTCTATACATAGCAACCGTCAGTGCAGGGCGGTCAGGTCGGGGCAGGATTTTATTGTAAACGATGTCGAGACCGAGTACCGGTGCCCGAACCAGGAGGTTGCTCAGGAGCACGGAAGTTATATGTGCGCGCCGATCTCCACCGGCGGCTCTACGGTCGGATGGATACACCTGGTAAGCCTGCAGAAAAACTTCTTCACGACCGAGTGCAACTTTATGATCAACTCCTACATCAGTACCGTTGCCCCTGCCATATCGAGCATGCGCCTGGTAAAGGCCCACCGTACAATGGCGATACGGGACCAGTTAACGGGACTCTACAACCGCCGTTTCCTTGAAGAGGCCCTGCCAACACAGTTCGCTTTTGCCACGCGCTTTACCCAGCCTTTGAGCATCATAATGATCGATATCGATCACTTTAAACGCTTTAACGACCTCTACGGCCATAAACAGGGCGATAACATTATGCAGAAGGTCTCGGACCTCTTCCTGAAGACCGTAAGGGAGTCTGACATAGTTGCAAGGTACGGCGGAGAGGAGTTTGTTGTTATTCTGCCCAATACCGACAAAAACGGCGCCCACGCCCTGGCCGAGAAGATTCGCAGCATTGTAGAAACCGATACCGCTACCAACATGAACGGCGTAAAGGAGCGCACAACGGTAAGCCTCGGTGTCTCTACGTACCCTGAAGACGGCGTTGATAAAGACGAACTTATGCGGCAGGTCGATATAGCCCTCTACCGTTCAAAGACTACCGGCAGAAACAGGGTCTCGGTTACCTCTCTGCTTACGGTAGATGGTTACACGACAAATACCGACATACCGGATCTAAAAAAGGTAGAGAGTATCGACAGCAAGACGAAATTGAACGACAAGGCTTCTTGACGCTGACACCGAATTACTCTTACCTTCTTCCTCCCTTGTAAGCACCTGTGTTACCCTTACGGACCTTAACTCCACTCCTTTTGCGCGTATAACCCATATTCTGCTTCAGAGTCTTATCGGCGCCTGTCACGGCCTCTTTCTGCGCCTCCCTGCCCTTTGGACTCTTCTCCACGAAACAGGGAGTAGCCGTGACAGGGTCGAACCCTGTCCAGTATACGAGGGTGGAGATCGTCGAAGGTGTAGGGGTAAAGAGCTGAACCTGTTCGGGCAGGGTGTCCAGCTCAGCAAGTGCGAACTTCCTCAATCGAATCATATCTTCAAGAGTGGAACCCGGATGAGCAGCCATAAGATAGTAAGAGAGAAACTGCTTGAGGCCCGCCTCTTTGGTAAACTTGTAAAAAAGCTCTTTAAACTTAAGTAACGCGGCGCGATCGCATCCATCCTTACCCATAACCTTAAGCACGTTCGGCTCCGAGTGCTCAGGGGCTATCTTCAACTGCCCGGAGACATGGAACGTAACCAGCTCCTTCAAATACTGCCTTCCCGCACTCTTATCCGCAAGTATCATATCGTGACGAAGCCCGGACGCAACAACCACCTTCTTAATACCTTTGAGCTCACGAAGCTCCCGCAATAATTGAACCTGCTCAGCGTGGCCGAACTTGAGAACAGGACAGACCTTCGGCGTCAGGCAGCTCTTGGAAGGACAGCAACCCTTCTTCTCCATCCTCTCGCATCCGCTTGCGTACATATTGGCCGTGGGGCCGCCGACATCGGGGATCCTGCCCTTGAAGAGCGGGTGTTCGGATATCTTGACCGCCTCGGCCACTATAGAGGCCCTGCTTCTACTCCTGACCCGGCGCCCTTCGTGCACGGCAATGGCGCAAAAACCGCACTCTCCATAACAGCCCCGGTGAGTAGAGATAGAGAAGCGGATGGTCTCAAGGGCCTTAACGCTTCCAAACTTTAAATAGTACGGATGGAGATCTCGCTCGTAGGCAAGGGCGTAGACAGAGTCGAGCTCGGTTTCGGTTAAGTAACGCGCCGGAGGGTTCTGGATAAGGTAACGGGTGTCGTGGAGCTGTGCAAGCCTTCGGGCTGTGGCCGGGTCGTTACTGCCGTAAAAGAGTTTAAATGCATCTCTAAAGGCCCTAAACCCATCTGCCGACCGCTCGGCGCATTCGGCGTACGGCGGCAGCTCAACTGAATCCTTTGGCAGCTCTTTGGAGATGTAACAGAGCCCGCGCACGTCCTTCGGTTCTCTACCTTCTTTAATAGAGTCGGCAAGTTCGACGACGCTTCGCTCGGCCATGCCGTAAAGCAGGTAGTCGGCCTTCGCATCAAAGAGAACCGAACGGCGTATGGAATCGGTCCATGCGTCGTAATGGGCCATTCGTCGCAGACTCGCCTCTATACCGCCGAGCACGATAGGACGGACGGCCTCTTTGTTATACCTTCTTATAAGGTTCGTATACTGAATGGTTGCACGATCGGGCCGAAGAGTATTCTCGCCGCCCGGCGTATAGTCGTCCCGCTTCCGTTTGCGGCCAGATGCCGTACGGTTTGCGACCATAGAGTCTATACAGCCGCCGGTGACGCCCCAGAAAAGAGCCGGAGTACCGAGACGGTTTATATCTTGCGGAGTATCGAGAGCAGGCTGGCCTATAATACCGACCCTGTATCCGGCATCTAGAAGAACGTGGCCTATTACGGCAACCCCGGAAAAGGGAGAGTCTATATAACTGTCTCCGGTTACGAGCACTATATCCAAAGTATGCCAACCAAGAACTTCGAGTTCAGCTTTAGTCGTTGGCAGAAACATAAGACCTCATATAGCATTAGACGTGGAATAAAGAAGCATATAACATTCTACCTCTGCTATAACAGTCAGTCAACCAAAGAAGAAAACGCCTACAGACACGACTACCTGCGGAAGTAGCGTTATGGAGAATAAAAAGAGTATTTCGCTGTATAATTGTATTAAAATAAAGAAGTACTTGCAGATTATGTGAGTAAATGTTAATGTATTGTATCATTATGAGGATTTTGAAAATTTTAAGGATGTAATTATGCTAAAGACCGAGTGTCCAGAGTGTCAACAGTGGGTCTCTTCTCCACTTTTGACCGAATTAAAAGAGACATCCTGTCCTGACTGCGGGTCACGATTTCCAGTTGACGGTCTCTATGTCACTGCCGGGCCGTTCAGCATCCACCGCAAATCCCTACTAGAAAAAGAACACAAATATACCGAGCTTCTCAAAAAGACCAAAACCGAACTAACAAAGTATAAATATCCTAAAAACGGAAAATTGGCAGATGCCCTCTCGGTTGCAACTCTCGACCTCTTCGTCTCCGGCCTCGAGGAACTTATGGCCGGGTGCAGAGACAAGTTCAGGGTTACCGTTAAAGAAAAAGTCATAAGTTACTCCACTGATAGTCTGCCTCAACAGGGCAGACTCATCAATATAAGCACTTCGGGTGTCTGCATTGAGTCAACCAGTAAGGCAGGCGAGTTACAAAAAGGGACTTTCGTCATTCTAATTATAGATAACATAGATACCATAGGTACTATCTACCTGCACGGTGAGGTGGTCTGGACAACAGACAAAGACCGCATCGGCATTCGGTTTATCAATAACGAGCCTGAAACGCGTGAAAGGGTAAAAAAGTACATGCTTGAGATAATGTAATGCAGGTTAAAAAAGAAAGAGCCGGAGCAGATAAAACCTCTGTTTCGGTTCCATCCGTTCCGGCTCAAATTTTTTAAAAAAACCCTACTTCATAAATGTAGAATCTTCTACTATTACCGGGTAGAAGTACCCCATTCCGAAGTCCTTATCTATTTCGAGCCTTCCCGTTGCTGTTACAGAGTCGCCAACGTCTGCTATACCACTCACAGACCTGAAGACGACCTTGTTGCTGCCTGGAAAACCGGTGCCATCCTCAACATGCACCCAGTTTCTGCCCATGATACCCTTCGACACCTTCACTACCTTGCCGACTATCTTTATAATCTGACCATTCAGTTCGGTCTTTTTCGTAAAAATTTCCTCTACCGTATACTTCTTGGCCGGTTTGTCGGAAAAGACCGAAGCGGGCTTTGTAGGCGGAGCCGAAGAAGCATTCATTCTTAAAGAGGACGGAGCCGCCGGAACATCCGCAGCCACTCCGGTACGGACGCTATCGACAAAGAGCAGCTTGTCGAATGTGCGGTTTAACGCCTTGCTCTCAAAATTATTCATCCAGACCTGTTCAGAGAAATTGACCTTAGTTCCCTTTTTTATTGAACTTTGCGGCCCGGCGATCCAGAACTTGTTTCCGCTCTCATTGATCTCCATATAGGTGTAACCGCCGCCGGCTATCGTTTCGAGCACCACGCCGTTGTGTACTCCTCCGGCAAATGCCGATGACGAGGCGAGCATAAGAAGTATTGCCACAGCAAACGAGCAGAATGATTTGTAAGATACCATTATTCATCTCCTTAAAGTTAAGACCCGAATTAGAGTCTATTAGAGTCCAACCGGACCATACGAACATGGTACTCTATATCGGCCTAAATCGCAAAAACAAAACCGAATTCTTTCTCGCCTGCCCCATGTTAAATCTTATATCCGACCATATTTACAAATAAGATAGTACCGAGCTATTAGCTTGCAATATAGTTGAAGCGGTTGTAAAATAATCGCTCCAATTCGCAGATGATCAGACGTTCGTATACCATACGTTCTGCCCAAAGGCATGGACGTAAATAATGAGAAGGGAGCATATGAAATGGCGGATAACGGACTCGACTGGGATGACGACGCCCTGCAGAGACTTGAGAAAATACCCTCTTTTGTCAGAGGCATGGCAAAGGGAAAGATAGAGAAGGCGGCTATTGCGCTCGGAGAGACGAAAGTGACGGCTGAGTTGATGGACAAGATCAAGAAGGAAGAGATGGGCGGCTAATGCCTTCTACACTCTAGCGTTGCAGGCATTAAAGAACCCCGTATTGCGTACTCGCAATACGGGGTTCTTTATGAGGATATAATAGTAGTAACGACCGCAACTCCGGCCCTTTATCACTAAAGAAGAGCAACTTACCCCTCTGAGCCCGACTCCTGCGTACTTATAACGACCTTTTCTGAGGACTCTGCACCACTCATGTTAAGTCCGAGCAGCCCCCTTATATCTTCTAGCACAAGGTAGAGCGACGGTATCAGAAGAAGCGTAATGCCGGTAGCAAAGAGAATGCCGAAACCGAGGCTTATAGCCATAGGTATCAAAAACTGCGCCTGCACGCTAGTTTCCAGGATCATCGGCGTCAGGCCGAGTGAAGTGGTCAGTGAAGTCAGTATAATCGGTCTGAAACGGCGGCGGCCCGCCTCTATAATCGACGACTGGGTATCTAACCCGGCTTTGCGCTTTCTGTTGATATAATCGATCAGGAGCAACGCGTCATTGATCAAGACGCCGGAGAGCGCAACGAGGCCGAACATGCTGAGTATGCTGAGGTTATACCCCATGATCAGGTGACCGAGCACAGCGCCTACGAGGCCGAACGGGATTGCAGCCATTATTATCAACGGCTGCGTATAACTCTTGAACGGCACCGCCAGCAAGACATAGATAACGAAAAGCGCCATAAGAAAACCGCTCTTCATACTATCCATCGAGTCACTACGCTCCTTGTCCTCTCCTTCGAGGTCGAAGGAGAGACCGGGGTAATCGAGGGCCAGTTCCTTGAATAACGTATCCTTTAGCTCTGTAATTATCTCCTCGGCATTTGCGACACTGCTCTCCACGCTTGCCGTAACATTTATCACCTTCTTCCTCTCGCTCCTGTTTATCTTGCTATACCCCCTGCCGGACTCAACGTAAGCTGCGCGCGCAAACGGTATCTCTGCGCCATCCGGCGTCCTTATACGCATATTCTCAAGGTTACCTATGCTCACGCGCTCGCTCTCCGGATAGCGGACCATTACCCTCAGTTCATTTCTTCCTCTCTGAAACCTGAGCGCCTCGGCGCCGAAGAAGGCCGAGCGCACCTGGCGCGCAAGTTCCTCCTCGGTTATCCCTAGTGTACGCGCATCCGGTTTCAGCTTGAGCGTCATCTCCCTCTTGCCCCGGGTATAATTGTCGGCTATATCACCCACGCCCGGATACTCCGCAAGCACGCTCTTTACCCGCTCCGAAGCTCTTACGAGTACCTCGGAATCGTCATGGGCGAGTTGAACGTCTATGTTGGCGCCGAAATGCACGATGTTAGAGCTGAAAGTAAGGCTGTCTACGCCTGGCACCTCGCCCACGAGCGCTCGCCATCTGTTTGCTATCTTGGAGGCCGAAACTTTACGGACCTCGCTCGGAGTAAGAATAAGGGCAGCCTCGGCAATATGGCCGCCCTCGGCTCCGGAGAAGGCACCGCTCGCAATACTGCCTCCGACCATCGAGTAGATATTCCTCAAAATTGACCTGCCGTCGGTCCGGGTTGCATCGAATTCACCCTGCAGCTCTTGCGCTTTAATCACAAGCAGCTCCTGCACCTTTCTGGTCTCTTCGACAGGCGTGCCTATCGGCATCTTTACCGTCGCCATAACAAAATCGCCGTCTACCTTTGGCATAAAATGGAACTTTACAACTCCTCCGCCTACTATGCCGAGAGCAATCAGGAATATCGCTATGGCCGCAGCAACGGTTGCATATCGGTTAGCAAGAGCGAGCCTTAAAAGAGAGAGGTACGGCCCGTTTACAAAGCTATCAAGAACGCGGGCAAAACCGAGCCGTATACGAGTCAATATCCACGGTTTGCCCTTTCGCGCTTTCTCCTCCGTACTATGCCCGAGGTGTGACGGAAGTATAAAGAGCGACTCAACGAGCGAGACAGCCAGAATAGGCACCACCACAAGCGGAATCGTCCTTATGAACTTGCCTATCATGCCATCAATAAAGAGCAGCGGCATGAAAGCGACAATCGTCGTAAGGATCGAGAATATTACCGGGCCGGACACCTCAATAGCCCCGTCTACCGCCGCACTCAGATGCCCCTCACCTCTTTTACGGTGTTCAAATATATTCTCGCCGACGACGATGGCATCATCGACGACAATACCGAGGGCGAGTATAAAGGCGAAGAGGGAGAGCATATTAATCGAAACATCAAGTCCAGGCATCAACAGGAGCGCACCTAGAAAGGAGATCGGTATACCGAGCATTACCCAGCTGGCAAGGCGCATCTGTAAAAATAGTCCGAGAACGATAAAGACGAGAACGAGCCCCAGGAGCGCGTTCTTTATCAGCAGGTTCATCCTGCTTTTTAGAAGCTCGCTCTTGTCGTCGAATGTGGCAAGTGTTACGGAGTCGGGCAGGCTATTCTGCTTCTCCTCTATGTACGACTTTACCGCACGCGAGATCTCTATCGGTTTCTGTTCACCGACCCTGAAGACCGCTACCATGGCCGCCGGTTTACCGTCAAAGCTCAGGAACTGATCGGTATCCCTGAAGGTATCTCGCACGTCCGCAATATCTCCGAGCCGTACGGTGGTTCCGTCTGGCCTGTCTATGACGGCTATATCGGAGTAACCGGCTCCGTTGTACCGTTTCTCCTTCGTGCGTATCATCACCTCGCCGCCGCTCGACTTAAGTGTTCCGGCAGGCAGGTCGATAGACGCCTTCTTAACCCTGGCGGCGACACCCTCGAGCGTAAGGCCGTAACTTCTTAACTTCTCTTCCGTCAACTCAATAGATATTTCATAAGGGCGCACTCCGGCCAGCTCCGTCTGGGTAATGACCGGCAAGAACCTAAGGTCATCGCTTATGCCCTCGGCATACTCACGCAGGCTCCGCTCCGGAATATCACCGTAGACCACCACATAAATAACCTGAGTACGCCTCAACAGTTTCGAGACCACCGGTTTCTCCGCATCTTCCGGCAACGTGGTTATTCGGTCTACCTCAGACTTGATCTCCTGTGTCAAGAGGTCTATATCGGTACCGGTTATCGCCTCGGCAATAACAGATCCACTGCCTTCCGAGGCCACGGAGGTCACCTTCTTTATACCCGTCACCCCGCTCAGGCTCTCCTCTATCTTTAGAACCACACCCTCTTCAACCTCTTCGGGGCCGGCTCCGGGATAGGCCACGGAGACACTGACCCTGTCCATAGCTATCTCGGGAAAGATCTCCTGCTTGATCGACATGGCCATCATTATGCCGCCGAAGATCAGAATCAGCATCAGCAGATTGGCGGCCACATGGTTTCTGGCCATCCATCTTATTGCAGCCTTCACTTCGCTACCTCTTTTATGCTCTTCATTTCCTGACTCTTCGTGCCGGCGTCACCACCTAAAAGCGTTCTCAGCTTCATGCCGTCGGCAGCACCGCTAAGGTCCGTCGTGACAACAAAAATACCGTCCGAGAGCCCCTCTTTAATTATGACAGTCTCAGACTCTATCCTGACCGGAGTCACGCTCCGTATCTTCAGGTTACTATCTTCGCCTACGGTCCAGACGGTTGAGTTATCGCGAAGCGCGCTTCTCGATACCACAAAAACCCCGTCCATTTTACCGCCCTCTATCTCAACGCCCACAAAACTTCCAACTGCAAGGGGAGGTTTGCTCTTATTTCTCAGTCTCTTTTTGGACTTTAACCCGTACGGGTCTTCTACCCTCACCACAACGCGCATCATCCGTCCGCCAGGATCGACCTCTGCCAGAGAACGGACTACGCGTCCCTTCCATATATAGCTCTGGCCGCCGGTCTCCATACTTACCGTAGCTCTCGAACCCTTGGTATCACTGCCGGCTTCTGGAATCACAATCCACCTCAGGTCATCGACCTTAAGAGGCACAACTATCTCGATATCGTCCGTACCGATAAGCGTCGCTACTTCTGTACCCGACCTGACGTACTGGCCGAGTTCCACGCTCTCGGACCTGACGATAGAGTTAAAGGGGGCGCGAAGCACAGTCCTCTCAAGATTAACCTGCTCCTGGATATAAGCCGCCCTGGCAGAGGCGAGTCCTGCACGTGCATTCTTTAACTGCGGGGTATAAACGACCAAAGGATTCGGATTCTCTTTGTCAGTGCTCTTGACTCCGGAAGCGCTCCAGACGTTGCGCGCTACGCGCGCCTCGCTCTCTATCTTTGCAAGCTCAAACTCGGCAGTCGCCATAGCGGCACCGGCCCGTTCTATATTAAGCCTGTAATCTACGTCCTCTACCTTAACAAGCACCTTGCCCTCTGGAAAGAGCCCGCCTTGAACAAGCGAGTCCGAGACGAACTTAAGCCTTCCGCTCACCTCCGGGATAACCGTTACCGAACGAGACGGTCTTGCGGTACCGGTTGCGCTCAGTATAATTCTGTGCGAAACCCTCTTAGCCTCCATTACCCTTACAAGAGCGCCAGTTTCTCTCTTTTCGGCCTTGCGCGGCGCCTTACGGCTAGATACCAGCCCCACCAAAACGCTTAAGCCGACCAGCAATAAAATAACCGGCAAGAGTACCTTCAGAATTTTTTTCCCGGAACCCATTTAGTTTATCTCCTCTATTTGAAACGTCTCTCGCATGCGGGTGGCCGCGCTGCGGTTCTCATCGACCCTTTTCTGAACAGCCGCCTCCATAAAGTCTCCTCCGAGAGAACGGATCAAAGAGAGACGTGCGGAGATCAGAGCGCGCTCTGCGCTCAACTCACCACTCTGCGCTTCGTAGAGCCTCTGTCTTTCGGTCAAGACGTCCATATAATCACCAACACCGTTACGGTACCTCTGCACAGTCACATTGAGCGCGCCATCTGCAGCCTCCCTTTTCGCCACTGAAAGCGGCAAACCAACTATAGCGGCGCGATTAGTGTTGAGGGCATCCTCAACCTCCTTTAACGCAACCAACAGGTTTTGACGGTACTGCAGTAACGACTCATTGAAGAGCGCCTCTGTTCTTTTCACCTCGGCCCTTCGCCTTCCGCCGTCTAAAACAGGCGCCGTTGCCTGAACGAGCAAATTCCAGAGTATGTTAGGAGAATCGAGCAGGCTGCTGAGGCTGGAACTCGCACCGCCGTATTCACCGGTAAGACTGAAAGAGGGAAAACGGTCGGCAATCGCAACGGCAACCCTGTGGTCGTTAGACTCGACACGCAAGAGCGAGGCACTGAGATCTGGCCTGCGGTTTACAAGTTGGCTCGGAAGCAGAACCGGTATCCGGGGCGGCAGCGGCAGGTGGTTCGAACCGGTAAAAAGGTTTGAAGCTCCGGCTTTCGGCACCCGGCCCGTGAGAACCGAAACCGAGTGTCCGGCTCCCGCAATCTCCGACTCTATAGAGGGGCGTCTCGCTTTTGCCGTTGCCAACCCCTCTCTCGCGACGTAGAGTTCTCTGGCCGAGACAAGGCCTTCCCGGTACCTCTGCTCGCTTAGCGAAAGTTTCTCTCCGGCGACTTCAACCATACGGGTAGCAACCCCGTGCTGCAGGCTCCGCTCTACACCGAGATAGTACAATTCAACAAGCTCAGCTGAGAGGGTTATATAGATCGCCTTTAAGTCCCCGGCCGTAGCTTCCATCTCTTTGCGGGTTGCCTTGCTCTTAGCAGCAAACCTGCCCCAGAGGTCTATCTCGTAACTTGCCGCAGCCGAGGCCCTGTACGTATCAGCCGTGCCTGCTACTGTCCGGCTTCTGCCTCCATTGGCGCCAAGCGTCAGGTTCGGACCCTCTGCCCCGTTCTCAATAAACATAAGGGCGCGGGCCTTGTTTAACCTCTCGTACGCCATCGCAATATTGAGGTTGCCTTCAAAAAGCTGATCCATCAGCTCATTGAGCCTCGGGTCTCCAAAACCTCTCCACCACTCGCCAGTTTCTTTGGATAAAACTGATAAACCTGAAAACGCGGCAGAGCCCATGATCTCTCCATCGGCTGAGAAGGACTCCGGCACTTCAATCGAAGCTGAATCCGGGCGCGGTCTGTTTGAGCCACATGCTGTGACCAGAAAGAGCAGTAAAAGAGCTATCGTATAAGTATTGAAGAGCCTGGCCATTACGCCTCCATACCTGCTGTAATAAAATTTACTAATTCTTCTACTAGCTGCTCACTCGAAACTTTATTACCTGAAACGCCTTTACCGGCCGATTTAATAACTTTGCCCTTGCCCAGGCTCTTTACAGCAGAGGCAAAAACTTTTGCCTGTTCCGGCATATACGACTCGTCGCTTAACCGAAGGGTGTGAAACAGCGCGCCGACAGAAAACTGAAATTTCCTCAGCAGAACCTCACCGGAAAGTCCCGGCAGGGCTTCCACAAGAGACTCGACCATAAACCTTACAAAAGGCTCCATAAACTGAAAAAAGCTGCTACGTACCGTGCTCGACGACTCGCCTACTGAACGACCGATTAAGGCTATAAAGTTTCTTGCCCCCTTACCTGAATCTCTGAAGGTGATCGTCGGGGCGACAAAGGCATACATAAGGTCCCTTACCGAAGGCCTGACGCCGAGTTCTCTGGCTGCGGCGCGCACGGATTCGAGTTTTTCCATCCGTATCCTGTTTAAAGGAATTAATCTGCGCTCAAAAACGTTATCCAAAAGGGCTTTCTTCGAGCCGAAGTGGTAATTTACCGCCGCCACATTTACGCCGGCCTTAGCGGTAATAGCTCTCAGCGATGTACCGTGATAACCGTTCTCGGCAAAGAGCAGCTCCGCTGCATCGAGTATCTTCTTCTGTGTACCTATCCTATTCATACATACGATTAAAACAGATGTTTGAATTAAAGTCAATAGCTCTTTTTTACGATGTTGGCTGATTGAGTGAAATTAGAACCATACAAGCAAAGAACTTTTTTAAAATTAAAGTTTGATTAGATCCCTTACTCTTAACTCTCTCTTAATCTTCAGTTGGTATAATTGTATCGTAATCAAGATCAAATCCGAATTCACACCGTAAGGGATCGGAGGATAAAGATGGCTAGAAAGGATGAGAGTTCGCAGATACTCAATAACGTAATAGAAGAACAGGGGTATGAACAGAAAAGGGCACGAGAGCTCGAACTGCTCAAAAGAATAGACCTTAGAAAGATCTTCACCGACGCGCATGAATGCGCTGGAAAAGATAAAGAGGTAGAGTTCAACGCTTAAACGGCACATAACCGTTGTAAAATACAAAAACAATCAAAAGGAGATATAAGATGAATACTTTCAAAATCGACCTCATTGCATACACGGCATTTATGGTAGCAATCGTAGGCACTATCGCAATAGCTTAGTAACAGTAGTAATAAATATAAAAAGACCCCATGGTTCAAATGAACCACGGGGTCTTTTTTAAGCCTTTCGACATATTTTCAAATTCTCTTCTAACAGCGCACCTGTAAAACTCTACACCACCTTCTTTTTCATATCGAGTCCGGACCCGTCCAAAAGCATAACCGTATGCTCCGAGGCTGCCACAGGTTTTGAGAAGTAATACCCTTGGATTTTGTCACACCCGAGAGCTATAAGCAGATCGAGCTGGTCACGCTCCTCAACACCCTCTGCAATTACCTCAATACCGAGACTGTGGGCCATACTGATAATCGCCTTCATTATCGCCATGTCCGTCTCATTTTTCATTATATCGATTACGAAAGACCGGTCGATCTTGAGCATATCTATTGGCATGTGCTTCATATAACTCAAAGAGGAGTAACCTGTGCCGAAATCGTCCACGGAAAACTTCACGCCAAGCTCCTTCAGCTTGTGCATCTTCTTGATCGCCTCATCGGCATCGGCCATAACTACGGACTCGGTAATCTCAAGGTCAAGGTACTCCGGAGGAAAACCGGATTTCGAGAGCGCACTGGCAATAGTATCTATAAGATCAGCCTGGTTGAACATACGGGCGGAGATATTTACCGAGACATTAAATTTTTCAATGCCTTCGTCATGCCACTCTTTACCCTGCGAACATGCCTTGTTAAGAACCCACCTGCTGATCTTGACTATAAGCCCCGTCTCTTCGGCGAGATCTATAAACTTACCGGGCGGAATCAGGCCGCCGTCCGGATCTTTGAGTCGTACAAGGGACTCGGTACCGGTAATCTTGCCGGTCTCCAGACTCAACTGGGGCTGATAGTGCAGCACAAGTTGGTCGCGCTCAACGGCAGTGTCGAGCACGCTCTCAATCCTCAAGACCTCTCTCGACTTCAATGCCATGCTCGGTGAAAAGAGCCGGTACATGTTCTTACCATCTCCCTTTGCGCGATACATCGCAATCTCGGCGTTCTTCAAAAGAATAGCCGCACTGTCACCGTCGTGCGGAAAGATACTGATACCTATACAACCGCTTACGTTCACCTCTTCGTCGCTAAGTACAAGCGGGTCTCTAAACGAATCGAAGACCTTCTCTACCACCATGGGCAGATCTTCAGCGCGGGCTAGATCCTGAAGCAATATACCAAACTCGTCTCCACCAAGCCGTGCAACAACGTCTCCGTCTCTAAGAGAGAACTTGAGCCTCTCGGCCACGGCCTGTATAAGTTTATCTCCGTCGGCACGGCCCAGGGTATCGTTAACCACCTTAAAACGGTCGAGGTCGAGAAAGAAGAGCGCAGCAAGCCGCTTTCTCCAAAGATCCCTCTCTATCATATGATCTATCCTGTCGATAAAGAGGTTCCTGTTAGGAAGCCCCGTCAGCTGATCGTAGTAAGCCAGCTGAGATACGGTCTCTTCGGAACTCTTGCGCCCAAGCACCTCTTTGTCTCGCTCAGCCATTACAGTTTCGAGCCTCTCGGCCATATCATTAAAGTTGCTCGCTATCTCACACATCTCGTCATTACTGTCAACCTCTATCCTTGTGCTGAAATCGCACTGTCCAAGTTCAGATGACGCAGCCTTGAGTTTCACCAGAGGTCTTGATATAGCGCTCGATATATAGGAACTCATCAAGAGCGCAAGTATTGTTACGATTGAGATTATTATAATCAACCACTCTTTTAGCGAGGCCACAGCGGCAAATGCGTCCTTGCTGTCATACTCTATGATCATGACCCACCCGAGCCCGGGAGAGTCTTCAAAACCGGCCGAATGCGTATAAATAAAGAGCTCTTCACCTGCCTCGCTGCCATCTGTTGAAGCAGTTACCGCGGTAATGTAGCCACTATTTGCTGTCATCGTTGAAAAAAGGCTTCCTTCATCAATATCGTTAAAATGGCTGTCAACCTTGGTCGAGTAGACAATTCTTCCGTAACCAGTCAAGAGCTTAATATCAACATCGCGGTTAACATCCTGCTGCTCAAACTCTTTAATAAGGCCGACAACAAAATCTATATTCATTACAATCTTCAGTACACCGAGGAACTCGCCGTCGTCTCCATCTATTCTGAGGGCCACTGCCAACGAGTTAAGCTCCGCACTTTCATCATAACCGATTTTTCCGATGCTATACCCGTCACTAACTGCCTCTTGCCACCACTCTTCATCATCCTGACGATAATCCGTAGTCTTTCCGCTCATTGCGAATATGGCGCCATAGCGGTTCGTAATAAATACCTCGCCATAAATTCTTTTCTCCTCATCTCCCTGATAATAAAAGAGGATCTTGTCTCTTAACTTCAATGAAACAGTGTTAGAAAGGATTGTTGACGCAACAGGAGTGGGGTACTCGGAAGAGTCGGACCAGGCGATATCACGGTTATCCAGCACTGTGGTTATGTCTGGCAGAGAAGCAAACTCGACATTCGCTTTACGTAATCCTGCATGGAGCGTAGGGTCGGCGCTAAACTCCTTAAATACATCAATATGTTTATAGACACGCATCTCTATCTTGTGCAGGAGCTGCTCGGTGACATGAACATTTTTTTCACCTATAGCATTTCTTAACGCATTCTGGCTTATCTGAACGGAGAGGTACCCAAGCAGTAGTATCAGCAGAATAACAACTGTAAAACCTAAAATTAGTTTTGTGATAATTTTCATAATGCCCGGATTAAATAAAAACGATTACATGACTGTTTACCATCAAAAAAGCCGACAGGTATACATGGTTATACATACAACGTATACCTCCTTATACTTACTGTATCGTCCAAAAGACTATAAAACTTAAACCTTCGTACCATCAACCAGCCACAACCCCTATTCAAATAGCTCTTTAAGATTTTGTTATTTATAACCTTAAAGAAAAACATAATAATACCGATAAATAATTTATGTAGGTTACGGTCTCCGCATGATATTGAAATACAACTCTGTAACCTTCGGAACTATCTAAAGTTCTTCTCTTAATGGTAGAAGAACGGTTTTGGTTTCATCCTCCGCTGAAACCGAAAAAGAGAGAGGGGGCGGCATCGTTTAGACAGAGCCGCCCCCTCTCTCTTTTTTTGCAATAAAATCGCAATAAAACAGACTTGACCCGAGCAGAAAAAAGAAGTAAAAACGGATCAGAGGAATAAACAGAGTATTGGAACTTAGTACGGAAAAGGAATATGACCGAAACTGTTAAAGAGACTCTTATAAGTGGAACAGCGACCCTTAAAGAGGCCGGAATAGAGGCACCGGAGCTGGAAACCGAGTTTCTGCTCACCTACCTGCTCGATATAAAACGGCATGAACTCTTCCTCAACCCTGACAGACTCCTGACTGAAGAGCAGAGTGAGCTCTTCAGGTCCCATATCGCCAGGCGCAGGACAAAAGAGCCGAGCCAGTATATAACCGGTATGACCGAATTTATGGGCCTGCCTATAAAGGTAAACGCCTCCACCCTGATCCCCCGGCCAGAGACGGAGTTGATCGTAGAAGAGGTGCTCAAAATATCCGAACAGGAGTCTCATCATGCCGTTCCGTACAGGCCTTGCATTCTCGATCTATGTACGGGAAGCGGCTGTATTGCCGTAGCTATAGCCGTACAACTGCCAGGCTCTCGTATTATCGCCACTGATATCTCACAAGAAGCGTTGGTGGTAGCCAAAGAGAACGCTGAGAGCAATAACGTCAGCAAAAGAATAGAGCTGCTAAGAGGCGACCTCTTTACTGCCCTCGGCAAAAAGCGTCCGCCGGAGGGCTTTGACTTCATACTCTCGAACCCTCCCTATATCGTTACGGATGAATTGACGGGGCTTCAAAATGAAGTCGTGGAACACGAACCCGTAACCGCACTCAACGGCGGAACAGACGGGCTCGACTTTATCAGAAGGATCATAACTGAGGCTCCCTGCTACCTGAAACCGGGAGGTAGGCTGATAATGGAGATAGGTTACGACCAGTCTGATAGCGTAACCGCACTACTAAAAAGCATAGATCGATTTGCAGACTTTACGATAAAGAAGGATTTGAGCGGTATAGAACGGATGGTCGTAGCAATCGCCGGGTAAGGAGGGGCTGGGTAAGTCGTAAGGTAGATCAGGTTGTTACTATCTCAAACGCCTTGCACTTCTCCCACAACGTCTTTCTCGACATACCGAGCAGCTTCGCCGCAAGGCTCTTGTTTCCGCCGGCTTCTGAAAGAACCTTTACGATAAACTGCCGTTCAAACTCTTTTACTGCCTTGGAAAGGTTTCCGCTGCACGGCCCGGACACGCCTATTAGCTGCTCCACACCGGGGTTGATATCATCGGAAAGATCACAGCACTCTATCTCCGCTCCCCTGGCAAGTACCACCGCCCTCTCTACAATATTCACAAGCTCCCTGATATTACCGGGATAGTGGTACTTCAAGAGCGCCTCCTGGACGTCTGTCGTAAATCCCTTCAGGCTCTTGCCGTTCTGGGTCGCGAATCTTTTTAAGAAGTGGTCGGCGAGCAGCAGCACGTCACTCTTGCGCTCTCTGAGCGGCGGCAGAGTAACCGGTACGACATTGAGCCTGTAGTAAAGGTCCTCACGAAAGTTGCCGTTAGCGACCTCCTCCTTTAGATCCCTCTGCGTGGCGCAGATTATCCGCACATCCACACTAATAGTCTGCGTACCTCCGAGCCTGTCGAACTCCTTCTCCTGCAAGACTCTCAACAACTTGACCTGAATAGCCGGAGTCAACTCGCCTATTTCATCCAGAAAGATCGAACCGCCGTCGGCAAGCTCGAACTTGCCTTTCTTCGCTTTTACCGCCCCGGTAAATGCGCCCTTTTCGTACCCGAAGAGTTCCGCCTCAAGCAGAGTCTCTGGCAAAGCGGCAGAGCTTAACTTGACGAAAGGACCGTCTTTGCGGAGGCTGTTATAATGAATCGCATTGGCGATCAGTTCTTTGCCGGTGCCAGACTCGCCGAGCACCAAAACGGTGGAATCAGTAGCAGCGACTATCTTCACGGACTCAACCACCTCCCGCATCAACTCGCTCTTGTAGACCATACCGTCGAAGTTATACCTCTCCTCGACCTGCTCCTTGAGTATGAGGTTCTCCTCTTCGAGTTCCTGGAACCGTATTACGCGCTCTATCATCAGCAAGAGCTTGTCCATCGGAAACGGTTTTGTTATATAATCGTAGGCCCCCATCTTCATCGCCTCAACGGCGGTATCTACCGAACCGTAAGCTGTAATCAGTATCACCTTTGACTCAGGCGAGTATTGCTTGCAGGAGCGAAGCACCTCTATACCATCGCTGTCCGGCAGCCTGAGGTCGGTTATCACGAGGTCGAAGAGCCCTTCTTTTATCAGCCTTATCCCTTCGAGACCGAGGCCGGTCTCAACAACCGTAAAACCCTCCTCCTTAAGCGCATCGCTAATGGATATCCGCATCAACGGCTCGTCATCTACTATGAGTACCTTCTTCAAATAATACCCCTTTATCTGGTTAAGCTGTTCAGGCTTTTACCGCACTCACCGGTTCCGGAAGCAGAACAGGCAGATATAATTTAAAAATAGTGCCGACACCCGACTCGCTCTCAACCTCTATCCTGCCCTTATGCCTTTCGATTATACCACGGCTTACCGACAGGCCCAAACCGGTTCCGCTGCCGACACCCTTTGTAGTAAAGAACGGGTCGAAAATCTTTGTAAGGCTTTCAGGCTCAATACCGCAACCGTCGTCCCCTACGGTTATGGAGTACCATCCTCCCATTGAGCTGGTCGTCACCTCTATCCTGCCCTGCTGTTCCACGGACTGAACGGCGTTGAGCAACAGGTTGACCAGCACCTGCTCTATCTGATGCCTGTCCGCAAGCACATCAGGCAGATCGGTACCGAAACGCGTAACGATCTTGATGTCACTATCCTTGATAGTATGATGTATCAACGGCAAGACCGACTCTACAAGCGAGTTTATATTGAGACGCCCGAGTTCCGGGTCGTGCTGCTGAGAGAAGTCGAGCAACTGGCGCACGATGTTCTGAGCCCGGGTTATTCCGTCCTCTATAAAACCTATGTACTCCGCCTTTCTTTCATCCGTAAGGTTTCGGTTCTTGAAGTTGTATATGCAGTTTAACACACCGCCAAGCGGGTTGTTGACCTCGTGGGCCACGCCTGCGGCAAGCTGCCCGACTGCCGCGAGCTTCTCACTCGATGTAACGCGTGCCTCCATCTCCCTCCTGTCGGTCACATCCTCGGCCATCCAGATAACATACTTAACCAAACTCTGTCTGCTTGGATGTTCTAAAGAGTAGATAGGAAATATGCTGCTCTGAACGCGAAGATCCCTAGTCCCGGGCATCTTGTGCGACACCCTGCGCTCAAGACTTACAGGCTTACCGCTCTTGAAGACGCTCTCTATTACCTCCTTCAAGCCGTCGCGCAACTCAAAGTCGCCGAGATGCTCAACAAAATCCTTGCCGCAGCAGTCCATACCCGGTACACACTTGCAGACCGGACACGACTCGAGCCCATGCCTGTTCCAGTCGACTATCTTCAGGTCCTTCTCTATAACATAAAGACAGTACGGCAGAGAATTAATTATAGATTCCACAAGGTTCTTCTGGTGACTAAGGTTCTCCTGACTTATGCTTATCCGCTCCTCGTTCTCTCTCAAGTTCCTGACCATCTGCTTAAAGGTCTTGGCAAGGTCGGCAATCTCGTCATTACCATCGGTAGGGTAACCGAACCCTATATTCAAATCCCCCATACTGATAAGTTCGGCCTTGGTATTGAGCGCCTTTATGGGGCGTATGATCCTGAGTGTTATTAACGATGCAACACCGGTGGCAAGAAAGAGCGCAATCGTGGAGATGACGATAACAGCCTTGACGTTTTCATTCTGCAGTTCGGCGAAACGCTGTTTGGGAACACCCACAAAGAGTGACCCGATTACTTCCCCACGATGGTTTGTAATGGGATCGAACGCCGCCATGTAGGCGCTTCCGGCCACAGTGGTCTCCCCCCCGAAGCCCTTGTTTGAACGAATTTCATCAAGCACCTCAGCAGGATAGAGGTGCCCAAGCGCCCTCTCGCCGTCCTCATTCCTTACATTGGTAGCTATTTTAACTCCCTTCATTGAGATAGAGACCAGAGAGCCCGGAATAATCTCGGCAAATGAGTCAGGCACAAAAGTGTCATTGTTTGTAAGGTCCCCGGTGATAATGGCACCTAGAGTCCCTCCGTCGCTATCAATTACCGGAGTTACGACCACCAACAGCATACCACCGCTAAGAACACCATTTTCAGGCTGTACTTGTTCTTCACCCGTGCTTACAATACGAACTCTTCCCTGCTCGGTCAGGCTCTCCTTATCTATCATGCCCTGACTGATAAGTTCGGTCGATATAAGAGGCTTTCCTTCGGCCAGAGCACGCTCAACCAACCCGTTTATGGTTACTTTGACACCGGTAACACGCGAGTTGAGTGATGCAATAGTCATAGCGTTTTTATCAACAATACTCCAGAGATCAACATGTGGCCGATACTTCTTCCATGACTTCAACAGGTCGCGTAAAAAAACCGTATCGCTCGAGCTAATAGCCTGTTTTATATACGATTCCGTTGATGCTTGAAGCATACCGTACTTCATCTGGTGAGCCCGCGCATAGTACTGTACCCTGGCGGCCTTCAGGCTGTTACTCACCGTAAGCTGAGCATCCTCTTTCATATTTTTGCTTATAATATAGGTAGTTAGAATGGCGAGCAGTATTGTAGGAACAAGGGTTACAAGCAGGAACGAAAGCATCAGTTTTCTGCCGATATTCATCTAAGTCCTTGTTTTATATACTGTTTCAAGGGAATGGCCGTGCCGCTTGAATCTTTCATAGCAACGGTCATACGTGCTAAATGGCAAAAAAGCCATATAAATTAGAATATTACAAACACTAATATATGTCAAGAAGAGAGAGCCGCACCGCCTTCGGAGCCTTTTCAGCCCCCAAAACAGCCCCGGAAATTGACGAATTACGACGAATCAGAACGATTAACCGCGCCGATTAAAGAGTACGAGAGACATTTCGAGGAAGTATTTAGAACAAAAAACGAAGTCAAAAACAGAAGAGGGAAATAGGAGGACGGAGGGGCTTTTGGCCCCTCCGCTTACGGCAGGATACTGCTTAGAGTACATATTGTAGATTTGTTGATTTTACTACTTTGATACAGTGGCTGGACGCCACCTCTTGTGGGGAGTGTTACAACTGCTCTATACAATCCCAAAGCAGGGGAGGTCTTTTATACTTTTTACAGTTTCTATTATACAGATAAACTATTAAAGGAAGATTAGAGTTCATTATTTACTCTTTGTTTCTATTCGGCTTCCGGTTTTATAAAGATATATAAAAATTGAGAGGTCTGACATGGTACACTTACACGCACAATGAACGGACTGTACGTACCTGCGCACAGCAACCTCTTGCAACTCCGAAACAAACTCGAAGTACTAATAAAAGATACTGTAATGAACAGAAGAAGCGCCTACATCTGGGGTTATACCCTCTCGATTATCTCCGCCCTCTCCTTCTCTACCAAGGGGGTGATAGCAAAGCTGCTCTACGCCCACGGCATGGAGCCCGTGGGCCTGCTCGCCCTCAGGTACGCGATAGCCACGCCCTTCTTTATAGCCATGCTCTTTATCTTCCCGTCAGAGAGGGTCCGAGCACATGATATCTTAATCCTCGCGCTCAGCGGCCTCTTGGGTATCTACCTAGCCGGTTATGCAGACTTCTACGGCCTCATGTACCTAGAGGCCTCACTGGAGCGGCTCATCGTATACACCTACCCGGTAATCGTGCTGCTGCTCTCTAGCCTCTTCTTTAAACACCGCCTCTCGCGCTCCATAATCGTGCCCCTTGTCATCACCTACACGGGCCTTGCAATCGCGCTAGAGGCCTTTAGCGGGGGCCTCGGCGGGTCAACAGGGCTAGGCACGGTTCTTGTCCTTATCGCGGCCCTGCTCTTCGCTCTCTCGCTTGTCATTACCGAGTCGCTCGGCAAGCGGGTCAGCTCCGTAAAGATATCGGCCCTCACCACCACGGCAGCCGCAGCCGCCTTTATAACGACGTTCTTTATAAAGAGCGCAGAGGGCAGCTTAAGTCAAAGCCTGCCGAGTAGCGCAGAGGCGTGGGCGCTGCTGATACTGATCGGTACGTTCGCAACCTTCGTGCCGATACTAACGATAGTTCTGGCGATAAAAAGAATAGGCGCGTCACGCACCGCAATGATCAGCTTCATCGGGCCGGTCTCGACCGCGATAATAGCCCGTATATTTTTAGGGGAAGAACTCGGCACCGCCAAACTAGTCGGCATGGTCATACTGATACTCGGCGTCTATCTTATTACGAGGAGTAAGGAGAAGGGGTGAGAGGGGTACGCGTCATTGCGGGGAACGAAGTGACAAAGCAATCTTTTATTAGATTGCTTCGCTCTGCTCGCAAAGACGGTTTGCTTGTCACCCTGAGCTCGATTCAGGGTCTGGCCTTACTTAACTACTATGTCACCCTGAACTCGATTCAGGGTCTATTCTTTTCAAAACCAGATGCTGAATCAAGTTCAGCATGACAGAAGGCTGTTGGGTTATGCTGCGCTACCCAACCTAACCACCTTACTTCGCTGTTGCTGATTTTGTTATGGCAGACAGTGCCTTTTCTATCTTCAATACAACTTCTTCACAACCGGAGATATTATGCCTTTGTTCTAAATACCTAGGATCATTATATGATATCCAGACCTTAGCCTTATCATCTTCCCAAATTAATGCTTTTTGAGGTAAATCAATAGCGACAGTTTGCTGACATTTCATAAGGGGGCTTCCAACTTTTGGATTACCAAATATTATCAGTTCTGTCTCTCGGAGTTCGATACCGACCTTGCCAGCACCCTCGGAATGCTTTATTCGTTTGAATACCGTCATTCCTTTTTCATTCAATATACTCTCCATTCGATCAGCGGTTTCTTCTACATTAAAGTTACTTTGGACATTAACCACCCCGTCTGCTGCCACAGCCGGAATTGCAATTAATAATGCCGATAATATGGAGAAAATAGTACCCTTCATTTTGCTCCTTTAATAAGAATAACGTTACTATATCGCTATTCGCCTTAATTACAAACACGCCCTCTTGAATTTTAGAATACAGTTTTTGTAGGTTGGGTAGAGGTACGAAATCCAACAGTATTTATTGGGTTGAAGAGTAAAAACATGTAGTCAACAGGTTGCATACCTAAAAACAGGTTGGGTTTTGCTTCGCAAAACCCAACCTACACGGCTATTACTGTTGGTACTAATCAGTCCGATATCTTAAACCCAACAGACGGTACTATCTCTTGCAGACTCTGTTCTTCCCCTCTGCTTTCGCCCTATATAGCCGCTTGTCTACAGTAGCCAGAAGAGATGCCTGGGTACTACCGTCTTCGGGAAAGGTGGAGACGCCAAAGCTTGCGGTAAGGTTTCCTCCCGGCTGGGTCTCCTGTTGTGGAAATGGATGCTCTTCTATATCCCTGCGTATCCTCTCGGCAATTACAGAGGCACTCGCGGCATCAGTTTCGGGAAGGATTATGATAAACTCCTCTCCGCCGTAACGTGCCGCTATATCCGTCTCCCTTATATCTTTACTGAATAACTCTGAAAACACCTTCAATACCTCATCTCCTCCAGGGTGTCCGTGGGTATCATTGTAATTCTTAAAATAATCAATATCGGTCATGATCAGGGAGAGGTGGTGATCATAACGGTTAGCCCGTTGCAGTTCCCTCTTCAGCTCTTCTTTGAAGTGGCTGTGATTGTAAAGTCCGGTTAGTCCGTCGGTCGTTGCAAGTTCCTTTAACTTTGCGTTCCGCTCCTTTACTGCTCCTACCATCATGTTGAAGGAACTTGCCAATTCTCCGATTTCATCATTAGTAGTAACTGCGACATCTCCGGAAAAACTCCCGGAGGCGATACTCCTTACGACAGATACCAGAGACGTAATCGGGTAGGTTACCCACTTGCCTATCAGGTAGGCAAACAAAATAACGACCAGTACGACAAAACCGATCACGAGGCCCATATACCTTAAAGACCTTGCCTCTACGTAAACCTTCTGCGCGGAAATTACAACGCCTATAGTCCATCTGTTTTCATTATTTTCTCCATCGAAAACCACGGGACGGTGATGAATATAATACAGCTCTCCGTCCTGGCTGAAGTCATTCAGCCCGCTGCTGCCCCGTGAGACCATATTATCAACAATTTCCTTGAAAGAGGATGACGTCTGAGCTGTTATCGCCTTCGGCAGCGGCTCGGTAATACTGACCTCCATACCCGTATGAGCCAGGTACTCTCCGTCTTCGTTAATGATAAAGACTGTAAGTCTCTCGGGGTCTACAAGCTCTTTCAAAGTATCTTGTAAATAGTTAAGTGTAAGCTCAAAGTGCAAGAGAGCAACATGGCTGCCGTTAACCGTTATCGGAGTAGCATAGGGCAGAACCCATTTGTCGGTATCTCCGGACACCTCCGGTCTTCCCGTGAAGACTTCCCCCTCTTCAAGCGCGAAGGTCTTATCAAAGAAGGTGCGTCCGGATTCGTCAAGGTCGAGTTCGTCTTCGTTTGCCAGTTCATCATAGACTATACGGCAGACCTCTTTGCCGGATTTTTCGATAAAGCAACTTTCATCGAGGTATATATAGAGCTTTCTTATGTGCCGAATTACCTTATGTTGTTCATTAAGCCAGTAATCTCTTCTATCAGGTTGACTGTAGTAGAGCCTGAAGGCAGGGTTGGTAGAGGCTAAGAGGAGGTCTGCACGGGCCTCGTTGATACCAGCTTCGACAGCGGCCCCTAACTTGTCTGTCGTCCACTGGAGTTCATTGAAGACATTCTCGAAGAGGGCTTTCTTTGTGGTGTGATACAAGAAGGTACTTCCGATGATGATAGGCGCAAGACCACCGAGCAGAAAGAACAGGGTAAGTTTCACCCTGAGACTTTTTTTAATATTAATGCAACTCAAAGCACACTTTGGACCTTTCCTACAGTCTACCTATGCACACCACCATAGATGCATCTATCTATCGGTTTATATAATTATATCGGAGTATCTCCATTTATCCTGAATAAATAGTATTAGCAATCCAACATTAATTCAACTTTTTATAGACGCGGGTGATTGGTTACAGGTTTATAACCAGTGTTTTTTTGTTTATTTCAGGTATAAATATCGTATGTGGATATCAGGTCGAAAACCGTTGATTACTGGAAGTACTCTTGAACTTGTAGTTAGCTTACCGCAGAAAATCTACCACCTTCCTGCCACCAAAGATAAAGCGGGGCTTGGCAGTTTGCCAAGCCCCGCTTTATTAACCTGTCAACCGGCTCGGTTATTCCTCTCCCCCGCCGAAGAAACTCTTAAACCTGTTAAGGCTTTCTCCTTTCCATCTCATATTCGTCATAATTCATGTCTGTTTGGCCAAGACATTCTGCCTGCTGAGAGGTCGCAGGGTCGAAGCATTTGCTTCTTTCATAATTCAGGATTCCTTCATACCATGCCCTACTCGAGCAGCCCGACATAAAGGCTAAAAACAGTAGAAGGGTACAACCTAATGATACTTTCAAGATGCTTTTCATATACACTTTATATATTCGCTAGTTTTGGCTGTGCTACGCTCTTCTACCTGAGGCCGAAGGCCGCAAGTCTACCAAGCTCTATTAACACCATCAATATAAAACTTTTTAAAAAGTGTTAACAACCGTGAATTAAAGCACCCACTGCCTACCGACACAAAAAAAGACTTGGCAAATAGCCAAGCCCCGTCTACTGCCTATTATATCACACCACCCCTTACCCCTCGTCGGAGTGCCTGTAGGCGATCACGCGCACCTTCTCAATAGTAATAAGCCCCTCGCCTACCATCTTGTCAAGGTCCGGCAGAAAGGCCTCTATGGACTCCGGGTTGTCCACTATCTCTACAACCACCGGCAGGTCTTCAGAGAGTGCGAATATATTTGCGGTATGGATTCTTGAATGGACCCCGAAACCGAGCGCCCCCTTAAAGACCGTTGCCCCGGCCATGTCGCGTTTGCGGGCCTCGGTTACTATCGCCTCGTAAAGCAGCTTGCCGTCGTACCTGTCGCTCTCGCCTATAAAAATACGTAATACCTCCGCTTCTGAAGGTAACTTCATGCTTCCCCCCCCCATGTGTATGCGCACGGATATTTTTTGCCGGGTACTTAAACCTGCCTGACCGCAAATAGACAGTAAAAACATACAACACTTGAGGCTAAACCACAACCAGGCATTTCAACTAATCACCCTCTAGCTCTACAAAAAAGGCTTGTAAACCGCAAGCTCTGTGCTGCCCTTACCACAGCCCGGTATAACCGGGCTAATCACGTATACCGAAAACTTATCGATTATATGAAAAAAAATGTTGACCAGCCTTGTAAGTTAGCGTAATATTCCAGTATTAATAAGAAGAGAGTACTATTTGTACATTTGGGTCAATTTTGCCACAATTTGCACAAAACCTCTCGGACCAGTAAAACTCTCAATAGGAGGTTATGTGTTATGGAAACAGGAAAAGTAAAATGGTTCAACGAGTCGAAGGGTTTCGGTTTTATTGAGCGCGATTCAGGCGATGATGTTTTTGTCCATTTCTCGGAGATTCAGGGTGACGGCTTCAAGACTCTTGCCGAAGGCCAGACTGTAGAGTTCGAAGTAACTCAGGGCCCCAAGGGCGCTCAGGATTCACACGTACAACCTAAGTAAACAGAACTAAAAACCCCCTGTCTTTAAAAGACAGGGGGTTTTTTTTGTCCGCGCCTAACGCAAGCCGGGAATAATGGTTATAACTCAGCCGCGATCACGTCTTGCACCTTTGCCGCAAGCTCCGACGCCTTATACGGTTTTGTAATTACTCCGCTAAAACCGAACTTGCCGTATTCCGCCATTACAGTATCGCTTGAGTACCCGCTTGAGACTATCGCCTTAACCTCAGGATCGTACTCCTGAAGGATTTTGATAACCTCCTTGCCTCCCATGCCGCCGGGAATAGTAAGGTCCATTATTACGGCATCAAAAGGCTTGCCGCCCTCTTTAGCCTCTTTATAGACCGCTACCGCCTGCTTGCCATCGGTAGTAGAGACTACGTCGTACCCGATAGTTGTCAGTATCTCGGTAGTAACATCCCTTATAATCTCTTCGTCGTCCATGACAAGCACCCTGCCCCCGGCGCGCCTTTGCAGCTCGGGATGCGCTTCCTTACGAATGACAGCGCCCTTTTCCGAAACAGGCATAAACATTTTAAATGTAGTCCCGACACCGGGCTCGGAGGTTACTTCTATATGCCCCTCGTGTTTCTGAATAACGGAGTATGCGCTGGCAAGGCCCAAACCGCTGCCGGATTTCTTTGTCGTAAAGTACGGATCGAAGACCTTCTGCAGGTTCTCCTTGTCAATGCCTACACCATGATCGTTTATCAACACAGAGACGTACTTGCCTGTCTTCAAAGCCGTATCATCATCTGCCGAGACAGTACAATTACTTATAGAGACCTCTATTACACCACCGTCGGGCATGGCCTGCTTGGCATTTATGATTATGTTGTTCATAACCTGGTTTATCTGCCCCCTGTCGACCTCCACTGGCAACAGGTCTTCGGCAACAGTAATGTCGAACTTAACATTAGAGCCGTAAAGACAAAACTTGCACGACTCCTCTATTATCTCCTCTAGCTGGCTCGCTTCCTTAACCGGCTCTCCGCCCTTGGCAAAAGTAAGGAGCTGCTGTGTCAGTTCTTGCGCATGCATCGCCGCCTTCTCCACCTCGCCGAGCCTCTTGGATATAACTCCGTCTTTTTCCACTTTATGAACCAGCAGGGATGTATTACCGATAATGCCGGTCAAGAGGTTATTAAAGTCGTGGGCTATGCCGCCGGCCAGCACGCCTAAAGACTCAAGTTTCTGGGCCTTGAGCAGCTCCTGTTCCGCTATCTTCTGGGCAGTAATGTCTATACTGAACTCGAGAACCAGCATCGAGCCGTCGCTGTCGATAAACGGCTCACCATATACCTGGTACACGCGGTCGCGAGATGAATAATCAGAGATCCATACATGTGATTTCTTTGTGTCGAAAACAATGGAAGTCGGACACTGCTCGCACGGGTCATCACAGCCCCGTATGTGCTTGTAGCACGCTCTCCCCATAGGATCGCCGTACTCCTCTATGAAACGGCGGTTGGCAAAGCGGATAGTATAATCCTGAGCCTGAAGGCAGACGAATCCAGGAAAGAGATCGAGAATGCTGTATAACCGCGTCCTCTCGGCATTGAGCGCCCTCTCGGCGAATTTAAGCTCGTTTATGTCATTGGTAATCCCGACTCCACCGGTTGGATTTCCCTCGTTGTCAAAAGTGAGTTCCGCCTGCTCCCTCACCCACTTCACTTTATTGTCAATCAGGAGCCTGTGCTCTATATCGTACGGCTCGCCACCTATTGCAGCGCTCCATTTTTTATCGACATACTGCCTGTCTTCAGGGTGAACCACTTCGAGAAACTTTTCATACGTCATCGGAGTACCCATGGGGATTCCGAATATTCTGTAATTTTCATCGGTCCAGAAAAGTTCATTATTAAGTAAGTCGAGGTGCCAGGACCCGATATGAGCAACTTCCTGCGCCTTCGTCAGGTTTAACTCGCTCTTCTTAAGCGCCCTCTCCGCCTGCTTGCGCTCGGTTACCTCCAGACTCAGTTCTCTGGTCCTCTCCTCTACCCGCGCTTCGAGTACTTCATGGGCCTCCTGTAACGCCTGCTCCGCTATGTCACGCTCCTTTATATAGAGTAACATCGGGCGGACCAGCAACAGGTAGAGCATCGGTATGGTAATGATGCTCAGTATCGAAGAGTCTATCAGTATTTCTAGCAGCAGGCTGCCATGCTTCAAGAAGCTATGCAGGAAGAGCATATCGAGAGCCTCTGCCGTAAAGATCAGAACCACTGCGATTATGAAGAAGTATAGCGGGTTTCTGTTACGCCCTCTGTTCGTTTCTATTTTGTTCTTCATCAATCTGCTCTCTTACCTCTCCGCACAATTATAAACGTGTCCTGTATTCAAAGCATAACGACCCATGGACTTCTGATATACATAGTTTATCGGCAGAAAAGTATTTTTTTTTACTAAAAATTGCACCAATGAGTAAGGCAAGCACTCTTTATTTAAGTTCGAGCTCACGTTTAAGTTCAGTCACGAAAGGTCCTGCCCTGAAAATTACTCTAAAAAAAACAGGGGCTTGCAAAGTGCAAGCCCCTAAACCATATCTCTCCCGCATCAACGCTTCAATCACAACTCTACAGGTTCTATGTACCAACAAGCAGGTAAGCGAACAACAGGAGCAAAGCACATGTAGAAGAGGAAAAAACTTTTAGAGTAGTAGCTGTCAGAGTAGACATCATGCGGTGACATGGAACACAAAAAACAACCTGTCAGAAGTACAACACACAACCCGCCAGCCCCGGTTACTATTGGTGGTCTATCCTCAAGCCATTGAGGTCGTCTATATGAATCTGGGCAACAGGAGCCCATGTGCTTAACGGATATGCGGCAACCATAGCTGTCATGGCCGCAAGCTCGGTGGCGTAATCGCCTTCATCATGGAAGGTCTCGGCTATCCGGTACATAGCATTGTCAGCCAAGGTGCTTGTCTGATAGGTATCTATCGTAAGCTGATATGCGTCGCGGGCCAGCTGCATGAGCGCGGCGTCCGGCACTGCTGTGCTGTTCGCCTGTTTATGGTAGGTCTTGCCGGTGTAGTACTGGGCCGAGTCGGCCCTGTTGGACAACGGGTACGTGGCCACAACAGCGCTGAAGGCTGGATGGGCCGCAGTATAGTTGCCCTCTTCGTAGTACGTAAGGCCGATCCTGTGAGCGGCGTTATCCGCCAAGGTGCTTGTCTGATAGGTATCTATCGTCAGCTGGTATGCGTCGCGGGCCACCTGCATGAGCGCGGCATCCGGCACTGCGGTACTGTTCGCCTGACGCTGGTAGGTCTTGCCGATGTAGTACTGGGCGGAGTCGGCACTGCCGGAGAGCGGATAAAATGCCAATACGACATTAAAAGAGGCCTGAGCCGCACTGTAGTTGCCTTCATCATAATAAGTTTCACCTATTGCAAAGAGAGCATTGTCGATCATTGAGCTTGCAGGATAGTTGTCTACAACCGACTGATAAGCGATACGCGCCGTCTGCATAAGTGCGGTATCCGGCACTGCGGCGCTGTTCGCCTCTGAATGATAACTCTGGCCGATATAAAACTGTGCGGAATCCACATCATTTGAAAGTGCATAGTCCGTAAGAACTACCTGCAGCTCTGTTCGCGCCCTTGTATAATCACCGAGTTGCAGGTATGTTCTACCTATGTAAAGCTGTGCATCCGAGGCTTTGCTTGCAAAGAGGTAGTCGCTCAGAACTCTGTTAAACTCCGTAAGGGCAGCAGCGTACTCTTTGTTATCGTAGTACGTCACTCCTATCCAGAACCGGGCATTGTCCGCTTTGCTGCCATCGGGGTAATAGTCTATAACCTTCTGCAACTCTATGCGGGCATTCGGGTAATCTTCCATCATGTGATACGACATGCCTATATAGAGCTGCGCATTATCGGATAAGGCGTCTCCGGGATAACTGTTCAGTACGGAGTTGAACTCGGCTATTGCAGTTGTATAATCTCCTGCATCGAATGTGGCTACCGCTTGCTGAAAAGCGGCGGTTGCGGGACTGCCGGGTGAGTTGCTTCCAGCTCTGCCGGCAGTGCCACCACCGGAACCGCAGGCAGTTAACGAGATCGTCAAGAGCATGATTAAAACAACGGTCTTTGTTTGACCAATACAGTTCTTCATACCGCCTTTGTACCTTTCAAGCAGAATAGATAGTGACAATATTTTGAGACGACCGGGAAAAAAACCCCAAACAGGATAAACTACACCATTTGAGGCTCCGTCACCAATATAAGAGTGCAAAGACCGCCATCAACCTCTGCCTTCTATCTTTATTAACTTGTCAAAACTGCCATTCCGGCCAGTTTTAAAGTATAGATTATAGCAGGTATTAACAAGGAGTGCGAGATTAATCATGCTTTAGCAAAAGCCTGCTGCGGTCCGATATCACAGGTTATACGCAGCCAGCCGTGTTTCAATCGCAACTCTTGCAGGACTTAATGCCAATAAGACGGTAGATCGGGCACCATGAGATAAGGGCCGTAAGCAGAGGAACAAACCCAATAACGGCAATAAAACGGATATTTCCTGCGAGGATAAAGTAGAGGCTGAAGAGTATCAAAGCGAGTATTAAACGTACCGCCTTGTCAACGGTACCGACGTTTCTATTCATCATAACCTCCTGTTTGTGCAGATACCCTACTTCTCTTTCTCGGACCAGAGCACCCGGTTCACCTTCTTGCCGTCCTTTTTATGGAAGACCTCCTTGACTACCACGTACTTGCCCCCCTCTTCTTTAACGTAGTAGTCGATATCGTATGTATTCTTGTCGGCCTTGAAATCGGCGCACGATACGTAGAGCCCGTCCTTCTCGGCTACTCCGGTGTGGATGTAATCGAACGTAGCAACCACCCCGGCTATTCCATAAAAGCCGCCTATTGACTTGGCCTCTATATACTCGGTCATTGCGGCCTTAACGCTCGATTTGTCTACGGCTGAGGCCGTACCCGCAAAACCGTAACCAATCACAATGATAAGCGCAAAGAGTACAGCCGGTAAATTTAGATGTCTCTTCATAACTGCCTCCTTATCTGAACCCGAACTCTGCACGGCACAACAAGCCCGCAAGGATTTAGTCGCAAAACGCTCAGCCCGTAAACCGAAGCCTATACGGTTAATACCGCCCGGCTCAACCCTGCCCTGTCAGTTACTTATTCCTTATTCCCTCTATAGAGAGGTACAGATCAACCGTAGCCGAGGCAGGCCCGAGGTTCTTGGTAATATTATAATCTTTAAGCGCAAGGGTAGTGGTGCCCTCGAAACCGCGACGGAATCCGCCCCACGGGTCCTTGCCCGCGCCGACCTCTTTCACCTCTATCTCAATCTCTTTAGTTACTCCGTGCAGTGTAAAATCCCCCTTCATTACAGCCGCCCCCTTGCCCGTGACCTTAAAGGATCTGGATATGAAGGTCGCCTCCGGGTACTTCTTAACCTCGAAGAAGTCCTTACTCCTCAAATGCTTGTCACGCTCGGCATGGTTGGTATCGACGCTGGCAACGTCTACAGAGACCTTCACCTTCGAAGCCTCGGGTCTCGCCTCATTAAAACTGAAGGTGCCCTCAAAGTCGTTGAAGCGCCCGAGCAGCCAGGAGTAACCGAGGTGAGAAATCTTGAACTGAATAAAGGCGTGGGCCTTCTTTGTATCTATCGTATACTGCTCGGCCCGAACTCCACTCGGCATCACAGAGACAAAAGCGGTAAGCAGCAGTACAAGTATCAGAAACTTTTTCATCGTGCCTCCTTTAGAAATAGAAAAATGATTGAGATGCTTTCCAAATTAATTTTCAGACTCTCCTCTCCCTGCTCCGAATATCTTTAGCAGGGTCGAGTCCTTGTCAATAAAGTGATGTTTCAGGGCAGCCGCAGTATGAAGCCCGGTCATGCCGATAATAGCCAGAGCAAGAAAAAGATGGACTGCACCGGCCATATCCTCCTGACGATCATAACCGGACAGGAGCGCCGGCACCTCGAACCAGTTAAAAAAATCGATGCCCCTGCCGTCGGCGGTTGAGATAAGATAACCGCTTACTGGCACCAAGAAGAGCAGCAGGTATAATACCCTGTGGGCGAGCAACGCAGCTACCCGCTCCCAGCCAGGCATCGGCACCATTACAGGCTTCTCGCCCGTAAGCCTCCAGACAAGACGAAAAGAGACAAGAGCGAAGGTCAGAAGTCCGAAACTCTTGTGGAGCCACGGCGCTCTACGGTACCAGCTATCCGTATACTCAAGCCCGGTCATGTAGAACCCGAGTCCAAAGAGCCCGAAAACCATAAGAGCGACAACCCAGTGCAGCGCAATAGCGACCAGGCCGTACTCTTGTCTACTATTTCTAAGGCCAAACGCCATTTGGTAACTCTAATTGGACAACCACTGTAATTGGACTACCGATGATAAAGAAAAATCAAAACCTCACAATATCGCCTCTGCCTAGGTAGATCACTACAGGCTATTACTAAGAGTATATATTAAATCTTACTTCTGAATAGGCCGGGTGTCAATCACCCTGCCTCACATAAAACGGATTATCAGGTTCTACTTTTTTAGAGATAAAAAAAAGACCAAATGCGTCACCTAAGCATTCATGAGCTGACGTACCTCAGCTAAACACTCTCAGCACCCTCGTGCCCGGACTTTGATGCCGGCCCAGCTCTTCTGACTGCGACTTTAAAGAGAAGGCCTTTACCTCTTCAAACAACAGATGGTCTCCATCGTCAATACCGTAGTGCGCTATCTCTATTGTACCGTTCCAATTTATAAAAAAATCTGCCGGCATGGTGGTCAAACTGCCTTTAATTGTTATAGGCACATAGCCCTTTAGTATTCCTTTAACGAGCGCAGGCATGCGTCGCAACATGCCTTTGAGTACGCCGTAAAACGAATGCTCTATACCGTACTCATTGTAATACCTGTTGTTTTCATCGGCGAATATAGGGCATGGCGCCTTATGCCTTTTTGTACGGCTTATAAGGTTGTCCAGCGGAGAGTCGAAGACCGCTACTACGGTAAAACCGCTGCCAAGCTCCGAATATCGGCTGACGAGTTCGTGTATACGCAGGTTACAGAACGGACAGGCCGCAAAACGGAAAAAAGAGAGCATATACGCTCTTCCTTTCAGAGTCGCTGTATCAAAGCTTGCAGCCTCTACTGCTCTCAACTCAATTCAGGGCGCCTTCTCAACTGCTCTCATTCACGTGGTACCTCCCTTTCTTCTATCATTACCAAACTCCAGGGTATCGGGCCTACCTATAATAACACTCAAAAACAGAGTACTCGAAGTCTCAAATTAAATATATAACGGCGATAACAAGTAACCTCTTTTCTCACACAACCTACAGAGATAGGCATTAAAACGGTTTTGATTTTTTAGTGACCTATCTATAAAGTGGTGTTGAGTTTTTTTACACATCTCAATATTCCCCGTAACACACTGAATCTAAAAGCTTTTCGTGAAGCATAGCATCCTTTATAGCACTGCATGTAGTTATATTTTTTACACTTCTCACATATATGTAAATAAAACTTCTCAAGGTGTTGTATGTTTTTGCAAGACAAAACAGACCTTTAAGGCGCATACGTAGTAATGGCATGCTTTGTGCATTAATACTCTGTGCATTAAGAAATTTTAATATTTTGCCCCTTTGATCCTGCCAAGCAGGATCAAGAGCATATTTAAAGTTTTTTTACGGTACCGGTACTGTTGTTTTAACCATCCACCCGGTACTAACGTGTGCAACACTAACAATCAGGGAGGAGTAAAAGGAGGAGATATGGCAAAAACAAAGACTGGAGTGTCAGCTGTAGTTCTGTTTATGTTGTTTGCGCTCGTACCGAATGTACACGCGCTGACCTACAGCCTTGGCCAGCTCGAGGCCGACAATTTGGCGCAGGGCTCACCTACACAGATTCACCCGGAAAGCGCAACACCTGGCAGCCTTGGCGCAAATGACTGGTCATTTAACATTGGTGCTTCGACTACGCACTTCTGGATCGGTCTCAGTTTCGACCAGGCTACACCAGACCCGTATGCGAGCTTTACCTTTACCGTTGATAATGCTATATTTGACACTGCGGTAAGGCACGTGGTAGACCCGATCAGCCTCGACAACGATGACTGGCTGATGCGTTTCAGGTTCACCGACAACGTGGCGCGTAATACGGTAAACGTAAGACTTCTGGACAATATGGTTCTTACCAGTTCACTGGGCGGACCACCCACAGGCACCCCAGGCGTTGAACTCGATGGAGTCTCTGCCGTGCCGGAACCTTCCACTCTGCTTCTTCTCGGAAGCGGTCTTGCAGGGCTAGGGTTCATAAGAAGAAAGATCAAGAAGTAGCGTATCTGGAGTTAAACCGTAAGTAAGAACCTCAACCGGTATGTAACACTAGAGTGCTTACTTACTACCGTAAGACAGGATAAAAAGGAATGTACGAACTGAGGAAAATATCCATTCTGACAGTAAGCTGTCTGCTCTTTGTCGCATTGTTAATGATGCCGGCAATGGCCGGGGCGCTTACTCTGGGTGGAGATTCAATAATAGCTATCGACGGCGACGCCGATGGTGGGGTAGACGTAAACATTATGAGCGTCGCTTACACCACTGGTTATACCTACGGTTACTATTTAAATGGAGGTACAACAGTCTACTCGCTTGGAAGTTCCAGTCTTACGAATTTCCAGGGCGGTGATATAATAGACTTTGTATTGAACGACGGCACAAGGGAGTATACGTTATCCGGAGATGCTGCTGATAACACATATAGCGTAGAGATGACATTCGCCAATGAGGTTACCACGGGTACGCCTCAACAGCCGGCGGACTGGACTTCACCGTACTACTACAATGTGAATATCACGTGGTTTCTGCCCGACACTCTCAACACAAACTCTCTGGCACTGAACGACACCAACGGCAACGACGGAGTCGCCCCGATACCGGAACCCGGAGTGCTTCTGCTTCTCGGAAGCGGTCTCGTCGGGTTAGGGGGCCTCGGGTTTGTGAGGAGAAGGTTTAACGTGTAACAACACTTCTGTACAACCGAGCTAGACAGAGACCCCGCAGGCAAGAAGTATGGCCTGCGGGGTCTCTGTTCGTTCAGGACGGAAGCATCGGTCTGTCGGGCAAAAAAAAGAGGGGACTTGCAGTCTGCAAGCCCCCCAAAAACAATCTGTATAAAAATATAGCAGTAGAGATACTACCGGGTAATAAGCATTGGAAAAAGCTACGCGAACCTAGACCTTTTGAGGATCCTTGATGAACTTTCCGAGCTTCTTGTCCACGGTACATATGTGGTTCATCAACCAGTCCACAACGCGGCTCTGCACCTTTATAATATGCGTTGTTGTTACCGAATCTTCCCTCGCCTCCTCTTTCAGCGTGGCAACGTCATCAATAAAGTGCGTATGCTCCTCAAGGTGCGAGAGCATATCTGGATAATCGTACTTATGCATCGCTTGCTCCTCGGCATCGAAATGGATAACTATATATTCGTCGAGGAAGGAGAAGAGCCTCTGCACCTCTTCCTTGCCGAGCCCTACGGTCATGGCGTCCAGAAGGCTGTTGATCCTGTGGAACAGCTCTTTGTGCTGCCGGTCCTGCCAGTCAATTCCGGTAGATATCTTTGGACTCCACTCTATTGCCATATAACAACTCCTTATTCCGCTCTTAAGCCGTATAAGTACAACAAGGGCGGACAACATTAGAAATTATAATAAATCGAGACAGGCTCAATCGCTTATGGAGTACCTGCGACCACCCCTTACGGAGATGAACTCGTCGACAAGCCTCTGCTGTTTGCCGGTTAAAAGTTTTTTAAAACTGACATGTGTCTTTACCCTCAGGTACCTGAGCTCCGTTCTTTTCCGGGCGATGTCTGAGATCTTTTCACGAACCTCTTTAAGTCTGACCGGTTCGTCTTCGAGTCTCTCTCTCAGTTCCACCTCGGCTACATTGATGTCGGCCGAGTACCTGAGCATCTTCTTTTCATAAGAGCTCATGATACTGCGAGCCTCTCTTCGCTGCTTCGGGGTAAGGTCGAGTCCGCCCATGGCGACCGAGTAGAAATAGTCGTACTGCTGCGCCTCACCCATCCAGTAGTAGGCGTGGAGTTCATCGGAGTACGTGCCATTACCCTTCATTCCAACAGCAAAGGAGTCAGCCCCTTCAGGCCATGCAGGCATGCTTCCGAGTGTTACAAGAATATCCTTTACGGTGCCGCCTTTGTCGACAAGCAGCTTCAGCGTCGAACCTATATCGAGTTCATTGAGCCAGACCTTAAAGTCTTCATAACCCGGTATCTCTTTATCGTCTATGCTCAGTATTACGTCGCCCCTGGCGATACCGGACTCGTCCGCCGGGCCGCCCCTGATAACGTCTATCACCACAAGCCCCTTGAACTCGCCCGGATCTATCGCAAGCATACGGGCGGTATACTCATCGAGTTCTCTGGTCGTAAGCCCTAACCACGACCTCTCAGAACCCGTGCTTATCACCTCCGCGCCCTCTACCTCTGCATACAGGGTAGCAGAAAAAAGAGGAGATAGCAGAAATAGGCATAAAAGAGGGTAGAGCAGAGCCCTTGAAGAACGCCTGTTAAAAAGTAGGGACATATCAGTACCCGAACACCGTTTATAAATAACTGGAGACAACCGGACAAAAAAATTATAAAAAACAGATAAAGGTCACAAATATTCAGGCAGGCATAAGCCTCGAGTCCACCCACCTCTTTAACATCTTCCACGGCTTGGACTTCACTTTAGAGAATACCCAGTTATAGAAGACCTCCGCCGACTCTTCGCCCCGTATGACGTCATAATACCTCATCATTATATCGGTATCCTTCTCAAGTATAGAGAACCAGAGGCGCGGGTACCTGTAGATAAGATTAGCGATCTTCTCTGCTGAGACGAACTCTGGAAGCAGTTCCGTATTGAGCCAGCGCTGGTATCCGGAGAGATCCGAATGCCCCGCGCCAATGCACTCCGCCACCGACCTTGCCGCAGCCCTGCCCGTAAGCACCGCGTAGTAGATGCCCTCGCCTAAAAAGGGATCGACCAGGTGGCCGGTATCGCCTGCAAGCAGCACCCTTCCCTTAAAGAGTTCCTTCTTCTCGTCGTAGAAGATCGGGACCGTCCAGCCGACGCGCTCCGTGATCTCAAAACTCTTCAGAAGCGGGTGCGAGGTAACAAACTCTTCGAAGTGCCGCTTGATGGTCGAACCCATATGCCTTATCTCCCCAGCCATTCCCACGGAGAGGTACCTGTCCTTCGGAAAGACCCAGCCATAGCCCCATGGCACCGTTCCGAAATCGATAAAGAGCTTCTCCTCGACATTCTCCACTATAGCGGAAGCGTCATACTCCACCTCGGCGGTTATAGAGACCGCCGACTCTTTGGGGTTGAGCCCGAAGACCTCCCTGCCGGTAAAACCGGAGGCGCCGTCGGCGCCGATAACAAAACTTGCCGAATAGGTTTCACCGGAATCCACCGTCACCTCAACATGGGTACCCCTGTCTGCTACCGCCTTGACCTTGCACCCTTCTACGATCTCGGCCCCGGCTCTGGCGGCCTCTTCTACTAAAAGATGGTCGAACCTGTCGCGCATAACATTGTAACCGACCGTGCGCTCGGAAATGATATCCATTGGGCGCGCCGACTTATAGGTAAACTGGCCACCCTTGATCGTCTTTTCCACGACACCCGATATATCGAAATCAAAAAGTCCCTCCACCTTTGTGGAGATGCAGCCGCCGCACGACTTATACCTCGGGAAGGTCTCCTTCTCGAAGGCTATTACTTTTAAACCGGCGTTAGCAAGTGTATGCGCCGCAGTTGAGCCGGCCGGGCCGAGCCCTATCACTATAGCTGAATACATCTCGATCCCTTTCCTGTTCAATCCCTTTCCTGTTCAACACTGAACTCCATATTGCCGCACCAGAAGCCGTCTTTGGCTATAGACTCGCCCTCCCAGCGCAAGAGCTTCAGATGATGCTTCTCCATCTCCAGCAGACTGGTCAGAACCACCCTCTCAGCAGGTGTCTCGGCCTCTTTGAGCAGCGCGGTATACGATTTTATCGCCGCCTCTTCCGACTCAATACCGATATGAATGGCATTGAGGTCGGTCTGGTTCTCGTTGAGCCGGTCTATCATCTCGTTCTCGTCCTTGAATATCGCAAGCGGCTCGGCCTTGCCATCGCTCTTCTCCAGAGCCTCTTCGTACGTCATCCAGCCGAGACCGTCCTTGACGGAGTCGACTATAGTAGCGATAACATCCATATGTTGAAGCTCATCTGCTGCGAGGCTCTCGAATACCGTACGCCCTTTATTGTCTTCAATCATCTCAGCCGCCACCATGTAGAAGAAGTAACCGGTCATCTCTGTCTTTCTAGCTGTCTCAAGCTCTACCAGTATACGACTAGAATTTTCAACCATGATAAACCACCTTTCAATAGAGGTTCAAAGCACCTAAAACGTCTTACTTCCTACCCGGTCAATCGATTTTACCGGCTTTCTCTACATCATGCTTGTGCTCATAAGCCTCAGCGCGTATCTTTGTCTCGCAATGGAGACAGATCACGGTCTCAGACGGACGGGCGCAGACAGAACAGACGTGCGGCTTCTCTTTACCCTCTTCGCTCTTACCAACTTGCTTCTTATCTTCATTCTCTTTAGTCATACCGCCTCCATTAGAACTTTCCGCATGCTCTTCAGGCGTTATTACGCCACACAACTCTCAAATACGGGCCCGGAAACGCTTCGGGCCGTGCTAACGACACGGGCCGCTTCAGAGGTACTTGCTCATCTCCTTGAACTCAAAGCCTTTTAGCTCCGGGCGCTCCAGCCCCTTGTGCTGAACCAGCACCTTGAATGTATCACCCATGCCTCCCGGCATTATCAACTCTTGAATCGAGCGGTTGTGCTTTACTTTATCGACCTCATCGGACTCAAGGCCGGTAACCTGCCTCAACTCTTCGAGCACCCCGGCGCCTATGAGAAAGTTCTTCTGCGTGGTAAAACCGGTCAACTCAAGACCCAGACCGCGCCCGGCCTCGACCATACCGGTAAAATCTACATGAGTCGTAATATCCTGCAACCCTACATTCGTATACGGGTTATCGTTGAGCGTATGGCGTTTGTGACACATAAGCGTAGAGGGCCTGCCCGGGGCATAGAGCTCGGAGGCGGGAAGCCCGTAATCGATTGTTATTACGAAACCGGCCTCTATGCAAGTGACCGCTCTCTCAAGCCACTTTGCCGCCTCGAGGTTCACCTCGACCCTCTGGCTCTCAATCAACTCAAAAGGTTTCAGGTACTCGACCAGCCTCTCGTCAGAGGGCTCTTTAAGAACCTCCTTGAAGGCCCCATCCGTGTAATCGACAAAGACCTCTTTAAACCCGCCATCTTCAAAGAGCAGCCTGTGGACCGGAAAGCTGTCTATAAGCTCATTCGATATTATAACGCCGAAGGGTACGGGCTCTAACTCTTCAAGCCCGCTAAGGCGCCGTACCCGTCCGTCTTCCGTACTCCCGGAAAGCTCTGCCAGACTCCTGTCAACGAGCGTAAGATCGAGAACCTTAAAGAGATCCGGATAGAGTTGCTCGACAGTATCCAGAATTCCGGTACCGAGCCACCCCCTGCCCGCACCCGCCTCTATCAGACCGAAGGTACCCGGACAGCGCATCAACTGCCACATCTCATAAACCTGCTTCGCAAACGTTCTGGCGAAGGCGGGACTTATATCTATAGACGTTACGTAGTCGGCCTCTTTGCCCCAGCGCCCCTCCTTGGAGCTATAGTACCCGCCTGACTCAGCGTAAAGAGCGGTCTCCATAAAATCAGCGAAGCTTACAGGCCCCGCGGCCTCTATACGGCCTATCAGTTCCAACTCTGCCGGAGAGGGTCCGGCCTCGGTCTCAATGCTCCGCTCTTTGATACCTCTATTCTTGCGACTATCGACACCACTCATTATTGTCGTCCGTAATTCCCTTGCCGTTACTAAGTCTTATCATGATTTTTCCGGGTTTCTCCGGCCTACTGCCCGGCACCGACTTCGAAGAAGGCGTCCTTCGGAGCATAACACTCGGGACAGGGATCCGGAGGCTCCGGGCCTTCATGAATATAACCGCACTCAATGCACTGCCAGCGCTTCTTGTTATTCTCTTCCATATTTCCTCTTTGCTATACGGTTCTCTACCGGGGTTAAGTTATTATTCTACAGATTTTAATAATCACGTGCAACAAAAAAAACTGAATAGACAGAAGAGCTTAGGCTGGCGGGGCCTGAATAGGGCGCATCACGACACCTGTGCCAGATTCTATCACGACCATGCTGCTCTCCGGAACGACCGTCCATTCCGAATTGCTTCCCAGCGGCTCAGAGGCCACCACAACGGCGTGGGTACCCTTGTCCGGCTCCGCCATTGTGTAGAGACCGTCTACACAGGAGAAACTCGAACCGGTATGGATATAGAGGGTATTTGCCCTCTTGGACCCGCAACTTACGTAGCGGCAGACGACTGCCGAAGTGCCGTCGGCGACCGCAAGGTTCAGAAACGACGCATCCTCTATTCCGGCCTCGTCTACTATGGAGTTCACCTCTTTTATAGTCGCGCCCAAGGCCCGGGCAAGTCTCTCACTCTTGGCAAGTCCCTGGTCCTGAGCCGAGTACTGGTCGAGAAATAACGCAAAGACATACTCGGAGTCCGTAGAGCCCTCGATCGACTCGAATGCCGCGTCCGAGAGGCGCTCTATAATACGTCTGCGTATCTTCGCAAAACCTCCCACCTTGCCGTTATGCATAAACGAAATTGAACCGCGAACAAACGGGTGACAGTTGAGCTGAATTACGGGAAGCCCCGGAGTCGCGGCGCGAACATGCGCCAGTATGCAGCTGCTCTTTGTTACGCGAGCGAGGCTTAAGAGGTTCATGTTGTTCCATGCGGGAGTAACGGCCTTGAAAAGAGCCGGCTCTTCCGGCAGATGGGGAGCATACCACGCAAGGCCGAAACCATCGCCGTTTAGCGGCTCCTCACCCTCTTTGCTGTTATAAGACTGGTGAATTATAGAATGGGTCGGTTCCGTCACCAGAGAGCTGATTGTTATCTCGGTTCCGAGGTAGAGCACAAAACGGCAGATAGCGGCACCTCCTTTTCCGGTTATAATAAAACAGGTTACTCCTGAATAGAACTCTGCTATAGCACTAAACCATACAAGTGACTATTTTGATCCGATAACCACACCTGTTGCCATACGTTAAATTTACACCCGTAGGCAGAAGGTGTCAAGAAGAGCGTTGAATACGATTTAATGATAAACAATATATCCGGCAAAATAACTGCACACAATAAATTTTATATGAGCAGACGAGTTTTAAGTAAGAAAAGAGTATCTTTAATCAGCTCCTTTAAGTGGCAAAGTATTAAATGCTGTAAAGAATCCATACACTGACCATCACCTACAACACATTGAGACCAATACACTTAATTCGGACTATAACACACTATATATCGATCTTTTTTTACACTTTCTAAGCTATCCTGCTGTCTCCTGTTTTGGCAGGCAGCCATTTTATCTAAATAAATCGGCTAGTTACGGCTCTGATACATGTTTGGCGTAATTATTGTACGTATAACTACACAACATCATTGTTACTTCTAGTATTAATATAAAAAAGGACGGTATCCATTGTTTAAATGGTAATTTTTATCATGTCGAGTGGCGCATTGGCAGCTCCGTTGCACTACACGTTCGAGGGAGCTATCAGCGCCGGCACTGGCGCTGATCCGTATCGCGCCTACCAACCCGGTTCCCGAATCCTCCATTCTCCTGCTTATAGGAAGCGGGCAGGCAGGGCTTGGTTATGTGAGAAGAAAACTCAAGAGGTAAGAGCCCCGAACCTTAAAACTGCTGAAGCCCACAGGTATAATTCCTGTGGGCTTCAGCTTATTTCTGCCGGGATCTTCTGCATAGGGGTGTGGTTACAGAGCGCTTGGCGCGCAGGTATGGAGAACCGTGGCACGGTACCTTACCCATTGAGTATGTCGTGAATGTAGTTCCAACGCCAACCTTTGAGGTTACATCGATGTAACCTCCGTGCTTCTTGGCAATCGAGTATGAGCTGGCAAGACATAGGGCCGCTACCCTTCGGCTTGGTTGTAAAGCGCGGGTCGAATTCTACGTGATAAGCTTCTCGGGAATCCATTTTTCCTTGTCGTCCATAGAGATTTTTATATACCAGCCTTTTTTATATACCGGCCTTATGTAGTAACTTATACCCGCGCACGCAACCCGTATAGCGGGCCATCCACTTGACGGAAACCGGTTAGAGAAGTATACTTAACAAAGAGATACTCCTCTGTTCAGGCAGGTTCTTTTATATAAGCTCAAGTCACCTGCCCGGTATAAAAACATGGGCATGGACAAAGGTCAGACCGATGGTAAAGATAACGCTTTTTAAGTGGGCCGGTTCGTGGGGGCCTTTCAAGATAAAGATCCCGTGCGGCGAGTGCACGATTACAAAGGATGTTATTCAAGATACCCTGAAGAGCGAACTTGCCGGTGTGCCTGTCGAATTTGAGGTGCGAGAGTGGCTCAGCGAGTGGTGGAAACCTCTTATAAAAGGGGGCTGGCACGCCCCTATTGTAATGGTCGACGGCTCCGTGCTCTCTCAGGGTGTAGCGTTAAACCGAGGGGTTTTTACCGAGGCCGTCATAAAGAGTCACTGCGTAACTTCCAGAGTAACCGGAACGCACCTGTTCGGTAAAGAGGGCTGCCCTCACTGCAAGCGCGCCAAGGAGTTACTGCAAGAGGCTGAAATAGAGTACCGGTACCACAATATAATCAGCAGTCCGAGAGCGCTCTACGAAATGATGGCTCGCGTAAAACCGTTAATCGATGCCAAGACCCCTGTTACCGTGCCGCAGATATGGGTGGACGGCGAGTACGTAGGCGGCGCCGACGCTCTTTCCAGGCGGATCAAAACGGAGCAGCCCGAAAAAGCGGCAAAGACGGCCTGAGGAACTCACCGCCGCCCCTTTACCGCAACTACCCGCACCTTAAAAACAGGCCAATCTTTCGTGCTGATATGGTACGTACTTCACCTACAAAGCCGCAACCTTTAGTGGGGTGGAACACGAGAATTATTGGTGGAAAGGCTGTAACGATTGGATGAGGTGTTGTCGCTGGCGCGGAGCGCCATAAGGCAACCATCTCAATCATTTTGTTAGCTTCTCAACATCCTTCTTCCATTGGGCCTGAAGACGTCTGAATGGTTACGTTTGCTTTCGCATCTGCTCCTCCATTTCGAGCCAAGGGTTCATTTGCTTCTTCCATTCCTTCTGTATCTCAGCAAACGGTGAAATGCTCTTTCGGAAAGCCTCTTGTTGCTTAGCCAGAGATTGCACCCACTCGGTTGAACCGAAGAGGTCACTATAAAGTCTCGGTACTGAGCTTTGTAGAGCCTGCGTAATCTCCTTGTTTATATCTTGGAGTTCGTTGCGCTGTTTCTCATCAATAGCCTGTCGGCTATGTCCGAGGTACTCGCGCAAACTACAGGTGTGTCCTATCACCTTCGCAAGGTGATAGAGGTGTACTGGTCGATGGTGCATTACTCTGCGTCGGATCGGTATTATGATGGCGACAAGCTCATTCTTCAGCTTGCCCCATGCATCGGCATCCATAATATACGGCAAGAAGGTGTCATTCCACGCCGACCGTTTTGTGAGTCATTTGGCAACTTGAGCCCTGCACGCGCCAAGGTCGTCTGTCCCACAAAGAATATCTGCAAGATCTTTTGCAGACAGGATATGATCGCCGAGCCAGTCTTGAATCTCTGCAAATAACAGAGTCATAAGATCAGTGAAGTCTACTAACTCAATCTGGTGGTCATTCGCGCACGACGATTTGCGCACAGTTGCCTTTTCATCCACGTTAGAAGGCGACCAACTTCCTCACCAGTTGGCCCCCGCTACATCCGTCATCACCCATTTATGAACCCTCGAAGCAGTTGTTCAGCTCGTGACAAGATGGGGTAGGCTCGAGAACAGATATTGTCTCCTGCTTCGTCGAGACTGCGTACAACGTGGAGATGTGGCAAGCAATCCTTGTTGAATAGCATATGGCATGCATCCACATCTTCTATCGACCCAGAAATGTGACACTTGCGCCATTCTTTAAAAGTCTTCTTAACGATAATTAAGCAGCGAGACAAATACTTTGACAGTGCTTTCTTGATCAATGTTGTGAGGTCCGACAGCTCTTTCGAGTAACCGTAAACCTCAAAGGTCAGGTTGTATGTGCATTTTGACATATTGTTCCCAGAGCTAACGTTGCTAATCAGACGCGCAGCTTTTTGCGTCGGTTGAATTAGCCTTGTTAGCTCGGTGAATTTGTTCCATCAACTTTGCAAAATCTATTGGTGACGATTAAAAAGCCGTGGATTGCTCTTAATGAATGTTTGAATCAACCGTTCCAAAAATGATTCGTTTCTGGCAGTTTTGACGTAGCCGTAGCCGAGCACAGTGATTACCAACGCTCCCAAAGTATCGACTATTAGATCCCACATTGTGTCGGTCAACCCGGAAGGATCACCGAACATTTCTTTTTGCATGTTCATGCTGAAAAAACTATCCATACTAAATTCAAAAATTTCCCAGAGAGCACCTAGCCCAACTGCGAACAAGAAGGCAAAAAAGGCAACAAAGCCAGATTTCATATGTACGTCAATGTCTTCTGTTTCGTTTAATACATGCACCAATAGGAAGCCAATAATCCCGAGTAAAAATCCAGAGCAGGAGTGAAGGGCTATGTCCCACCACCAGAAACGGGTGTAGTATCCACGGATTTCACCAAGGAATAGCGATGCAAAGATGAATGCAATCGCAAGTAATACAAACTCAGGAGGAATAAAGACACGAAAGAACTTTCCCAGAAAGAGGGGGAAAAGTGTTACTACAATGATCCCAAATGTGACCACAGCTGCAAGCCACTGCTGATTCCAGGTAGCAACCACGACCTCCACAACCAATATTGCTTGGAGAACAAAGGTCAATCGTCGATGTATCAACAGTTGTCGCATTCAGACTCCAACGGTTAACTGCCTAATAAAATTGAAAAAACTCACAGCTTCAGTAACATCATCAAGCCTTTCATGAAGCTAACAATATTTATATGGATCCGCATAAGACGCGGAAACAAGAGATTCTGTCCGTATAAGATGCCTTTTGTGCAACGATGATTGAGGCGATAAAATACTATAAACTATCGACTTGCACTTCTTAGGGTATTTATCATGGCGTCTTATATGAATCGGCGAACCTCTGCTATCAACCCATAATTAATCAACTGAGCTGCACACATGGAGTCCAAAGCAAATTACATCAACAGATTATTAGAGTCAAGTAGATTAAGTGTTTACAGAAGTAATGGACACCTTGTTTGAGTATTGAAGGATTGCGGCGTACAGGAAGGAGCCTTGAACTACGGATGCGTTGAAATAAATTTAGGGTGTCCGGAAAAGCATCCGGACACCCTAAACGGTTATCAACTTTCCAGAACTAACCAGTAGAACAATGACATCATGTACCCATGTCCCAAGACGCGAGATACTTAGTCTGCTCCTTGGTAAGGGTATCGATCTTCATACCGAGCGCTGCGAGTTTCAGTCTCGCGATCTCGCGGTCTATCTTCTCCGGAACGGTATAGACCTTGTTCTCAAGCTTCTTGCTGTTCTTCAAAAGGAACTCGGCTCCGAGAGCCTGGTTCGCAAAGCTCATGTCCATAACGCTTGCCGGGTGTCCCTCTGCGCTTGCAAGGTTGATGAGCCTTCCCTCGCCGAGCACGTAGACCCTGCGTCCGCTAGGCATAGTGTACTCTTCGGTATATTCGCGCGCTTCCTTTTTGCTCTTGGCAACTTTTGCAAGCTCGTCGAGCTGAAGCTCTACGTTGAAATGGCCCGAGTTTGAGACGATCGCGCCGTCCCTCATCTTCTTGAAGTGCTCTACGCGGATAACATTGAGGTTACCGGTAACCGTGCAGAAGAAGTCGCCAACCTTGCAGGCCTCTGCCATCGGCATTACGCGGAACCCATCCATTACCGCTTCCAGTGCCGCAAGCGGATCGACCTCTGTAACAATAACGTTGGCGCCCATGCCGCGCGCTCTCATCGCAAGCCCCTTGCCGCACCAGCCGTAACCGACAACCACAAAGGTGCTGCCCGCAACGAGCCTGTTGGTGGCGCGAAGGATACCATCGAGAGTCGACTGGCCCGTACCGTAACGGTTATCGAAGAAGTGCTTGGTCATTGCGTCGTTGACGGCGATAACCGGGAACGTGAGCAGGTTGGCAGCCGCGAGGCTCTTGAGCCTGATAACGCCGGTAGTCGTCTCTTCGGTAGAACCTACCATGCTTTCAGCAAGCTTTGGCCTTTCGGAGATAATTGCGGAGACTAGATCGGCCCCGTCATCCATGGTCATCTGCGGATTGGTATCAAGCGTGGCATTGAGGTGCTTGTAGTAGGTCTTGTTGTCCTCGCCCTTTATCGCATAGACCGGAATCTTGTAGTTCTTCACAAGCGAAGCGGCAACGTCGTCCTGAGTGCTCAAGGGGTTGGAGGCGCAGAGCGTAACGTTGGCGCCACCGGCCTTGAGAGTAATCGCAAGGTTTGCGGTCTCGGTCGTAACGTGCAGGCAGGCCGCGACGTTTAGCCCCTTTAACGGTTTGCGCTTGGTAAAATTTTCCTTAATGCGCCTGAGTACCGGCATATCCTGCTCTGCCCACTCGATCCTCTTCTTGCCCATGCCGCTTAACGCAAGATCCTTTACGTGATGCTTCATTCTACCTCCATACTGATTATAATAATAATTGATTAATATGACAATGTTCAATACGAAAGGCCCGGCCCGGAAACCTCCGGGCAGGGCCGTTCAATAGTTCTTGCTCTAGACTCAGGCCTTCAAGCCCGCGCCTTCTCTAAGCGCCTCGGCCTTGTCGGTCAACTCCCACTTGAAGTCGGAACAAGCCCTGCCGAAGTGGCCGTATGCAGCCGTGTTTCTGTAGATAGGCCTCAAGAGGTCTAGATCTTCGATAAGATCGTGCGGTTTCATCCGGAAGTTAACCTTCAGAAGCGCTTCGATCTTTTCATCATCAATCAGGCCGGTACCGAAGGTATCTACCATAACGGAAACAGGATCAGCAACACCAATCGCATAGGCGAGCTGTACTTCGACCTCTTCGGCCAGACCTGCGGCTATGATATTCTTTGCCATATACCTTGCGAGATACGACGCGGAACGGTCGACCTTGGAAGGATCTTTACCGGAGAATGCTCCGCCTCCGTGGCTGCCGTGCCCACCGTAGGTATCGACTATTATCTTGCGTCCGGTAAGGCCGCAATCGCCGTGCGGGCCGCCGACGATAAACTGCCCGGTCGGGTTTATGTGGTACTTGGTATCGGCGGTTATAAGCTCCGCCGGGATAACCTTCTTCACTACCTCTTCGATTATACCCTCTTTGAGGTGGGCCTGCGTTACGTCGGGAGAATGCTGAGACGAGACTACTACGGTATCGACCGTGGTAGGTTTGCCGTCTATATATCTTAGCGTAACCTGAGTCTTGCCGTCCGGACGCAAATACGGAAGAGTCGAATTCTTTCTCACTTCAGAGAGCTTCATCGCCGCATTGTGCGCAAGCGTAATCGGCAACGGCATAAACTCTGCGGTATGGTTACAGGCGTATCCGAACATAAGACCCTGGTCACCGGCGCCCTGCTCATGCGAGGACGAGCTGTCTACACCCATCGCAATATCCGGGCTCTGCGCATCGAGTGAGACCATGACCGCGCATGTACGGTAATCGAAACCCATATCTGCGTCGGTATAACCTATCTCTTTTATAGTACCGCGAACAACATCCTGAAAATTGACATTAGCCTTGCTCGTGACCTCTCCGGCGATAAGCGCAAGCCCTGTAGTAACAAGAGTCTCGCAGGCTACCCTGCTGTTAGGATCCTGGGCCAGCATGGCATCTAATACAGCATCGGAAATCTGATCCGAGACCTTATCGGGATGCCCTTCGGTTACTGACTCGGATGTAAAAAGATACTCCCTCTTTCCCATCAATAAATCTCCTTTCAAGATTACTTCTCAATCAAAAAAACTGACTATTATTTAACATTATAGAGGTATTTTACACTGGACATAAGTACTGATTATCTGGTTTTTACTCAGTATTGTCAATCTATTTCTGTAAAGCTGGCTTTTCACGCAAGTTATCCGGGTTTACGTCTTCGATACTCTTTGCACCTCCACCCCTTACCTCTTTTTCTTTGAAGGGGAGTGCAACATGTTCATGTAGATGCCGCCTCTATCAAGCTCTTCGAGCATCTGATTAAGCCTCTTCTCTTTCGTCTCCGCATGTTTTGCCCGATCTATCCAGCCGATGTAATCATTCTGCTGGTATGCCGGACGCCGGTTGTATTCATCCACCAGGTTACGCTCTTCAAGTGCTCGCTTAACGAAGCTCGGCATCGGATGTAGTTGACGTTTCTGTGGTGAATTCGTGGCGGTCATCCTGCCTCCCGCTTCTTGTGGCGGCGAATGAGGCAATCTGTTAATTCTACTTCCATCTATTGCCCTGTTATATTAGTCTTTGATTCCTATAATAACCGGATCGGCACAGTAACCGTTAGCTCCAGAACTCCTCTTTGTAGAGGTCGGGAATCTTGGCGTTTATGTACTGCTCAACCTCGCTTGCGGTGGAAAATTCCATAATCTTTGAGCAGAGCTCTTTTGCCTGTTTTATGCTTATAGAGCGCACTAGACGCTTTACCCTTAGAAGCGAGTACGCGCTCATAGACAACTTGTCTATTCCGAAACCGAGCAGAATTATCGCGTACTCGGGCTCTCCTGCCATCTCTCCGCAGACCCCGACGCTGATTCCGGCCTTATTCGCCGCCTCTGCCACGGTTTTGATGATCCTCAATACCGCAGGGTGGAACGGTTCATATAGGTACGCAACGTGCTCGTTGACACGGTCTATGGCCAGTGAGTACTGAAGGAGGTCGTTGGTGCCTATGGAGACAAAGTCTACCTCTCGGGCAATCAAGTCGGTGATAACCGCAGCAGAAGGTATCTCTATCATCGCGCCAATCTCTACCTTATGGTCAAAATCCTTGCCCTCATCGGTAAGCTCGGCCTTGCACTCCTCTATAACCCTCTTGGCGTGGCGTATCTCCTCTACACCCGAAATCATCGGTAAGAGTATCTGCACAGGGCCCTTTGCGCTCGCCCGCAGTATCCCGCGAAGTTGAACCTTGAAGATGTCCTTGTTCTTGAGGCAGAAACGGATCGCCCTCAGCCCCAGCGCGGGGTTTATCTCATCAGAGGTCGCCATATCCGGCAGCAGCTTGTCCCCGCCCACGTCGAGCGTACGAATAACGACCGGCCGCGGGTTCATGCGCCGGATGATGGTCTCATACGCCGCTAGATGCTCCTCCTCAGTCGGAAGATCCTTTCTGTTGAGGTAGAGAAACTCGGTCCTGTAAAGACCTATCCCCTCGGCTCCGTTCTTTAAAAGAGAGTCTATCTCCTCTACGATCTCCATGTTGCCCATAAGGCTTACCTTCTGGCCGTCGGTGGTCTCGCTCGGCAGGTCTTTATAGTGGAAGAGCGACCGACCGTAATTCTCGTACCGTTCCTTGCGCTTCTTGTAGACGTTTACCACGGACTTCGACGGGTTGATGATAACCGTACCGGTAGTACCGTCGATAATTACCATGTCTCCGGTATCTACATTATGGGTAATGGTCTCAAGGCCGACCACGGCCGGTATCTCGAGCGCACGCGCCATGATCGCCGTATGCGACGTCTTGGCCCCCGCATCGGTTAAGAAGCCGAGAACCGTGCCTTTGACCATCAGCGCAGTCTCGGCCGGAGAAAGGTCGTGAGCGACAACGACTGCCGGGCTCTTTAGGTCCGACAACGACTCTCTCTTGCGGCCCGAAAGATTTATGAGCACCATATTGGCCAGGTGCTCTATATCCGAGCCGCGCTGCATCAGGTACTCGTCTTCGATATTGTTGAAAAAGTCGAGCAGCCCTTCAGTAACCTTCTTGAGCGCCCACTCGGCATTAACGCGCTCTTTACGTATCTTCTCGATGGTATCGCCGGTAATCATATGGTCTTTGAGTATCAGCAGGTGGGCATCGATAATGCTGATATGCTCCTGGCCTCTGCCGTCGGACTCCATCTTCTTTCTTACGCTGGTAAGCTCATCGGACGACATGTTGATTGCGTTTTCGAAACGGGCCACCTCGGCCTCAACCTCGGGGCCTTCAATATGGTCGTGATGGGCGAGATCAAGCCCTCTTCCCTTAATAACAAAGGCGCGCCCGATCGTGACACCGGCGGAGACTCCGATGCCCTTCATAAGCGCTACATGCTTCTTGATCTCACCCATTACTACTCATCCTCTTCGAACTTGTCGTTTATCAATACGCCCAGAGATTCTACCGCTTCGGTGGCCTGCGGGCCGGAGGCCTTGAGCACGATCTCGGAGCCCTTGGGGGCCGCGAGGATCAAAATACCCATTATGCTCTTGCCGTTGACCTCCTGCTCGTCTTTGCTTACGGTAATGTCGGCATCGAACTTGCCAGCAAGCTGCACAAAGAGCGAGGCTGCCCGGGCATGGAGCCCAAGCTTGTTCTGTATCTGGAATCTCTTTTCTATCAACTCGGCCATTTTAAAATCCTATATTTCATACTGCACTAAACAATAATAGTATCACCGCCGTCAGGTGCCTCGAAGAGCCCGGTACTCTTATGCCGGGCTATAAGGGATGGCCTGTGATGTAGGTACGTCGCGAACCTCCACTGAGACTCCCCTGGCGACCAGCTTTGTCAGAACCGATTCATCCTCCGCATCGATAGTTACCGAAGCCGAAAGAGTGCGTCCTCCGTCTTCATGATGAAGATTACCCAGGTTCAGGGATCTGAAGTGTACACCCTCGTCAAAGAGCCTGAGTGCATCTTCCAGATTCCCCACCACGAGGATCAAACGCTTATCGAGATAGGTTCCGTTGAGCAGCATCTTTGCCGCAGCCCCTACCTCAACCACCTCAACACCAAACCCTTCACTGGCGCATGAAAGAAGAATACCTTTGAGCAGTTCATCCGAGGCTGCATTATCAGAGGCGACGACAAGCATTTCAGCATTGTAGAACGGCGCCCAGGCACATATTATCTGGCCATGCAAAAGCCTGTCATCTACTCTTACGAAGTTGATCATCGTACTACCCATATTCTTCAGGTTAATAACAGCCATTACTGGCACTTACCATCTTCACACTTCTCTTTGAGTATGTCGCCGGCAAGAACTATACTGTCACGACCGTACTCTATAAGAGCATTGGCCAGCTCGCCAAGGGGCCTATCGGTTCTGTTACCGAAAAATTTCATCAAAACCGGCAGGTTCACACCGGTTATCACCTCCACACCGCCGCTATTGAGCATAGAAAGAGCTATATTAGAGGGCGTGCCGCCGAACATATCGGTAAAGATGATAACGCCTTGCCCGGTATCCACTTCTTCAATGGCAGCACTGAGTTCCTCTCTTATCTCTTCGGTATTGTCGGTATTCTCCACCGGCAATATCTTCACGCCTTCGGTACGGCCAGTGATAGACTCGGCAACCTTCAATAGTGCATCGGCGAGTTCGCCGTGAGTGATTATTACCGCCCCAGTCATAATATTATCCTTCTCCCGGTAACTTATCTACCTGTTTATATCCCTGTGCAGGCCTTTGGCATAGATCGATCGGCTCGCCAGGTCGCGAGATATCTTGTCTGCAAGCACAACACTGCGATGCCTGCCTCCGGTGCATCCGATAGCTATAGTAAGATACGACTTACCTTCGCGTGTGTATAGCGGTATCAGATAATCCAAAAGGTCTGTCAGTCTGGTAATCAGCTCGGCGCTCTCCGGAAGCCCGAGAACAAAATCTACTACTCCCTGATCAGTTCCCTTAAGCTCCTTAAGTTCACTTACAAAGTACGGGTTTGTCAGAAAGCGAACATCGAACAGCAGGTCAGCATCTGCCGGCACGCCGTGGCGAAAACCGAAAGAGATCACATTGACATTCATCTTGCCCGGTTCAGCCATATTTGAAAAGTGCGATTGAATGTACTCTCTCAACTCGTGCACGTTGAAGCCGGTTGTATCGACCGTCCTGTCGGCATACGAAAGTATCGTAGAGAGAAGCTGCCGCTCTTCTATGATTCCCTCAAGCACGTTGTCCGAGTGCGCAAGCGGATGGCGCCGGCGAGTTTCGGAGAACCTTCTTATCAGGGTTTCGTCGGCCGCCTCTAAAAAGAGCATCTCTACCTTATGACCGGCCTTCTTCAGCGCTTGAAAGACGGCATCAAACTCTTTTAGAAATTTGCTTTCCCTCGCATCTATCACAACGCATACGCGCGTAGACTCCATTGTGCCGTCGATAGACTTAAGCAGAGACTCAAGCAGAGAGACCGGAAGGTTGTCCACGCAATAGAAACCGATATCCTCAAGGGCCTTTACCGCAGTGCTCTTGCCGCTTCCCGATGGGCCGCTTATTATGACCAGCTCCATCTGCTTCATGATTGCGTCTTCCGGTTTGCGTCCATAGCGGCATTGATATTACGCAGAAGCTCTGTGCCCTGCTGGGCACCCATTATTTTGAGTATCTGGTTCCTCGCGGCCACCTCTACTATCGTTGCCACGCTTCTTCCCGGACTAACCGGTATCTTCAGGTAAGGCAGGTCCACGCCAAGAATATCGTATGTGTTCTGTTCAAAACCGAGCCTCTCGTACTCCTCGTCCGACTTCCACTCCACAAGCTCTACGACTATATCCATCTGCTTGCGTTCTCTTATCGCGGTAATGCCGTAAAGATCCTTTATGTTTACTATGCCTAAGCCGCGTATCTCCATATGGTACTTCACGACATCTGACGACATTCCGAAGAGCGTCTTTGGCGGCAGCCTCTTAATAATAACGGCATCGTCAGAGACGAGACGGTAACCGGAAGCCACGAGGTCTAACGCGCACTCGCTCTTGCCTATGCCGGAACCGCCGACAATCAACACACCGACACTTAGCACATCTACCAGCACACCATGTACGGTCACAGTAGGGGCGAGTATATCGTTTAAGTATGTTGTAAACCCCTCTATCAGTACAGACGTAGTCAGGGCCGTTACATATAGCGGTATCTCACGCGTATCGCAAAAATCGAGAAGAGGTGGGGGAACATCAAGACCACGCGTCACTATTATGGCCGGATAACGGGTCTCGGTAAGCAGCGTCATCGCCGCTTCGAGCCGCTCCGGAGTAAGGTTGAAGAGGTACCCTATCTCGGCGTTGCCGAAGATCTGTATCCTGTCGGAGTGTAATTCATCGAGAAGCCCGGTAAGCAGCAGTCCCGGCTTCTGTATATGCGCCGTGCTCAGCTTGCGCTTGAGACCCGCCTCGCCTACGAGCAGCTCAAGGTTGAACCTTTCACACTGCTCGGGCGTAAAGACTTTTTCTAAGATTATCTCCATAAAGAGCCGTCTCTTTGTCTCTTGCGCGTCTCCTACGGTGCTTTTACCGCAGCAGACGCTTTAATGATAACCGCACGGAAGATCAGACTCCATTATCAACCTGAAGATATCGGCCGGTTTTTCGAGCGACATCAGCTTGGTTCTAAATTCGTTGCTCTTGAGGAGACGCGAGATGCTTGCAAGCAGTTTCAGGTGCGCAGCGGCCGAATGCTCCGGCGCCATGATAAGAAAGAAGAGGTGGACAAGTTTGTTGTCCATGGAGTCGTACTCCACCCCACCAAAAGACCTGCCAAAGCAGACCATTATCTTGTCTACCCCCTTGAGCTTGCCGTGCGGAATCGCAACGCCATGCCCTATACCCGTAGTACCTAACCCTTCACGCTTTAAAAGGGCGGCATACGCCGCGTCTTTGTCGAGATCGTCTACCTCGTTACAGAGGTGCGTTATCATCTCGTCCAGGAGCTCATTCTTCTTTGTAGACTTCAGGTCGAGCATTATGTACTCTTTCCTAAGTACGTCGGCAAGCCTCATTTTTATCACCTGAAAAAAGATACCGTTACTTCATGCGTGGCGCCGGAGCGGCGCCACGCATATAATCAACACTATTCCGCGTCCGACTCCTCAATGACTAACTCTTCTGGGGATTCATACCTGATAGACGAGGCATTTTCATGGCTCTTGTGATCTTTGCGCCTCTCTTTGTACTTACGTACCTGCTTCTCTATCTTCGACGACGCAAGGTCTATTGCTGAGTACATATCCTCAGTCTCCTCCTGCGCCTTCAACGAGACTCCGCCGGCGACGATGGTCACATCGGCAATGTGCCGGAACTTCTCAACCGACAGAACCCAGTGGATCTCTATCGGCTCTACAAGATACTTTCTAAGCCTCTCCGACTTCTCTTCTGTATGCTCTTTCAATGCATCAGATGCATCGAGGTGTCTAAATGTTACTGTGATATGCATTTACTATTCCTCCAGTCTTATTCTATATTTTCACAACACTTTTCGCTATTTCGTATGCCCGGCGCTATAGTGGCATATTTGAGCTATAACCCTGACAGGTTACTCAGTATATCGCCTTTCTTCTACTCGACGACTGGTACCCCAGCGCCTCTCTGTACTTGGTGGCAGTTCTTCTGGCCAGCACCACGCCCGACTTCTTTAACAACTCCACTATCTGCTGATCGCTAAACGGCTTCTTCGAATTCTCTCCCTCTATTATATCCTTAACCCTATCCCTGATATACTCCGCGGTCACGTCCGACCCTTCGTCGTTGGCAATGGCGTTGGAGAAGAAGTACTTGAGTTCGAAGATGCCGCGGGGGGTCTGGACGTACTTATTAGTAGTGACTCTTGAGACCGTCGATTCGTGAACGCCTACAACCTCTGCCACATCCTTCAGTATCAGCGGTTTCAAGTACTTCAGACCCTTGTCGAGAAACTCCTTCTGAAACCCTACAATAGACTCCATAACCTTGTAAATAGTTCTCTGGCGCTGATGAACGCTCTTGATCAGCCACAGGGCGCTCTTCAACCTCTCTTGCAGGTACTCCTTGGCGCTCTCAGAGCACGTACCGTCCGAGTTAAGCATCTTGCGATAGAAGCTGTTGAGCTTCAACTTCGGCATGCCATCTTCGTTGAGCGTAATCACGTACTCGTCGCCGACCTTGTTTACGAAGATATCGGGTATAACGGCGCGCGCCGAGTTTATACCGTACCCGGCTCCCGGTGTCGGGTTGAGCCCTTGGTTTATCGCTTCCGCAGCGTTGCAGACCTCTTTAAAGGTCACGCCGAGCGCTCTCGCTATACCTTTGTAATTTCTCGACGCGAGCTTTTCCAGGTGTCCGGAAATTATCGCTTCGACCACGGTATCTCTTATAGGCCACAATACCGCCTGCGTCAAGAGACATTCGCGCACCGTACGCGCACCGACTCCTACGGGGTCGAGATTCTGAACAACGCCAAGAACCTTGAAAGCGGTATCGACACTTACGCCGGTAAGGCTTACGATCTCATCCATAACCGCAGCCTCGAACTCGGCGTCCGCCATCTTGCCCCTGTCGAGCAGCCTCAGGTACCCCCCCTCTCCGAGGTTGCCTATAATAAATTCTCCTAACTTGGCCTCCTCCTCGCCAAGCCCGCTCAGGCTCAGTTGCCAGAGAAGGTACTCGCCGAGGCCCTCGTGCGCATCGAGCAGGTTATCTAGGTAATCGCTGTCATCAGCGCGGTCGGCGAAGTTGGTACGCTTTGCGCCGTAATCGCTCTGCTCTTCAAGGTAGGCCTGCCAGTCGATTTCGGCAACCGGTTTCGGCGCCTCCTCTTCGGTCCTGACCCCCTCGTTGGTGCCGGCCACAACCGTATCGTCGAGCACGGGGTTGATCTCTATCTCCTCGCGCACCATGTCGACGAGTTCGAGCCTTGAGAGCTGCAGCAGCTTTATGGCTAGCTGTAGCTGCGGCGTCATAACAAGACTCTGGGTTAGCTTTAACTGCTGTTTTAATTCTAATGCCATAAAAGTTCCGTTATACCTGATTAGAGCTTGAACCTGTCACCGAGGTAGACCTCTCTAACGCGTCTGGAGTCTATGATCTCGGCCGGAGTACCCGACTTGAGCAACTTTCCGTTATCTATAATATAGGCGTGGTCGCATATTCCGAGCGTCGCGCCAACGTTATGGTCCGTAACCAGTATACCGATTCCCTTCTCCTTCAATTCAAGCATAATATCCTGAATCTCGCCTACGGCTATAGGGTCTATGCCAGAAAAAGGCTCGTCGAGCAGTAAAAAACCGGGCGAGTTCACAAGGGAGCGGGCTATTTCAACCCTTCGCCTCTCTCCTCCGGAGAGCCTCATCGCCTCTGTTCCGGCAAGGTGGCGTATCCCGAGCTCTTCTAGCAGGTCGTAGAGCCGCCTATCTAACTCTTCGGGTGGAATGTCAATAAACTCAAGTATCGCTCTTACATTCTCTTCGACCGTAAGTTTCCTGAAGACCGACGGCTCTTGCGCCAGATAACCTAAACCGAGGCGGGCTCGCTCGTACATAGCTGCCCTGCTTATGTCGGTATCTCCAAGTTTTACGGTTCCTGCATCGGCTGCGATCAGGCCGACTATCATATAAAAAGTAGTCGTCTTGCCGGCGCCGTTGGGACCCAGAAGCCCGACTATCTGGCCCGGCCGAACAGATATCGACACGGAATCTACGACCGTGCGTTTACCGTAAGACTTGGCGAGCCCATCTACAACGAGACTCTCCGTCAGTTCCGTTCCCGTCGCTTCCATTCCCGCTCTCTCTTTCTCCTGCAACACCGGTCGCCTCTTTTGCGGCTTCTTCCGAAGTACCGGCAGAGATGTCATGTTCAGAACACTTCTTTTGAGGCATGATGAAGGCGCTGACCCTGCCCCCGGCGCTGCTATCGCCCCCGTCTACAACGGCCCTGTCCTCATCCAGGAAAACCTCTATACGTTCTCCCTGAATTCTGTCTTCGCACTCGACAACGACCGCTGAACCGGTAAGTACCAGCTTACGCGACTCACTAACGTACTCCGCGCGTTCGGCTCCAGCCACCTTATTATCATAAAGTATCCGTACATCACCGAGAGCGACTATCTTATCAACCTGCTCTGCAGCCCCTAACCCCAGAGTCAACTTATCGGAGCAGACCAGGAACTCTTCCTCTGCAATAACGTTACCCCTGAAGATCACAATGCCCTTCTTGTTATCCGCCTCCAGCGAATCAGACGTAATAACGAGTGGAACCTTGCGTGCGGCTTTTCCAGTCTCTTTACTCGTCGACTCGACCCCTTTCAGCTCAGGCTTTTCAGCGCCTGCCTGAGCCGGCAAAAAGATGCAGAGAAGAAAGGCCAAAAGGCAGAGCGCTTTAAGCGCATACCCTACTGAGCGCCGTGGCCGCACCTCGGCTCCTGTATTGCTACATAACACCATTGAACACCGCCCTGACGCCTTCGTGTATATTGAGCCTGCCGGACTCAATATCTATCATAAGCCCGGTGCCAGTAACAGTAAGCCTGTTGCTTGCAACATCGGAGCCGGAGGCTAGTATCTCTACGGCATCTTCGGTCGTAAAGCGCTTCTTTTCAGACGAGTAGCTGAGCAGATCGGTCTTCAAAGAGTACCTGCCGTCCAGAGACTCCACATGTACGTCTCCCTCGGTAACAACCTCGCCACTACCCTGATCCACTCTTCCTTCATTTGCCGTCAACCGATACGTAGTGGCGTCAGAGGCGTAAAAGGTGAGCTTTACGGAATCGAACTCGGTCTTCTCGCCACCCTTAAACGTGGTGGCGCTATCGGCGTCGAGAACCCACTCAACCTTTCCGTCTCTTGTGGAGGAGTAATGAATACCGCTCATCTTCACCCCTACCGACTTGTCCTCAGCCACGACAACCTCGAGCCCCTTGCTGTTTATATAATGGATAGCAACAAGCACTACCAACCCGAGTACGCAAACAAATATAAAAAGGCCTGATGCGGCCTTTACCTTACGTTTCATACCGACTCATGCAGTAAAAGAGTGCCGTCAGGGCAAAAAAGCTTAAAAAAACGGATAGTTTCAGAATAAATAAAAGTTTTGTCCGTGGCGATATCTGCAAGAATTATACCATCGGCACCAGACTCTGTAAAGCCATTACTCAAGACAGGACTGACCCGGAAGCAACAAAAAGACCGAGTAACGGGATAGAACGGCGGGGTTTGAAAAAAAATACCCTGCAATCGGCTTCGCTACCTTCTGTAGCGCATCATCAGGCCGTCCCACAAACCCTGCGCCTTAAGTATAACCTCCACCAGTTCCCTGACCGCGCCGCGCCCGCCGGGAAGAGCCGTTACGTAGTCCGCCTTTGAGACGACCTCATCAACTCCGTCGGCCACGGTGGCAGAAAAACCGACCCTTTTCAGTACAGGCAGGTCTATAACATCGTCTCCCAAGTAGGCCGTTTCATCCGGCTCGATAGACTTAAGCTCTAAAATCTCATCAAAGGCCTTCAGCTTGTCTGTCGCCCCCTGGTAGAGCAGCTCCACACCTAGGTCAGAGGCCCTGCGGGAGACGATTTTAGAGTTTCGGGCGGTTATTATCGCTACTTCGAGACCGGCTTTCATAAAGAGCTTTATCCCGTGACCGTCCTTTACGTTGAAGGCCTTCGTTTCGAGACCGTTGCTGCTGTAGATTATGGAGCCGTCAGTCATCACCCCGTCCACGTCGAGTATCAGGAGCTTTACGCGCTTAGCCTTTTCACTCAGATTGTCACTTAGTACAGAAGCCACGGATCCTCTCAGCAAGGTAAAAGATTAAATATCCCGGTAACTTTACTCCCCTTCAAACTTCTCAACCCTCACCAGCATCGACAACTCTTCCTTTACTGCGCTTTTAAGCTCAAAAGGAAAGAGGAATAGCAGACACGAACCCTGGTAAATCTTCTCGAAACCGGACTCTGAAAGCGAGACCGTGTAGATGGGATACCGCCAGAGACTTACCGCCCGGTCGAGATCAATGCTAATAACTATTCCGGTATGCTCGTCCACGAGCCTGACCCTCTCAACCCCGTCGATCGCGCCCTTACTGCCGAGGCCGACCTCCAGAGAGCCCAGTTCCGTCGGCTCTATATTATAGAAGCAGGCCGGCCCGTCGCAACACGGCAGTATAAGGTTCATCTCAATGCCGAAGAGCACACTGCCCGGCGCTTCCTGCTCTTTGGAACCACCGGAACACTCTACAGCATAATCGACCTTAAAGCTATGCCCGCCGACCCCCTCTATACTCTTTGCCACCTTTACGGCAGCCCCGGCCACGCTGCCCTCTCTTTCGAGCAGAAGCCCTTTCTTTGCCTTCTCAACGTTATACGGGCTGGTGTGAAAATCCGACAGGGTCGAATGGACGTTACGGGAGAAATCATCGAGATTTTCATTAATAGAGAGAAAATGATCTTTAAATGCGGCTCTTCTACAGGAATCGACAATAAGGTGCTCTTCGAGCCCTTCCTCCTTTGCGGAAACAAGATCGTGGATGCTCTTTGTGCCGTCGCCGTCGTCGGTACCCTCTTTACAGAGCTCCTCCACCCTGGAGTGGTACGCCTCCTCCCAGCGCGTAAGAGTATTACAGAGGTTAAGGCCAGCCGGAAGGTAATCGAGTTCGAAGAGGCCGCCACCGTTCCGGGGGCTGACAAAGAGCGACAGCTCCGCGCTCCTGAGAACCACCTCGTCGTAACCGTCCGCATCGAGATCGGCCTCTTCAATCTTGATAGCAGAACCCAACGGTTGAGTCCCGATAAGGGTCTCAGCCTCGATAATACTCCTGTAAACCTCGGTTCTAAGGTGCGGCAGGTAAAGGCCGCCGAAGACGCCGTGCCAGTAGGCGTCGTTGGCCTGCGACCTGTAGAGGGCCTCTTCGGCCTCGGCAAGATTTTCAACTGCCGTGGCTTTGGCCCTAAGTGCGCTTATTCGCGAGCTGACCTGAAGCATGCGTTTGTGCATCCAGTTAGACTCCGAGTATTTAGAGAAGAAGTTACGCCAGGTCCCCCCCTGAAGAAAGCGCCTGACTAGCTCGCCGCCCTCTTCGTTCTCCATCGCCTTATTGAGTTCCGAATACGCCTCAGAGGCCTCGCGCGGCAGGCTCCACTCACCCATCTCCATATAAGAAGTGGTCGGCAGGTAGACCCTGCCCTGCGGCTCCTCGGCCTCGACGTACTCAGAGAGCGTGAGCGTCTTTATCCAGTCGAGGGAGCTTATCCGCTCAAAGAAGGACTCCAGCCAGCCGTCCTCGAAGACCAACTTGTAGGTGCCGGGCCATACGCCGAACTTCTCTCCGTCATCGCCGTAGATTATGCCCGAAACATCGTCGTTATCGCTGATCTTTTTCAGCTCACCCTCAAACTCGTCTACGGTCCTGAAGGGTATCAGGTACCTGAGAAGCTCGCTTCCGGGAAAGACCTTTACGACGTTGCCCCGGTCTTCGGTCAGGTAGTAACCGCAGAGCTTTTCCGGGCTTACGCCGGACTTTATAAAGTGGTGGTCGTCTACAATTATATACTCTATGCCTGCGGCCTTGAGCGTAGTCGGCAGCGTCGGCTCCCAGACCCTCTCGGCCAGCCACATGCCCCTCGGTTTCTTGCCGAGCATCAGCTCTATCCGCTCCGACATAAGACCGATCTGCCCAAGCCTGTCCTCATCCGGTATTACCGGCAGAATAGGTTCGTAGAAACCGCCCCCTAAGACCTCGACCTGCCCGCGCGCCACCATCTTACCGAGCAGCTCTATGTACTCGGGCCTGTTCTTTGCTATCCAGTCGAGCAGGTATCCGGAGTTATGGAGCGTCAACTTGATGGACGGGTACCTAGAAAGGATCTTTAAAAAAGGCCAGTACGACTGTTTATATGCGTCTTTTAGTACAAAATCGAAGTTTCCGGCAGGCTGGTGGTTATGTATGCAGAGCGAGAGGTAGACCATTAAAGATGGCACTCCTTTTGAAGGTTCTACAATGAAGGTTCTATAAAAAAAATCTTATAAAATTGTCTACTATTTTAATACTCTATCAAGATGTATCACGCGAGGCAAGCCTTCAATACTTTACAGAAGCTCCACCACATGAACGACCTTTTTGTCGACCCCGTACCTGTGCATAGCGTCCCTCAACTGAACTATGCAGCCCGGGCAGGCCGTTGCAACGACATCCGCGCCGGAAGCGAGCGCACCGTCGGCCTTGCGCTTGGAAATAGCTATACTGAGGTCGTAGTTGGTCATGCTGAGCCCGCCGCCGAGGCCGCAGCAGCTACAGGCGAACTTCATGTTCTTGAACTCAATGCCATCTGTACCTTCGAGCAGTGCGCGCGGCTCGGCCTTGATCCCCTGATTTCTGTTTAGGTGGCAGGGATCGTGGTACGTAACGCTGACCGGCCTATCGGAACTGCCGGTTTCTTCGCTACCGGTAGAGGCGGCCTCCATCGGTCCGAGGTCGCGAGCCAGAAGCTCCGTAATATCGCGTACCTTCTCTGCAAAGGCCCCGGCCCTCTCTCTCATCTCATCGTCATCTTTGAAGAGATTCTTAAAGACGGTCTTGAGCCCGTGGCTGCACGTGGCGCACGAGGTCGCAACGTAATCGTAGTCGTACGACTCAAAGACCTCTATATTCTTCTTCGCGAGCCTTCTTGCGGTCTCCATATCCCCGGTATAGTAAGCAGGCATGCCGCAGCAGACCTGCCCCTTGGGGACCGAAACCGTAGAACCGGTCCGCTCTATGCATTTAAGAGACGCGCTGCCGACGTCCGGCATAAGATAATTGACGCCGCAACCGGCAAAGAAGGCGATATTGGCCGAAGAAGACCCCATCTGATCGCCACCCTTTTTCTGCCTCTTTCCGAGCTTTCGCACCTCTTTCCTATCTAGAAAGAATGTTCCGGCAACTTCGGGCATGAGCCTGCCTCCGCCGACAAGCGGCAGCGAAAAACGGGAGACGAGCCCGGTATCGGTCTCGGCTCCCTTAAAGAACAGTCCCTTGAAACGAGTACCGAGCTTCAGGGCAAACGGCATCAGGCGGCTCGAATCGAGGTTCTTGAAGATCAGAGAAGCCAAGAAAGGCAGCCCCTTTTTCTCAACAAATTCGGCGCGGGCCGCAAGGTAGACGTCCGTGGTCTTTACGCCCGCCGGGCAGACGTCTCTACAGCCGCCGCACATGGCGCACTCCTTTATGTGGCGCATAAAGGTCTCGCTCATCTCGATCTCGCCATCGAGGTACGCCTTGATAAGGGTCAGCTTACCGCGCGCGCACGCACTCTCTCTGCCGAGCACGCGCGTAGTAGGACAGATCGAGCGGCAGGTGCCGCACTTGACGCACTTATCTATTTCAGCTCTAAAACTCTCTAATTCGCTCATACTGTAACCTGTCTAAAAGACCTTTATCCGCTTAAAACGCAGGGGCCGGCACTTTTTTGTCAGAGGCGCTGCCGGAGAAGATCTTTCCCGGGTTGAGAATGTTATTCGGGTCGAACATGCTCTTTAGCCTCTGCATCAAGGCAACCTCAACAGGACCGAGTTCCATATCGAGGTACTTGGCCTTCGTCGTACCAACGCCATGCTCACCCGAGATCGTACCGCCGAGAGAGAGCGTCAGCTCAAAGGCCTCTTTAACGGCCATATCTGCATTTGTCGCTTCATCAATATTATTTCTGTCATACATTATATTCATATGGATGTTACCGTCTCCTGCGTGACCGAAGCAGGCTATGATAAGGCGGCGTTCCGTACCGATTCTCTCAAGCCCTGTCATCAGTTCCATTATCCTCGATCTCGGAACAACCACATCCTCATTTATCTTGTTCGGTTTGAGTTTAAAAAGCGCAGGAGAGATAGAGCGGCGCGCCTTCCAGAGGTTCTTGACATCGTGCTTGTCGGTCGCGGTTTCAAAACCGGTAGCCCCGGCTGACCCGCAGACCTCTTCAACGCGCTCTGCCGCCTTGTCGGCAGCTTCCGAAATGCCGTCAACTTCGATAATCAGAAGCGCTCCGACATTCTTCAGGCGCTCGGGGTCGTACTCCTCTATACACTTTATCGAGAAGGCATCGATAAGCTCAAGTGTCGAAGGCATGATACGCGCAGCGATTATATCTGAGACCGCAGCAGCCGCAGCAGCAACGTCTAAAAAAGAGACGAGCATGGTGATTACCTTCTCAGGTTTCGGAATGAGCCTGAGCGTGGCCTTTGTGATTATGCCGAGCGTACCCTCGGAACCGGCCATAAGGCGCGTGAGATCGTAACCGACAACCCCTTTCATAGTAGAGGTTCCGGTACTAATGATCTCTCCGGTCGGCAGCACGACTTCAAGCCCGAGGATATAGTCGCGCGTTACTCCGTACTTTACGGCCCTCGGGCCGCCTGCGCACTCGGCGATATTGCCGCCTATGGTGGATGTCTTCTTAGAAGTCGGGTCCGGAGGGTAGAATAGGCCAACTGCCTCTACGTCCTGCTGAAACTCCCAGGTGATGACACCCGGCTCAACTACAGCGGTAAGATTCTCTTCATCGATTTCTATGACGGACTTCATACGCTCGGTAGAGAGCACAACGCCGCCAAACACGGCGAGCGAGCCTCCGGTAAATCCGGTTCCGGCCCCGCGAGGAATCAGTCCGAATTTTTCCGTATTGGCTATTTCAACAACTCGCGAAACCTCAACTGCGGTTGCCGGAAAGAGCACGGCGTCCGGCATGAAGGTAGTATTGGTAGCGTCGTAAGAGTAGCAGAGCAGATCCTCTTTTGAGGCCGTTATGTTCTCTTTGCCGACAACATCCTCTAGCGCGGCATAGACTCTCTCTGGAAGCATGATTCTCCCGAATAGTGGTGTCAAATGGGCGCAACCCCGTGAAATCATTAAACCATACGAGCGCAGAAAAACTGGACTCCTACCTTTAAGAGTACCAGAAAAACAGGGTAAAGTCTATCGATGCGGAGCTTATGGAGCAGGGGTCAAAGAACGGGGGTTACTGGTAGCTGTATAAAAGAAAAGGTCGGCCTTCTCTTTATTGGATAACAGGAATTACAGAAGACCGACACCATATGGCACAACGTAAACGGAAAGAAAAGTTCCGCTCTGCCCCATGCCTTTGAGACAGACGCAAAAGAGTCGAACCGAAGCAACCCGGCCCGGAAGCCGGCAAAAACCTACTCTTTCTCATCCTTAAGCACGTACCCGACGCCTCGTACCGTATGGATCAGCCGGCACGACGGATCCTTATCCACCTTGGCCCTCAGATGGTTGATATAGACGTCAACCACATTGGTCTCGGAATCGAAGGCCTGGTCCCAGACATGCTCGGAGATAAGCGTACGCGTAAGCACACGGTCTGGGTTTCTCAACAGGTACTCCAGAAGCGCGTACTCCTTGACGGTAAGATCAACCTCTTTATCCCCGCGCTTCGCCTTGCGGGTCGCCGGGTCGAGTGAGAGATCTGCGAACTTGAGGACCGGAGAGCCGTAACCGCCGCGGCGCATCAAGACCCGGAGGCGCGCGAGAAGCTCTTCAAAAGCGAACGGCTTGGTCAGGTAGTCGTCGGCGCCGACATCCAACCCCTTTACCCTGTCCTCCACCGAGTCGCGTGCGGTTAACAGAAGCACAGGGGCCTCAACACCCTTTTCCTTTATTTCCTTAAGTACATCGAGTCCGCTCTTTCCGGGCAGCATAATGTCGAGAATAATTACGTCGTACTCATTCACCTCGGCGTAATGCTGACCGTCTATGCCGTCGTGGGCGACGTCCACGGCGTAACTCTCCTGCTCAAGCCCGCGCTTAACAAACGAGGCTACCTTCTTCTCATCCTCTATTACCAGTACCCTCATATCTTTACCCTCGGATTCGGGTTAATGAAACCGTCTCTCTATTATATTCTATAATAAAGATCAAGCCGGTTTCTTGCGAGCCTTCAGTGCAGGTTTCTTAACAGACGCTTTTTTTAATCCCTTAGGAAGTTCGGCGCCCCGCACCTTGCCGATTGCCGCCAGCATCGCCTTAGACGGCCTCAAGATTTCAGAGGCCAACTTCTCTAAAGAATCGGTGCGCACGTGATCGATGGAGGCTACTATCTTCTTTATATCGACCGGAGCGCCGAAGTATATCTCGTCCCTTGCAAGCTTCGTCATCCTGTTCTCCGAGCTTTCGAGCCCGAGAAGCATGCCGCCCTTCAACTGGCTCTTCGCCTCCTTAAGCTCTATCTTCGTCACCCCGCGCCTCATCCTGGCAAACTCCCGTAATACAATAGACAGCAGCTCGGAAAAGTTCTCCTTTGTTGTTCCTGAATAAACGACCAGCGAACCGGAGTCTTTATAGAGGTTGAGGTATGAGAAGACCGAATAGGCGAGGCCCCGTTTTTCCCTCACCTCCTGAAAGAGGCGCGAACTCATGCCGGAGCCTAAGATCGTATTCAAGAGGTAGAGCTTATACCGGTTCGGATCAGGTTGTGCAAGAGCCGGAACGCCTAGGCACATATGAACCTGCTCAAGATCCTTCTGCACCAGGCGGGTACCCGGGTGGGTTACGGGGTCGGGGATATTCTCCGGCGATTCGGTAAGTTTCAACCGCCCGAAACCCTTATTCATCAATTTGAGGATTGAGGCGTGTTTTACGCCTCCGGCCGCAACGATAAAGACGTTACGGGAACGGTAATGGATGTTGTAGTACTCTACGATATCTTCCCTTATAAGCGACTCGATATTCTTGTCCGGCCCGAGTATCGGGTACGAGAGCGGATGTCCCTTCCAGAACTCACCTGCGTAGATATCGTGGATAATGTCGTCCGGGGTATCCTCGACCATCTTGATTTCCTGAAGCACGACGCTGCGCTCCTTGTCCATCTCGACGGAATCGAAGTTAGGGTTGATAAATATATCAGAGAGGAGGTCTGCTGCGCGAGCTATATCCTTGTTGAGTACTTTAGCGTAGAAGCAGGTATACTCGCGGCTGGTGAATGCGTTGAGAACACCGCCGACCGACTCTATCTCGCGCGAGATTTCGAGCGCGTTCCTCTTCGGGGTTCCCTTGAAGAGGAGGTGCTCAATAAAATGGGATATACCGTTGAGTCCACGGCTTTCGTTCCTGGAGCCTGTTCTGACCCAGATGCCGAGTGTTGCGGACTCCGCGTCCGGCATCTCTTCGGTAATAACGTTTATGCCGCTATCGAGGGTGCTCTTACTTATTCTAGACATATACCCTTTTCTTTATTATTTACGGCTGCCGTCTACCGGATAGCAGATCTGAAACCTGCCTCCGGATAAACGGTTACCGAAAGAGTAACGGGCTGAGCAGACAAGCGGACACAGAACGTAAAGAATCATTTCTCTAAAGAACCGGCCCGCCTGCATACAGCCAAAAGGGCTTATACTGTCTCGCCGATGGCCTCTTTTCTCGAAAGGCGGATCTTGCCCTGCCTGTCGATATCGAGAACCTTTACCGGGAACTCATCGCCGTCGTTTATAACATCACGTACGTTGGCTACCCTGCCCTCTTCGAGCTGGGAGATGTGAACAAGCCCCTCGGTGCCCGGGAAGATCTCGACAAAGGCTCCGAAATCGACGATCTTCTTGACCTTGCCCATATAGATTTTGCCGATCTCAGCGTCCTGGGTAAGCGCCTTGACCATCGCAATAGCTTTCTGCGCGGCCTCGTCATCGCTCGAAGCGATATTGACCTTGCCCGAGTCGTCTATGTCTACCTTGACTCCGCACTCGGCTACGATCGATTTGATGTTCTTGCCTCCGGGGCCGATAACGTCCTTGATCCGCTCCTGCTTGACGGTAATGGTTATGATGCGAGGAGCGTACTCGGAGTACTCGGAGCGAGGCGTATCGATTGCGCTCTCCATAATGCCGAGTATATGCAACCTGCCTTCGCGGGCCTGGTAAAGCGCCTTTTTCATAATCTCCGTAGAGAGCCCGGCAATCTTTATATCCATCTGAAGGGCGGTAATACCCTCCCTTGTTCCGGCAACCTTGAAGTCCATATCTCCGAGGTGGTCTTCGTCTCCGAGGATATCGGAGAGGATAACCATATCGTCGCCCTCTTTGATCAATCCCATCGCTATTCCCGCGACGTGGCCGGAAGTCGGTACGCCTGCATCCATAAGGGCAAGAGACGTTCCGCAGACCGTAGCCATGGAAGAGGAACCGTTCGACTCAAGAACATCGGAGACCGCACGAACCGTGTACGGGAAGTCAGGATTCTCGAAAGGCATAGTGCTGACTACGGCACGTTCTGCAAGTGCGCCATGTCCTATTTCCCTGCGGCCCGGACTTCTCATAAACTTGACCTCACCGACGCAGAACGGAGGGAAGTTGTAGTGGAGCATGAACCTCTTGTACTCCCAGCCCGTAAGCGCGTCTATTCTCTGCTCGTCATCAGAGGTGCCGAGCGTGGTTACGACAAGCGCCTGGGTCTCGCCTCTGGTAAAGAGGGCCGAACCGTGGGTACGGGGCAGAAGGCCTACGTCGCAGGTAATATCCCTTACCTCCGTCGGACCGCGCCCGTCAACCCTGCGCTTCTCACGAGTTACTGTTTCGCGCATGATGCGGTACTTGAGGTCCCCGAAGGCTGCGCTGATCTCGGACTCTCTGCCCTCGAACTCTTCAGCAAACGCTGCCTTGGTATTCGTCTTTATCTCTGAGAAGCGGGCGTAACGCTCTATCTTGGTAGCGATATTGAGCGCGCCCCTCAAGTCCTCTTCCACTACCTCGGCCACACGAGCTGTAAGCGCCGTATCGACCTCTACAGGAGGTACGTCAAACTTCTGGGGAGCGGCCTCCTCAACTATCCTTTTCTGAAGGTCGGTCGCCACCCTGATATTTTCCTGCGCGAATGCGAGGGCCTCGAGCATAAAGTCTTCGCTTGCGCCTTTTGCCCCGCCTTCTACCATCAGTATAGAATCTTCGGTACCGGCGACTATGAGATCGAGTTCCGATTCCTCTTTCTCGGCCATAGTCGGGTTGCAGATAAACTTTCCGTCTATTGAACCTACCCTTACGGCAGCTATCGCGCTGGTGTACGGAATGTCGGAAATGCAGAGCGAGATCGAGGCGCCGAGCATTGCGACCAGTTCCGGGTCATTTTCTTTATCTACCGAGAGCACGGTCGCTATGACCTGAGTCTCGTTAAAGTAACCGTCGGGGAAGAGGGGCCTGAGCGGCCTGTCTATCAGTCTTGATGTCAGGGTCTCTTTCTCGCCGGGCCTTCCTTCACGCTTGAAGAAACCGCCGGGAATCTTGCCCGCAGCATAAGTCATTTCCTGATAATTAACCGTAAGCGGTAGAAAATCGACATTGGTCGACGGCTTGTCGGTACGGCATGCAGTAACGAGCACAACAGTATCACCGTACCTTACCGTGCAAGAGCCGTGCGCCTGCTTGGCCATACGGCCTGTCTCTACCTCTATACTTCTGCCACCGAACTCTACTTCATATTTTTTTACCATCTATCTAAAACTCTCCTAACCTTATTTCTAACTTTTATATTCCGTTTAATTTCCTTGCTCCAGCGCACGCCCCCTGACGAACACTGTCTTACATTTATGCCGGCACGCGCGGCCCATACCGCCTGATACGGCTCACAGGACCGTCCCGGTTCTCCAGACGGGTTAACGCCTGAGACCGAGCCTCTTGATAAGGGTCTTGTACCGTTCGACATCCTGCTTCTTAACGTACTCGAGCAGACGCCTGCGGCGGCCAACCATCTTTAGAAGCCCTCTGCGCGAGTGATGGTCGCCCTTATTGACCTTAAAATGATCGCTCAAGCCGTTTATCCGCTCGCTCAAAAGCGCAACCTGTACCTCGGGCGAACCGGTATCACCTTCATGAGTTTTGTAGTTCTCTATGATTTCTTTCTTCTTTTCAGCCGCCAGCATTCTTCTTACCTCCGTTTAGACACAAGGGCCTTATGCCCTACACACAAGAATTTTATCCATTTTAAATATTATTTCAAGCTATCTTTTAAAGCAACACTATACAAAAGGCACTTCAAGCCCCGGACACCTTGTCCGGCTTCAAACTCGAAGAGCGTACCACACCTCCGAAAAGCACCTTTACTACATTAAACTGAGATTTCTCAGTCGCTTCGTCTCTGCCGACAAACTCCGCAAAACCGAGCACCACTGAGTTATGCATAAGCCTTACTACCTCGCCCACCTTGAAAGTACAAACGAGTTTTACCCATAACGGTCCGCACTTCACCCTTGAGGCTGTGGTATCATCCAGATCGACGCCGCTCATCAGGGTAGTCGAACGGCCCAGAGCGGCTTCAAGGGGAATCAACGCAGCTTCGAGCTCCTCTTTACCCGAAGTCGGATCTACTGCCTCCTCTTCGGTAAAGCTACCGCTACGGGTTCTTCTAAGCCTGTGAAGGTGCGCCCCGCAACCGAGGCTCTGCCCCACATCGGCAGAAAGGGTTCTTATATAGGTACCTCGTGAGCACTCAACGGAAAAATCGACATACGGCAGTTCTATACTCTTAAGTTCAATAGAGTAGATCTCGACCTCTTTTGCCGGACGCTCTACGGTGACACCCTTTCTGGCAAGCTTATAAAGAGGCACTCCGCCCTGTTTGACCGAAGAGTACATAGGCGGAACCTGCTCTATCTTACCGACAAAAGTCTTAAGGACTTCTTTTATATCGGCCCCGTCTATATCGCCGACATCAGCGCGCTCCACAACACTGCCTTCGCCGTCCTGCGTATCGGTCGTCTCGCCTAGCTTAAGTATTGCCTCGTAACCCTTGCCTCCGACATCTAAGAAACGAGCATACTTTGTGGCGCCGTTTACGACCAGCGGCAGAACCCCTGTTGCGGCGGGATCAAGAGTACCGAGATGCCCCACCTTGCGGGCCTTCAGGCTGCGCTTAACCTTTGCAACTACATCGTGCGAAGTCCAGTCCGAGGGTTTATCAACTACAATAATGCCGTCCATTAAATCCTACCCGGCCAGAGATGCCTTTAGGGCCCCGACAACTCTCTCCATTACCGCTTTAAGCTCTCCGGTTACAGAGCAGCCGGCAGCATGGCTGTGTCCGCCGCCGCCAAAACCGAGCGCGACATCTGCCACGTCCACGTCACCCTTCGACCTGAAACTTACCTTATACTCATCAGGACCGGTCTCTCTAAAGAGAACCCCGGCCTCGACACCCTCTATACCTCTTGCATAGTTGACAAAACCGTCTGCATGGCCTTTGTCCGCCCCCGTGCTCTCGAACATCTCATCAGTAACATAGAGGGTCGCTATTAAGTGCTTAGCGTCCTCCATCTCTATAATATTAAGGGTCGAAAGTACCCTTGCAAGAAGCTTGTACTTGCTTGCAGGGTGATTTTCATAAACCTGGGTCGATATCATCCACGGGTCCGCGCCTCTGCCAACAAGCTCTCCGGCCTTCTTAAGCGCCGCCTCACTGGTGCAGGAGTAACGAAAAGAGCCGGTATCGGTATGGATGGCTACATAGAGGTTGATCGCAATATCAGTGGTTATCTCTATGGATGCCTCTTTACAGAAGTCGAAGATCACCTCTCCGGTGGAACTTGCATCCGGGAAGACGACATTCAACTCACCGAAGTTGTCGTTGGTGGTATGATGATCAAGGTTCAACACGGGCCCCATGCCTTCGAACTTGTTGAAGTTCTTGCCGAGCCGGTCCATCTGGCCGCAATCCACCGCAAAGGTGGCGTCGAAAGGGGCCTCGCCGTCGAGAGTATGGACTATAGTCTCGGAACCTGGCAGAAACTCGAATATACCCGGAAGCGGGTCTTCGAGGTACGCAACGGCATCCTTACCGAGAGAGCGAAGCGCAAGCGCAAGGCCGAGCAGCGACCCTATGGCATCTCCTTCGGGGTTGACGTGCGAGACGACCAGAAACCTCTCGCCCTGCCTCATGCGCTCTATAACCGCGCCAAAATAGTCACTCATATATTTTTCCGATCTAACATCAATGAAATATTTAGTGCCACCGCTTGCAAAAGCTTTTAGTATGGCATGCCGCCAACGAGGCGGCCTTTCTATCTGCCGTTCTATCTATTTAACACTCAATTACCGCTTAACCGAACGTAGCCTGAAAACGGTTATAAGAAACCCAGCTCTACTCTTCTCCGTCCGTATCATCATCCTTTATACCGTGCAGAACCTGCCCGATATGATCGGAGTACTCAAGAGTTTCATCGTAGAAGAAAGTCACCTTAGGGATACTCCTGAGCCTGAGCTGCTTGGCAAGTACGCGCCTTATATAACCACTTGCGCTGTTTAGCCCCTCGCAGCTCTCCTTCTTCTCCTTCTCTGTACCGATCTGGCTAAAGTAGATCTTCGCATCCCTGAGATCGGGAGTCATCTTCACATGCGTAATGGTAACGAAACCGACTCTCGGATCCTTCAGCTCACCATGTAACAGTATGGAGGCTACCTCCTGCATTATGAGATCTCCGACTCTATCGGAGCGTTTATATGTATGTACCATCTGAGGTTCAGTCTTAACTTACGTTTATATATTAATAAAAAAACAGAGCTTACGGTCTAAAGTGTTCGCTCCTCAGACGTTTATCAGTTCGAGAGTATGGTCGGTCACTTCAGCGGTTCCGAGAGAGTAGATAAACTCGATAACCTTGTCAGCTACCGAATTGATAAACTGCCTGTCATTACCGACCGTTGCAAACCCTATCTCAGCCCTTACAAGGTCGTCGTTGGAACCGACCTCGGCAATAGAGACATTGTAACGGTGCTTGACCTTCTCTATCAGGCTCTTAACGACCTTGCGCTTCCCCTTAAGGGAACGGTTGCCGTGAAGTACCAACCGTATGCAACAGACCCCTACGACCATGCTCTTCTCACCCGCCATGGACGACATGTCTGACCTGCCATTTACTCAGGCAGTTCTTTAAAGAGACCGGTCCGACCTGTTACAGCCGCTTGCATTATCTGTTAAACTCGTCCGGCCCGTTTAGCATACAAATCGCCCCGGTCACTATAACTCCGGCAACTTTAATAGAAGGACCGCTCCTATCTTTTAAACCGGCACGGCCCGCTTTAAATAAAACCGGCCCGGAAACAGGGACTACAGCTTGGCCATCTCCTCTTTCTCTATATAGAGCTCGATGACGTCGCCCACCTTGAGGTCGTTGTAACCCTCTATCGCCATACCGCACTCGTAACCGGTCTGCACCTCTTTGACATCCTCTTTGAAGCGTTTAAGCGACGAAAGAGTACCTTCGTAGATAACTACGTTGTCACGCACCAGCCTGACCTTCGCATTCCTGCTCGCCTTGCCGTCGACAATGTAACAACCGGCTACCGTTCCGACCTTGGTCACGCGGAAAATATCTCTTACCTCAGCTCTTCCGAGAACCTCTTCCCTTATTATCGGCTCCAGCATGCCTTCCATCGCGTTGCGCACGTCATCTACAAGGTTGTAGATAACGTTATAGAGTTTGAGGTCTACCGAGTCCTTTTCTGCCAGAACATACGCCTTGGTCTCCGGCCTTACGTTAAAGCCTATTATAATGGCGTTCGAGGCGCTTGCGAGCATTACGTCGCCCTCGTTGATTCCTCCGACCGCGCTATGTATGAATTTTATCTTTACCGCCTCTGTCGAGAGCTTGTTCAAAGAGTCCTTTACGGCCTCGATCGAACCGTGGACATCGGCCTTGATTATCAGGTTGAGTTCCTTTACGTCGCCCTTGCTTATCTGCTCGTATAGGTCTTCGAGGCTGATCTTGGCGGTCTGTGCAAGATCCTTGTCGGCTATCTTCTGCACCCTTAAGGAGGCTATCTGGCGGGCGGTCGACTCGTCCTTAACGACATGGAAGGTATCTCCGGCTTCGGGTACTCCGGAGAGCCCGAGCACCTCTATCGGCATAGACGGCCCTGCGCTCTCGATCCTCAGGCCGCGATCACTGACCATAGCCCTCACTCGGCCATGATGAATGCCCGAGACAAAAGCGTCACCGACCTTGACCGTACCGCTCTGAATCAGAACGGTAGCAACCGGGCCGCGTCCCTTGTCGAGCTGGGCCTCTACGATAATTCCGTTTGCGGGCGTATCGACAGTAGCCTTGAGTTCGAGTATCTCGGCCTGCAAGAGTATCATCTCTAGCAGCTCTTTTACGTTTGTCCTCTGTTTGGCCGATACCTCCATGAAGATGGTATCGCCACCCCACTCTTCGGAGATCAGATCGTAACCCGAGAGCTCGTTCCTGACCCTGCTCGAATCAGCATCAGGAAGGTCCATTTTGTTGATAGCGACTATTATCGGAACCTCAGCCGCCTTGGCATGGTTTACCGCTTCGACCGTCTGCGGCATTACGCCGTCATCGGCAGCGACGACCAGGATTACAAGGTCTGTAACCTTTGCCCCGCGCGACCGCATAGAGGTAAAGGCCTCATGCCCCGGCGTGTCCAGGAAGGTGACGTCGCCCTTTTCGAGATGAACATGATAGGCGCCTATGTGCTGGGTTATTCCTCCGGCCTCTCCTGTTGCGACATTCGTCTCGCGTATGGCGTCGAGTAAAGAGGTCTTACCGTGGTCGACATGGCCCATAACGGTTACAACAGGAGCTCGCGTAACAACCTCTGCGCTTACTTCCTCGCCGGTGGTACTCTCCAGAAGCGTTACTTCATCCACGGCGGCGTTTTCGACCTCAAAATCGTACTCCTGGGCTATGAGGGTCGCCGCGTCCACGTCGATAAACTGGTTAACCGTGGCCATTATACCGAGCGCCATCAACTTCTTTATTATCTCTCCGGCCTTGACTCCGAGCCTCTGAGAGAACTCTGCAATACTTATGGCGTCCATGATACGCACGACGCGGGAAGCACCCGTCGGAACCGTAATCTCCGTGCTCTTGAGCGCCCGGTTCTGCACCACCTGATTTCTGCGGCGCTGCGGTCCCCTGTTCTGGAAACGGCGGCCCTTCTTGCCCTGAGGCCTCTGCGGGAAGAACTTGCTGGGGGCAGGCTCTTTGCCGAAGACCTTCACCTCTTTAGCGGCATGCGGCGGTTTCGTTTCGGCCTTTACCTCCACTTTTCCTCCGGCTTTCGCAGCAGGCTCTTGCGGCTTGACCTCCGCCTTCTTAGGCGCGCCCTTTTTGGCTGCCTTCTTCGGCGCTTTTGCCACAACCTCCGGAGCAGCCTCTTCACCCTCGGCTTCAACTTTCTCAGGGGCGGCGCTCTTCTTTTGGGCAGCCTGCTTTGCCGTCTTATTCGGCGCCTCTTCGGTTACTACCTTCTCCGGCTTTTCAGGCTCGGCTTCGGCAACTTTCCCGGCAGCGGCCTTCTTCGGCGCTTCCTTCTTGGCAGCCGTCTTCTCAGGCTTCTCCTCAACAACCGGGGCAGCTGAAGCAGCATTCTCTTTGCTTTCAGCCTCAGAGATTTCGGCCTTCTTCTTGGCCACCTTTGCGGCCGAGCTTGCAGACCTGCGCCTTATTACCGTCGCCTTAACGCGCTTCTCAACTACTTCGCCCTGCTCTTTTTCTTTATCTTCTATCGGCATCTCAACTCTGATTAGAATCTGTCTTAAACAACCCAAGCCTGTTACGGAACTGGTCCGAATCCGGCGCTTCAGTCTCTTCCTTAAATGCCCTCGATAGACGGCCTCTATCTGTCATCACCGTCTCCAAGCAACTTTCAGACCGGCAGACATACGCCCCTCTGCCGCTCATATTACCCTTTTCATCTATAACAGGACTGCCCTCTACAGAGACTATCCTGACCATTTCACTCTTCTCTCTTCTGTTCCTGCACCCGACGCAAGTTCTTATCGGATTACGAGCTCGACGCACGGAACTCAACCGACAGGCTCTTCCTCAAGAGCTTCTTCCTCACCCTCTTCAGCCGACTCTTGCGAATCATCCTGCGCTTCGGGTGCTTCATCCGCCGTCTCCTCTGCAGCCGTATCTTCTGCAGCACTCTGCTCTTCTTCTGCTTCTTCCGCTTCCTCCACATCACTCTTAAGAGCATCGAGCAGAGCGTTATTTATTGCGTCTCTACTACTCTCGTCTTTGCTGCTATCGTTAGTATCAGTCTCACCCTTGGCATCCGACGCCTCAATCTCTTTGCGCAGCGCCTCTTCCGGCGAGAGTGTCTCGCCCGTGCCGTCGGCCTCGGTCCTTATATCTATCTTCCAGCCCGTAAGTTTTGCGGCAAGCCTTACGTTCTGCCCCTTCTTGCCGATTGCCAGCGAAAGTTGATCATCAGGCACAACAACCTCCATAGCATGCTCTTCCGTGTCGGTTATGACCTTGGAGATAACGGCAGGAGACAGAGTATTCTTAACATATATGGCCGGGTCTTCGGACCAGTGAATTATATCGATCTTCTCGCCCTTAAGCTCCTGCACCACGGCCTGTACCCTTGAGCCCTTTACCCCGACGCACGCTCCGACAGGATCGACATCGTAGTTATTGGAAACGACGGCGATCTTCGCCCTGTCACCGGGTTCCCTGGCAGCGCCCTTGATTTCAACGATACCCTCATAGACCTCAGGGACCTCCATCTGAAAGAGTTTCATCAAAAAGCCGGGATGGGTACGCGACAGAACGACCTGCGGGCCTCTCGACTCGCTCAACACGTCAACGACCATACCCCTTACGCGCTCGCCCTGCCTGTAACCTTCACGCCGAACCTGCTCCTTCTTCGGCAAGATCGCTTCGGCCCTTCCGAGGTCGATTATTATATCTCCGCGCTCGAACCTGTGGACTATACCGGTTATGATCTCGCCCTTTTTATCAGTATACTCCGAAAAGACGATATCGCGCTCGGCGTCTCTCACCTTCTGGATAATAATCTGCTTGGCGGTCTGCGCATCTATGCGGCCAAACTTGTTGGAGTCGAGCTTTACGCCTATAACATCGTCAAGCACGGCCTCGGGATCGAGTTCTACCGCATCCTCCAGTGTGATTTCGAGGTCATCGTCATCCACCTCTTTGACGACGGTCTTGAAAAGAAAGAGTTCTATCTCGCCGGACTCTTCCATATAGTGCGCTTCAATTTCTTTGCCGGCCCCAAAACGCTTCTCGGCCGCTTTCAACAGAGCGGTCTCAAGCGCGTCAATAAGAACATCCTTGGCAATTCCCTTGTCCTTGCCTACCTGCTCTATCAAATTGCTCAGGTTTAGTCCCATCACTGCTTCTCCATATAATAAATTACTACACGATCAAAATTCAACAATAAGGTTTGCGCTTTCGATCATACCAATCTCAATCTTCCATACCCTGCCGGCTGAATCTTCGATACTGACGGAGTCTCCTTCAACCGCCTTTATAACCGCCCTAAAATTTCTTCGCTCCTCTATCGGCTGAACCACTCTCAGGCGCACCTTGCTGCCTGTAAACCTTTCGAAGTCGGCAACCTTCTTTAGCGCCCTTTCGAGTCCGGGACTCGACACCTCCAGAGAGTAACGGCCAGGGATAAAATCGTCAACGTCGAACGCAAGGCTGAGTTCCCTGCTAATGGAACCGCAGTCGTCTATCGTCACGCCGCCCGGTTTATCGATAAAGATACGCAGGACCTTTCGACCGTGTTCTGCCGTAAACTGGACGTCAACAAGTTCGAGACCAACTCCATCTACAACTGGTTCGGCTATTTCAGTTATTCGGTCTAATAGGTCGGTCGTCTTCAAGTAACAGATACTCTTGGTAAAGGTTGAGAACACTGCTCCGGGTATAAAGAAAATTCCACACGTTACAACAGGTAACGGCCTCATCGGTGACGGGTTTGATAAAAGAGGCGCCTAAAGTCGAGACACGTAAAAAACCGTGGTGAGACTCAAATAGTGCGCCGGGTGTCAATACGCAATGCGTCTAGCAACAAAATCCGTCACGAGTTCTGGTTTGGTAATAGGTCTTAAAAGAGTACGCAAAACCGGTACCGGAAATCCCAACACAGAATGACGCAGTGTCGCCGAGGCACAAAAAACAACGCGGAGATAAACGCCGGAAGTTCGAACGCAAAAGAAAATAACGCTGGAACTCGGATAACAAAAAAGTGGGCGCAAGCCCACTTTTCTCGATCAACTGCATCGATAAAATAAATTTAGCACAGTAATATTTCCATTGCAAGCGTAAAATACCGTTTACAGAAGAAAATTTTCTACTACAAGGCCTGCCATACCCGCTCTGTCAACCGGTCCGGTCGTCGGAATTACGGTGCGCTATAGTGCAACTCAACAACACGACGTAACATAAATAAAACAGAGCAACGTTACCGAACAACGAAAGGGGCTCCTGAAAACTCAGGGGGCCCCTTTGTTAAAAGATCGAAAGTTCAATCTCTACTATCTTTATCAATCGTTCTTCTCGATTACGCGTACTTTTATCTCGATCCTCTCGTCGGGAAGATCTCTCTGGTCGCGCGGAGAATTAACTATCTGATCCGCTACGTCCATACCCTTTGTTACTCTGCCGAAGACTGTGTACTGGCCGTCTAGGTGCGGCGCTCTCTGCACAACAACAAAGAACTGGGAGCCTGCGCTATTGGGATCTGCGGAACGCGCCGCAGAGAGTATCCCTCTGTCGTGACCGATTTTGTTGAACTCAGCATTAACACTATATCCCGGACCGCCCTGACCGTACGTATGCCGCTCCTGCCCCTTTGTGTTCGGGTCTCCGCCCTGAATCATAAACCCGGGTATAACGCGATGAAAGATAGTACCGTCGTAAAAACCTTCCGAAGCGAGCTTAACAAAGTTATCGACATGCAAAGGAGCCTCATCCGGATAGAACTCCAACTCTATATCGCCGTACTTGGTCTCAATAACGGCCCCTGTAGTCTTGAGAGCCGCGAGCCTGGCTGCATCTATTCCTGTCTCTGCCACGTTACTACCTCCTGTATCCTTGCTGGAACAGCCGGCCACTGAGATGGCTGCTGTTATAAGTGCCGTCAAAATAAGTGCTCTGAATTTATTCATCATTCCCCTTATCCGTCTAAGTCGCCTGCTTTTATATACGGCTATCTAAATTGACACGCAACAGTAAAAAAGTCAACCGCAAATACGTGCTCGCCGCTGGGTCAACAGGGTACGGCTGTCAACGAAATACGGCACGGACAAACAGAGACACCAGGCTCCCGGCCTGAAATACAATAATACGCAGAACTGTTTCAAGGAATAAGGGTTGAATTACAGTATGAAAAAAGGCCCGGACGGTAGCCGGGCCCGACAAGCCGCTCAATCAACCAAGCTTACAACAGCTCGACCTCTATTAAACCGTCATCCACGGGAATGGCGGAAGGTTTAACGATGCCATACGCCGATACCTTTGCCGCAACCTCTCTGTAACCCGGATCGAGCTCACTTACTTCCGTAAAAAGCAACGCGGCCTCGCCCCTGTTGCTGGCAGCCTCATGAGCCAACGCGAGCTCATACATGCAGCCCTTGCGCTCCCCCTCGCTCCAACTCTCGCCTATCTTGAGCGCCTTCTGGAAGTACGGTATAGCCTCTTCCGCGTTCGACTCCGCCATTGCAGACATGCCGAGCCTGCTGTAGCAATCGAGTTCCAGGTTTGGGTCCTTGAGCGCAACCTTAAACTCCTTGGAAGCCTCTTTATACAGCTCCATCTCCATGTACGCTATGCCGAGGTTGTAGTGCGTCTCAGTATCCTCGCGCCTTAGCTGGTCTTCAAGGCCGGCCCTGAATTCGTCAAATGTATCGTTGGCGCGCGTAGAGGTCGAAACTTGTGCTACAGGAGGGGCCTCCTTTGCCTCGTTCATCCCAAGCTCTTCAGAAAGATCTACATACTCCTCCGACCTTTCATCAACGGTATCATCGGCTACCTTTCCGTCAGTGACCCCTATACCGTCATCCAGCGTAGACCCGGAATCTATCTTATCCATCAACTCATCGATGGCTTCGCTGATAGCCAACTCCGCAAGGTCATCGGTCTCCAGCGGCTCATCAAACTCTTCAACGGCTCCTGCTTCCATCTCAATTTCATCATCGACCACAAACTCGACTTCATCGGGAACCTCGTCATCTACGGACTCAAGGCCGGTGATCTCTTCCAACGCCTCAGTTACAGGTTCCTCTGTACTTTGGACCTCTATTTCGGGCTCAAGCGCCTCGCCTGTTTCACCCTCTATAACTTCGGCCGCTTCGGGCAGCTCTACCTCTTCATCAAGCCCAACGTCTTCATCAGGTGCCGGGGCAAGCTCAAACTCATCCTCGGTTTCCGGTTCCGTTTCAGCGGCTTCAGGTTCAACTTCCGAAACCTCCGGTAATATTTCCGGCTCAATCTCCGACTCAAGTTCAGAGACTTGCTCTACAGCAGACTCGATTTCCTTCTCGATACCGGCTTCGGCTTCGATACC
>JAJCZH010000004.1 GCA_029262515.1 Deltaproteobacteria bacterium | reverse complement strand
GCTTACCTCCGGGCCGGATGGTGTTGAGTTTGAGTATATAGAAGAGGTGCTGGCAAGACTCGAAAGTGACGTGGTGGATCTTAGCGGAAGGCTCTCTCTGCTGGAGCTCGGCGCTATTATACGCCGTGGCGCGCTCTTCTTCGGCGTCGATTCCGCACCGATGCATATGGCCGCCGCGCTGAAAACTCCGGTGGTGGCGCTCTTCGGTCCGTCGTTCGATGTTGACTGGGCCCCGTGGGGCGAAGGTCACGGGGTTATTACCCTCGACAGGTTCGAGTGCAGGCCGTGCGGTCAGGACGGCTGCGACGGCACCAAGATAAGCGACTGTATTACCGAGATAGAGGTCGATACTGTCTTCGACGCAATAAAAGAGAGGCTCGATAAGTTATAACCCGGCGGTTTATGCGGTACTGTATGCGTATGCGGTGCTGGAGAGCCGGTAGAGCGAACGGGGGTGGAGTACGGTGGGTCTGATTAACAAGATATTCGGAAAGAAAAAGGCCGAGCCTGTAATCTATAACGAATCATTCTTCAGGCCGGGCTGGTTCGAAGGGTGGGAGGTTTTAATGCCCGTGCTCGGCGAATTGATAGCGGTCGGGCCGGACTGGAAGAGTATACTCGACTTCGGTTGCGGTCCGGGCGTGATGATCGACTATATGAACGGGCGCGGTTACGACTATGTAGGCTGCGACTATTCAAAAGAGGCACACTCGCTCTACCTTGAGAGGTACGGCAAGTATCCGCAGAGGTATTTCGAGAGCCTTGACGAGTGCGCTTCCAAGGACTTCGATCTGTTTATAGCTTTTGACGTCTTTGAGCATTTGAATGATTCCGAGATAAAGGTTTTGCTTAAAGAGGTAAGGAGGCTGCCTGTGCTGTTCTTGAATATTTCGAGAGCAAAGAGTATTGCCGGCCATATAAATATAAAGTCTGACAGGCAGTGGATTAAGTTTTTAAAGGGAGAGGGCCTAGCCTACAACCCGGAAAAGACAGGGGAAATTAGAGAGCGGTATCTGGCTCTGAGGCCGGGTGCGCCGGACAAGTGGAATGAGAATATCTTTATATTCGAGAGGCCGGGTGTTTGATGACAGGGTCTTTAGGAGGCGTCGGAACGGTATCGGTTCACGGGGTCAGCAGTTCTTCGAGCCGCTCTTTCCACTTTTCCGAGAAGAGCCTTGTGTTTCTCGCTGACAACTCGTCGCTCATAATTTTTTTTCCGAGGTACTCTATCTCAACGGGACCTGAGCTTATGCCGTGAATATGGTCGTAGGAGGAGTCGAGGCCGAGCTGGACTCGTGTCTTGTACCCCTTCGATCTTGCAAAGTAGGCGAGGTCGAACTCTTCGCAGAAGGCCGGGCTGTAGCGGGTGTCGAAGCGGAAGCCGGTCTTCTTTACAAAATCCATTGAGAGCCCGAAGAGGAACCCGCCGACTGCGCTTACATCTACAATTGCTTTTGAAAACTTCGGGGCCGTGTTGAAAAAGCCTCTCTGTTTCTGCTTCTTGTACTTGGTCGTTGCCCTCGGAAAACCGTTTTCATCCAGTTCAGTACAGATCACGCCTTCAACGCCTATGACAGCAGTGTCGGGCCTGTCTTCGAGCACTTTGGCAAGCTCCAGGATGCAGTCTGTTTTTATCCAAAGATCGTCGTTCAGGATAAAGAGGTATTCGCAGTCGAGAAGCTCAATACCTAAATTCCATGCGGCAGGTACGCCTATATTCTCGGGCAGTTCCAGCAGTATGGCGTGCGGGGTGTCCTTAAAAAGTTTTCTGGTCTCTTCGGATATATCCGCTCCGTTGGCAACGGCGAGTATCGAGAGGTTACTTATGCACGAGAGCGTATTGATAAGGCCGTGAATGCTGTACGGGCTGTGCATGGGCTCTTCTTCAATAAAGGCGCAAAGGACGCCGATCCTTTTTTTCATCTGTTTTACCCTTTGTTCATTTCTTTGGTTCTTTTGGCGACCTCTTCGAGATGGACCCAGAACTCCGAGGCGTTGTTCTCGTATCCGGCCCTGTCGGCAGGGTCTGTTTCGTGGGTGGTAGCTCCGACCATGTCGTTGAGAATAAGGTTGCAGCCAGATAGCGCAGCCTGATTTATTATAAGGCCGTGCGGTTCCGGCCAGCGCGGCATATGGATATAGTTCTCAACACGGTTTAGAAAGTCCGGCATCTCCTCGTACGGAATACGCCCGATCACTTCGCCGTAGTTGTAATTCTCGGCCAGGTGCTCTCCTCTGGAACCGAAGAAGACTACATGCTCGTCCGGGAACTTGGCGCGTATATTGTAAAAACCCTTGGTCTCGCTCATGCCACCGTACGAGGCGTACTTTATGTCGCGCGTACCCTTCTTGTCGGTAAAGAGTTCAACGTCGACGAGCGGTTTCAGTATATAGGTCTTGTCGGTTATCTCTGGGTAGATCGTCTCGAAGACAGAGGCGTGCAGAGGTGAGAGGAAGATGCATTCGAGCGCATTGGTAAAGAGCCGTTTGTTGTCGCTTACCGGGCAGTAGCCGTTCTTCCAGCCCGAGCTGTTACCGAACTTGCCGTAGTAGTCGTCCTTCGTTACTACGCACTTTCTGCCGTCTCCGGTTTGGCCGTTGCACGGCAGGGCATTTAAGTAGCAGATATCGCTGTAGGCGTTCTGCCCTATAACATATTTTCCGGTCGAGATAATAGAGTCGATAAAACCGCGTGCAAAATGGTCCTTAGCTTCAGGGCAGTTAAAGACATCGAAAAGGAGCCAGAGGTCCGGTATCCTGTGTTTGAGAACGCGGGATGTAAGCCGGAACTTCTTCGGCTTCATGGCGATTACCTTGATATCGTGGCCGCGCTCCCTACCCTCTCTTATGATGGCGTTTGTAATCTGCTCGCCGCCACCGTGGTAATGGAACGGGTTCAAGTGTGAGAGGAAGTTGATTTTCAGTTTTTTCTTCATATGGCTCTATCTTTTGATTATCTCTTCAAAAAATGTTTCGTACTTCTTCGCTATCATCTTCGGGTCGTTTCTTTTTACGAATAGGTCGTAGCCGCTCTGGCCGACCTCTCCTCTTCTGGTTCTGTTTATTACGAGTTCGTCCAGAAGTGACGTCATCGTATTGATATCATTTAGCGGGGCGAGCAGCCCGCCGGTGCCTACCGTTTCCGGGTTGGCCGAGTCGTCGTAGGTTAAAACAGGAACCTTCTGGCTCATTGCCTCAAGGAAGACTATGCCGTAAGCCTCGTTCGACGTGGGATAGAGAAAGATATCGAGGCAGTTAATGAGGCTCAGCTTCTCATCCTCGCTTATCTGCCTCTCTATCGACGTGATACGGTTGCGGCCAAAGAGGTACTTGTACTTCTGGTTCGACTTGATGACGAAGTGAACGTCAGGGTTGCTGTAATGGCGCGCTATTTTGAGAAAATGGCTGTTTTCCTTTCGCGCATTTCCGAGAGAGCCGATCAGTATTTTGTCACCGGGAAGGCCGAAGTGCTGCTTGTCGTATTTGACGTCGTAATCCGTTACGTCGAACGGGTGATCGATCTGTATCGTTTTTTCTGCGCCTTGAGTCTGTAGCGAATGAGAGAAGTTCGACGGCACGACGCTGCCGGCAACGTCGTGCAAGTTCCCTGCCTGTCTCGGGCACATAACGGTTTGGGTAACGGTTGTCAGTTTTGCCGCCTCGGTTATGTAGTTATGATCTACCCCTCCGCCGGGCCCCGCATGAAGTATATCCGGGGCGAGTTCACGAATGAAACGGGTTATGTTCGGGTACCCTGGCTCGTCGTAGAAGGTCGGGTATTCTGCCTCGAACTTTTCGCTAAGGCCGCCTCTGCCCATCGCCAGTATGCTTATCCTGAACTTTGACTTGTCGATGTGTCGGGCCCAGTGGTGCAGGCTTGACTGGGAGCCGCCGAAGTCTAGAATATGTGGGCATAGCAGGAGATGGATCATTTAGCATACCTTAAAAAATGGTCGGGCGAAATACTACTCTTTGAGTCTCAGCTTAAAAGTGTGCTGGCAGGTAAAGAACCATCTAAAGCAACCCGTGTATTCAGTAATTAACTGTAATTCTCTATATTGGCCCTGAATCTACCTGCATACCCTGCAGGTGCCAAGTATGAAGCGTACCCTTTTTCATTGAGGTAAGCAAGGGAGTTGCCCCTGCCGCACCCTATTTCGAGTACCCTCGCCGTCGGTCTCTCTTCTACGAAAGACAGGATGTCGGGCCTGACGTTCGAGTTGTATCCTGTTTGCTTATCCGTTGCTCTCTTTACGGTCAAGCCCTTTAAGCTTGGCGTATTTTGCCCGCGTGTACCCGGCATACAGTGTAGAGAGTCTGAATCCGAGCGCGCCGTCTAAGAAGCCGAGCTTTAAAAAGTACATCTTGAAGAAGGTAAAGAGCGGCCTTAGCGTGGTATCCGTGGCCCCGGCCCTCCGTCCCTGCGCGTACATCTCTTCTGCTGCAAGTGTTGAGTACCTCTCGGAGCGGGCGTGGTAGTCGGCCAAATTTTTGTACGTCAGGTGGATTATAGGGTTTTTCAAATACCTTTTCGACCCCGTAAGCTGAACCGCCTCGTGAACCCTGCGTTCGTTGAAGGCCCCGGCGCTCTTTCTGTACAGCCTCAGGTTGTAGTCCGGATACCAGCCGCAGTGTCTGACCCATCTACCCGCAAAGTGATTCTTGCGCGGAACATAATAACCGGCGTAGCCGCTTTCGTTATCCTCAATTGCCAAGAGCATCTCCTCTTTCAGTGCAGGCGTTACGCGCTCATCAGCATCGATATTGAAGATCCACTCACTTTTTGCTCTCGACTGGCAGAGGTTCTTTTGCTTGCCAAAACCAAGCCAGTCGTCCGTGTAGACGGTTGCCCCGTGCGCTGTGCAGATTTCTACTGTTTTATCGGTGCTCCCGGTGTCTGAGACGATTATTTCATCGACCCAGTCGAGACTCTTGAGGCAGTCGCTTATATTGGCCTCTTCGTTCTTGACTATTATCGTGGCGGAGATTCTGTTCATAAATATAAGGGCCCTACCTGCCTTGCCGGTCTATAGACTCCTTTTTTTCCCCGCTTGTTCGGACTCCGAAAGTTACGGGCCGCTTTGCGACCCTCTACTGTTGAGGCCTTTATAGATAAACGACGGCAGCGGGAACAGAGCGGCCCGGCCTTGTATAATGGAAGAGTCTGGCAGTGAAAAATAAAGTAGTGAAAAAGAGAGGCTGCGTCCTTACGATTTTTGTAAAACCGGTTCTTCCGGGCCAAGCGTATCGGCTTCGTCTATCAGCATTACCGGAATGTCGTCCTTTATCGGGTAGACAAGGCGGCAGGCGCCGCAGATGATTCCGTCGCCGGAACTGTTGAGAGCGAGTTTGCCTTTGCATTTAGGACAGGCCAGAATTTCTAAAAGCTCACTATCTACTGCCATGAGAACCTCCTGCGATACTGTTTTAGCAGACGTCAAAGAGTACTAATATTCAACTTTATCACGAACCGATCCTTTTTTCCAATCGCAAAGGTCAATTTATACCATAACGGGTAGTGGTTGTAAAAGTGAATTTAAACAGGTGTTTTTGCTCTTAAACGGAGGTGCTTTCCGCCTGCGTACCATCTTCAGCGCCGGGCGGCGGCGCCAGAGAGCTTTTACCGCCAAGCCTTACGTACTCTACTCCTCCGACAATGCTAACAACTACCATTATCGCAAACCACATTAGCGAGAGCGTAAGGGCCTCTTCGGGGGTGGCGCCGACGCGTGTGAAGAGGTAGACGAAGGCGCCCTCGCGTATGCCTAGCCCGGCCAGAGAGACAGGCAGCATCGAGATGACGGTTGCGAGCGGTATAAAGAGGAAGAAGTAGATTAAAGAGAGTTCCATGCCGAGCCCGATGCCGAGCAGCCAGTAGCAGATTATTACGCCGGCCTGAACCACAAGGGAGTAGCTGAAGACCTTGATCAGTATGTCGGGGTGCGACTTGTAACCCATAAGGGCCTTGTAGAGCGAGTCTATCTTCTTGTTGATGCCGTAGAAGTGTATTTTTGCCATTAAGGCCATTGCCCAGTTGTGCAGCGGCCCTACCCAGATTACGAGACTCGCGAAGACGTATCCGCCGATGAGGAGGACGAAGAAGCCGGGCAGCGCCGTGCCTCTTATAACCGGGTAGCCGATTATAACGGCTATGGTGGTTAAGAAGATAAGGGCGGTGAAACCGGAGTACCTGTCCATGAAGATCGAGGTAACGGAGACGTCCCCGCGTCTTGAGGTTTTATAGAGGTAGTAGCCTTTGATGACGTCGCCGCCGACCATTGTCGGCAGGAAATTATTGAAGAACATGCCGATGAAGTAGTACGAGAGCAGCTTTCTGTACGGCATCGGAATGTCTTTTGCCAGAATCGTGCGCCATCTCTGTACCGAGAGCACCTGGGTTCCCATAAAGATCAGTCCCGTACCGATCGGAAATAGCGGGTTGATCGATAGCGCGGTCTCGAAGAAGAGTTCGGAGTTGATGTTACTGAAGAGAAAGTAGAGTATCGCTCCGCTGATACCTATCTTTACAAACGTGGAGAGCAGGTTTTTCATTTCTCTCCGGCCCCTTGGGAGGCCGGAGCATTCGCTCTCTCTTCGGCTGTCTTTTCAACTCTTTTGGTCGTTCTTCTCGGCGTCGCCGCTTTCCTCGGCGCTCTTGTCTTTCTCGGCCTCTTGTCCCGCATCTCTTTTATACTCTCGTTCTGCGCAGGTTCGGCAGAGGGCCTCAATCGGTCGAGGTGGAGTTTGATCGTATAGATCGGTTTGTTCTGGCTCTCGTGGTATGTTCGCGCGAGCACCTCCGCCAGAAGGCCCATTACCAGTACCTGTACCCCGAGTATGATCAGTAATACGGAGAGCAGAAGAAGCGGCCTAGACCCGATGTCGTGGCCGAGCGCGATTTTATCAAAAGTGAGATAGAGCGCGATAATGAAACCGAAGAAGCCGAGCAGGAGTCCTATGGGCCCGAAGGCGTGGATAGGGCGCGTGGCAAAACTCTGGAGAAATTTTACCGTAATGAGGTCGAGTATAACGCGTATTGTGCGCGATATCCCGTACTTCGATTTTCCGTATTTTCTGGGGTGGTGGGTCGTTTCGACCTCGGTTATAGTAGCTCCGTACCAGTTGGCTATTGCAGGGATAAAGCGGTGCATCTCTCCGTAGAGGCGCACGTTCTCGATAGCCTCTTTTCTGTATGCCTTGAGCGTGCAGCCGTAGTCGTGAAGCTTTACGCCGGTTACCTTTGAAATGAGACCGTTTGCCAGGAGCGACGGCAGTTTTCTTGAGAGAAATGGGTCTTTGCGGCTCTTTCGCCACCCGCTTACCACATCGAAGTCTGCGGCCTTTTCGAGCAGGTTCGGTATGTCGGCCGGGTCGTTCTGAAGATCGGCGTCCATGGTGATGATTATGTCGCCCTTTGCGTGCTCCATGCCTGCGGCCATTGCGGCGGTCTGGCCGAAGTTGCGCCTGAAGGAGATGACAACGACCTTGTCGTCTTTTTCGTTAAGCTCGGTCAAGGCCTTGAGCGTGGAGTCTCGGCTGCCGTCGTCTACGAAGAGTAGTTCGTACTCGCGTCCGAGCGGCTCCATCACCTCTTTGAGCGAGGCGTAAAGGTAGGGCAGGCTCTCTTCCTCTTCGAAGACAGGGATTACTATGGAAACGGATTCAGACAACTTGAACCTCCATTAAGGTATGTATGCTTACCGGCTGACAAGGGCCGGAATCTGTTCGAGTTAAAAGCAGGGTTGTATGCCCACCTTTCTTATCGCATGAATTTCGTATAACTTCAACTACTTCGGCGCACTCTGTTCGTCTGTTAGCTGATCCCTCGCGCTTTTCGTTATGCGCCCTGCTCCGTGCTTTTGCAAAAAAAACTCTTAAGGTACTTCTCTAGATAGAAGGCGGCAAAGGCGAGTCCGGTACCGACTAAACCGCCGACAGTTATATCGGCCGGGTAGTGCACCCCGACATAGACCCGCGAGTAGGCGACGAGAAAGGCAATTGCGATAAGCAAAGGCGCCCACTTCGGGTACTTGAGCGAAATAAAGACCATTGCCGCAAAGATATTGGTGGCATGCCCGGAGGGGAAAGAGTATGAGGAGCTGCACCCGATGAGCAGTTCCACGCTCCCCCCCATACTTTCAAACGACAGACAGGGGCGCGGTCTTGCGATCAGCGCCTTTAGAGTCTCCGTCAGCTTGTCGCTAATGAGTACGAGCGCAACAAGGACCGCAAAGCCGCTCAGGTCCCTCTTTCTGTAGAGAGCGAAGAGGCCGATAAGGATAAAGAGCGTAAAGAAGAAGAGAGTGGTATCGTCGGTAATCAGCGGCATCAGTACGTCGAGCAGACCGGTTTTGAGTCTGGAGTTGACGAGGTGAAAGAGCGCGTAGTCGAGTTCTATTATCGAGTCCATCCGTGTCCCCTATAGCGCTTTGCGCCGCAGTAACAACTTAGCCCCTGCACCCGCTCTTGGCCGTGCTGAGCAGCAGCCGGTCGAGGGCCTCTGTGACCTCACCCACTTCTATTTCCGTCAGGCATACAGGGTCCGCACACTCTCTTTTATAACAGGGACTGCATTCGAGCCCCTTTCGTATAACGATGTGCTCTCGTCCGTACGGTCCTGTTCTCCACGGCGCTGTGGGGCCGAAGAGCGCGACCGTGCGCGTGCCCATTGCGGCGGCCAGGTGCATGGGCCCGGTATCGACCGTTATGGCGAATCGTGCAAGACCCAAGAGCGCAGCAAGCTCTTTCAAGTTCGTTTGGCCCGCGATGTTTGTTGCGTTTTCGCCGATTGCTCCGGCCATGGCCTCGAGTCCCTCTTTATCGTCGGCAGAGCCGATTAACAAGGCATGCAGAGAGTATTTTTTTGTAACTATCCTGGCAAACTCTATAAAATTTTCGTCGCTCCACAACTTCGTCTTCCAGCGGGCCCGGGCGGCAATTACAAAAAAGCTCTTGTCAGCTGTCTTTATACTCTTTTCTACGACTCTTTTCGCGCTTGCGGCCTCTTCGTCCGTTATATGGATAGGAAAGAAGATACCGCCGTCTATTTTGCCGCCTGCGTGGAGCGCAAGGTCGAGGTACCTCTCCACGGCATGCTTTTCAGGGTCGTACGGCGGCAGCTTGTCGTTTAGAGGCAGGCTGCTCAGCTCCCTGCCGCGAGCGAAACCGACCCTCCTCTTGCCTCTTGAGAGCCAGACCCAGATGGCGCTCTTTGCAAGGCCCTGAAAGTCTATTACCATGTCGTAACGGCGTGTCCGAAGCTCTTTCGCTCTCTTCCAGTTCTCTCTAAAAGAGCGGCTCCACCCCCTGCGCTTTACTACTATTACGTTATCGATAATTGGATTGCCTATCAGCAGGCCGGAGGCGGCCTCTTCAACAATCCAGTCTATTTCGAAGTCGGAATCTTTTTTCTTGTAACCTTCCTTCAGGGCGGCGAGTGCGGGCAGGGTATGTATTACGTCTCCTATGGAGGAGAGTTTTACTATCAGTACCTTCAAGCCCCGCCCTCATTATTAGACTCTTCCTCTTTACACTTCTCCATGTCATGAAGTATCCACTCGACAGCGTCAAAGAGGTTTATGGCCGCGTAGTCCGGTTCCGTATCGCTCCTTTTCAGCTCGACCTCACCGAGCCCCGTGCGGACCATTACAGCCTTCGCCCCGACGGCGCGGGCAAGCTCCATATCGGTTCTCTTGTCGCCGACAACGTAAGACGCTTCCGGGATTAACGAGTGCTTCTTTGCAGCGGCCTCAATAAGGCCCGGTGCCGGTTTTCTGCAGACACATCCGTCGTCCGGGTGGTGCGAGCAGAAGTAGATTGCATCGATGTAAGCATCTTCAGAGTCTAAAAGCTCGGTAAGGCGGTTATTAACGCTCTCTACCTGCTCCTGTGTGGCGTAACCGCGCGCAACCGCGCTCTGGTTGCTTATAACCACAACTTTTACGCTCTGATTGTTAAGTTTTTTAATAGCGCGACCCGCACCGGGAAGGAGTTCGAGCGCACCGGGGTCGGACATGTAACCGGTATCGACATTGATGGTGCCGTCGCGGTCGAGAAAAACGGCGCCCTCTCTCTTTTTACTCTTTTTCATTATTACACCCTGACTTCGGAGAGTTTGTTTTCTGCTTCACTGCTCTTCAAGCTCTTTTTGTCCTTGTTTAAAGTTTCAATATTTAAAGTTTCGTTGTTTGAAGTCTCTTTTTTTGAAATCACTTCGTCTTTCATAAGCTTTAAGGCGGCCTCTATAACCGCTTCAGGCGTAATATTTTTCAGGCAATCGTAATGTTTGTAGCGACAGGTGCGTTCGAAACAGGGGCTGCACTCGATTGGGGTTTTTAGAACAATGGAGTTTTTGTTTAAAGGCCCTGTGCTCCTCGGTTCCGTGGAGCCGAAGATGGCCACTGTGGGCACGCCGAGTGCCGAGGCTATGTGCATTGCGCCCGAATCATTTGTTATAAAGACCGCAAGGCGCGGCAGCAGCGCCATGAACTGCCTGAGCGAGAGACGGCTTGTGACGTTTAAGTCCTTTACGGTTACATCGGAAGAAACCGCGCGCGACGTTTCGACGTCACCGGGCCCGCCAAAGAGAACAGGAAGCGCGCCGAGCTCTTTAGCAAAGTGGTTAAGTACGAAAGCGAAGTTCTTGGCGGGCCACTTCTTCGCATCGCCGTAACTCGCCCCTGGAGATACCCCTATAAGGATCTCGCCTGCAAGGGCGGCGTCTTTATAAAAACCGTCTACCCAGGTATCCTCCTCCTCGGTTACGTACAGGTGCGCCTCCGGCGGTTCTGTCATTGGTCCGAGCCCGAGAGACTCTATTATATTTAAGTAGTAGAAGACCTGGTGGCGCGCTTTTATCTCTTCTGTTACCTCTACAGGGTGGGTCAGCAGCGGGCCTCTTAAATCGCGCGCGTAACCGGCGCGTATCGGTATGCGGGCCATCCGGGCGATCAAGGCGGCATCGAAGGCGTTTTGAAAGAGGACCGCCATGTTGTACTTCAGCGCTCTTAGCTCGCGCGCGAGTCTCATCCTGCCGCCTAGCCCCGAATGCTCGCTATCGCTCTTGTATTCGATAATATGCTCTACGACCGGGTTGTTCTCGAAGATCGGCATAACGACCGGTTTTGCAAGCACCGTGATACCGGCCTCGGGGTAGAGCCTTTTAAGCGCGTCGAGCGCCGGCAGGCACATTATTGCGTCGCCTATCCAGTTAGGTACACGAACGACTATTTTTTTATCTTCTGCTCCTGAGGTCACTATTCAGTCCCGTTCAATTTTTCAGGTACGGTGGTTGCCGAAGTCATGTCGGTCTCAGGTCCATGATCCTCCACCGGCTTCACGTCCGCCTGCCGAAAGTACCTTAATCATTTAGTATATTATAAATCAATGCATCTGGAAACCCTTTTCATTCGGTACTCCGCAAGATGGTTTCGGGCCGGGTATCGCCTGGTATCGCCTTGGTATCGATCGACGAAGCGAGTCTAGTACCGCGAGCGGAGCAAAGCCGGCCTCTTCTATTCGGCAAAAGCAGGTTAAATAATTAGATAGAAGGGGGTAAAAGGGTGAAGGGATGTGATATATTTATAAAATGGGTCCGGATCTTTTGAAAAATCTGGTCGCCGAACTGGCTGAGAGGCTTACGGGCGGGATATTAAAGAAGGTGCATCAGCCGGACAGCCGGACGCTTGTGCTCCGTATCTTTGCGCGCGGCACAGAGTCCCGCTTGTTGATTTCTACCCATCCTCTTTACTGCAGGTTTCATATAACAGAAGAGCGGCCCGAAAACCCGCCTGTTCCAAAACGCTTCTGCGCCCTTTTGCGCGCCCGTTTAACGGGCGCTAAAGTAACGGGCATAGAGCAGATCGGGTGCGAACGGGTCGCGAATATAGGGTTCGAAAAGAGCCTGTTCGATGGCAGCGGGAACAGGGCCCGGAGCACCTACTCTATGGTAATTGAGTTGACCGGAAAGTCTGCCAATGCCATACTTTTGGATTCTGAAGGTTTTGTGCTCGACTGCCTAAAGTACTTTGAGCCCGGCACGTCAAAACGGGCCGTAACCCCGGGGGTATATCTCGAACCCCTGCCCTTAAAGCCGCCTGAGTATAAACCGGGGCCGGGCGGGGCGGAAGAGGTTCTTAGGCTTCAGGACGAAGGCTGGAACGAGGCAGCGGACAGGTATTATACAACGCTGGTGAATGAAGAGAGAAAAGGGCTTGAAAGAGGCGGCCTCAAACGGCTTTTAAACAAGGCGCGTAAAAGGGCGGCACGCAAGTTACGAAACCTGATCGGGGATAGGGAGCTTGCCTTAAAGGGCGAAGAGCAGAGACGGTTCGGCGAGCTTCTTCTGGCCAACAGGCCACGGATAAAGCGCGGAGCAAAAGTTATAGAGGCTGACGACTATACGGTGGTACCTCCGGTAAAGGTAACCGTAGCGCTCGATGAAAAGATAGGGCCGCAGGAGAACGTAGAAAGATACTTTAAAAAGGCGCGAAAGGCAAAAAAGGCGCTCAAGATGCTCTCGGTTCGCCTGCCGGAAGCCGAGCGCGAGCTTGAGTATATGGATACGCTGCTCTATGAACTCGACAGCGCCGCTACCGACGTTGATCTCGTATTGTTTAAAGAAGAGCTTGTCAAAACCGGGTTTTTAAAAGAAAAGAGCAAGGCAAGAGAGGGTAATAGTAGCGTTATGGGCAGAAAAGGCGCAAATGAGTCGGAAGGCGGCGGCAGGCGCTCGACCTCAGGGACCGATCCTTTCAGGCGGTATATGTCGAGCGAGGGTTTTGTCGTGCTCTGCGGCAAGTCGGGCTCTGCCAATGACCGGCTCGTAAAGAGAGAGGCCGCTAACGAAGATATCTGGTTTCATGCCGAGGGTGTGCCGGGCTCCCATGTGCTGATAAAGGTTGCCGGGCGGGCCAAAGAGCTAACGCGAGTAACGCTCGAGCAGGCCGCCGGGCTTGCGGCCTTCTACTCCAAGGCGAAGGAGTCCGGCCTTGTTGCGGTGATCTATGCCGAGGCGAAGTTTGTGAAGAAACCGCGAGGGGCGAAACCGGGCTCGGTTACGGTCAGTGAGTACCGGTCGATAAAGGTGCGCCCGAAGGAGATGGCAACAGAGCAATAAAAAGGAGAGGTTTGCGTTCCGCTAACAACCCTTTTAATGTACAGACAGACGCGTTAGAGAAAGAGAAAAATGCATAACAGAGATAAACCGTACTATCCCTTAAGCGCCTATTTAAGGGAGACGTACGGGACCAAGGTCTATAAAATCACGCTCGACATCGGCCTTACGTGCCCGAACCGCGACGGCACGGTTGCGACCGGCGGCTGCACCTTCTGCGACTCCGAGACCCTTATGCCGCTCGGTTTTAAGGGCGCGATGCCGATAGAAAAACAACTTGCCGAGGGCATGGAGCGGCTCGTTAAGAGGCACGGCGCAAAGAAGTATATCGCCTACTTCAATATAAACTCTTCGACCCATGCCGAGCTCGGTTTTTTGAAAGAGGTCTATGCCACGGCGCTCGCACACCCTGATGTGGTGGCGCTCGCTGTCTCAACGCGGCCCGACTGTCTCGGGGCGGACGTTGTCGATCTCTTGAGCGGGATCTCTAAAGATTATGACGTCTGGGTCGAACTCGGCCTTCAGAGCGCTCTCGACTCAACGTTAGAGCTTCTCAACAGGGGCCATACGGTAGAGACATACAAGCAGGCGGTTGAGCGGGCGCATGCTGCGGGAATAAAGGTCTGCACCCATATAATAGCAGGGCTACCGGGCGAAACCGAAGAGATGTATCTGGAAACGGTAAAACTGCTCGCCTCGCAGAATGTATGGGGCGTAAAGTTCCACCAGCTTCAGGTTGTGAAAGGAACCCGCATGGAAGAGTTATGGAAGAAGGGCGGAGTAGAGGCGCTTACGATTGAAAGGTACGCCCCTCACGTGGCCAAGGCTCTGGCTCTGTTGCCGCCCGCTACCGTAATCCACAGGCTTTCGGGCGACCTGCCGGACCGTTTTATAGTTGCGCCCAAATGGGGCGCGAACAAGTTTCTGATAGCCGACAGAATCATCGGTATTATAAAAGAGAGCGGCACGGAGCAGGGCGCGTGTTATATTAGCGAAGAGAGCGGCAGAAGTGATGAGAGCGGCAGAAGTGATGAAAACCTGCACGGTACGGAGACCGTTGGTGCGTGTAACAGAAGATAAGAACAGATAACAGGGGAGAGAAAATTTATGGCCGAAGCGCGTATTACGAAACTGGCGTCTATACTGGTAAGGCATTCGCTCGGGGTGAAGAAGAATGAGAGGGTGCTGATCTCGGCAACCTCGGAGCTTGCGAAACCGCTTGTGCTCGAAGTGTATAAGGAGGTCTTGAAAGCGGGCGGACATCCGAGCCTCTCGGTCGGTTTTGAGGAGACGACCAACATCTTCTACGCCAATGCCAATAACTCCCAGATAAAGCACTTTCCGGAGGCAAAGCTCTTTGAGGCGCAGAATATGGATTGTGTCGTAAATATCCGCGCTACCGCCAACAAGAAGGCGCTTAGCACGGTAGACCCGGCAAAAGTCGGCGCACGGTGCAAGGTGGTGCGGCCGATCTCCGAGGTGATAGTGAACGATAAGCGGTGGGTGCTCTGCAACTTTCCGACCCATGCGCTCGCCCAGGAGGCCGAGATGAGCCTAGAGGAATACGAGAACTTCCTCTACAACGCAACGAATATCGACTGGATGAAGATAAAGGCGAAAGAGAAGAAGCTCAAGAAGCATCTCGACTGTGCCGAGACCGTCCATATAACCGGCCCGGAGACCGACATAACCATAGGTATAAAGGGCAGGTCCGCGATCCCCTGCTACGGCCTTCGCAACATGCCGGACGGCGAGGTCTATGTCTCGCCCCTGGAGGACTCGGCAGAGGGTTTTATATACTACGAGATGCCGGCTATCTATCAGGGGCGCGAGGTCTTGGGGATTCGCCTCAGATTTAGCGCGGGCAAGGTGGTTGAAGCGAGCGCCGAGAAGAACGAAGAGTTTCTTATCTCGATGTTAGATACGGATCATGGCGCGCGTTACCTGGGCGAACTCGGCATCGGGGTCAACTACGGCATTAAGCAGTTCTCAAAGGATATTCTTTTTGACGAGAAGATCGGCGGAACCGTGCACCTGGCTGTGGGCCGTTCGTACGAGTCGGCAGGAGGAAAGAATGTCTCGACGATCCACTGGGACATGATAAAGGATCTGAGAAAGAGGGGCGCGATCTACCTCGACGGAAAGATGATACAGAAGAACGGGAAGTTTCTCATATAGTCTTTTAGCCCTGTCAGCCCTTTGAACCTTCGGCCCTTCAGGCTTTTTACGATTACGCTGCCTGTAGGAATATGGTTATTTTTCAGCACTTTTTCTATTTCCGTCAGGCCCTCTGCGCCCCGGCGCTTCGTATGACGCAGTAAAGGGCTCTTTTCGGCCCAAGTATGCGCTTTTAGAGGTGAAAAACCTTGACACGACAGGGGCGCAGAAGATACTTTATAACCTGTTTACCCGCTTCTGCATATCCTTTAGAATTAAGCCTGAAAGCAGAGTTAGACCCGAAAGGTTTTCCATGGACTCTCTCAATATAGTACGCAAATCCTTTACCGAGTCGTTAAGCGCAAAGCAGGGTTTCTTCACCGAAGAGAACTCGGCCCTTATCGTAAAGGCCGCTGAAATGGTCGCCGGCGCCTTCAAGGCCGGGGGCAAGCTCCTTATCATGGGTAACGGCGGCTCTGCCGCCGATGCGCAGCACCTGGCCGCAGAGTTCGTAAACCGGTTTGTGATAGAGCGTCCGCCGTTGCCGGCCCTTGCGCTCACCACCGATACCTCTACCATTACCTCTATCGGCAACGACTACGCCTTCGATCAGGTCTATGTAAAGCAGATAAGGGCGCTCGGCAAAGAGGACGACGTGTTGCTCGCCATTTCGACAAGCGGCAACTCATTGAATATCATCAGCGGAGCAGGGGCCGCCGTATCGATGGGCATAAAGGTTATTTCGCTTACCGGGGCTTCCGGCGGCAAGCTGGCGGAAAAGGCGGATATAGCCCTGCAGGCCGGGGGCGCAACCACGGCGCGGGTGCAGGAGGTTCATATAACCGTGCTGCATATACTCTGCGAGCTGGTCGATTATATGCTCTTTCAGAAGGTTTAGGCAGAAGGTTCAGGGATTCTGTTATTCAGGACATAAACTCTTTTTATACGGATAGATCATTGGTAAAAAAGAAGGCGGCAAAGAAGAAGGCCTTTAAGCCGATCTCCTTAACAGGCATAAAGACCTATTCAATAAAGAAGCGCAAGAGCAAGGTCAGCGTAGACGATTTTGCCTCTCTGCCGAAGAAGGGCGGCACCGTAGCCGAACTTCTCGACAGCATGCCGCGTATTCTGGCTGCCGAAAGCCTGCGCGCTGTCGCAAACGCCGTGGTTAAGGCGCACAAGGCCGGACAGACGGTATCGCTCGGTATGGGCGCGCACGTTATCAAAGTCGGTCTCGCCCCTCTTATAATCGATCTCATGGAGCGCGGTATCATAGACTCTGTTGCCATGAACGGGGCGTGCGTCGTGCACGATTTCGAGGCAGCCTATGTCGGTTGCACCTCAGAGGACGTGGACTCCGAGATTGGCGGCGGCACCTTCGGCATGGCCGAAGAGACGGGCAAGCTGTTAAACCGCGCGATAAAAAAGGACCCGGAGAAGGGGCTTGGTCGTTCGGTCGGCGAGATGATTTTAAAGTCCCGTTTCGAGTACAAGCACCTGAGCCTGCTCGGAGCAGCGGCAAGGTGCGAGGTTCCGGCCACGGTGCATGTTGCGCTCGGCACCGATATACTCCATATCCACCCGCAGATGGACGCGGCGGCTACCGGCGTGGCATCGATGGAGGATTTCAAGCTCTTCGCCTCTGTAGTCTCTACGCTTGATAAGGGGGTCTATATCAACCTCGGCTCAGCCGTCTTAATGCCGGAGATATTTTTAAAGGCCCTTACGCTTGTGAGAAACAAGGGTTTTAAGGTCGCCGGCCTGACGACCGTAAACATGGATTTTATTCAGCACTACCGGCCAGCGACAAATGTCGTCAGGCGCCCTACCCAGGGATCGGGCAAGGGTTATGCGCTTACGGGCCACCACGAGATAATGTTTCCGCTCTTGTACGCGGCGATTATCGAGCAGCTGTAGAATCCGGTTGACGTGGTGTAGTTGTAGATGCTGCGGTCTGCGCAAATATAAAGACCGAAGGTCCGGCCATAATAGAGCAACTGTAGTCTGCTCCGCGCAGGGCGTATATTTGCTTTAAGGTCTTGCAGATTCGCATGCTTAAACATGTATCAACCGGCTAAGGGGTCCGCGCTTAATAGAAACGGCGCAAGCCGCGCGCAGGGCGTGCACTACGCGCACAGCGTTTGTTTGGTCATTGGAAGGTTATAAGCGTCTGAGTATTTGTAGCTGTTGAAATATGTGTAAAATAGAAGGCCCGAAGGGCCTGAGGGAAAGCAAAGAGATGGTAAAGAAAAAGAGAAGCTTAGGGAAGGCGACCGCAAAGAAGAGTGGGAGTAAAACAAAACTCTGGGCGGGCCGCTTTAAAGAGGTCACAAATAAGCTGGTTGAAGAGCTGAACGCCTCGATCTCTTTCGACTCCCGTCTCTATGCGCACGATATTCGCGGTTCTGTTGCGCATGCAGCCGTCTTGAAGAAGGCGGGAGTTTTGACCGAGGCCGAGCGCAAAAGAATCGTAAGCGGTCTCGGTAAGGTAGAGTCCGAGATAGTTTCAGGCAAGTTCGCTTTTACGCCTGATATGGAGGATATCCATATGGCGGTAGAGGCGCGCCTGACCGAGTTAATAGGCCCGCTTGGCGGCAAGCTCCATACTGGCCGTTCGAGAAACGACCAAGTCGCACTCGATATTCGCCTCTACTTAAAGGACGAGATTTACGAGACGGTAGGGCTTCTGCATGAGCTCAACTGCACAATCGTTGAGATTGCCGACGCCAATATTGACGTCGTGATGCCAGGTTATACACACCTTCAAAGAGCGCAGCCGATACTGCTGGCCCACCATTTGCTCGCCTACTTCGAGATGTTTACCCGTGATATCGACCGGTATCTCGACTGTCTCGACAGGGTAGATATAATGCCGCTCGGCTCCGGGGCGCTGGCAGGAAGCCCGTATAACCTCGACCGTAAACTCGCGGCAAAGCTCTTAGGTTTTTCCGCTATCACGGAGAACAGCCTCGACGGCGTAGGCTCGCGTGATTTTGTGCTTGAGTTTTTGTCCGTCGCCTCCATAGCCATGGCGAATCTGTCGCGTCTGGCCGAAGAGCTTATTTTGTGGTCTTCTCAGGAGTTTGGTTTTATAGAGCTCTCGGACGCCTTTACTACCGGTTCATCTATCATGCCGCAGAAGAAGAACCCGGATATCGCCGAGCTTGCCAGAGGCAAGACGGGCCGCGTTTACGGTAATCTGATAGCGCTCTTGACTACCATGAAGGCCCTGCCGCTCGCTTACAACAAGGATATGCAGGAGGACAAGGAGCCGCTGTTCGATACCGTAGATACCGTTAAGAGCATCTATGCGGTCTTCTCTCCGATGCTGAAGAGTTTGAGCATAAAGAGAGAGGCAATGGAGAGCGCCGCTGCGCGCGGTTTCTTAAACGCAACTGACGCGGCTGATTATCTCGTCGAGCAAGGGCTTCCTTTCAGGGAGGCGCACGCCGTTACCGGGCGTATTGTCGCTTGGTGTATTAGTAGGTCGAAGACGCTCGAAGAGATGGAGCTCGGCGAGTGGAAGAAGTTTTCGCCGCTCTTTAAAGATGACATAAAAAAGGCGATTTCAATTAAAAGATCGGTAGATGCACGAAAGGTATACGGCGGCACGGCGCGTTCGACCGTCAAGGCGCGCCTGAAGAAGATAAAAGCCGGGCTCACCGACCTTAAAGTGGGCAAATAAGGGCATAGGAGTTTTTTCTATGAAGTTTGGTATGCAGAAGGTTGTCCGCACCGAAGTCGGCCTTGTCTCTTCTGTAGCGCTTTTAACGCTTCTTCTTTTTCTCGCTACAGGTGCTATCGCGTGCGGCAAGAAGGCTCCGCCGGAGCCGCTCGACTCCGGAATGGAACTTGAGGTAGAGACAAGCAGGGGCGCTTCCTGATTCGACGGACATGTACCGGTGCCTTTGCGGTTTTAGAGGTTCGGCAGTGTCTGGGCAAGGGAGCGCGCCCTCTATAGGTATAGGTCACATACTTTTACGGAGGTTTTTGCTGAATGGATTTTTTCAATTACAAAAAGAACGGGCTCGCTGCCGAGGGTGTCGGGGTGGCGCGCATAGCAAAAGAGGTCGGAACGCCGGTCTATATATACAGCCGCAAAACGCTCGTCAGGCACTACGACGCCTTTGAGTCCGCTTTTACCACGGTGCCTCACCTTATTTGTTACTCGGTAAAGGCTAACTCAAACCTGGCCGTTCTGAAGACCTTTTCCGACAAGGGCAGCGGTTTCGATATCGTCTCCGGCGGAGAGCTGTTCAGGGCCGTAAAGGCCGGGGCGGATGTAAAGAAGATAGTCTTTTCCGGGGTCGGCAAGACGGACGAAGAGATAGAGTACGCGATAAAGAAGAAGATACTTATGTTCAACGTCGAGAGCCCCCAGGAACTGAGAGCGATTAACAGGATAGCCAAAAGGCTCAAGACCGTGGCCCCGTTCTCTATCCGCGTAAACCCGGACGTAGACCCGAAGACACATGCCTATATCTCAACAGGGCTCAAAGAGAACAAGTTCGGCATATCGGTTAAAGATGCGGTTAGCGAGTACGCGTATGCTCGCGAATCCTTAAAGAACCTTAAGGCGGTCGGCATAGACTGTCACATAGGCTCCCAGCTCACGCAGGTGGCTCCATTTGTAGCTGCGCTGGAAAAGGTAAAGAGCCTCATAATAAAACTGCGTAAGGCCGGAACCGAGATAAAGTACCTTGATATCGGCGGCGGCCTCGGTATCACTTACGAGGCAGAGACCCCGCCGCTGCCGAGCGCATACGCCACCGAGGTTATTGCTGCGACGCGCGGCCTCGACGTAACGCTTATCTTCGAGCCGGGCAGGGTTATGGCCGGAAACGCGGGTATTCTGGTCACAAAGGTCATCTATACGAAAAACTCCGGCAAGAAGAGTTTCGTGGTGGTGGATGCCGGGATGAATGATCTGACGAGACCGAGCCTCTACGGTTCGTATCATGCCATAGAGCCGGTCAGGCCGAGGAACAGGGAAGAGATAAAGGCCGACATAGTCGGGCCTATCTGCGAGTCAGGGGATTTTCTGGCCAAGGGCAGGAAGATAGAGAGAGTGGAGCCGGGAGAGCTGCTCGCCGTAAAGAGCGCCGGGGCCTACGGTTATACAATGGCTAGCAACTACAACTCGCGCCCGAGGGCCGCCGAGGTGATGGTTGCCGGCAATAAGTATGAAGTAGTGAGAAAGAGAGAGACGCTATCCGACCTCATTCGGGGCGAGAACGCAAAGCTTTCCGGACTCGCGCCGGCAAAGAGCAAGAAGGTTTTGAAGAAGGGCAAGAAGTAAGATGAGACTCCCATTTACCAAGATGCACGGCCTCGGTAACGACTTTATCGTTGTCGATTGCAGAAATAAGAGCATTCCTGAAATCGGCTCGGTCATGGCCTCTATCGGTGACAGGAGGTTCGGTATCGGTTTCGACCAGGCCCTTATCCTGAAGAAGTCGAGAAAGGCCGACTTCAAGATGGAGATCTACAATAGTGACGGCGGCAAGGTCGAGATGTGCGGCAACGGCATCCGCTGCCTTGCGGTTTATATATGGAAGCGCAGGTTATCGCAGAAGTCGGTTCTGGAGATCGAGACCATGGCAGGTATCATACGCCCAGAGTCTGACCCGAAGCACAAAGATCTGGTGCGCGTCGATATGGGCGAACCCGTTACAGAGGGTCGCAAGATCCCGGTTCGCGCCGACGGTATTATTAAGAACCGTCCGATAAAGGTGGGTGGCAAGAGTTTTAAGGTAACCTGCGTCTCTATGGGCAACCCTCATGCGGTAGTTGTTGTCAAGGATCTCGACAAGTGCGGCCTTGAAAAGTACGGGCCGCTCCTGGAAAAGAACGCTTTCTTCCCCCAGAGGGTGAATGTGGAGTTCATAGAGGTGGTCTCGAAGAGTCGAATAAAGATGCGCGTCTGGGAGCGCGGCGCCGGAGAGACGCTTGCGTGCGGCACCGGGGCGTGCGCCTCTGTGGTGGCGGCCAACAGTCTCGGTTTGACCGGGCGCAAGGTACGGGTCGATCTATTGGGCGGGCCTCTTCATATAGAGCTATCGCCGGCAGGGGCAGGCAAAGGTTCTCGCGTCTACATGACAGGGCCTGCCGTAGAGGTCTTTACCGGTACGGTAGATCTCTAAGGGAGCGGTACGCTCTTTTTTTTGCTATAATAGCCGGGGCCATAATTGCGTGCCTGCGTTCCGGTTTTTTTTAATTCGTTTTTGTATGCAGAAGGAGGTATTTGAGATGATTAAAGGCGCGTTGACGGCGCTGGTTACGCCCTTCAGGGACGGTAGCGTTGATACGGACTCGCTGGGGGCGATGATCGATTTTCAGATCGCCGAAGGCATAGACGGGCTCGTGCCGTGCGGCAGCACGGGCGAGAGCGCGACGCTCAGTCACGAAGAGCATAACCGCGTAATAGAGCTTACGATAGAGAAGGCCGGCGGCAGGGTGCCGGTTGTGGCCGGTACCGGCTCCAACTCGACCTCAGAGACGCTGATGCTGACTAAAAATGCCGAGAGGGCCGGGGCGAACGCGGCGCTGCTCATAACGCCTTACTACAACAAACCGTCGCAGCAGGGCCTGTACGAGCATTATAAGAATATTTCCGAGGCGGTAGACCTTCCGCTCTTCCTTTATAACGTGCCGAGCAGGACCGGGCTCAATATGCTGCCGGAGACGGTCGCGCGCCTTTCGGAGTTCGATAATATTATCGGAATTAAAGAGGCTACCGGAGACCTCGCGCAGGTGAGCGACGTTATCGAGTACTCGGCAGACGGATTTATTATACTGTCCGGAGATGATCAAGTTACCCTTCCGATGCTCTCGATCGGTTCGCACGGGGTAATTTCGGTGACGTCGAATATAGCGCCGAAGGAGATGGCGCTTATGGTCAGCCGCTACTTCGATGGAGATATGGCAGGAGCGCAAGAACTGCACTACAGGCTCTGTACGCTGCACAGGGCTATGTTTTTAGAGACCAATCCCTTGCCGGTCAAGACCGCCCTGGCGGTCCTCGGCAAGTGCGCCGAAGAGTTCAGGCTGCCGCTCGTTACAATGGAAGAGGTTAAAAGGGCCGGACTCGTCTCGGCGCTCAATGATTTCGGGTTCGATACAATAGAGGGGTAAGGCATGATAAACGTAGCAATAACAGGCGCGGCCGGAAGAATGGGAATGGCGATTATAAACGCCGTGCAGTCGAACGGAGGTATAAGGCTTGTCGGCGCGCTCGAGCGCGAGGGCTCCCCTATGGTTGGCCACGATGCCGGTGAGGTGGCCGGGGCCGGACATGCTGATATAAGGATAGCGGAGAGCCGGGCAATAGCCTTTGGCGAGGCCGATGTTATTATCGACTTTACCGCGCCCGAGGCGTCTATAAAGAATATAGAGGAGGCCGCTCGTCTCTCCAAGGCGATCGTAATAGGCACTACCGGTTTCTCGCACCACCAGAGAGACCATATCAAGGAACTGAGCGAGAACGTGCGCCTGGTAATGGCGCCTAATATGAGTGTCGGCGTCAACCTGCTCTTCAAACTCGTTCATGACGCTGCACTCAAGGTCGGCCACGACTACGATATTGAGATAATTGAGGCGCACCACAGGCACAAGAAAGACGCGCCTTCTGGTACTGCCATACGGATCTCGGAGGTGGTGGCGGACGCGCTCGGAAGCAACATAGATGATGTTGCGGTCTATGAGCGCAGGGGCATAATCGGCGAGCGCCAGCCCGGAGAAATCGGCATACAGACGATCCGCGCAGGTGATATAGTCGGCGACCATACAGTTATATTCGGCGGCCCTGGCGAGCGGATAGAGATTACGCATAAGGCGTCGTCACGCCAGAATTTTGCCGTTGGCGCCGTAAAGGCCGCGCTCTGGCTGGCGGATAAAGAGAACGGAATGTACGATATGCAGGATGTGCTCGGCCTCAAGGACTGAGCCCCTTGCCCTGTTTACGGGTGGATTAAGAAATAGCTCTATTAATACGTAACTTTATGGAGAGAGACATGATGAAGTCATATATATCAAAGCTGCTCGTACTGCTCTTTGCGGTCTTTACTATAAGCCTCGTTTTCGACGCCCCGTCCGTCTTCGCCTTTCAGCCGGAGGGCTGCTCTGGCGACTGTACTGCCTGCCATACGCTGACAAAAGAGGAGGCCGGTAAACTTCTCCATACCGACAAGTTCAGGGCAGTAGTCAAGGACGTAAGGCTCAGTGCCGTCAAGGGGCTCTGGGAGGTGGATGTAGAGCAGGGTGATAAGCGCCTGAGGCTCTATATAGACTTTGCAAAGCAGTATCTTGTCGAGGGCAGGTTTATCCCGCTCGACAAGGTAGGAAAAGGGCCTGACCTGAAGACAGTGGACGTTACGAAGATCCCTCTCGACCGCGCTATCCTCTTCGGGAGCAAGAAGGCGAAGCATAAAGTGGTAATCTTTGACGACCCGGACTGCACGTACTGCAAAAAACTGCACATGGAGATAAAACGTATCCTAAAAGAGCGTAATGATATCGCTTTTTATATTAAACTCTACCCGCTTCCAACGCACCCCGAAGCGTACGATAAAGCTACCTCTATCGTCTGTTCCGGTTCAGGCAGTATGCTCGAGGACGCCTTTGACGGCAAGGACCTGCCGAAGCCGAATTGCGAGACCGATGAGGTTGATAATAACCTAAAACTCGGTAAAGAGCTCGGTATTGGCGGAACCCCGGCAACGGTACTGCCCGACGGCAGGCTTATACCCGGTTACGTGCCGGCCCAGGTGCTCCTGGAACTGATAGATTCCCCCAAAAGCGAGTCTGAAGATTAATTCAAGTAATACTTAACTTCTGAACCGATTCTACCGATATAAAGTGTACTCACGGGTATGCTCGGCTCTGTTTCGCCCGACTACCCGGGTTCGATAACCTGTTGGAAAACGATCTTTATTGGTCGTCAGGGTGTTTTATGGAGCCAGCGGGGGGAATCGAACCCCCGACCTACTGATTACGAATCAGTTACTCTACCGACTGAGCTACGCTGGCGTTTGGATGTTGTGCGGAAGTGGTTTGAGGCTTGTGGATGCTGCACTTAAAAGTAAGCCCAATTGCCTGATTTGTCAAGGTTTTAATTGTCTTTATATTGCCATGAATTGGCTGGTTGCAGGTTTGGTACAGAGCTGTTAGGTTTGTAGAAAGTGCTCTTCAAAGGGATCGAATAGGAATATGAGCGAGTTTGAAGAAGTAGACGGTTCGGTACGCAACAGAGTACTCGTTGTGGACGATAGCCCTACTACCAATGCTATGATGGAAGGGGTGATGCTCGACGCCGGTTATGAGACGCGCTGCGTCTTTAACGGCGCCGAAGCTATAAAGCTTGTTAATGAGTGGGCCCCGTCGGTCATACTGCTCGATCTTATTATGCCGGGTATGGGTGGTCTGGAGGTCTGCGAAGAGGTGCGTCGTCTCGAGCTTCCGCGGCGCCCTTCGATCATTATCGTCAGTTCCGAGAGCGATAATGATATTGTCGTAGGCGCTCTGTCCAGGGGGGCCGACGATTTCGTCATGAAACCATTCAACGAGTCGGAACTTCTGGCCCGCATTACCTCGCAGCTTCGGATAAGCGACTTCTACTGCGAGGTAGAGGAAGATAACAGGAGCCTTGAGACCATACTCGATATAACGTGCGCGGTTACCGCAACGCTCGATACTGTCGAGGTACTCGATACTATCGTCATGAGGGTTGCCGAGGTGATGAAGGCTGACCGCTGTTCGATAGTGCTGGTGGCAAAGGAGAACGAGGGTTATATACTCGCGGCGCACGACAACCCTGAGATGCATGAGAAGAAGGTTAATCTCGACAAGTACCCGGAGATTACCGAGGCGATAGAGAAGAGAGCGCCGGTAATTTTAGAAGATATGCTAAACCACCCTCTTATGTCGAAGGTGCGCAATACTATCGGGAACCTGGGGGGCATGAGCGTACTGATAGTGCCTATAGTCATAAATGACACGGTTTTAGGTACCCTCTTCTTAAGAACCAAACGCAAGGAAAGCGGCTTTACCAAGAAGGAGATAGAGTTCTGTCAGGTTGTGGCGAACTCTTCGTTCCACTCCATAAAGAATGCGCGCCTCTTTGCCGAGGTCAGCCGCGAAAAGGAGAAGCTGAGGGAGCTTGCCGTTACGGACCAGTTGACTTCGTTATATAATCACAATTACTTCTACCAGAGGTTGTCCGATGAGCTCGAAGGCGCCCATCGTTACGGTACGGCGATAGCGCTCTTGATGATGGATATAGACGACTTTAAACATATAAACGATACCCGTGGTCACCGTACCGGAGACGCCGTATTGCGTGAAATCTCAGAATGCATAAAGTCGTGCGTCAGGCAGACCGATATTGTGGCGCGGTATGGTGGCGAAGAGTTTGCGATAATACTGCCGCATACGACACTGGAGAGCGGCGTCGAGAAGGCGGTGATGCTCAAAGAGGTCGTAGCGGAACAAGCTTTTGCCGGACTCGCCAAGGGTGAAATTACCATGAGCATGGGTATTGCGGCCTACGATCATGCCACAAAGGTAATGAATGCAGGCGATTTGGTTAATGAAGCCGACAACGCGCTCTATATGGCAAAACACAGCGGCAAGAACTGCATAAAGTGCAGCAACGACTAACACAGAGCGTTCGCTCTTTCTAATAAGTGTTAACCGGAAAGCCGCCAATACCTGTCCAGGTTTTCAATCCTCCTAAATTAATAACTTATACTCGTCCTGCGCGTAGCAGTTAAACTAGCTCCTCATCTCCGATTTTTATCGCGCATAACGAACCGCACATGGTGCAGACGTCAGCGTCTTCAGGCGGGCTCTCGGCGCGGATTCGTCCGGCCTTTACAGGGTCGATAGAGAGCCTTATCTGGGCATCCCAGTCGAGCGCCTTGCGTGCGTGAGAGAGTTCTATGTCTTGCTCCATCGCTCCCTTGGTCTTTTTGCCTATATCACCGGCATGGGCCGCTATACGCGCTGCGATAACGCCCTCGGTTACGTCCTCCGGTGTTGGCAGCCGCAGGTGCTCGGAAGGCGTTACGTAGCAGAGAAAGTCTGCCCCGGCCTTGGCCGCGATGGCCCCGCCTATGGCTGAGGTGATGTGGTCGTATCCTGGAGCAATGTCGGTTACGAGCGGGCCAAGCACATAAAAGGGCGCGCCGTTGCAGAGCCGTTTCTGCAGCAGTATGTTCGCCTCTATCTGGTCGATCGGCACGTGCCCCGGCCCCTCTACCATGACCTGTACTCCGGCTTTACGCGCCCTCTTGGTAAGTTCGCCGAGAATAATAAGCTCCTGTACCTGCCCCTTGTCCGTGGCATCGGCCAGGCAGCCCGGACGGAGCCCGTCGCCGAGGCTCAGGATAACGTCGTACTTCTTGGCGATAGCGATCATCCTGTCGAACTGCTCAAAGAGCGGGTTCTCTTTCTTGTTGTACTTCATCCACTCCGCCGTAAGCGCCCCACCCCTGCTGACGACGCCCATTATGCGTCCTTCGTTCTTTATCCGCTCCAGTGATACCTGAGTAACGCCCGAATGGATTGTCATGAAATCGACGCCGTCCTCGGCCTGCTTTTCGATTACTTCGAAGATGTCGTCTGCCGTGAGTTCTACAAAAGATTTACCCTTCTGTTTCGACTCCAGCGCCGCCTGGTAGATAGGCACAGTGCCTATCGGCACGGTAGACTCGGCCATTATCGCCTTTCTTATGGCATCGACGTCGCCCCCGGTGGATAGATCCATTACCGCATCGGCCCCGGCCTCCATGGCGGCTCTGAGCTTTTCGAGCTCCTCTTCCGGTGAGATATGATCCTGAGAAGAGCCTATGTTGGCATTTACCTTGGTCTTCAGGCCCGTGCCGACGGCCAAGGCTTTTATCGAGCGGTGCAGCTTATTCCGTATGACGACGACTGTTCCGGCCTCAATCGACGCGCGTATAAACTCCGGCTCAACGCCCTCAAATGCGGCAGCGGTTCTCATCTCTTCGGTTATCTCACCCTTGCGGGCGAAGTCAAGCTGTGTCATGCTCCGTCTCCTTTTATAGTTAAGGCATCTATACTGAATACGTTTTTATGTCTATACAGCAGTGTAGCTCTGTTAAATCGATGCAACCCGTTTCTGTTTGTCAAGTTGATCTATTATCTCGCGTGTCGCAGCAAGTATATCCGGCCTTGACAGGATTGCCGATATAAGGGCGACCCCCCCGGCGCCCGTAGAGAGAACCTCGGTAACCTGCGCTCTGCCTATACCGCCAAGTCCGAAGACCGGTATGTCGAGTCTGTCTACCGTGTCTTTAAGCTTCTTCAGCCCGATCGGCTCGCCGTACTCTGCTTTCGACTCCGTATAGTAGACCGGCCCGAAGGTTATAAAGTCCGCACCTTCTCTCTGTGCCCTCTTGGCCTCTTCTATTGAGTGGGTTGAGACTCCTATAAGGGCCTCATCGCCTAAGCCCTCACGTGCGGCACTTATACCGAAACCTGTTGACGGAAGGTGCAGACCGTCGGCCCCGGAGGCTATTGCAACCGTAATATCGCTATTTATTATAAGGCCCGCCGAGTAAGAGAGAGTAAGTGCGCGCATCCTGATAGCAAGCCCTTTAAGTCTCTCGGTATCGAGAACCTTCTCCCTTAACTGTATGAACCCGGCCCCGCCCTTAAGCGCCTCTTCCACTCTGCTCAAGAGCTTTGTTTCTGAAAGTTCGTCTTTTACAGACCCGTCGGTTATAAGATATAATCCATAACCGGTTTTAGCCGGAAAGAAGCCCTTAATCCTGTTCGCCCTTTCCGACTTATTCAACAGGCTCATCTACTGCGCCCCTCGGGAACTCTTTCTCTTTAGGCTCTTGAGCTTCATACTCTCCGGCTCCGTCGGGCTGCCCCAGAGTTTATAACCGATAATTAAGGCCCCGGTTATAATTATGATCGCTAAACTTAGGGCCTGCGCCGCCTTCAGGGGCCCGAGCATCAGGCTGTCTGCCCTGAAGTGCTCGACAACGAACCTGCCGGCCGAGTAGAGCAGTATGTAGGAGGCGAAGATAAAACCGTTTTTATGACTCCGCTCTTTAAGCACGAACCAGAGAAGCAAAAAGATAGAAAAATTAATTACCAGCTCGTAGAGCATGGTCGGGTGGAGCGGAATTCCGGGAAACTCGGTCCCCGCTATAGAGGTGGGCGGAAATATTATTCCCCACGCCATCTCCGTCGGCCTTCCGTGCGCGTCTCCGTTCATGAAGTTGCCGAAACGCCCGAAGGTCTGCCCGAGAATTATCGCAGGGGCCACTGCGTCAGCCATCTGCCAGTAGCGTATTCGGTGTTTCCTGAGATAGAAGAAGGCAACCGTAATGCCGCCGATAAGCCCGCCGTGTATCGCAAGGCCCCCGTGCCAGATCGCCGGGATTTCTGCCGGATTGGCGATATAGAAAGCCGGGTTGAAGATAACGTAGTAGATACGCGCGCCTACGACCCCGCCCACAACGACCAGGATTATGAAGTTTTGTACCGACTCTTTTGTAAGGTCTATAGAGCGCCGGACTACCTCGCGCCGAATAAGCGCCGTGCCGACGAGTATCGCTACCACGTACATAAGACCGTAGAAGCGGATTTCTATAAAGCCGAATTGAAAGAGTATTGGGTGCAAGTATTGCCTCCTGAATAAGTTAGCCTCTAGGCGCCTATAAGCCCGTCAACCGGGCTTGATGCCGTTGCGTACAGTTTTCTCTCTATCCTGCCGGATTCGTATGCGAGCCTTCCGGCCTCTGTGGCGAGCTTCATTGCGCGCGCCATTGCCACCGGATTTTTAGCCCCGGCTATTGCGGTATTCATCAACAGGCCGTCGCAGCCGAGTTCCATGGCTAGGGCCGCGTCAGAGGCCGTGCCGACTCCGGCGTCCACGATGATAGGCACCGAAGCGGCTTCGAGTATTATGCGTATGTTGTACTGGTTGCAGACCCCGAGCCCGCTGCCTATCGGCGCAGCCATAGGCATAACCGCTGCGCAGCCGATGTCTTCGAGTTTTCGGGCCATGATAGGGTCATCGCTGGTGTACGGCAGAACGGTAAAGCCCTCCTTTACCAGAACCGCTGCCGCTTCTAAAAGTGCCTCGTTATCGGGAAAGAGAGTCTTCTCGTCACCGATAACTTCGAGTTTAATCAGGTCGGTCTCGAGCGCTTCGCGCGCCAGGCGCGAGGTGCGTATCGCTTCGTCTGCCGTGAAGCAGGCCGCAGTGTTCGGCAGCAGCGTATACTTTTTGGTGTCGATATGGTTGAGCATCGACTCACCGGTTCTGTCGAGGTTTACCCTGCGAACGGCCACGGTAATCACTTCGGCCCCTGAGGCCGCATGCGCCTCTACCATCTCTTCGTTCGAGGCGTACTTGCCGGTGCCGACCATGAGGCGGGATGAGAATTCGTGCTTGCCTACTTTCAAGATATTACTCATGACAGAGTCTCCTTCTTTTTATGATTTAAAATTGCTCTTTTTTCCAAACGGCTTTGTTGGAACGACAGGTAGAAAAGTATGCGCTAAAGTAAAAAGTATGCTCCGCTTAGATCTTTCACCTCGCCTTGGCCTTGGAAAAATACCTAAATACATATGCCTGGTTTTGATTGAAAGTCGCTCTTTTCCCCAAATAGCATTATGGAGACCGGTGGTGTAAAAGGTCTGCGCAAAAAAAACAGACTTTGCTGCGCGCGGCAGACGGGTTCAGCCGCCGCCGACCATACGGATTATTTCCACAACGTCGCCGTTCGAGAGTCTAGTCTCGCCGTACGTTCTTTTTGGCACTACCTCGCGGTTCAGCTCTACCGCCGTACCGGCGGTCGATATGTCGAGGTCGCAGAGCAGCGTTTCAAGGTTTAGGCCTTCAGCTACTTCTCGGTTCTCACCGTTAATCCGTATTTGCACCTTTTCCTCACAAAAAAATCTTTTTTTCCAAATAGATAAAATCTAAAAGAAGAGGTCCCGTTTTCCGCTCTCAATCTCTTTCAGTTTTTCGGCCAGACTCCTTTTTACTCTTTCGTCTTTGACTTCATCGAAGGAGCCGGAGATAACGGAGTCGAAGAGCCTGTTCAGTTCTTCGTTTTCGGCCCGGTTATTACCTGCCTGTTCGACCATATACTCCTTGAGGCTTAAAATCGCATTGGCCCGGCACCGCGTCTCCATGTCGCCTTCTATCGTGGTATCGAAGAAGTTGCTGCCGGTTCGGCCCGTGCGGTAGCAGGTGGTGCAGAGGCTCGGTACGAAACCCTCGTTCGCTATCGACTTCATAACTTCCAAGAGCGGGCGGTGGTCGTCGGTCGAGAACTGTTCGAGCGTCTTTTTACCCTCCTTAGAGCCTTCCGGCGCGTAACCTCCAGGATCTGTGCGCGAAGCAGCGCTGAGTTGAGAAGCGCCCGTGTGCAGCAGCTCGGTTCTAAGCTCTGCCGACTCTCTTGTGGAGACCACGACCCCTGTGGTCGGTACCGCGAGGCGAAGCGCCGCTACAGTCAGTTTCATCTCCTCGTCCGATACGGGGCTCGGCACGCTCTCCAGACCCGAACCCTCGGCAGGCCTAAGGCGCGGTACCGAGATGGTATGGGCATGCGCCCCGAACCGCCTGTAGAGGTGTGCGGAGTGAGCAATCGAGGCGAGGACCTCGTAGCGGAAGTCGTGGAGCCCGAGAAGCGGCCCGATGCCTACGTCTCCGAAACCGGCCTCCATTGCGCGGTCCATTGCGCCCAGCCGGTAGTCGTAGTCGCGTTTCGGACCCGTCGGGTGCATACGGGCGTACGTCGCCCTGTGGTACGTCTCCTGAAAAGCCTGGTAGACCCCGACCCCGGCCTTCTTGAGTTCCTTAAAGGCCTCTACCTCCATTGTCGGGGCGTTTACATGAATTATACGTATGCCGGTCTCTGTGTAGACGGCTTCAACCGATTTTATGGTGTTATCGAACCACGAGTTCGGGTCTTCACCCGTTACCATCAGTATGCGCTTAAAGCCCATCTCTTCAAGAGCCTGGGCCTCTTTGACTACCTGCTCAGGTGACAGGCTTTTTCTTTCAAGCGAAGAGTTGGAGGCCCTGAAACCGCAGTAGAGGCAGCCGTTGTTGCAGTGGTTGGAGAGGTAGAGCGGGGCGAAGAGGACTACTCTCGACCCGAAGAGCTTCTGTTTTACCCTGCCAGCGCACTCAAATATTTCGCGCAGGAGTTCCGGCTCTACCGTCTTAAGCAGAATTGCGGTCTCGTTTAGACTCAGGCCGCGCGCATGGTCGGCGCACGCCAGAACTTGACGCACCACACTCTCTTCAGGCGGTTTCCCGTCCAGAAGGGTCTTTAAAAGAGTCTCGTCTATCTGCATCGTATCGAGTGTTAACATTTTTTCTCACCAGTAAGTCCGTACTTGATGGTAGGTGTGCCGATGGTACCGGGGGTACCTGGGCACGCCTCTGTTGTGGCTAGTCGCTAAAAAAGCGTAAAAAAAGGGCCGTCCCAAAAAAAGTAAGGGGCGGCCTCTCGACAAGTATCTTTATGAAACAACTAAAACCGCTTCCCTACGCTGGCATTAACCAGATCAGGTCGTCAGGGTCTACTCTTTTTGAGTACTCTCAGTCATTAATAATCGAAGACTCCCCTAGCGATATTCAATTTTTAAGTACTGTAAGGATAGCAGGAGTATATCCGGGCGTCAAGCTCTTTGCCTTAACAGGGCGTCGGGGCTGGGAAAGTCGGTTCGGTTACGTATGGAATACAAGTGTGAAAAAAGCGAGATGTCTATTTAAGGCTGTCCGGGGCAGGTCGGTCAGTTGCACGAGCATCGGTTGCTTAAGGGTTTATTAGCAGTACTGGCAAGTTTGAGAATATGGGGGGGCATAGACCGGTCTTAGAGCAGCTTGCTTGCAGAGATTATCGACTCCGCGATCTCGAGCATCTTTTTATTCTCTTTCTGGGAGTGGGCCTGTAGCAGCTTAAAGGCGTCCTCTTCGGAGAGGTTGCATCTCTTCATGAGAATGCCCTTGGCCTTCTCTACGAGCTTGCGAGTCTCTATGGCGTCCTTTAAGTCGTTCACCTCGACCTTGAGGCTGCTGAACTCTTCGTAGCGCGCTAAGGCGAGTTTTATTGCAGGCTCCAGCTGCTTTTTTGTGACCGGTTTTACGAGATAGGAGAAGACTCCGGCCTCAATAGCCTTGGTGGCCATTTCGTCGGATGAGAGTCCTGTAATAAGAATTATCGGTATGGTCCTGCTGGCGCTTATCTCTTTGGCAGCCTCTATGCCGTCTTTTTTCGGCATCTTGACATCCATGATCAATAGCGTCGGCTCAAGCTCTTCAACCATGTCGACCGCTTCCTGGCCGTTGCTTGCGGTACCCGCTACCGTATAGCCGAGCAACTCGAGCTGGTTCTTTAGAAAGAGTCTCGTTTTTGCATTATCTTCAGCAATTAGAACTCTATGGTCGGACTTATCGTGTTCAGTGGTTGCCATCATGACGTTATTATAGCCTTCGTGACTACTGGGGTTAATTTTTGTAAGCATATTATATTATTATGTCTATAGTCAATATTTTTTATGTGACGCAGTATTTATTCGGTCTTTTCGCAAGAAACTTTAGCTTGTTTTCCGTATATTTGTATAATCAGGGTTAATTACTCTTATATCTTTGCGATAAAAGCATATCGAGGCAGAGCACGGCAATTAAAAAGAAGCCGACCGAAGGCAGGTAGAGGCGGTGTTCGTAGATGACGTCTCGAATGGGTACGAAGCTTGAGGTCGGTGAGAGAATTATAAAGAACCAGAAGATGAAGAACGCAATGACTTTAGCGCGCGACATAACATTCTCTTCGAGTCTCACCGAGCGGAGCGTAAGATAGAAGGCCGCAAGAATAATAAGCACAAGGAATCCGAGCGAGAGTATGGGCGGGGGCAGAGGAATGTTGAGGATCGCGCCGGGGCGTAACTCAGGGGTTTCGAAGAGGCTTGAGGAGACCGGGAAGTCGTAGTCGAGGTTCTGGTTGGCAGGCCAGAGCAGGAGCGTAAAGTAGTACGTGATTACATTGAACTGGGTGTAGAGGTAATTACGCGGGCTGATGGATGTCAAGCCGAAACCGGCGGTTATGCTGCCTCTGTTTTTTGCGATCTTTGTTTTTGCGGTGGTTTTGGTTGAGTCTGCAACGCCTCCACCTGTTACAGGTGAGGCAACTCTGGTTTCGGCGGTGTTCCGTTCTACCTTAACGGTCTCGGCAACGGGTTCTGTGCGGTCAAATAGTTCTATGCCCGCAAGCGGAGCAACGGTTCTTATTGAAAAGATAATAAAGAGGATCGAAAGCAGCAGGTAGAGCGGCCATTTACGAATAAGCCCGTTAATCTTAAAACCTGAGAAGAAGAAAAGGTCGTAAAGCAGGACCACAGCCGGCAGCGTAAGCACGCTCTCCTTGGAGTAAAAACCGGCCCAGTACGAGAGTCCGATCAGGGCATAGAGCAGGCCGCGCAGTGCGGCTCTCTTCGACCCTGCGGCCCGGATAAAGAGCAGCATGCCGAGCAGGTAGAAGAGGCATGAGAGGGACTCCATGCGCTGGACTATGTAAGTAACGGCCTGGGTCTGTAGCGGGTGGAGGGCAAAAAGCGCCGAGGTGAAGAAGGCTGCCCAGCGCGCCTGCCCTACTCTATAGTGCGCGAGTCTCAGGGTCGAAAGAATAAGCAGGTATACGAGTATGGCGTTAATTATGTGGATAGCGGTATTTACCACATGGTAACCGGTAACGCTGGTTCCGTTTACTGCGTAGTTGAGGGCGAAAGTGGCGTTTGTTATCCCGCGCGGTCCCGCTAATATGCCCCATAGGTTCTTTAAGTCGTGCAGGCCCCGGTTTTTGAGTATGTTTATCTGGTCGTCGAACTGAAAGGGCGCATCAAAGGTGCCGGAGTAGACGACCACGATAACCCCTGTTAACAGGAGCAGGGCTATTGGGTTAAACCATCTTGAGGTGAGCACTCTTTCCATAATTCGCTTTGGTCTTCTAGCCCTTCTTTTTATTGTTTGCAGCGCTACTGGCAGCGTTCGGAGCAGAGTCCGCGACCGAATCGGAGAAGACTGTAACCCCGGACCTCTTTACCGCCTCTTGCAAAAGCGTAATCTCCTGGGTCAGCACTTTGTTCTTTTCGTGCAGTATTGAGATTACTACGGAGAAATGGAGCATTATAAGGAGTATGAAGAGAAAGGCAACCAGAAAGAGGAGAGACGGCGCGTAGGCAATGCCGATGTAGCTGGCCAGAAGGTCGAGCAGCCCCTTCTGTGCCGAGAGTATCAGTATGGCAACGGAGCAGGCGAGCCAGAGCACCGAGTACTTCTCTTTTAGGAGTCCGCGCCGCACAAAGTCAATAACGAAGCCGAAGAGGGCTAGAGAGCCGAGTATAGCGAGTATCTGATAAATACGCATCTATCACCTGTTGGTGTTTTTATTAAGCGCGAACCACAGAACACGAGTAAGCCTGTTGGTACGCATGGTCTAAGTGTCCGTAATTAATTCTCGTTCTGCGCGCAGCTCTCAGTCGAGTTTCTTGATCATGTCGATCAGTATGGCGAGCAGAACCTTTACCATGTAGTAGACCGACCTTACGGGCGTAATAGACGATTGTCCGCCGCCTCTCTCCGCCATTTTAACAGGGACTTCGGTAATATTAAAGCCTAACTTGTGCAGTAGCACAAGGGCCTCTACCTCCGGGTAGTCATCGGGGTAGTGGCCGTTGAAGAACTGAATGGTTCGTCTGCCCGACGCCCTGAAGCCGGATGTCGTGTCGGATACGTGTTCGCCGATTATGGTTGAGACAAGTTTCGAGAAGAAACGGATACCGGCGCTGCGCGCCAGACTCGGCGAGTACTCGCCGAGTCCTAGAAAACGGGACCCGACAACTATGTCTGCCCTGCCTTCTATGATCGGCCCGAGAAGCGCGGAGACCTGGTCTGCCCTGTGCTGCCCGTCGCCGTCCACCTGCACGGCTATGTCGTAACCGTACCTCCATGCATACTTGTAACCGGTCTGCATGGTGGCCCCTATGCCGAGGTTGTACGGGTGGTGCAGTGCGATTACCCCTAACCCTTCGGCAATCTTGCCGGTTGAGTCTCCCGAGCCGTCGTTTACGACGAGTATGTCGGTACCGGGCTGGTGCGCCCTAATGTCACCGACGACATAGCCGAGAGTCTCGGCCTCGTTAAAGGCAGGGATAATAATCAGTATCTTGGGCTCTTTCACAGGTCGAGTCAACTCCGGCGTTTTTCTATGCATTTGGGTCTTGTATAATCTTTATAGTTACTATGATTGAGGGTCTGTCGACTACCCTTATATCGGAGATTTTTGCGTTTGATTTAGGTAAATGGCCCTTTTGTGGAGCTTTTTTAGGGCTGTTGTACTTGAACGGGTCTGTACGGGAGAGGTTCGTGAAACGTAATAAAGTGGTGCCGAAGGGGGGACTCGAACCCCCACAGGCTTGCGCCCACCAGGTCCTGAACCTGGCGCGTCTACCAATTCCGCCACCCGGGCAGCGCGCCGAGACTACGGTGAGACCGCCGTGTCGTCAATCGGGCACAAACACCCGATTTGCGGCCG
>JAJCZH010000003.1 GCA_029262515.1 Deltaproteobacteria bacterium | reverse complement strand
TTCAAATATGAGGAGCGGCGTAAATCTCTTCGCCATGACCAAAAAGAGGCTGCCGAGGTCGATGGAGGAACTGATATCCGAGAAGGTAGTCGTGAGCAAACAGGGTATCGACGGAGTTGAGTACAAGGTGGAGATGGTCGGTAAGTACGTAGAATCGATGACGGTTGGGGAGAACGGCCTGCCGAAAGACCCGTTCGGCAATGTTTATACACTCAACCAGGAGAACGGCATGGTACGCTCTACGACCTTTGGTTATGAAAAGTGGTAGAGTGACTCTTTATCAATAAAGAGATTAAGTCAATAGTATTGTTGCCGATATAACAGATATAAAGCACTTGACAAAGCATAATGAAATGATAAAACTACTTTAATCTTATATAAAGTTAATTTAAGGAGGACTTGGATGATTCGGATGATAAAGAACAGCAGAGGTTTTACCCTGATTGAGCTTGTGATGGTCATAGTGATTCTGGCCATACTAGCCGCAGTAGCCGTACCGAGGTTTATCGACCTTCAGGGTGATGCACGAATCTCCACTGCCAAGGGCGTTGCAGGAGCCATCTCCGGGGCAGCCAATATTCTTCATGCGCAGTATATCCTGAGCAACACGACCTATATGCTCGGTACCACGGCCGGGGTAACTGCCGATACTGCCGTACTCTTTAACGCCAACATCTCAGGTGTCACGGTTGCTTCGTCTAATGGCGCCTTGATTATCGGTGGCGGTTCGGCGCTGATAACCATAACGGTCGGTAATCAGCCTTATACCATGACCTATACGGCTGACGCTACGACGCTCGGACCACGCTTTCAGTACAACTTTTAGCGCTCTTCGGGCTGATATAAGCCGGAGCGCTTAACGGGTTGCACGGGGTCAGCTTTTATGCAGACCCAGGGTGGTTACGGTTTTCAGATAAACCCTGACAGGCCACGGATATTTTTTTCGGACACTTATAATTAGAATCTAATTTGGACCCGCTGTCGCCTCTTTCCGCTCAATTCAGGTCGGTATGAGGATAGCGGGTCTTTTTTTTGACTTCGTTCTCTCTCAAACAGACAACCCAATTATAATGTCAAGATTACTCTCTCCAGTCTATCTGTTACTGCTTGCCTGCGCGTACTTCTATACCGTGCTCGACGGCAACCTGCTGCTTACCGAGCGCGACCTCGCGGTCTTTTTTATTCCTCCGAGAATCCTCTGGACGGGAATCCTCGGCGGCGGGGAATTTCCGCTCTGGAACCCGCTCTCATACTGCGGTCATCCGCTTCTGGCAACTCTTCAGCCCGGAATCTTCTATCCCGTCAACCTGCTGCTTCTTATACTGCCTTTTGATCTCGGTTTTAACTGGATAATCGTGCTCCATTACTTCCTCGCCGGCCTCTTTATGCTCTTGCTCTTAAAAGAGCTCGGAGTTACGCGATCGGGCAGGCTTGCCGGGGCAATTACGTTCATGCTCTGCGGCTACCTCTTTAGCGTCCATAACGTGCTGAGCACACTGTTAAGCGTTACATGGGTGCCGCTCGCCCTCTTTTTCTACTTAAAGGCTCTTAGGTCGGGCTCTTTCAGGCAGGCGGCATATACCGGTATAGTAATGGTTATTATCTTTACCGGCGGGGGCATTGAGGTTCTGCTCGGCACCTTCGGGCTGCTTCTTATCACAACCCTTCTGCCGGGCCTCTTCGATTTCTCTTCAGGCCCCGAAGGGGGTTATTCAAGCGGTTCTGGAGGCACGTTCAGGCATAATCGCTCATACTATTTTATGCTCTTTCTGTCTACTGCTCTGCTCTTCGTCCTTCTCTCGGCAGTCCAGCTTCTGCCCTTTCTCGAGCTTGCGTCCCAGTCCACGCGCTCCGGGGGACTGAGCTACTTTGAGGCCACGACATGGAGTTTCGACCTCAAGGACTTTCTCCAGTTTCTCATTCCCGACCTTTACGGTTACGGGGCGACGAGCGAGAAGTACTGGGCCAACCAGAGCTGGCTCAAGACCGTCTATACGGGCACGCTTCCCCTTATACTCGCACTCTTCTTCTTTTTACGCTTCAGGGGCAGAACGCTGCTCTTTCTCTTTGTGGCCATTATCTTCTTTATGCTGGCGCTCGGCAAGAACAGCCTGATCTATCCGTATCTCTATGAATATATGCCCTTCTTCTCCAAGATCCGCTATCCGGTTAAATTCCTCTTTGTGCCGTCTATCTTTCTGGCAATTGCCGCCGGTCTCGGACTCGACTCCATAAAAGAGTTACTTACTCAAAGGGCCTTGCCAAAGCGTATGTTACAGTTGCTGCTCTTTTTTGTAACATTAACCGCGCTCTTTTTCGGGTATCTAAGCTTTTTCCAGACAGACATGCTCGGCTGGCTCGTATCCAGCGGTTACGACTTTCCGGAATATAACTACGCCGGTATAAACCTCTTCAATACAAAGCGGCTGCTCTTCTTTATTATCATTGAGCTGCTCGGCCTGTACGCGGCCTTTAGAGTTGTACGGTTGAGGCCGCTATTGCCGTTTTTTTTCATACTGGTGCTGAGTATAGATCTCTTCTTTGCGCACAATAATTACTACGGCAGCACGCCTTCTGCCGAGTACCACTCTCCGGGTGAAGTGATTCAGTTACTCAAAAGGGACGAGTCGCTCTTTCGCGTATTCGTAACACCCAAGACGCTGAAGGAGGGGGCTTTAATGCCTGTTGTCTCAACCCCGGGAATTGTTAACGGTTCCCGGGCTACAGAGGGTCAAAGCATGAGTGGCGAGATGCTGGCAAAAGAGAAACTCGAAGGTTATAATCTCGAACACGGTATTTATGACATCTCGGGCGTTAATGTTATGAAGAGGGTGAGTTTTGCCGAGTTGTACGAACTTATGGCGGCCGGTACGGCCATTGATTCAACCAACCTGCTCTCTATGATGAACGTCAAGTACGTCGTCTCTACCCCTTTGATAGAATCGGACGAGTTTAAATTGCTGCATGTGGTCGGCATGGAGAAGGGAGCAGAACCCGGTGAGTATGAAGAGGCTGAGACCGTCAAGGTATATGAGAACCTCAAAAAACTTCCGCGTTTCTATCTTGTCGAAGACTTTTCGATAGTCGAGGGGCTTTCAGAGCGCCTGAGCATTCTCTTTAGTAAGAACTTTTTGCCTTCAGAGTCGGTGGTACTCGAAGAGAACCCGTGGAGCAGCGGGACAGAGAGTACGTTCTACGATGCTGACGCCATGCCAGAGGGTGCAGTAGAGGCGCCGGAAGTCAAAGTACCGGAAGTTAAAGTAACTGTTATGCGGGCAAACAGTATAGAGCTTGATGTGACGGCAGATGTCCCGTCCATTCTGGTAACTTCCGAATCGTGGTATCCGGGCTGGAAGGTTTATGTTGACGGCAAGAGAGAGAAGGTACTAAAAGCCAATCATGCCTTCAGGGCCGTAGCAGTACGTGACGGCAAGCATACCGTGCGATTTGTTTACTCACCGATCACTTTTACTCTCGGGGCTATAGTAAGCGGAGTTACTCTTTTCGGGTTACTGGTTTGTCTCTTTTATATAAATGGCAGGAGGCGTAAAAGGGCATGAGGGACGAAGTGGACAGTAGAGGCAGTGTGGCGGCGCTCTTCGGTATCAGCTTTCTTACGCTCTTGACCGAACTTGTGCTCATCAGATACATTCCGTCCAACATATACCTGTTATCGTTTTATAAGAACTCGGTACTGCTTGCGGTCTTTTTAGGTCTCGGTACCGGTTTTATGTTCTCTAAAGTCAGGCGCAATTTCATTCAGTACATACCTATTGCCACTCTCTTAATTCTCGTTTTAACAATCTACTTCAACGACTACCTGAGAATAGACCTCGATTACTCCAGCAAAGACGAGTCTATCTGGCCTGAGTTCTGGGCGAACAGCCGCGCTCAGGGCGTACCCATGCTGGGCGTACTTTTAACCTTCTACCTGCTGATCGCCTTCTACTTTGTGCCTTTCGGCCAGGAGACGATAAGGGCCATGCAAGGCATGAGGCCGCTACGCGCCTATTCCATAAATATCGCAGGCTCTCTTGCCGGTATAATCGTCTTTGCGCTGCTAGGGTGGTTGTGGGCGAAACCGGTAGTCTGGTTCGCGCTGATACTGTTGCCGCTCCTGTACTGGGTCCGGAAGTACTCCTCACGCACCACCTTCGGGGTCGGTGTGGTCGCCGTTCTGATCTCTCTCTTTCTGCTTTTTAGCGTGCACTTCGGCTCAGAGCTTTGGTCGCCGTACAGCAAGGTTCGAGTCTATCCCTTTTCGAGCGACCTCTCTGCCGGTTTTATCTCCACCACAAACGGTAACCCCCAGGTCGGGGCCATGAACTTCGACATGGAGTATTCGGGTCCTGAGCAGAAACTGAACAACGAATCTAAATCGATTTACGAAATACCGTACAGGATAATAGAGCCGAAGTCGGTTATGGTTGCAGGAGCCGGAGCAGGCAACGAGGTAGAGATGGCGCTCAGGCACGGGGCTGCTGCCGTTACCGCCGTAGAGCTCGACCCGGCCTTCATAACCGTAGGTAAGCTCTTTCATCCCCACAGGCCTTTTCTCGATGAGCGCGTTACCACCGAGGTCAACGATGCGCGCGCCTTCTTCCATAGCACCGCCAAGAAGTACGACCTAGTTGTGATCGGTTTTCTCGACTCACAGTACCACCTCTCTCACATGTCGAATATCAGGACAGAGAACTTCGTTTATACATATGAGTCGATAGCGAGAACCAGAGAGCTTCTTACGGAGAACGGGCTGCTTCAATTAAATTATAATGCCCCGAGGCGCGATATGCGCCTGAGGCTCTTATCTGTCATCAAAGAGGTTTACGGCTCCGATGTTTTAGTCTATACGCCTGAAGAACCGATCTCCGGGAACGTCTCTTTTGTGGCGGGGCCGGGCCTGAGAGGTTTCAATTCCGAGCTTGAGGGCCTTATGCTGGGACTGCCGGGTATCGGTATGGATGAGGCAGCGAGCCCCGTGGACTTTGTAAACGTAATGCCAACTGACGACTGGCCCTTTCTTTATCTCAGCGGTAAAAAGATTCCTCGCGAGTATGTTTCGATGATTTTTCTTATTCCGATAATCTCTCTCGTCTTCATAGGAGTCGTCGGCCGCTCCGGGCTCGGCTTCTCGCCAGCTTTTTTCCTGCTCGGTTTCGGTTTTATGCTTCTAGAGACAAAGAGCATAACATCGTTTGCGCTGCTTTTCGGTTCTACCGTAACCGTAGTCTCTATTGTAATCGCCTCGATACTGTCGGCAATACTGCTCGCCAACCTCTGTATCCACAGCTTCTCTTTAAAGAGAACGGTAGTTCCGTACATCTGTCTTATTGCCACTATTATCTTTCTCTACTTCTTGCCGCTCAACCTGTTGCTGCCTCTTGGGTGGTATCCGAAACTTTTGCTTTCGATCTCTGTTATTGCCGCGCCCATCTTCTTCTCGGCCCTTGTTTTTGGTATAACCTTTTCCGGCAGCAGACGCATGGACATAGAGCTTGGCTCCAACATCTTTGGAGCCGTAACGGGCGGCATGTTCGAGTACATGTCCATGGTCGCAGGTTTTAACTCTTTATATCTCTTGAGCGGTTGCGCTTATATAGCAGCCTTTCTTTTAAGCCGAAGGAGAAGCGGTGATTAGAATCGGGCGCATGCCGGAAGTAACACCGAAGAGGGCGACATTCGGCGCACTGCTGATTCTGCTGCTCTTCTGCCTCATTACCACATCTATCGCAAAGAGCAAGTCGAACACGTGGGACGAGAGCGCTCATATCCTGTCGGGTTACGCCTATATAACCGAGGGGTTGGATTATCTCTCTCCGCTCAACCATCCTGTAACCGGCAGGAGTATCTCGGCGCTCATTCCTTCTCTGGTATATGATCTCGACTTCGACAATACCGTTAAACCGGAGAGGGCCCCTGACTCGAACTTCTTTCCGTACTCTTTAAAGTTCCTATTCGAGAACAGTGTACCGGGTACGAAGATACTCTTTAGCGCGCGCATCGGCAGTATAATTACCGGCTGCCTGCTCCTGTGCTTCGTATGGCTCTGGGCATACAGGTTATGGGGCCCGACAGGAGCGCTCCTGTCAGTACTCTTCGCAGCGCTCAGCCCGAACCTGCTCGCGCACTCGGCACTAGCCACGACAGACTTGCCGATAACGGCCTTCTTCTTTATATCGACCTATTTTCTATACCGGTTGTCAACCGGGGAGGGCGGCATAGTAACCGCGCTTCTTGCGGCCCTTTTCATAACCCTCGCGCTTACGACCAAGCACTCGGCTCTTTTTCTGCTGCCGGTCTTCGGCATCTCTTTTCTGCTCAGATTAAAACGATCCGGTATTAAGAGTACGCTCGGGTTATATCTATCGGTTTTTGTCGTTGTCTATCTTTTGCTATGGGCCTTTTACGGTTTTCGTTTTCATAGCTCTTCGCCACTCTACGTACCTCTCGATTGGGCCCTCTTCGAGGCTTCGGCTTTCGCGCCTATATACGATTTCATACGTTCTTTTAAACTTCTGCCCGAATCGTACCTTTACGGAGTAGCCGGCGTTCTCTCCGGGGCCTCTTCCGGCAGGGCGGCTTTTCTAATGGGCGAGTACTCCAGTAACGGCTGGTGGTACTACTTTACTGTCGCCTTCCTGATCAAGACCCCGATACCTGCCTTAATCTTTTTTATCGCCTCTGTTTTATATCTTCTGCGCGAAAGGAGCGAAAGAACAGTGCGCGCCCTGTGGCTCTTTCTTCCTGCACTTATGCTCTTTGTCGCCATAAGCGCGCAGAACGTCAATATCGGCCTCAGGCACGCTCTTCCGGTCTATCCTTTTATCTTTGTTCTTATCGGCTCGGTAACAAGCATACGGACCGAGTCCATACGCCTGGCGAAACGGTTCTTTGTGGTCGGCGTGGCCTGGTATGTCATATCAGCCGCTTCGACCTTTCCTCATCAGCTCGCCTACTTCAACGAGTTTATTGGCGGGCCGGACAACGGCTACAAGTATCTTGTGGACTCGAACCTCGATTGGGGCCAGGACCTTCCGGCCTTAAAGGAGTTTATGGTAGAGCGCGATATAGAGAGTATAAAGATGTCGTACTTTGGCTTCTCGGACCCGAAGTATTATGGCATAAAGTACGACTACCTGCCGAGTTACTACATGCCCCCTACCGGCGCGGTTAGCAGTGAGGTAACTCTGGAGGGGTGGTTTGCCATAAGCGCAACGATGCTGCAGGGCGTCTATCTGCCGAGAAGGGATTTTTACAAGATATTCAAAGAGACCGAACCGGTTGCAGTAATAGGTCACTCGATCTTTATCTATAAGTTTTAAGAGTGGGTGCCGGATACTTATAAGCTCTCGGTTTTTATATACAGCTTGACCTTTACGGGGCCCGAAAATATAATTGAATCTGTTATGTTATCTCAAACAGGTGGAGATAGATTGACTTACGTCAGGGAAGAGAAGCTCTTACAAGGCGGCTTTACGATGATAGAGCTGGTTATGGTCATCGTGCTCATCGGCATAGTAGCCGGTGTTGCCGCTCCGGTCTTTTTCGGTAACTCCTCGGGTATAGAGGCCGGTGTAATGGTGCGCAAGGTACAGTCCGATGTCCGTTACGCGCAGAGCCTCGCTATGAACCGCAGCAGGCTCGATACCCCCAATATCTCTTCACCGACCTACCGTTACCGTATACGTTTTAATGGCGCGGATACCAGTTGCGCTTATACGAATCAGTACAATATTGTCAGCGACGCCGATAATAACGGCACATGGGGAGAGAACCCGAACGGTGCCGCTTTTGTCGAGAGCGCGCGTGAACCGGTGGGAGCAAGCGAGTACTTCTGCATACAACTCGATACGGGCGACTACGCCGGAATAACCGTAACTGCCGATTTCGGCGGTGCGGAGCCTGGTACTCTCGAGTTCGATACTCTCGGTGTGCCGTATAATAGTGATGGAGCGAAGCTTACGGCCCCGGTTAACATTACAGTTTCCAAAGGCGGGGCGAGCAGAACGATTACCGTTACCCCGTACACAGGAGCATTGCTCTTACAGTAATTATGGAAAAAGTCTATATGGATAAAAGAGAGAAGCGAACAGGCGGTTTCGATCACGGTTTTACTCTTATAGAGAGCGTAATGGTTATCGTCGTTCTCGGTATTATAGGGATCGGTATCATGATGTACTTTGTAGGCGTCGGTTCGAGCTCCGATCCAGTGCTCGAAACTCAGGCCGGAAGGCTGGCAGGTGAGAAGATGGAGCGTATTATAGCGGACTCCAAGGCTAACGGTTTTAACTCGATAGTAGCCGAAGTCGCAACCCCGCTCGCTGCGCCGTACAGCCGTTTTTCAACCACCGTAGAGGTTATCTGCGTGGATGAGGTCGATCTCGACATAACCGGCGGTACCATGCCGCAGTGTAACGACTCGGATATAAGCTCCAAGCGGGTAAGGGTAGTAGTAAGCTGGGGCAGCAAGACGTTCGACATAGTGAGCCTTATCTCTAACCATTAAGGGTTTTTATCTTATGATAAAGTGGCGTTACATGAGCAGGCCAGATCAGTCTTTTTCCGGCCTCAAGTTAGGAAGAGCCGATGCCGGTTTCACGCTGATAGAGATAATAATGGTAATAGTTATTGTCGGTATTATCGGCCTGACCGTAGGCATGTTGATGTTTCAGGGAACGAGCGCCTTTAAGAGCATGGATACGCGTTCCGCGCTTCGTGCCGAAGGTGTGCTCGCTACCGAACGTATCTCAAGAGAGCTGAGGCGTATCCGTTGTACCACCGTCGGCAACGCATGTACCCCTACTGCGGCCCTTACCGATATAAATACCTGGACCGCTTCCGAGCTCAGGTTTGTTACCACGGAGTATGAGGGCAGGGGCTTGAGGTTTTCAGGTGCCGACCTTCTGCTTAGGCGCGGTTCTGGAGCAACGGATACAGAAGACCTGTTAGCCTCCAACCTGAGTGCGGTAACGTTCAGTTATCTTCAGAATGACGGCACTGTTGCCGCCTCTGTAACCACCATTTGGACCATCGTCGTTGATCTTGCATTCACAAAAGATGGCGAGACGATCAATTACAGGGCGGCGGTCCACCCGAGGAGTTTCCGTTGAGTTTTTTAAGAGAGATAATATTTTCCAATAACAGGGGCGCTTCCGTAATTGCGGTCATCTTGATGCTCGCGCTCCTGACCTCCATAGGGGTTGTCTTCTCTTCGCTCTTTTCAACCTCTGTTGAGGAGTCGTCGGGCGCGCTCACCTCGTCGCGAGCTTTTTACATTGCCGAGGGCGGGCGCGAGGCTGCTCTTGGCCACCTGAATGCAAGCCCTGTCAGCACCAACTGGGTCTGGAACGGCGGTTATCTCAATAAAAGTTTAGGAGGGGGCAGCGTTGACGTAGAGGTGCTACAGTACGAGTCGCGCGACTCTACCCTTGTTTCGACCTCGGCCTGTGAGCCCTTTCTCTCAAATTTAATAACAGGAGTGACAAACCCGGCGCGTACCGTTTATATTACGCTTTCGTGGCAGGGGGCAACAAACATGGGGTTAGAACTCTACGATGCAAATGTGGCCGACTGTGCCAACCCCACGCTTTCCGGCACGCTTATAGCGAGCTCTTTGACTACCGAGATGGCAGAGACCGTCCGGTACCGTATTACGGCTCCCGTTGCAGCGTACACTTATACCGCCCGTGTTACCGGTACCCCGGGTGATGTCTACCAGCTCCGCATAGCTCACCCTGACGAGACTGCCTTTAGTGCGGCTACTAGCTGTGGCGCGCCGGTTGCCCCCCCAAACGAAAAGTGCGACAGGGCTATAATTTCGCTCGGCAGGAGTTATAATGCGCGAAGAGAGATCTTTGCAGGTTTCAGCCGTTAAGCAACGGTAAGCTGTTATATGCTATATGTGTTTTATTAAGGAGATGCCGTGAGTAACCTATCTCGAATAATCCTTTTTTTTCTAACCCTGTTGGTGTTGTCTCCAACCGTGCCTCTCTATGCCGCCGACACCTTTACAGCTACGGTTCCGGCAGGCACGGAGACGACAATGCAGGACCCGAACTCTCTGCTTCCGATTACCATAACCAACAACAGTAGCGGCAGGAGCATCTCCGAGATCGAGATCAAGGGTTTTACTTCGCAGTATGATTTCAGCCAATTCACCGTTGCTCCGGCCGGTTGGTGCATAGACAAGGTGGAGGATGACAAGATAAAGTTCAAGTTGACCCAACCTAATGGAGACTGCAAGAAGAATACAACCGGCAGCGAGATCCCGCCCGGAGGCACGCTTCTCTTCAACATAAGGATCATACCTGTCGCTGCTGCCGCCGACGTATTCGGAGATACCCTCGACGAGATCAAGATTAAGGAGGACGACAAGATAAAGATCACGGGCTCTCTGCCTACCTGGACCAGAAGGTCTTTTGAGACTACCATGGTCGCAAGCCCTGATTCGGTTGGTGTAGGGGACGAGGTAACCCTTATTATGCAGGTCATTAACCGCTCGACCGCAACGCATAGCAGTATAACCTCTACTCCGGCCCCGCCAACCGCTTCGAGTGCGATCGTGACCAACACCGGTGGGCCTTACTACGGCAGCACGCTCTTAAACGGCGACCATACGGCGGCATCCACTACGATTACTGTAGACTCTACCACCGGCTTTCCGGCCATAGGCAGTATCAAGATCGGCTCTGAAGAAATATGTTACACCGGAACTACTGCCACCACCTTGACAGGTATTACGCGGGGCTGCAACCTCACTACAGCGGCTACTCACCTCGATAACTCTTTAACCTATGATCTCACCCCGTTCTCTCTGGCCGCAGGCGCAACCGGCACGGTTACATGGACATACAGTGCCGACAGTACTGGTACGGTCTACTTTACCGCAAGGGCTACCAGTGGATCGGGTACGGCGAAATCGATCAGTACCAGTTCTAACACGGTTATTATCGGTGACTTTACGGCATTGCTTACAGTAACGCCGGTCTACTCCCTTACAGGCAAGAGCGTGGCGGTGCAGATGGATGTCAAGAACAACGGCTCAAGCACTTTAATAAATGTGGCGCCTTCTTCTTTGACCGGATGCGCGGGCGGGGCTACGGAGTCATTAGTCTCGGGCCCATCCCCTTCATTGGTCTCTTCGCTCGCTCCCGGCGCGTCTACGGTATTCAACTGGACTTATCAGGTAACCGGCTCTATTGGTGATCTCTACTGCATGAGCGGTTATGCAACGGCAGACGGTGCGGCCACGACCAATACGGACACTTCGAATACCGGTACCATATCAGAGTACACTGTTACGCTTTCACCGTCCGTTATCCCGAGCGGTTCGACCAACCAGGCGTTCAACTGGTTAGTCTACAACGGAAGCGGCTGCACGGTTGACGAGGTCAGGATTGAGACTCCTGAAAACGGAGGAGACTGGAACTGCTCGTCGGTGTCGCCGCCATCTGGCTGGAGCGCATCGTGTCAGGACAAGGTCAAGTTCAAGTCGGGAGGTAATCCGAACAATATCCCGTCCGGGGGTTCAAATTTGTTCGGTATAACGTTCAGCACCACAGAGACCGTTACCGTGGACACGACCGTAGAGTTTCCGGTCAGGCTCAGGTGCGGCGGCGAGAAGGTCTACCTCAGCAGCTTCTTGACCCTGACTCTCGATTCGGTAACGCTTACGCACTCACCCGTTGGTCCGATTTTCGCCGACGGCACCTCTACCTATACGATGACCGCAACGCTCACTTCGGGCGGTACTCCGCTATCAGGCAAAACGGTTACGTTCTCTATCACCGACGGTACGCTCAGTTCCACTACTGCCGTTACCGACTCGCTGGGAGCGGCTACGGTTATCCTGACGGCGCCGAGCTCCAGTGTCGATACAACGGTAGACGTTACAGCAACGTACTTCACAGCTACTGCCACCGATACGGTAAGTTTTACCGGCTGGAACAAGCCTAATATACAGTACTGGGGCTCGCTTATGCCTACAACGGTAAATTGCGGCGCGTCTGCTGCTTTTACGATGAGTGTAAGGAATGTACACCCGACCCTCTCTATGAACCTCGATGCCTTAACATACTTCTCTTTTAATGACTCTTCAGCCGGGGGAGGGGCAACGTATGTGGCAAACCTTACGACCCCGACTACGATACCGGCCAACACAACGGTAACCAACCTGCAGTTTAACGCCGTAGCAGTAGACTCCTCTTTTCTGGTAGGCTCATATACCCCTGCAGCCAACTCTACGCCTCCGCCGGAGAGCGGGCTGTTCTTCTCTGACGGCGGCACGAACGACCAGTACCGCAGCGTTACCGATACGGTCACTGTTGGTGGAAGCTGCGGCGCCTCGACGGTCGATGTCATCGAGTGGCATGAGATGCGCTGACCGGTCTCTCTTTTCTCAAGCTAAATAAAATAATAAAAAAATAAAAGTACTTGACAGAAGGGGTAAATGCGGCTAAAAGTGTAGAAAAATATTTTCATAAATATAAATAAATTTAAGTCTGTTTTTATACATACCGATATTATTGTTAATAAAGCATATCATCGATTCTATAGCTTAGAAAAAAACAGGAGTTTAGTACGATGAAGACGTCGCAGATTTTAGAAAAAACCGGCATCCCGCGCCATAAGCTCTACTACCTTGAGCAGAAGGGTTACATAAAACCGCGCAGGGTTCAGGCCGGAGATCATGAGATCAGGGAGTACTCGAAGAAGGACTTTCATATGGTTGAGATTCTATGGAAGTACCTTCAGATGGGCTTCAAGCACAAGATGGCCCATGCCAAAGCTACCGAAGAGATAAAGGCCGTTTCGAGCGATAACGGTAACAAGGGCGTAAGCGCAAAGAGAAAGAAGAGGTGCTGAGGTTATGTACCAGAAGTTCTTCTATTTAAAAGAGATGCCCTTCCATGTTACGCCGGACCCGAAATTTCTCTACCTCGGCACCAAACACCGCGAGGCTATTGAGCTGCTCCGGTACGGGATAAACAAACGCAAGGGTTTTATCGTTTTGACCGGGGAGGTCGGTACCGGAAAGACCACGATATGCAGGGCCCTTCTGGAAAACCTTGCGGATAATGTCGAGACAGCCCTGATACTCAATCCGCTACTCGGCCCCGATGAGCTTCTAAGGACCGTAACAAGCGATCTCGGCCTCAGTAGCGATGAGCAGAGCGTGAAGTCACACCTCGATGTTCTCAATACTTTTTTGCTGGACGTTACGGAGCACAAAGGCAATGCGGTTGTGATAATAGACGAGGCGCAGAACCTGAGCGCCAAAGCGCTTGAGATGCTGAGGCTTATATCGAATCTCGAGACCGAGAAGGATAAACTCGTACAGATAATCCTGGTAGGCCAGCCCGAGTTGAAGGATAAACTCGGTACCCGCGAACTGAGGCAGCTCAACCAGAGGATCATTGTAAGGTATGACCTCGCTCCGCTCGACAGAAAAGAGACTGGCGCCTATATACAGAGCAGGCTTTTTGTAGCGGGCGGATCCGGTTCCGTAGAGTTTGGCGAGAGCGCCGTGGATGCGGTTTATGAAGCAACTGGCGGTATCCCGAGGATGATAAATATACTCTGCGACCGTTCATTGACCGCAGCATTCATAAAGACGAAGAGGGAGATAGGCGTGGAGGAGGTTGCGGAAGCCGTAGAAGAGCTTACGGGCGACGGTTACTTCTCACAACCGGCAAAGGGGCATGTAGGCGTACTGAAGCGTGTAACGCCGTACATAGCGCTGGCCAGCTTTGCCAGTGCATTCGGTGCGGGTTTCTACTGGGGACCTGTAATAATAGCAAAAACGGGCTTCGGGCTCGTACTGCCCTGAGGAACTATGAGTCTAATACACCAAGCCCTTAAAAAACTGGATAGTAGCAATAACGGTCCTTTGCAGAGTTCCGGATCGGCATCGAAATCAGCGGCAAACGGAAGCAACAGGCGAAAAAAGGTCCTGTTCGTGCTAATGCTTTTTTCTATACTCTTTTTTGTTGTTGTTTTTACCCAGAAGTACACCACCAAGACCGGTCCGGCAGGGACGTCGGGGAATGCCCACCCCATTAATATCGATAACGGCCCGTCGGACCGGGCTGCTGCAACTACAAGCGGCTCTGCGGCCGATAATGGCGCGATACCTGTCAAAGATGTCTCTATGCAGAGCAGTCAGGAGATAGAGCCACCTGCTAACGGTATCGCATTGTACAGAGACGGTAAGTACGATGAGGCTGTTTTGGCTCTCATGGCACAATTGAAGAAGAGTCCTGAAGACCCCGTACTCTATAACAACCTGGGGCTCGTCTATTTTCAGTCAGGTAAAAGAGCGCAGGCGCAGGAACACTTTGAAAAAGCACTCTCGATAAATCCTGGTTATGCAGAGGTTATGAGCAACTACGGGTCTTTGCTCGCCTCGGAAGGAAAGGGCCGGGAGGCTATAAGGTTATACACCAGGGCGCTGGAGGTAAAACCGCTTCTGGCAGAGGCGCACTACAATATTGCCGTCGAGTATGAGAAGAACGGCAAGTACAAAGAGGCTAGGTTGGAGTATACCGAGTATCTGAAAGCAGCTCCTGTCAAGGAGAGGGCACGGGTAATGAAACGGATTGAAGAATTGAGGGTAGCCGAGTAGATGGGTTTACTTGCTGATAAGAGTCTGGTAGGTGTGCATATCGGGTCTCACTCGCTAAAGGTCGTGAAGTTGAAGACCGGTGCGGGTACGCCCGTGCTCAGCGCGGCCTTTACAGTACAAGTTCCACAAGAGCGGGCAGAGATGGCCGAGACGGCAACTCTTATAAGAGACGGGTTGAAGGCGCATAAAATTAAAGGAAAGAGGGCTGCGACTATCTTAGCCGGACACGCTCTTATTTCCAGGCAATTGAGCCTGCCTGTGATGCCTGACAAAGATCTGAGAGAGGCAGTGATCTGGGAGATGAGGAAGGAGACCGGTATACCTGCTGAAGAACTTGTTATCGATTATATGGTGTCGTCGGCTTCGAGTATAGATAACAAGCTCTCTGTAGCGGCATTCGCTTCGAGAAAAACAGAAGCTCACTCCATGATCTCGCTGTTTAAGGATGCAGGATTGGAACTGAGGTTGCTGAGCGTGACGTCGTCTGCGCTGCTCACGGTCTTTAACCATAATAATACCTGGGAGAAGGGTGTCAATTACGCGCTTCTGGCAATTGCGGATAAAACGAGCACATTGGTAATCGCATCGCAAGGAAAGATCCTTTTTGTGCGCGAGATAACCTTTGGCGGTGAAGATATAACGCGCACCGTTGCGGCGGGTATTCGTAAAGACAGTGTCGAGGCTGAAGAGTATAAGAAGCGTTACGGTCTCGAAGTACCAACCGAAGACGCAGAGACGGTTGGGGTTGCCATGCGATCTTTGGTAGAGAGGCTCTGTGTTGAGATTTATAGATCGATAGACTACTATCAGGCGCAGTTCAAAGGAGGCCCTGTATCGACCATTTATATTACCGGCGGCAGCTCTTTGATTATTGGAATAGATGACTTTATAGCCGAAACAATCGGAATCTCGTGTTTTAGGCATGACCCGTTTAAGAATATTAAGATAGGCTCTTCACTCGACTCGGAGGCGGTAAGGGCTATCGCACCATCATTAAACATAGCAACAGGGCTGGCGCTAAGCAGGCAGAGATGATTAAAAGCATAAACCTTATACCGCTCGAAATACAGAAGGGTTGGAGAAGACGACAGGTAAGAGTCGTCTTCTATGCCTGTGCTGTGCTCTATGTGGTCCTGCTCGGGGCACTCTACTATATTAACCATTCTGCGGTGGTTGCCAAGAGAGACAAGCTGGTTGAGCTTGAACAGAGACGTATGGTTCTGGAGCGACAGGGTAGAGAGTACTTAAGCCTTAAGGCGCAACTTACCGGTGTAACGGCGAAAGAACAGGATATGAAGAGACGGCTCGACCTGTCAAGCGGGCTGACGCGCGACCGCGTAATCTGGTCCACTGTCTTAAAGCGTATGAGTAACGATCTGCCAGGCGGCGTCTGGTTAAAGAGTATGACAACGTCGGATATAGGTGCTGCAACAAAAGAAAGCGGTGGTGGAGTCAAGCAGGTACGGTTGCTCGGCAGCGGTCTTACTAACAGCGCTGTCTCTGACCTGATCTTCACTCTTGAAAACTCCGGCTATTTTAATAATGTGCAGCTCGCTTATACTCAGAAGAAGGAGCTTGAGTCCGGTACTGTTTACGATTTTGAGGTACAGGTGAGGCTGAAAAAGGGAGTCGAGGGTATCTATGGATGGTAACGAACTTTTAAAAAAGCTCAAGATCCCGGATTTTAAGGTCCTGGGAGCTTACCGGGTAGAGTTGCTCGGAGCGGCGATAATGCTGGTCGGCGTTCTTTTCTTTTATAACTCTATCTACAAAGGAGAACAGGTGGAGTTCGCCTCCCTTAAGGCGCAGATAGTTGCAAAGAAGGCGGAAATCGTAACGGCTGAGGCGAAGAGCAAGTCTATTGCAGGATTGAAAAAATCCGTAAAAGATTCGACCAATAAGCTTGAGCGGGAAAAGGCTCGGCTCAATAGCCTTAAAGAGCGCCTTCCGTCAACGAAACAGATATCCCAGCTTCTGGCCGAACTCTCAGGCGAGAGGCGCGGGGACAAGATAAAGATAAGATCGATCAAACCGATGGCGGTTGAGGAGAAGGGAGAACTGATAAGGTTGCCTTTTCAGATCAATCTGGAAGCCGGGTTCTTCTCATTCGGGAATTATGTGGAGAGGCTTGAAAACCTGGAACGGGTTATGGTCATAGAGAACTTTAAACTTGAGTCCCCTGATGGCGATCCAACCGCCGGTGCTGCCGGCGGTGAGTTTGGAAAACCCGGACTGGTCTCACAGGTCTATCTCAGCGCTTATATACTCGGACCAATCAAATAACCGGTATTGGCAAAAGAAAAAAAGAGGTGTGGAGATATGTCGGACAGAAAAATACTCATAGTGGAATCTGTTTTAGCTCTAGTTGCCATATTGCTCTTATTTGCCTCATCCGCCGTCTATTCCAAAGAGCCGGACGCCGGGGTAACGGAATCGCTGACCTTTATGGCCGACCTGCCTGCGCCTCCGGTAGCGGCAGTTCACTGGGGACGTGACCCTTTTGTCCCGCTTATTAATGGCGCAGGTACCGCCAAGGTGAAGTTGACTGCGATCTTTTTTAACGAGTTGAGCCCGTCGGCAATTATAAACGGGGACATAGTCTACAAAGAGAGCATTGTAGGGGGGCAAAAAGTTGTTGATATAGGCAAGACGCATGTTATACTTCAGGGTATCTCGGGGCGGATTATTCTTGAGATTGCCAGCTTATCGAAACTTCCTGCAACCTCAGAACATCCGGTTTCGCCGGTATATGAAAAGGCTCATGAAACAGGGCAATAAGATAAAAAAGGCCCTTGCGGCTCTTCTGTTACCTCTCCTGATTCTTGTTTCGGTTCAGATGGCTGAAGCGGAGCCGTATGATATCAAGACAAGAATAGAGAACGACAAGCGCCTCTTCTCCATGGAGATAAGGGATGCCGAAGTCGGTGACGTGCTAAGAGCGCTCGCACAGCAAAGCGGCTTTAACATTATCTTTGGTGAGGGGGTTACCGGGAAGATTACGCTCAGTTTTTCAGACATCAGCTTCAAGAACGCTCTGGAGATAATTATCGAGGCAAACTCCCTCTCTTATACGATCAAGAATAACGTTTTCTGGGTCGGCAAGAAGGTCGATCATACAGGTGACATCGTTACCGAGGTGGTACGCCTTAACTACGCCACTCCCGGCTCCATGGCCGACAGGTTAAAGAGCAGTCTTTCCAAGAGCGGCAGCGTCGAGTTTGATGACAGGACGAGCTCCGTTATATTGAAGGACTTTGGCGTAAATATCGCGAAGGCCAAGGCGCTCCTCAAACTTATGGACATACAGGCCGCACAGGTGGTTATCGAGGCCCGTATCGTAGAGGCGTCGAGCTCTTTTACAAATGAGATAGGCGTTCAGTGGGGCGGTACATATTCAAGCTCAGGGGATATAATTACCGGTAGCGCTCTTTTGCCTGACTCACCCGGTGGCCGTAAGTATGCGGTAAATATGCCGTCACCGAATGCCAATGCGGGCCTCGGTATAGTGTTAGGCTCCCTGGCTAATTCCCTGGCTCTTGATATCGAGATATCCGCTGCCGAGTCGAGAGGCGAATTGAAGATCATATCAAGCCCCAAGATTTCAACGATCCACAACAAGACGGCGACGATACACAGCGGTCTGACCTTCAGGGTAAAACTCTCTCAGGCGTCCACCGGCAGCACCACAACAACGGACTCCACATCAGGCCTGGAGGAGATCAAGACAGGAATAGACCTCATGGTAACCCCGCAGATATCTTCAGACGACTTTGTGATGCTCGATATAAAGACCAATAAGAGCGATCCAGATTATACACATACGGTCGACGGCATACCCGGAGTTTCTGAAAAGAGCGCAAGCACCAATATACTGGTCAAAGACGGAGAGACCGTAGTAATAGGCGGCCTTTACAAGACCATCAACTCCGACGATCATAAGAAGGTTCCGGGACTCTCTAGAATTCCACTGCTTGGGTACCTCTTTAAGAGCAGCGCAAGTACGCAGCAGAATGAAGAACTGCTGGTCTTTATTACACCCCGTATAATTAAACAGAAGAAGGTGGTAAATTGAACTATAAAGATTATCTGAGAGAGAGCAAGAGCTTTATACTTTACGGGTTTGTGGCAGCTGTTCTCGGCATTATAGTGGCAGTCTTTTCATAAGGTGCTGAGTTGAACATCTGCTTAATACTTGATGCCGTGTAGTGAGTTAACTCTTTAAGTCTTTGTAATATCTAAATAAAGGTAGGTTTTTTATGGCTTCTGCCAAGTCCGCTAATTCAGTAAAATCGGTCATTGTTCTTCTCCTTACTCTTGTGATAGTGGCGGCAGTACTGATCTATCTCTCTGCAGAGAAGCCGACTGAAATTGATTCCGGCCCCATGGTCATTTCATCCAAAAGGGCAAAGGTAGACATGAAGGGAATGTACCAGAAGGCAGGCAGTCCGGTTGTGAAAAAACCGGTAAAGAAGATTTCAACACCAGCGTCAAAGCCGATAAAGAAACCGGTACCTGTTAAGCGTGTTGATAAAGCTCCTGTAAAAAGTGTGAGTCAAAAGAGTGGTACCGAGGCTCCGGCAGTTAAAAAACCGGCTAAAGTAGCCGAGACGAAGTTGCCTACTCCAACGGAGATAAAGGCTGCGGTTCCGGGTGGTAAGAAGCCATGGGCCATAAACGTTGCCTCTTTCTCTAAAAAAGCCCCGGCCCTGGCCCTTGCTGAAGAGCTTCGTAAGGTCGGGTACAATACGTACGTTACCGATTTTTTAAAGGGCAGCGTCAGGTGGTACCGGGTCAGGGTTGGTTTCTTTACTACAAGGGAGGATGCGATAAAGTTCGGGGAAAAGCTCGGTGTTAAACTGAGGTTGCCGAGCAAACCGTGGCCCGTAAGGCCGCAGTGGGATGAAATATCAGCGAATATAAAGAAATAATCGCAACTAAATGAAGCTCTAGCACACTCAGATACTATTTATAAACAAAACTTCCTCATAACCTTACCCGTTGAGCCTAAGGTGTCGAAATACCTTGACTGTTGAGGTTTAAAAATTTTAAAATACCCCTATGCAGAGTTCAGGCAGTTACGCTTCAAAGCGCGTATATATAGAGACATTCGGTTGTCAGATGAACGAGAACGACTCTGACAGGGTGCGATCTTTGCTGACTTCGATAGGTTATGTCGAGACGCAAGTGCCCGAAAACTCCGAACTGATTCTTCTCAATACTTGCACTGTTCGGGACAAGGCCGAGCAGAAGGTCTACTCGCTGCTCGGCAGGTTCAGGAAACTTAAGTCCGAGAGGCCTTCACTTGTGATTGCCGTTCTCGGTTGCGTTGCCCAGCAGCAGGGTGTTGAACTCCTGAAACGGGTTCCGTTTCTCGATATGGTTGTCGGGCCTCAGAACCTACACCGCTTAGGTGACTTAATAGAGACCGTAAAGGACGGCTCCGAGAGAGTTGTTGCCACAGAGCAGTCCGAAACAATAGAGGCGGACGAGTACACGGCGCCTGCCAGTGTCGATGGCCCCAAGGCATTTGTTCCTATAATGCGCGGCTGCAATAACTTCTGCTCCTACTGCATAGTGCCTTATACGCGTGGCCGTGAGGTTAGCAGGGGCGCAGCAGAGATAGTAGGCGAGATCAGCGGTATGGTATTCAGAGGTGTCAAAGAGGTTACGCTTATCGGGCAGAATGTCAACTCTTACGCGCCGTTTAGACCGAGAGAGACTGAGCCTTATACGGATTTTGCCGGCCTGCTCGAAGAGGTCGCCTGTATCGACGGTTTAGAGAGGATACGTTTTGTTACTTCGCACCCGAAGGACATATCTAAGAGATTGATACGGCTCTTCGGCTCTGAGCCTAAAATAGTCTCAAGCCTGCACCTGCCGGTCCAGTCCGGTTCAGACCGCATACTGGAGCTTATGGGCAGGGGGTACACGGCTTCGGAGTATCTGAGTAAGGTAAAGTTATTAAAGAACGCAAGCCGCGGTATATCCCTGTCTTCCGATATTATTGTCGGTTTTCCGGGTGAGACAGATAAGGATTTTGCCGCGACAATGGCCCTGATCGAAGAGGTCAGATACGATAACCTCTTCTCTTTTAAGTATTCACCTCGACCGGGGACGCGGGCCGCTCTCTTTGAAGAGCAGGTAGAGGCAGAAGTTGCCTCAGAGCGGTTGCAGATTCTACAGAAGAGGCAGCGGGAGATATCAGCAGAGAACTCGATGGCCCTAAAAGGGAGTTACATTGAGGTTCTTGTAGAGGGGCCGAGCAAAGGCGATTCAGAAGAAAAGTCCGGACGTACGCCTTGCAACAGGGTTGTGAATTTTTCAGATTTACCCGACTTCAATGTAGAGGTCGGCGACCTGGTTGAGCTTCTTATTACCGATGTCTATCCGAACTCACTCAGGGGTACTTATCACGAAAGGGGTCTGTTATGCTCGTAGAAATGAAGGTGTTCGCGCTTACGGTAGACCCGTTTACGAATGGTCCTATTGTTATCTTAAAGGATCTCAAAGACAAGAATGCGCTTCCTGTCTGGATAGGCGCTTTAGAGGCGAGCGCCATAACCTCTGAGCTTGAAAATGTCGAGTTCTCGCGCCCGATGACACACGACCTTATCACAAAGATACTGAAGATGGTCGGGGTGAGGGTAGAGAAGATAGAAGTAAACGATATGCATGAGAATGTCTTCTATGCCAGAATATTTATGGAGTCAGACTCGGGGCCGATGGTGCTTGATGCGCGCCCTAGTGACGCGATTGCTATTGCGCTCAGGACCGACTCTGCTATTTTCGTAGATACCAAGGTGCTCGACAAGTCGAAGTCGATTGATATGAGAACGAATGACATGGTTCAGACAGCTGAAACACCTGAAGAACTCCTCAATATGCTCGAAGAGTTCGAGCCGGAAGAGTTCGGCAAGTACAAGATGTAGGTCAGAACGCGCTCGTTATATCCGTCTCTAAACAGAAGCAGTTAACTGAACCCCACTGAACCTCTTGGTACCCTCTCAAGGCAGTAAAAAGAGCGTAGCGGATAAGCCGCTGAAAAAACTGTACGGCGCCTCATTCATTGAGGAGTACGGCAGGGTAGAATCTTCGCGCTCTATGCGCTTCAATTCCGTCTATTCCATTCTTTTTATAGATCCCACGGGTATAGAGCTTGACGCTCAAAGCGGCAAGAAGAACGATACTGCCGAGGGCCGGATGGCCAAGAAGTTCATCTCAATTATACTCAGCTCCCTTCGCGACTGCGATATTGTTGCTCTCAGCAAAAACCGTCTGATTGCTCTTCTGCCCCAAACCGATTACTTTGGCGCATTCGTTCTCATACGCAAATTAAAAAAGAGCATGGAGCGGTTCTGCGCTTTAAATAAAGGGGTATCGGTCTTGTATACCCATGCGACTTCCGGTGTTGATGGCCGTACGTACAATGAGTTGACTAAAAGTGCGGAGAAAAAAGCTATTGAACAGAGTCTCTCGCTCTGGAGCAAACTCGACCTTGAAAGCAAGCTCTTCTGGGAGATAATAGGGGGGCTCTTTACTGAAAACTATTCCGACGTCTATAATTCCAACTTCGATGCCGGAAAGGGATATGAACTGAGCAAGCTTTTTATCGACAGGCTCAATCAACTTGTAATTAATGAAATAAAGAGAACACCAAGACGTAGCGGCATCCTCTACTTATCTACCGGCAGAGTGATTCAAGACCTACCGCTGGTTCAGGCCCTTGCTGACATGGGCATGAGCAGGACAAAGGTTTTTCTGGCCGGAGAGTTGAAAGAAGAGGAGGTTAATGTCGGCAGTTGCCTGCCTATCTACTTAGACGACCCGAGGCTCAAGGAGACTTACTTTACCCTCTTTCTCAATGAGGACTACGGTTACGCGTTTGTTACGCGCGAGAACTGGGGGGAGGTTTACTCCTGTTTTCATACCTCGGACATGTATCTCGTGGAAGGTCTTATCAATAAGTTTCAACGCGAATATTCGTTACAGGAGCAACTTTAATGGAGAGGCCTAAGATACTCTTTGCGCTCAGTGACAACGTCGAGCGGGTAAAACTTGAAACGGTGCTTCGTCCGCTAGATATAGAGGCGATAATCGTTAAAGACGGTGCAGGGGTAATTGAGAGGGCCATTAAAGAACTGCCGGCTGTTATAGTAACCGATATGGATCTTAAATTGATAGCGGCCGAGAAGGTGCTCTCTATCTTGAGGCATAATACCCAGAGCGCCTCTATTCCTTTCTTCTTCATCTCAGACAGCGCACTCGATATCTCCGGTTTTAAACCGGGCATCGACACCTTCCTGCTCCGCCCGCTTAACGCCGAGGAGGTGCTCTCGCGCTTTACCCGCAGCATTGAGAGCCGTTCCGGCAGAAGGACCGGCGAGAGGGAGATTATAGGTAAACTCAACCAGATGGGCCTGCCGGATATACTGCAGTTTCTCAACATGAATAGTAGAGACGGGGAACTGAGGGTCACGAGAGGCGGGAGGCGCGGCATAGTATATATACAGAACGGCGAGATACTGAATGCCGTGCTTGAAGAGTCGGAAAAGGAGAAGGCGCTCTACAGGATGCTTAGCTGGAGTGACGGGGAGTTCGAGTTCGTGCCGTGTATGGTACTGGTCGCAAGAAAGATTCGCGCCTCATCCTCTACCCTGCTTATGGAGGGTATGAGGCAGATAGACGAGTATAACCGCTCCATCAACTCTCTTCCGGACCCGAAAGAGAACCTTAAGGTGCAAAAGAGAGAGTCTTTGCCGGATGGGCTCCACCCGGCGGCGTATGAACTGCTAAGGCACCTGAAGCATTACAAGAGGGTCTCTGAATTGATCAATCGCAGCACATACCCCGACTTTGAGGTCTACAGTGCCATTACGGCCCTTATAAACAGAGGATTCGTAGAGATAGATCATGAGAGTGTACAGACGAATAATGGTATCTTTAGTATTGAAGAGTCACTTCATATCAGCGAGAGACTCTCGACACGAACTGCGAGTGACGCATACCCGGATACGGTAAAAGTCTTTATACTCTCCACCTCAAAAAAGCTGGTTGAGAGTTTTCTGGAGTTATGCATTCTTATGTCTGACTTTAAGGTCCGTTCCGAAACTCTTTCCAGTACATCACCTGATGACGGATTCGGGGAGGTGGCAACGCTTGAGTTGACCACGGGCATGGAGGTGCTGCTCTTCTCGGTACCGGTTGTACATAGTATGGGACCGCTGCTAAGGGCGTTTTCTTGCGACATTACAGGTATACTGTTGATGACCGATACAACGGAGAGTGAGCGGCTCGAAGAGCTTCTATTAGAGCGTGATTGCCTTGTTGAAGACAAAGACGTACCGGTACTGCACCTCTGTGCTGCTCGCGACAGGGCGCAAGGGCTAAAAGAGTTTAAACAGAGCCTCTCGCTCGACTCGGACGACACCATTATGGACTTTGATACCGACTCTCCGGAGCTTATTGTCAACATCTTCAGAAAGCTCTTTGCCGGACTTCTCGCCTGAATGGCTCAGTACTCCGCTATTGCAAAGTAGCCGTTTTTATAATAGAATTACCCTGTATTTTCTACATCTGCTCTTTATGGCGTAAACTCTGAATTTCATCTGAAAGGACACTTATGATCGACCTGCATACCCATACTTTTTTAAGCGACGGAACCTTGGTTCCTTCAGAGCTTGTAAGAAGGGCTGAGGTGAAGGGTTACAAGGCTATTGCCATTACCGATCATGCGGATGCGGCCAATTTAGAGAGTCTGTTGTATCAGTTAAAGAGTGTTGCAAAGACTCTGAACAGGCTCGGGGGAATCAGAGTTATCGCTGGCATAGAACTTACCCATATACCTCCGCGCCATATAAAAGGCCTTGTGGCACGCGCCAGGGAACTCGGAGCCCAGATTGTGGTTGGTCACGGTGAGTCGATTGCCGAGCCCGTGGCCCCCGGGACAAACGGCGCTTATATAAGCGCCGGGGTCGATATATTGGCGCATCCCGGACTGGTAACCGCTAAGGAGGCTCAACTGGCCGCCGGCAAAGGGGTGCACTTTGAGATAACTTCGAGGGGCGGGCACAGCCTGACCAACGGTCATGTGGCGGCTATGGCCAAGAAGTACGGTGTTGCCATGCTCTTGAATTCAGACGCCCACGCTCCCGGCGACCTGATAGATGATGAAAAAGCGCTGAGAGTTGCACTGGGCGCCAACCTGAACAGAACAGATTTTAGAAAGATGAAGGGGAATGCTGAGAAAATTTGCGCCAAAGCGCTCGATTAAGGACTGCCTGCTCATTGCGGCATTAGCTGTAATAGTTGCTGGTTGCGCCAATCTAAACCCGGTGTCGTCTTCTACGCAGGACTGGACAACCGCATTTCATGACAAGGGTCGCACCAATAGCACACCGGATGGGCTCGGTTCCGCACTCGTGCCGCTGTGGGAAAAAGACATAGCCCCGGTTTCGGTAAGTCAGGGAGTGGGCAGGTTACAGTTCTCTTCACCGGCCATATCGGACAAGGTCTTATATGTCGGTTCTACCGATAAAAGGTTATATGCATTCGATCTCGCTACCGGCAAAAGGCTCTGGAAGTTCAACGCCGGGGGTATTATCGAGTCGTCGCCGACCATAACCGGCAAATTGGTCTGCTTCGGTTCTGTAGACGGGCTCTTCAGGTGCCTCGACAGGGCAGAGGGACGCGAGTTATGGAGTTTTCAGGCAAAGTCCGAGATAATCGGCTCCGCGCTCATTTCAAATGAACTGATCTACCTATACTCTTCGGATGACAGGCTTTATGCCCTCAACAGCAGAACAGGCGAGAGGGTCTGGGTCTATAACCGTGTACCCTTCTTTACCGTCTCGCGGCGTATAATCAGCTCCCCGGCAATGGATGACGAGGGCAAGAGGGTATACCAGCTCTTCTCCGACGGTACTCTTTCGGCCCTCGATGCCGCCACAGGCAAGCTACTCTGGGAAAAGAGCGTCATCAAGGACTTCGGGGCGGCGACCATTGCGCGTCGTACACCTATACTTTCCGGTAAGAGACTCTATGTTATAGATGGTGAAGCTTCTATTTTAGCTCTGAGCGCTGAAGACGGTACGGAAATTGATATTGACAGAACTCTCAATGCAACCGATATAGTCTTGAGTGGCAACAGGTTGCTGGTTGTCGATAAAAACACTCTTACGCTACTGGACCGCACTGCTGCAAAGACACTGTGGAAAAGAAAGATAGAGCGGGGAGATATCTCTACGCTCTTTATTGCCGGAGACAAGGTAGTGGTGCTCTCCTCTTACGAATACGAACCGATTGGTATCGGATTTCTGGCTACCGAGCGCGGTTATGTGGAACTGCTCTCTTTGGAAAACGGTAACTCGCTATGGGGCAGAAGACTGAGAGGAACGGTAACGGGCGGAGCATCTGCGGGGCACGGGGCCCTTGCGTTTCTTAGAAACGACGGCCTTTTGAGCCTTTATACTTCAAAGTAGAATGCAAAACAAGCTCAACATAGCCTTCGTCTGGCACATGCACCAGCCGATCTATAAAGATCCTTTTTCGGGTGAGTATATAATGCCCTGGGTTCTGCTGCACGGAACGAAGGATTACTACGACATGGCTGCCCTGCTCGAAGAGTATCCGAATATCCACCAGACCTTTAACATGGTTCCTTCACTGGTCGAACAGCTAGAGGAGTACGCCTCGGGTACCGCACTCGATACCTTTAGAATAGTTGCACTCAAAGAGGCTGACATCCTTACCGACGAGGAGAAGATCTTTATACTGACCAACTTCTTCCATAGTAACTGGGAGAATATGATCAGGCCGCTACCGAGGTACTGGGAGCTGCTGAAGAAGAGGGGCCTTTCCAACTCGCCTGATGAGATACGCGCAAGCCTCCGGTACTATACGGATGCCGACTTTACCGACCTTCAGGTACTCTTTAACCTTGTCTGGATCGACCCCACGCTTGTTGAGGCCGATCCTTTTTTAAAGAGGCTGAGGGCCAAGGGCAGGGGTTTTACCGAGACAGAGAAACTTGAGCTTCTCGATAAGCAGATATCGATTGTAGGCAAAGTAATACCTAAGTATGCGGAACTCATGGAGCGCGGCATAATCGAGGTCTCTACCACGCCGTACTACCATCCGATAATGCCGTTACTCTACGATTCCGACTCGGCAAAGACGGCAATGCCGCATGCAACGCTTCCTAATATTCGGTTTAACCACCCGGAAGACGTCGTGACCCAGATAGAGCTTGCGGTCAAGTCGTACACCGATACCTTTGGCAGAGCTCCTGTAGGCATGTGGCCCTCGGAAGGCTCGGTCTCGGTCGACGTACTGCCAATTATCGCCTCACACGGTATCTCCTGGATAGCCACCGACGAGGAGATACTCTCCCATACGCTCAAGAGGCCGATCAGAAGAGACGGTTCCGGCAACTCCTTCGATACATTCCTCTACAGGCCTTTTGAATTCGAGAGTGACGGTAAGAGACTCTCTATAATATTTAGAGACCACACGCTCTCCGACCTCATCGGCTTCGATTACGCACGGATGGCTCCGGAGGACGCCGCAAACGATTTTTTAAGGCGTCTCGGCCATATCTACCATCTTGTCGACAACCCTGAGGAGCATATAGTCAGCATCATACTCGACGGTGAGAACGCATGGGAGACTTACTCAAACGACGGGCGGGACTTTCTTACATGCCTTTATTCGCGCCTGAGCGAAGACAACCGTTTCAGGTCTGTTACGGTAAGCGAGTTTCTTGACAAGACAGAGTCGAGGGAAAAGCTTGACTGGATATGGCCGGGTTCGTGGATCGGGCACGATTTTCATGTTTGGATAGGCCACCATGAGGACAATATAGCCTGGGACTATATCTCAGAGGCTAGAAGCGCGCTTGTAGAGTATGAGAAAGAGGTCGAGGGTGAAGAGAAGGCTGGTAAAGAGCCCGGAAATGAAGAGGAGATCGAGAGGAAAAAAGGGGCTATAAAAGCGGCATGGACGTCTATCTATGCGGCCGAGGGTAGTGACTGGTTCTGGTGGTACGGTGACGAACACAGCTCCATGAACGACTCGGACTTCGACCTGCTCTTCAGACGTTATGTAAAGAACGTCTATACGCAGATCGGTGCACAGCCACCGGTCTGCCTCGACATACCGATTATTACGACCGAGAAAGGGGTACGTCCTACGAGTACGCCTACGGCCTACCTCGACCCGGTAATAGACGGTGAGATGACGAACTACTTTGAGTGGCTCTCGTCAGGTGAGCTGTATCGCGGTTTCAAGGGTTCGAGTATGCACAAAGAGATCGAGACCGGTTTTCTGATAAATTCCATCGTCTACGGTTTCTCCACCGAGAGATTGTACTTCAGGCTCGATTACCTCGAAGAGAAACTTCCGTACGATAATGAGTGGACCCTGCATATAAACTTTATCCACCCGATAGAGCTCTGTATAGAGGCGAAAGTAAACGGCCCCGAGGCCTCTTTCAATATCCTTAGAAGAAAGGGCGAGGACGGTCAGTGGTCTGTAGAGGCTACGGTATATGAGATCGCCTCAAAGAACGTTGTCGAGATGGCGGTTCCGCTTAGCCAGCTTACGGGCGGTGAAGATGCAAATGAGCTTCATCTCTTTATCAATATTGATGCCGGAACAGACGGTATACTTAGATGGCCCTCGAAGGGCTTTTATATCTTCGACCTGCCTGATGAAAATTTTGAGCTTGAAAACTGGATTGTCTGATTTGTCCGAACGCAGGTTAATGTCCTCTATCCAAGACCTGTTCATATCCGAGGTCTGCCAGTGAATGAAACTCTTTTTACAGCCAACCTGACTCCCGCAATGCGACAGTACATGGAGATAAAGACCGAAAACCCGGATTCGGTACTCTTCTTCAGGATGGGCGATTTCTACGAGATGTTCTTCGACGATGCCGTTCTCTCAGCGCGTGTGCTCGGTATTGCGCTTACTTCGAGGAGCAAGGGTAAAGAAATACCGATGTGCGGGTTTCCGTACCATGCGGCTCAAGGGTATATCGGCAAGATGATCGATGCTGGGCACAAGGTAGCCGTATGCGAACAGGTAGAGGCCCCGGGTGCAAGCAAGGGGCCGGTCAAGAGGGCGGTACAACGGATCGTAACGCCGGGCACGGTCTTAGATACCGAGCTTCTCACACCCGGAGTCAATAATTTTATAACCGCCATCATTCTCGGTAAAGTAAATAAAGCAGGCAAGCAGAGCTGCGGTCTTGCATATATGGACGTAAGCACCGGGGAGTTCCGTTTGACCGTTGTTGCGTCTAAAGATCAACTTGCCGAAGAGATCAGGCGCATTAACCCTACCGAAGTATTGATAGAAGAGGGCACAAAGCTGCCCGAAGGTATTGAAGTAAAGAAGGTAACTGATCTCAGTCCCTTCAGCTTCGACTTAAGAAATGCGACCGCAACTCTGGAGAGACACTTCTCTACTCATTCGCTCGACGGCTTCGGTGTGACGAACCTTGACGAAGGGGTAAGCGCAGCCGGTGCTCTGCTCTCTTATATAAAAGAGACGCAACGCTCCGGACTCGAACACGTTAGTAGCCTCCAGCCGTACTGGTCGGGCGAGTACCTTCAGCTCGACCACTCGACCTTGAGAAACCTTGAGGTCATAGAGGCAGGCTCTCCTGCAACCGTAAAGGGCTCGCTGCTCGGGTTGCTCGATTCCACAAAAACCGCTATGGGGGCCAGAAGGCTCAAGTCGTGGCTGCTCTACCCGCTTGTAGATATCTCTAAAATAGTTCAACGTCTAAATTCAGTCGAAGAGCTTATAGACTCTATCCGGATCCGCGTTTCGCTAAAAGAACAGCTTGCGATTGTATACGATCTGGAAAGGTTGATCGTAAAGGTTACGCTCAGGATTGCCGCCCCGCGCGATCTTGTGGCCCTCAAGGAGTCGATCTCTCTATTGCCTCAAATTAAAGAGACAGTCGCGCGCCTCATTTCTGGCATGCTTACGGAGTGCGAGGCAAGTATAGACTGTGTCACCGAGACGGTTGAACTGATTCAGTCGGCTATTACCGAGACCCCTCCGCAGACGATTCGCGACGGCGGGGTAATCAACGAGGGTTACAACGTTGAACTTGATGAACTTCGTTCTATTACTTCGGGTGGCAAGGAATGGATCGCTGCGCTTGAGTCGAAGGAGCAGGAGCGGACAGGCATATCAACCCTTAAGATCGGTTACAACAGAGTCTTCGGTTACTATATAACTGTCTCAAAGAACAAGTCCCACACTGTGCCTGATGAGTATATCCGAAAGCAGACTTTGGTAAATGCCGAGCGATACATTACGCCGGAGCTGAAGGAGTGGGAGGAGAAGATCCTCGGGGCCGAAGAGAGAGCAAAGGCCCTAGAGTCTTCTCTTTACGCCGAGGTGCTGGGCCTGCTGTCGAAAGAGGCTGATCGGGTTTTAAGAAGCGCAGATGCGCTTGCGACGCTAGACTCGCTTTTGAGTCTCGCTCATGTTGCTGCTGAGAACGGTTATGTGAAACCGGAAGTAAAAGCCGGTGGCACTCTGCGTATTGAAGCGGGGCGCCACCCGGTTGTGGAGAAAAAACAGCCAGGTGACTTTGTGCCGAACGACCTCGACGTATCGACGACCTCGGACCAGGTACTCATATTGACAGGGCCGAATATGGCGGGTAAATCCACCTACCTGCGTCAGAACGCGCTGATTGTTCTCATGGCGCAGATCGGTTCGTTCGTGCCGGCAACGAGCGCCTCAATCGGCATAGTAGACAGGATATTCACCCGTATCGGCGCCTCCGACGATCTGTCGCGCGGCCAGTCAACCTTTATGGTTGAGATGAACGAGACGGCCAATATCTTGAATAATGCAACGGAGAAGAGTCTTATTATTCTCGACGAAATCGGTCGCGGTACTTCCACTTTCGACGGACTGAGCATTGCGTGGTCGGTTATAGAGTATTTGCACGACTGTCCCGGTCTTAAAGCGCGGACCCTCTTTGCCACGCATTACCACGAGCTTACTGAGCTGACGCTTACGAAGGAGCGTGTAAAGAACTACAATATGGCGGTAACCGAGTGGAGTGACCGCGTGGTATTTCTGCGCAAGGTTCTGCCCGGTGGCAGCAGCAGAAGTTACGGTATCCAGGTGGCGAAACTGGCCGGGCTGCCCGAAGCGGTGGTTGAAAGAGCAGGGGAGATTTTAAAGAACCTCGAGGCAGGGGAGCTGAACGAGTCCGGTGACCCACGCGTTGCCGTATCTCAGAGCGCCGGTGACGAGAATCCGCACGATCCTCAGCAATTAAACCTGTTAGGAAAAAAGGACCTGCTGCGTGAACAGATCAGAGAAATTGAACTTGAGCGGCTGACTCCATTGGAGGCGATGAGTCTGCTCGACAGGTTAAAGAGTATGGTAGACGAATGAATATCTATTCCGCCGGAATAAGTGTGATGTTAAGAGTTGTAGGGCATCTCCTGATCCTGCTAACCCTATTGGCTCCGCTCCTTCTGGTAACGAGTGCCGAGTCCGGCACTTCGGCACGCTCAAAGGTCACTTCGGTTCGCCACTGGTCCAATCCGTCGTACACAAGAGTCGTTATTCAACTAGACCGAAAGAGCACCTATAAATCGCACCTTCTTAGAAAAGACGTCTCTATAAAGAAACCTCGCCGTTTCTACGTCGATATCGATGGCGCGGTGCTCGGATCCGAAATAAAGAAGACTATTAATATAAACGACGGTCTTTTAAAAAAGGCGCGCGCCGGGCAGTACAATCCAAAGACGGTAAGGGTTGTGCTCGATATAGAGTCTATCGATGATTACAAGGTTTTTGCGCTGTCCAATCCGTACAGGATCGTAATAGACGTTTCTGGCAAAGGTGGCAACGGCAGCAGTGTCGCGGCAATAACTCCACCCGTAAGGAGCGCCAAGAAGACGGTCATAACAAAGCCGCGCGTTAAGAAGAGACTTACCATAGTAATAGACCCAGGGCACGGCGGCAGAGACCCTGGAGCTACAGGAAGGCGCGGACTTAAGGAGAAGGACGTAACGCTAAAGATAGGCAAGATGCTGCGCGAATCGTTGAGAAAAAAGACGGACGCAAAGGTAGTAATGACGCGTACTCGCGACGTTTATGTACCGCTAGAAGAACGCACAGCGATAGCCAACAGAGAAGGGGCCGATCTCTTTATATCTATCCACATTAATGCCAGCCGCAAACGAAAGGCCACCGGAATAGAGAGTTACATACTCAATGTCAGTGAAGATGCGGAATCGAAGCGTCTGGCCGCCCGAGAGAACTCGACCAGTGTGGAAGACCTGAGCGATCTCGAATTTATACTGAACGACCTTATCAGCAAGGTCAAGACCAACGACTCTGTGGTGCTGGCCAATATAGTTCATACGAGCCTCATCAGCAGCGTCAAGAAGAAGTACAGGGGGGTAAAGAGCAACGGTGTTAAGCAAGCCCCGTTCTATGTGCTAGTAGGCACGCGCATGCCGGCTGTTCTGCTTGAGCTCTCTTTTATCTCCAATTCACGCGATGAAAAACGGCTTAGAAGCGACAAGTATTTAGGCACAATGGTCAAAGGCATCTCCGACGGAGTCGTCAAGTACGTCAAAGGCGCCTGATCCGTAATATATAGATGAGAGAAATCTATGGAAGAGACAGTTCTTAAATCGTTTATCGACCCCGAGTCTTCAATTACTCCTCAGGTCAAGTCCTATCTGAAGCGTATAGAAGAAGAGCTAAGGGCCGGGCACAGGAAAAGTCCCAGAGGGATAGAGCTCTGTACTTCGTATGCCGGGACCATAGATACGCTCTTGAAGACTCTTTATGCCTTAAAAAAGGCGCAGCTTAAGTGCGGAGCCTCTACGGCAATGGTCGCGCTTGGCGGTTACGGCAGAGGCGAACTCAATATAAGAAGCGATATCGACTTGATGCTTCTCTATAAAAAGAGTATCACCCCGGAGATTGAAGAGCTTACTCAGCAACTGCTTACGATCCTCTGGGACACCGGGCTCGACATGGGTTTCAGTATCCGCTCCGTTAGCGAATGTCTTGAACTCGCCAGAGAAGACCATAAGACCATGACCGCGCTGCTCGACCGCCGTTTTCTTTCGGGTGATGAGTATCTCTATAATGAACTCAATACCATTGTCCAGCGCGAACTGTTCGACAACAAGGGTACAAACATTTTTATTGAGGAGAAACTTGAAGAGAACAGAGAGAGGCACGTCCGTTTCGGCGGTTCGATATTTATCCTCGAACCTAATGTAAAGGAGGGCGAGGGCGGGCTTCGGGACATGCACGCCGCACGCTGGATAATAAACGCACGAGGAGCTCGCTCGATTAAACCTTTCTCTTTAGGGCTTACGTCCGAGAAAGACAGGGCGGAGCTTTATGAGGCGATAGATTTTTTACTATGGGTAAGAAATGAGTTACACTTCTCGGCCAACAGAAAGTACGACCAACTCACCTTCGATCACCAGGAGGATATAGCCGAGGTGCTGGGCCACTCTTCAGATGCGGAGAGCCTTGCCGTTGAATCGTTCATGCAGCTCTACTACCACCATGCAGGTAATATAAGCCATTGCTCTAAGCTTATACTCTCCCGTTTTTTGAGCAGGAACAGGACTCGCGCCTCTGTATCGTCAGGCGGTTTCGACCTGTCTGATGATGAGTTTACGACAGAGGCCGGGCGGCTCTCTCTTAAGAGGCCGGAGGCTCTAAGTGAGAGGCCTGAGTCTGCCATGAAGGCTTTTGAGTATGCGCATAAGCATGTTTTGGAGATGAGTATTGAGCTTAAAGACTCCATACTTGCGCTCTCGGAGCACTCTATCGAAGAAATGCGCAGCTCAAAAGAGGCTGGCCGCTCTTTTTTGGATATACTCAAGAGCAGAAAACCGTACCGCATACTGAACGAGATGCATGCGCTCCGTTTTCTTGAGGCCTACATACCTGAGTTGGATGACATAAGGTGCAGGGTGCAGCACGACCTCTACCATGTCTACACGGTTGACGTCCATACGCTCTTTGCTGTGCGCGAACTAGAGAGGCTTACTACGGCAGAGTATCAGATCGAATTCCCTCTCTATGCGACTATTTACGAAGAGCTTTCAAGACCAGAACTGCTTGTTTTAGGGGTTATATTCCATGACATAGGCAAGTCGCACGGTAAGGGGCACGCGGAGAAGGGGGCCGAGATGATGCCGGAACTGTGCGCCAGACTCCATCTTTCGGAAGTCGATATGGGCACTGTTCGCTTTCTGGTCAGAGAACACCTGATACTAGCCAATACCGCGCAGTACAGAGACATCTATGACGAACAGCTGATTATCGATTTTGCACGCAAGGTAGGCGATATAAAGCGGTTGAAGATGCTCTTTCTGCTTACTTTCGCCGATGTACGCGCAGTAGGGCCCGAAGTCTGGACCTCATGGAAGGGAGCGCTCTTTCAGGAGTTATACTTCAAGGCACTGAGTGTGCTGGAGCGAGGTACATTCGAAATAGAAGAGGCGGCTCCACGAGTACAAAGGATACGAAAGCATGTAATAGAACTGCTCGAACCAACCGGAATAGCGCCTGTAGTGGTTAAAAAATACTTCCGTATGCTGCCGCAAAAGTACTTCCTCTCCACGCCGCATGAGTTCATAGCGCGCCATATCCGGGTATTGAACAGCCTAGGCAGCAAGGCTTTTGTTATGAATATTCGCCACGATACCTACAGGGTCTTTACCGAGCTTGTTATATGCACTCATGACGTACACGGTCTATTTTCGATGATAACCGGAGTTTTGGCTTCAAACGGTGTGGATATACATGGAGCCGAGATAAATACGCTCAGAAACGGCATCGTGCTCGATGTGTTACAGGTTACCACTCATCAAGGTGATCTGCTTATGAGTGAAAGACGGCTTCGCAAGGTAGAGAGTGATCTTGAGAGCGTGATAACAGGCAAGGTTTCAGTTGACAAGCTTGCAGGTCTGCACAAAAAAGCCTCTATTCTCGACAGTAAACCGACACCTGACGTACAGGTGAGGGTAAATATCGATAATGATGTCTCCGAGACCTATACCGTAATAGATCTTTTTGCCCCTAACAGGGTAGGGCTGCTCTACGACATCTCGACGATTCTTAATTCACTTGGCCTCTTTATCCGTATTGCCATGATTTCAACAAAAGGCGAAGAGGCTTCGGATATATTCTATGTGAAAGATATTTTCGGCCAGAAAATCTACTATAAAGAGCGCCTTAATGAGATAAAAGAGGAACTCTGTCGCCAGGTGACCGAGCGATCAGAAGGCCTCGCTTAAGCGGCAGCTCTTTCTATGCAGGGGTATATGATTGAATCGTCCGCTATAAAGAGATACCTCGACCACCTTGTAGTGGAGAGGGGACTTGCGTCCAATACTCACGCCGCATACCAGAGAGACCTTGCTAAATTGAGCGCCTATCTAAACAAGGTCAATAGAGAGGTTGTGAGTGCAAAGAGGCAAGATATCTCGGCCTTTCTGCTCTCGCTCAGCAGGTCCGGCCTCTCGGTAAGGTCGTACTCCCGTACGCTTGTTGCGGTTAGGGGGCTCTATAAATTTCTTCTTATAAATAAAGAGGTTACGGAGTCTCCGTGCGCTGATATCGATATGCCTAAACTTCCGGCACACCTGCCTGAAGTGCTCAGTATGGATGAGGTAGACAGGTTACTCGAAGTTTCCGACGTCTCTACGCCTATAGGGCTTAGAAACAAAGCGATGATTGAGCTTCTCTATGCAACAGGGTTAAGGGTATCGGAGCTTGTGACTCTTAAGGTAGACTCGATAGATCTGCAACGCGGTTCTATTATTGCTTTCGGAAAGGGCTCCAAGGAGAGGTTAGTGCCGCTCGGGGAGTCTGCCATGCTCTGGGTAAAGCGGTATATGGACGGTTCGCGCAGGGGTTTTGCAAAAAAAGGCTCAAGAGACCTCTTCCTTACCTCGCGCGGTAAGGGTATGACGAGGCAAAATTTTTGGGTAATTATAAAGAAGATGGCGCTGTTGGCATCGATAAAGACAGATATAAAACCGCATATCCTGAGGCACTGCTTCGCAACGCATCTGCTCGAAAGAGGGGCCGATCTCAGGGTCGTTCAGGCAATGTTAGGCCACGCCGACATCTCTTCCACACAGATCTATACCCATGTAACTACGGCTCGTCTGAAGTCTATCCATAAAAAAAGACACCCCAGGGGGTGACTTTGTCACGGAAATCCGGCAAATACCTACAATACTGTTTAAAGACAGCTATTTATCCCAGGGTTTATCTTCAGGCCTGACCCTGTAGAGCGGACGCTCCATATTGCCGCATTCGGGGCAGACGCTCATTTCTGGAGTGGAGTAGGATGGCCCTTCCATACAGTACTTGTGGCCCGGGCACTCGGGGTTGGGGCACTGAGCAAGGTATATATCGTCCTCTTTACTCTCGCCGCATTTTGAGCCTTTTATGTAAAAGTAGTGCGGATGGAAGTCTGATAACTCTTCAGAAGAGTTTTCAGCGCCGCACGCCTTACAGGTTGTTGCCATACCGATGAATCTCTCTGCTACATGTATGTGTTTATGGCACTGCACACAGTTGAAATGCATATGGATAACTCCTCCTTCTCTTTACTATAATTTAAGCTCTCAGGTATTCTTTTGTCAAGCATAATCGGAAAGGGGAATACTGATTATTATAGTGAAGAAGATATCATGTGAAGACCAAATAAGTTCGAGAACTTAACTGATTAGAGTGATAACTTTATACTGCGCATACGCTCATAATTAGACTGTTTTTGCTCTATAGGCTGGGTGGGGCGGGTGGGGATATGAGAATAGGAATTGTGAATATGAAATTTGACATAATATCCATTATGCGACATGGCTGGTATTCTGGTATGAGAAGGAAACGCCCCCAAAGAGCGATATATTCAACTCTCTGGAGGCGCTTTAACAAAATTTGTAAGCAGTTAGTCGTTAGCAACCAGCCTGAGTTTCTGTTCTTCAGACTCGCCTGCTTCACTGTAATTGTCAGTACTATGGCACAGACTCTCCTGATCGTCGGTAAGTTTGAACTTTGATACCATAATATTAAGATCGTTAGCAAGGTTGGAAAGCCCCTGACAAGCTAATACCGTCTGATCTATTCCGGCTGATGATTGAGCCGTTATATTGGCAATACTCTCTACAGATTGCATTATCTCTTCTGTGGTGGCCGATTGCTGTTCGGCTGCAGTGGCAACCTGGGCAGCCATGCCTCCCATTTCCTGACCAGTTTGCACGATCTGTTTGAGGCTTTCACCGGCTTTATCAGCCATATTGACTCCAGTCTCAACCATATCGAGGCTCTTGTCCATTGCGTTTACCGCCTCTTCTGTATCGTGCTGTATAGTAGTGATCATGCCGGCAATCTCCCCTGTAGCGGAACTTGTTCTTTCGGCAAGTTTTCTCACCTCGTCGGCAACTACGGCAAAACCTCGACCCTGTTCTCCGGCCCTTGCGGCCTCAATGGCGGCATTTAGGGCCAGCAGGTTTGTCTGGTCGGCTATATCATTTATGACACTGATTATTTCACCAATCTTTCCACTCGATTCTCCTAGTTCCTTGATAGAGCTTGCAAAGGTGTTTACCTCGTCTGATATTCGTGAAATTACATTTCTAGTCTCTTCAACTACCCTGCCGCCTTCAGCGGCAAGGTCAGCACCCTTTTGAGCATGTGTAGCGTTGTTATGAATGTTCTGACTGATTGCTACTGCCGTTGCACTCATCTCTTCGGTAGCTGTAGAGACCTGGTTCGTCTGCTCTTCCTGCGTAACAACACCCTTGGAGAGTTCATCAGCACTTGATGATAATTGCACGGCCGCGGTTGATAGGTGTGAAGTAGTAGCCGATACACCGGTTATCAGTTCATGCAGGTTTTCGACCATATTCTGCATAGCCGTTAAGAGTTGTCCTGCTTCATCTTTTCTGTTGTTCACTATTTTTACAGTAAGATCCCCTTCTCCGAGTTTATTGGCGACTTTTACCGCATAACCGATTGGGCCGGTAATAATACGCGCGCTAAAGAGTGCGATAAAAACGGAAGCAACTAAAGAGACTGCTATGACGAGTAGAAGAACGAGGTTAGAGGTTTTTTGTGCAGAGAGCGCCGATTCCTTTGCCTCGGCCATAATAGCATCTACGGAAGCGCCGAGTTGAAAGAGCGTAGAGCGGATTTCGGCACTTGATATCTCCATCTTTTCAAGGTCTTTAAGTTCTTGCGCGTTAATTTTATCAATTATCGGAGCTACGTATTTCTGGAGCTGATCTACCTGCTTCTTGGCATTGTTAAAATGCCTCGATTTAGCCCTCGTAAAGTAAGCCTCTTTCTTGCTCGCGTCGGCTTTGTCTATCCTGAGCGCGGACTTATGAGCCTTAATATTGAGTGCGTTGTACTTCTTGAGCATTTTAGCAAGCTTTGGGTCGCTTGTGGTGAACTCCTTGTACCAGATTGCAAAATCGCTCTTCGAGGCGTCTGTGCTGCCCTTGAAGGCGACGTTAAATTTGCTAGACTCCTCTAATGCATCTATCCAGGCGGCAAGCTGTATTCCGGTATAATAAAGAAAAGTCTTAAGGTTGTACTCTATACTGTTGTATTTAAAGATATAATCAGCTTTTACATTGTGAACGCTTATAAGCTCATTGGTGGCTTGTTTGAATTGTTCACCCTCAGCTTTCGCCTTTTCAGCAAGGTTTTTAACGTCGTCGTGGTTATTTTTTCCCAGATACTGAACCCTCTTATCGAAGGTTTCAAGTGAAACGGCTATCTCCGAGCTAGTTGCCTGAAGCCCTGTGCTACTATTTACGTACTCTCTCGACCCGGATATAGCGGTCTCAAGAGCAAGCAGTGCCTCTATAGATGCGTTCTTTACAGGCACAACCTCTTCAACTATAGTCTTTGTGGAGTCTACGACACCGCGAATCATTACCATGCCGGTCACACCAGCCACGACGACCAGCATGGCAACGCCCATAAAACCGACTAGAAGCTTGTTCTTGAGGCTCCAAATCATTTTACATCTCCTTGTTGTTTGCCGGTATTACTTTACGTGTTCAATATGCTTAAGAACCTCGGAGAGTTCATCTTTTACCTGCTCGAGCAGATCCGCGTCTCCGCTACCTTTGTAGTCTCTAAGTGCTATAATCGCGGTGGCCGGATGGAGCACGGAATCCATGTGGCTTAGAGCCGGACTAAAATGGTCGATAGCGTCAAAATCGATTCCGCTTTCGTTTACGAATTCACCGTCGTGCCAGGCCGGTTCTATCTCGTCAAGAGTCATTGCCTTCATATTATCTGCATTATCTACTACGAGTTTCATAAGCTTCGCATGTTTTGGGTCTTGTTTAGCATACTCCTTACAGCCCGCTATACCTATTGCGATAAGTTTCTCCTGATCGGCAATCAGTGCATCGACATTGCTGACAGATCCGCTGAGTACTGTTTGAATCGTACTGTTGGCGATTTTCTTGTATGTGCCCGTATCCATGGCCGAGGCCGGTGCTAATAAGGACAGTGTTAAAGCAGATGCAAACAGTACTGACCAGAATATCTTCTTTCTCATTAGTCGTCTCCTTAGAACAAAGCTGGTTAGGTTGAACTGGTTCCGGCACATGCCGGTGTGGTTCTGTCTAAATCTGAAAGAGAAACTTTTTTATGGTCTATTCAAGAAGCATGTAAGTATTACTTCGGAAAATCGATCAACCTTCTTTAATCTTTCTTTAATCTTTGGTTCTTATAAGTCAGTATGAGTGTAGAAAACAGACGATACTAAGGTGAAATGACAACCAGCAGCAAAATATAGCAATGATCATTCAAATAGAAAACCCCCCTGAGAAGAGGCTCTCAGGGGGTTTTTAACAAGGTTTTTTCCTGAAACTAGAACTCTATTGCGATCTGTGCTGTAGCAAGGGTTCTTTTAACGTCAGACGCGTCGAACTCACCTGTTAAAACTTCGAATGCGAGTGCGACATTTTCATAAATGCCGTACCCGACAGCGACACCGTACTGTCTCTGCGGCCAGTCGAAGAAGTCCGAACTTCCTTCGAGCCTGAGAGCGATCTCTGCGGCGTCGTTGTAATGATAAGCTATCTCAAGGTCGTAAGCGCTCGGTTCGTCACCAACACCATCAGAGTTTGCATCGAGATCAGCTACATTGTACTCTTCGGCAGCGGTAATGTATTCGCCTATGAAGCTGAGTTTGTTGTATTCGTAGTAGAAGAAGGCGCCCTGCCCTGCCACGGTCTTGGTTCTCGTTGCTACAAGAGCCTCCATACGGGCTGTCTCGGCAAAGTCGCTGAGGTAGTAAACCCCTACGGTAAGCCCCTCTATCGGGGTTGCGGTAATTGAAGCGAAGAAGTCGTCAATCTTGTTCTTGTCTCCTGTCTCGTCCATGGCCCCGTTAAAGATACCGGCGGAGAACTCTAAAGGAAGTCCCTCTTTTGCGTATGAGACCATGGCTGCGGACTCGTTAGTCTCTCCGAGCTTGAGCGTAACAGGGTCGGAGACGAAGTGGCTATTATAGACACCGAAAGGTATGTAGAACTTTCCGCCCGTGGCGCTGAAGTTAGAGGGCGAAGTGACGGTTATCGTGCCTTCATCTACCTCAAGAGGGGTGTCATCCTCTTCATAGAGTAGAGTAATAACGCCGGAGACATGCTCATTAATGTCCGCCTCTACCCCCAATGAGGCGGTGGCGAGCACGATGTCCGAGGTATCGCCGTCTTTATCGTTACTATCGATAGAGGCCTCAAGCTCGATAATACCACCGAGCGTGATCTTGTCCGTAACTTTGGACATAAGCCCCGGACTCTTCTTCTCTTCGAGAGAGTGGTATAACTCGGCCTGATTCTTCTCAACCTTGTCGAGCTTCTCTTTTAACATCCTTATGGTTTTGCTGTCGCTTAACATCGCTATGGTTTTGCTCTCGCTTGCGGCGCTCGAGACGGCAGGTAGAGCGAGTGTCACAAAAGAGCCGAGCAGAAAAGCCGAGCAGGTACAACTAAGTATACTGAACATTTTTCTCTTCAAAATGACCTCCCGTTAAGTTTATTTCTAAAAGATAGTGTATATAAAATTTCTTTACTCTTCGGGGGTTTTAATAATTACTTAAATAAAAAAGTGCTTTCCGTCTATCAAACTCATTTAACCCGGATAGTCGGTAAAGCACCTGTTGTTATTATATTGTAACGCAAGAGTATCTGCTTGCTGTGAGCAAAAGAGTACAATCGGATAGAGTATAAGCCGTGAACTACATCGACGGTATTTGCTGCTGTTCGGCTGCTGGTTCCGAAGTCGTCTCACTCTCTGTTGGAGTCTCTACTGGAGAATTTTCTATCGGCTCCGGGCTCCAGTGCGGGTCAGGCCTCGGAGTCGTTGCAGATGACGGCGGAAGCACCGGGAGTTTTATAGTCAGCCTGGTAGCGGTCAGCGAGCGTAAAAACTTTACTATGAGGCCAGTCTCTTCATCGCTCAGTTCGGTACCGAGCTGTTTGCGTCCCATAATCTTTACAGCTTGATCCAGGTTCCAGACGCTACCGTCGTGAAAGTACGGGTAGGTGCGTTCTACGTTTCTGAGCGAGGGTACCCGAAATACCTTCCTGTCGTTCTCGTTACCGGTAATATTGAAGCGTCCCTCGTCGCTGCCGTAGTTGAATTTCTGCAAACTGCCTCCGCCAATGCCCATACCGTTATGGCACTGCGCGCAGCCTTTTGAGACGAAGAGGTCGAGTCCTTTAATCTCATCTGACCTGAGCCCGCCTTTTTTGCCGGAAAGGTAACGGTCGAAGCGCGACGGTGTTAGCAGGGTACGCTCAAAGGCTGCTATCGCCTTGGTTATGTTTTCGAAGCTGACCGGGTCACGGTCGTTCACATACGCTTTTTTAAAGAGAGATACGTAACCGGGTATCGATTTTATCGTCTCAACTGCGAGTTCCTCGGTCGAGGCCATCTCAATCGGGTTGAGTATCGGTCCACCGGCCTGCTCTTCTACGTCTGCTGCCCTTCCGTCCCAGAATTGCGATCCGAGAATTGCGGCGTTAAAGACGGTAGGTGAATTTCTGCCGCCGGCCTGCCAGCCGTGCCCTATGGAGAACGGCATGTTGTCTACGCCCCCAGTAGAGAGTGCGTGGCAGGTATTGCAGCTGATTACTCCGCTTCTTGAGAGTCTGGGGTCGAAAAAGAGCATCTTGCCTAGAGTGACCTTGGGAGGGTTGAGCGGGTTTTTAAGACTATCGGCCCTTCTCGAAAGAGGACTGAAGAAGTCTGAATATCTGTCGGGTGAAGCCGAGTACGCAGAGTTCAGGGGTATCAGTGCAATCAGTAGAGCCATGAAAAGAAAAGTACGGGTGAGCATCTTGACTACGCCTCCGGGTCAATTGGTTTCATACGTATTTCAACTGCTTTAGTAATTTAGAGTATAACATACTGATATTAAAATAAAGCAGAATAGTAAGTAATGGGGGGGGATGCAGTGGTTAAAATTGTTCTATGGGTGGAGTGCCTTGTACCTCGGGTCTAGTCCCTGGATATACTCTTTAAGCCTCTGCGCAAAATCGCTCTCCGTTTCAAGCTCGTCGTACTCAACGGGCGTTGAATACCGTTGGAGCCTCAAGACGTCTCCGTCGGTATAGTTTGGCAGTAAACCTGAAAAACAGAAACCGCGCGACTCTACCTCGGCTGCGGCCCTCGGAGTATGCGGGTCTTTGAGTAGAAGATCTATATAGATGGCATTAACCCCCTGGTTTTCAAGCTCAACCCGTTTTGCGTTTACCCTTTCACCAAGATCGCAGCCGACGCTTTCTATTGAAATGGTCGCGGTCTGGTGGCTCCGTTTTATGCTCAACTTCAAGGCCGATTCGTCGCGAAGAGGTTCAAGCCCGGCAGGGGCAGAGTCCTCCACTATTCTGTTGGCGCCGAGTTTTTTATAGATCTCCTCAATTATAGCCTTATGGCGTACCGGTACGTAGACCCTCTTCGGTTGCCCGTGCGCAAGGAATTTAAAAGAGGTGATTACGTGGCCCGAGCCCTTCAGTCCCTTCTCTTTCATCGTACTTATGGCAGATGGAGGAAAACGGCCCAGCTGTATGGCGGTTTCATGGAAACCGAACTTGAGGTTGGTCTTCTGGCTTAACTTGTGCATGCTGTAGGCATTGCCGTAAAGGGCCGTAAAAGAGTGCTCCTTGGCGTATTCGATAAGAAATGCGAGCATCGCTTTCATAATGCCGCGCCCACGGTACTGCGGTACGACTATAGCGACCCCTATCTCGGCTACCTCTCTGTTTTCCGCAGGAAGCAGGGCAAAGTGGGCTATTACCTCCGGTCCATTATCTCCTTGAACTGTCGCAACGGCTGAGATCATCTGGGAGCTTTTGTTCATTCTTACTATACGCTCAGGGAAGTAGAGATCCTCCTTAAGGTACGTATACCTATATGCCCGGTATATACTCCTTGAGACCTCACCGGCCTCTTCCGGCCTCATTATGTGTATGTCGTACTCCACCTCTTTAGACGGCAAGGGGCAACTTTTGTATGCCGTAAGATCAGTGTCCGAGAAGAGTTCGGATATGTGCGGTCCGGAGCTGTACTTGCACATTATCAGCTTCTTGCCCAGTTTGCCGCGGTTTATAAAGGTTACCCTGTCTACATTGGTTCTTATGGCGTGAAGCCCCGGCGCTTCGGCCTCACCGGATTTCGAGTTAAAGACAAAAGGAAGACCCATCTCTTCAATGACGACCTTAACGCCTCCGGTAATAAGTTCGAAGCTGATCGTATACGATTCGTCATCCTCAGAGTCGAATGCGTGGGTTACCACGTTCATGCACGCCTCACCCACAGCGAGCGAGAGCTCTGAAGCCTCTTGTGCCGTAAGCCCTGCCCTTCTGGCAATAAACTTGGTATAGGTAACCACCCCGTCTATGTAGGCGAGGTCGTTCGGCACGACCAGGCTCGACCTGCGTTTATTCATCTCACTCTCACTCCATCTCTGTCTGTTTTTACTATTCTAGCACATTTTATACTCTGGTTGAGCAGATAAACAGAACTGGATTACTACGGTAGTCTGAAGAGATCTCTTCTGTTTAAACCCCCTTTATGCTACTCTGATCAAAATGCCGAGGGACTTATAGGCGGTCCTGAAAGATATATAACCAGAGGGAAAGATGAGCAAAAAGAGCATTGAAGAGAATAAAGAAGCAAGCGAAGAGATAAAAGAGAGCCGGGAGACCGTGTCCGAGTCGGACACCGAGGGAAGCTCTTCAGCCGAGCAGAGTGCCGAGGGTGAGAAAAAAGATGGTAAGATGCGCAAGACAAGACGCACTAAAGCCTGTTTTAACTGCGGCAAACCTGTTGCTCCTGAAGATCACGAATGTCCTCATTGCAAGGCAACCGGAGAATCCAGCAAAGTAAATTCCGGGTTATACTTACGTATAGCGCTCGGTTTCTTCCTGGGTCTAATACTCTGGGCCATCTTTTACAGGTAGCTTTAAACTATGCCCACTCAGTTCGCGTTCAGCATGCGGACTGTCCGCGTTTCTTAAGGTATTTCTGGTGATACTCTTCAGCCCTGTAGAAGTGGCTGGCCTCAGTAATCTCGGTAACTATTTTTTTTGATTTCTTCTCCTGCCTCGCCTCTTTAGAGGCAATTGCAGCCTCTTTCTGCTCATCCGAGTGGTAGAAGACCGCGGAGCGGTACTGGGTACCGTAGTCCAGGCCCTGCCTGTTGAGCTGAGTCGGGTCGTGTATCTTCCAGAAGAGGTCTAATAGGGCCTCATAATCGACCTTATCGGGGTCAAAGGTCACCTCTACGGCTTCGGCGTGGTCCGTTCCCTCTGAACAGACGTCTTCGTAAGTCGGATCTTTAAACCATCCGCCGGTATAACCTACTGTAGTTGATTCTACGCCGTCGATACCGGCAAATGCCGTCTCAATACCCCAGAAACAACCTGCCGCGAAAGTAGCCTTCTCCATACTCTCCTCGTCTGAATTTTGCATTAAAAGTGATGGAAAGTTATTTTTTGTAATTATTTAAAGTCTATACGCAGAATTACGCTCTGTCAAGCCGCTCTGGATCTGAGTCCGTGTTTGTGGCAATCGGGATAAAACCTGTTATAGTTTAATAAAGTGTTCTGGATATGAATGTTATACGTGTGGCTTTGGTGAGAGTGTTACAGGAGAGCATATATGCAAGAGATAATTGACTGGCTTGTTGCTTTTGAGGACCGGGCCTCAAAATTTTATATCAGGGCCTCGGAGTACTTCTCCGATGACGTTGAACTTGCGAGACTGGCAAGCGAGATGGCGGGGGATGAGATATGGCATGCCGAGATTATAACCAGGGCGGCAAAGCACTACGCAGAGTTGACGCCAGAGGATGTACCTTCGGCCACCCTTGTTAAGATTGACATAGAGTCGAGGAAAAGGTTCGATGCTTTGTTCGGCGACCTGGAGCAGAAGTTCAACTCAGGCGACGCTACAAAGAGGCAGTTTCTTGAGACTATTATTGAGGCCGAGTACTCCGAGTGGAACAGCTACCTTCTCTACGTGGTAAACTCAGTTAAGGGTACTTTTGAGGAGTTTGCAACCGTTCCCGAGAAGATGAGTCACCATAAAGGGCGTATTGAGAACTACTTGAGCAGGTTTGGCGATATGCCCGAAGCTGCAGGGCTTATTGCCAGCATAGGGCGCCTGCCCGACCTCTGGTGCGACCGTTTTCTTCTCGTCGTAGAAGACGATTATAAGTTGGTCAACCTGCTGAAGGCTCTGCTCGAATCGAAAGGGGTTGTCGATATCGCGTGCAACGGAAAAGAGGCGCTAGAACTGTTCAATAGCAAATATTACGATGCGACTATCTCGGATATAGATATGCCTGAAATGAACGGAATAGATTTTTATAACCGAATCAAACAGATCAACCCCGGTATTAAAGACAGATTTCTCTTTTTTACCGGATTAATCACCCCGGAACGGGAGGCTTTCTTTATGGAAAACGGGGTCGATTATCTGCAAAAACCTGCGAGCATAAAAGTAATAATCGGTGCGATAGACAAGCTACTGAAGAATTCCATTAAGCACTGATATCCTTCAAAGACCGGATAAGTGAGACTAAATGGTTATGAAGTAATTTGGAAAGGATCATACGGAATTGAAGCGTTTAATCGATATACTTGTTTAACTGCTGCAGGTACTGTTGTTCGTTTATTATCAGACTGAACTGTATGCCTACGCTCAAGAAAACCCCGAGGTTATCTTCGGCATCACGTATTATCTTGCCGGAGATATTTACTTTACCGTTCTGGTGAAGGTTAACGGTTCCCTGCAAAATAGAGCCTAGTGCGAGAGGCGTGTCAGGGTTTTTTAGCAAACAGATGCCTCTTTCCGAGATATTGAGCACGCAGTACACAACATTATCCTCAGAAATAAAACGAGGCCGTTCTCTTACAGGGTATTCAACCCTGTAATAATTACGCTTATTAATGCTGTGCGGTTCCTGTAAGCTCATATCAATATGACTTATCTCCTATATATTTGCCGATGTATATTACTTATATCAGCCTTATGTAAAAAAACTGTACCACTTTTTTTTATTGATGAAAGAAATTATGTGTTTCGGGGGAGGGTGTAAGCAGTTCTGTTTCCAAAGCGATAAAGAGAGTATCAATCGTAGACCTTATGCCCGTTGGAGGAGAGCCAGTTTTTCTGCTCTTCACTCAGTCTTTTCACATGAGTATAATACACGGGATTATTAACTCTGACCCAGCCGGTCTGCTCCAGTTCACCGACCTGTATACCGAGCACAAAGTATGCAAGTTTATCGTGATAATTTTCAGGACAGCCGTAAAAGCGGCCGTTACGGTTGAGCCAGCCCGACTGATAGCCGTTGTTGTGGAGGTAGGCGCTTGACCAGTCTAGCAACAGAGGGCTTTCGACAATGGAGCAGAGTTTAATAATATCGTCTTTATGCTGCTCTCTCCAGCTCTGGTTGACTATACGAACCCATTGCCCACCGTCTTCACGCATCCAGAGGTAGCGTTGAGCTCCGTCCCTCAGCTTTTTAAGGCGTTCATCGCCTGGAGAAACGAGATAGTATTTGTCTGTTGTCTTATCCATAATAGTACTATTATAGTTGATATCTAAATGAGGTCAAGGCTTTTATATATATAGAAGGCTATACATTTTTTAGACAATGGACCTGTAAGTCAACAATAAGTCAATATAAATTGCAAAAAACGATAGATGTGCAAATAGCATTAAAACAGGTAATGGTACTGGACAAAACAGAAAAAAACGGTTTTTTTCAATTAAATAGCGTTGGGGGTCTAAAACGTAAAAGTCTTTGTGATGTGTCGGTTTTTCATACATTCGATGATCATCATGTAACTACCCAGTGTTTGGGAAGAGGTTTGGAATAGATGTATCATTAAAAGAAAAGGGGTTACAGGCAGTATGCCTGTAACCCCTTAAATTTATTGGTGCCCCCGAGACGATTCGAACGTCCGACACATGGATTAGGAATCCATTGCTCTATCCCCTGAGCTACGGGGGCAAGAACTGTAAAGTATACGCAGAAGGGCGATATTAGTCAAGGGTAGACTTGGGTTGTGTGCGGGCGTAGAATCAAATAAATACGGCCTGTCAAAGATAGCAGGCCGTATTTATAGCAATGGCGGTTATTGTTAAGTATTGAGCATGACAACCGGTATGGATTTCTGCAATTACAAAAGAACAGAAGCTGCTAAGCGCCCTGCCCTGCCGCCTCTTTCAGCTCGCCTACGAACGTATCGAGATCGGTTGAGTGCATTGCGCATGCCATTGAAATCGGTTCGTCTCCGAAGGCCGGGCATGTGAAACAGCCGGTGCCGAAGTGTCTGCTAAAGACCTCTTTAGTTGCGGGCCAGGTCTCGGTCACTACGCCTGTAGTCATATCTCCACTGATATCTTCTATATCCATAACTCTTTCTCCCTCAGCAAGTACGGTCAATTAATACGCTTCTATTTAATCGAGTATATCAAAAGGTATTAACATAATCGATGATTTCGATCAATAAATTTTAGGAATTTTCCAGTTATTCGTCTTCATTATCTGTTCTTCTCTGTTCGCGTTTAATGACGAACAAGAGCAGGGCCGGAATAATAAAGACGGTAAAGATGGTTGAGACTGCGAGGCCGCCGAGCACCACGCTACCGAGCCCACGGTAGAGTTCGCTACCCGGTCCGGGCGCTAAAACAAGGGGCAACATACCGAAAATACTGGTAAACGCACTCATGTAGATCGGCCTCAGACGCGATCGCGTCGAAGTACGAATCGCTTCCGCGTGCTCCATGCCCTTGTGTCTTATATTGTTGAGCGCCTGATGTATTATAAGGATGGCATTGTTTACTACCACGCCAATAAGGATAACGAAACCGAGCATGGTCAGAATATCGAGCGGCTGGGGCGTAAGAAGAAGGTTTACGAGTTTTAGCCCGATGAAACCGCCGGCAGCGGCCAAAGGCACCGTAAAGAGAATGATAACGGGATAGATAAAATTGGCGAACATGGCCGACATCAAGAGGTAGACAATTACGGCGGCAAGCAGGAAGTTCCACTGCAGCGCCCGGCGCGTCTCGGTAAGTTTTCCGGCTGCCCCGCTCAACTTAATCTCTATACCGGTAGTAATGCCCTGGGCTTCAATACCCGGTATTATTTCGTCTCTTATGCTCTCCATAGCGCTCTGAAGCGCCAGGTATTCCGGCGGCGTGATTTCAAGCGTAACGGTCCTCTGCCGTTCGAGGTGGCGAATCTGGGAGATACCGGTGGTGCGCACGAGCGTTGAAAGAGACGAGGCCGGAACGATAGCAGAGCGCGGCGTAACCACAGGGGCGTTGTATAGATCCTCAGGCGTCTGTATGTCGTTCCTTGAGGTCTTGAGTATAAGATCGATCTTCTTTCTGCCCTCTTCTTTAAAGTCCCCTATCTTGCGCCCGTCCATCAAGACGTCTAAGAAGATACCGAGATCGCTCGAGCTCATTCCCGCGGCCTTTAACCTGTCGCGTTCCGGCAGAAGGCGGACCTCCGGGTATAGAAGCTCAAGAGAGGGTACGGGCCGAATCTGAGCCGTAGGCATGCTCTGTTTCAGCATGCCAAACATCGTGCCGGCTACGCGCACTATCTGGTTGATGTCGCCTCCGCTTATATCAATATCTATGGTTCTTCCTCTGCCGAGACTGCTCTGGAAGATACCGGCCTGCATGCTTATGCCGAACATGCCCGGAATAGAGTAAATGACACGGGTGAAGAAAGGTATGTACTCCTTGGCCCGGCTTATGCTCTCTGAAGTGGCCCCGAAGAGCATCATACGCTCTCCACCTACGTAGAACATATTCTCAATAGCAGGCAGACCGTCATGTTCAGCATTAATATGCGGCTCGGCGGCTTTAAATATATGTTCGCCTATATCCTTGCGCTCATTGTAAGAGAGTCCGGGAGGCGGAATAAGTATATTTATCACAAGGTTTCTATTACCCTGAGGCAGGTACTCCATCTTAGGCATCAGCAGTATTGTAGAACCTACTGCAAAGAGAACGAGTATGCCCACCGTTACTAACCGCGTTGTGCTGGTTTTAAGAACCGTACCTAGAAGGTTCATATAGATAGTTACTACTCTTTTGCCGAACTGCTCTATCCGGTTCTGTTTTTTGATGTCTTCATCTATACTCTTTGCGTCCTCTTTATCGCCCTTGTTGCCGAGTGAAAAGAGGAGCTTCGAGAGCATTGGAATAACGGTAATTGAGACAATGAGGCTTAAAACGACCGAGACCGTTATCGCAATGGCAATATCCTGAAAGAGCTGGCCTGCCTCATCTTTTATAAAGACAACCGGCAGGAATACGGCTACTGTAGTCACGGTAGAGGCTAAAATAGCGCCCCATACCTCTGTAGTGCCCTCGTAGGCGGCCTGAAAAGGGGTTTTACCCATCTGCCTGTGACGGTCGATATTTTCGAGCACCACAATTGCGTTATCGACAAGCATACCGACGGCAAAAGAGATTCCGGCGAGACTTACGACGTTAAGGTTCCGTCCGAGACCGTTCATGACAATGAATGTACCGAATATACTTATAGGTATGGCTACGGCAACCACAAGCGTGGAAGCGGCGCTTCTAAGAAAGAGAATAAGTACGATTATGGCCAGAACACCGCCGATTATTATATTCTGGCGAACAAGGTTTATGGCGCCGTTAATATACGGGCGTTGGTCGTAGACCCAGTCGAGGTAGACGCCGACGCCCTCAAGCCGGTTCGCGTTCACTTCATTAACCACCTCTTCAACACTCTCGGTAAGCTCCAGTATGTTGGTGCCCGGCTCCGGTTTTACGCCAACCGCTATGCCGTCTGTCATATTGTGCATCATTGCGGTGGCAGGTGTTTCGTAACCGAAACCGATTTCTGCGACGTTAGAGAGTTTTACGCGCCTCTGTCCTGTGGACTTCAATACTATTGAGCCGATTTCTTCTGGGGATTTGAGCTCACTGACTGTTCTAATCCTGTAGTTTCTGCGCCCAAGCCCCATGGTTCCGGCAGAGATATTGACGTTTTCACTACGCAGGACTGACATGATCTCGCTGATAGAGAGGTCGTAGGCGGCGAGCTTCTCCGGGTCTACGACTATATGCATCTCTTTTTCCGTGCCTCCGGAGATGAAGAGGTCGGCAACGCCGTCGACACGCTCTATATGCTGACGAATCTCGTCTTCAAAGAAGGTCCTGTAGGTTGCAATAGGGGTAGGGTTGTCGGGACGCGCCCTGAAGATCATCCATATAACCGGGCTCGACGCCGCACCCGTGGCGTTGATGAAGGGTTTTTCGACATTCTCCGGGTAGTCGGGTACCTCGTTAACCTTGTTTGAAACCCTGAGAAGCGCAGCGTCGAGGTCTGTGCCGACCTTGAAGCGCAACGTGATACTGCCCTGGTTGTTAAAAGAGGAAGACTCCATCTGTACAAGTCCGGGTATTCCCTTCAATACCTGCTCTTGCGGTTCGATAATGTCGCGCTCTATTTCATACGGGGTCGCGCCCGGCCAGATGGTCGTAACGGTAATCTCCGGCTCGGTAACGGTTGGGCTCAACTGGTAAGGCATGCTGAAGAGCCCGATAACGCCAAAGAGAACCAGAAGGATTACTCCGACTATTACCGTTACAGGTTTTTTAATTGAATACTCTACTAAGTTCATGCCCGGTTCTTTCGGTTCGGGAAACTGCCTCAATATTACAATCTAAATTGTTAGGCAGTTGATGATAAAAATCTTTAAATTAAAGAATGTTATAATATTTTTATAATGCTCAATCTTAAAGATATTCTACTCTGCTTTATGCTCTTTCTTTTTCGTCGTTTCCACCACACCCCCGACGACCTTAACTGGCTGGTCGGGTCTTAACCGCTCATTGCCTTTTATTACGACCTCGTCACCGTTGCCGAGACCTGCGGCAGAAACTCCAACCATACTTCCGTCATACCCTATGACCCTTACCGGCACTACTGTCGCTTTTCTGTCTCTCACGGCCCAGACTACCTGAGAGCCCATGTAGTTTATAACAGCGTCCCTGTCAACCACCGTTGCCTCGACCCTTTCGTCTCTAGGTAAACGGACCTTGGCAGCCATGCCTTCAATAAGCATGTAGCGGTTATCGATGCGGATCTTTACAGGGAAGGTACGGGTGGAGACGTCACCTCTTGGAATTATTGCGGCAATAACCCCTTTTAATGAGCGGCCAGCCACATCAACATTAACAACAAGACCTACACTGGAGTACGTTACCACCTTTTCGGGCACGTTTACGATAATCTCAACTATATCGTCCTTGGCAAGGGTGGCCACCGGAGAGCCCGGTGACAACCACTCCCCTCTGTCAACGTTCTTTTTAAGTATTACGCCGCCAAAAGGAGCCCGGATCGACTTCTTGTTCAACTCGGCCTTAATCTGCGCTACTTCGGCTCTTAGCGCTGCGAGCTGCTTTTCGAGTACCTTGACCCTGAACCTGTATTCATCATAATCTTTTCCGCTCACAAGCTCTTTTTCGTAGAGTCTCTTGACGCGTTTGAAGTCTATATGCGCCTTTTCGAGATTCGCCGCTACCTGCCCGTATGTGGCATGGGTGGCAAGAAGAGAGCTTTCGAGGATCTCTGAATCGATCTGTATGAGCTTGAACCCGGACTTGATCCTCTGTCCTTCTTCGAAGTTGACGGTCTCTATTCTACCCTTGACCTCTGAGGCTATTTCAGAGACCTCCTGAAAAAAGACGCTGCCTATGTATTCGTTTTCAGGCGCAACCATTGCCGTCTGGGCCCTGGCTGTCACTACATGGGCGGGAGGAGGTCCGCCGGAACTGGCTTTATGTTCCTTATTCTCTGCTTCCGAGTGAGTCGCAAGCGCGTTAAAGAGCAGTAAAACCATACAAACGGTAATGGTTGTAAAAAAACGTCTCATCAGATAAAACCTCCGGCTTACGTATTGTTGGTCTATCGATTGCCACCCTCAGGTCAAAGCGGCATCAGTCAAAATAGCTAGGCACAAATACTACTTGGAATAGTTATCGAGAAGCGTGCCTACAGCGTACTTAAGCTCCAGTATATCCACCTGCATGTCATAGGTAGAGTTCATAAGGGCCCGCTCAGCGTCGAGCAGTTCTGTGTCCGAGTCGATTACATCAACCGTGGTTGCGAGGCCGAACTTGAACTGTTCGAATACCATCTTGTAATCCTCCTCGGCAAAGGAGAGTTGCCTTCTGTACGACTCGATGACGGCTGAAGCCGCTTCCATGCGGTTGTATGCCTCGCGCACTTCGAGTTCAATATCGTGCGTGGCGGCTATCAGCTCAAGCTCGGCCACGTGTACTCTGCTCTTCGCCTCTTTCAGTTCCGCACGCCTCAATCCGCCTTCAAACAGAGGGTAAGAGAGAACCACTGAGGCAGAGACGGTTTCATCGAGTAAAAAGGCCGTTTGCGGGTTCTTGTCGTTCCAGGTATAGAGTCCTTGCAAGGCTAAAGAGGGCATAAAAGCTCCCCTTACCTCCCTGACGCCTTCTGAGGCGATTTTTCTATCAAGCAGGTTCGCTTTATAGTCTAGCCGCCGTTTGAGTGCGAGTTTTATCAGTTCCTCTACATCCTCTTTGAGTATTGTGTCGAACTCCGGCTCAACAAGCTCAATCTCCCCGCTTATGCCAATTATTCTTTTGAGCCGGTTCTTACTGTCTATAAGCGCGGTATTCGCTTTTATGAACTCGGCCTCAGCGCCTGCAACCTCGGCCTCGGCCCGTAGAACCGCACTCTTTACTACCTCGCCAACGCTAAAGCGGGCCGTAGCAACCCTTTTGCGCTCAATCGCCCTCTTTACAGCCGCCTGCTTCAGCTCAAGATCCCGTGTGGCCTTAAGCGCGTTGAAGTATGCGCGTTTAGTAGCAAGCAGTACCGTCTCTCTGGTTGCATCGAGAGAATGGCGGCTCTTCATGACCCCGAACTTGGCGCCCCTTCTGGCGCTCCATCTCGAACCTCCCGAAAAGAGCGACTGCGAGAGACTTACCGTAACATTGGCGCTGTCATCGGGTTGAAGCAGCGTGCTGCCTACGCTCTTCTGCTCGGAAAAACGGGTGAAAGTTCCCTCGGCTTTAAGAGACGGCAGCATATAAGAGGTTGCCTTGGAGACCGAACTCTCAGCGGCTACCACCCCTTGCCTCGCTATTCTGACATCTTCATGGCCGGTAATAGAGAGCCTGGAGGCCTCTTCAATAGTAACGGTACCGGCAAAAACGCTGCCGGGGACTGGTACGAGCAGTACAAAAAGCATTATGGCTATACCGGATGGCAGGCATGCAGTATATAAAAGACGGTGGAATAAGCACGTGTTTCTTGTACGCTTCATCGGCCTTACTCCTAAATGTTGGAGGTATTGAGGTCAAAATTGAAGTAGGTTAACATGGCATAGAATATTATGACACTTTACATCCACCGGCAGTGCGAAGTCAAGATGCATAAAACTGATACACCTCTGTACACTACTTACCGGTAGTTTATATAGGGTATTTTGGCAGGCTAAGAGAGTTGCACATGCAGCCGGACTGTGGTATAGCTTCACTAAACAGGCAACACTCTCCGACGACTGCTTTTTTTTCGATGCCTAAGAATTATACTCCTGAACGAGTCTCTTTAGATGTGACTTTTGCACAAAGAGTTTTGTGTTTTTCGAGTGACGAACTTCAGTGTACCAATAGACAGAGCGGTCGGTTCTCCTCAGTTATAAAGACTAAAGTCGTTATGCTCTTGTCATGTTGGTGAGAGAAGAAGCACTAAAGTTAATTATCGCTTTTCCGATCAACTGTTCTGTACAGAGCGTAACTTTTCTACTGTCAATCTGTTATCTCAGATAAACTTTTTTACATATTCGGCAATGTAGTACATACGAGATAAAATATGATCAAAGTAATGCTCGCCTTCAGCAATATGCTCATCTCCGAGGCAATGGAGAGACTCTTTCAGGACGAGAAGAGAGTTGAAGTTGTTCATATTCTTAAAGCCGGTACCGAGTTCAGTGTAAAAGAGTGGGTAAGGGTCAGCCCCGACGTCATCCTTACCGATATGACCTGTCTCTACAACTCTTTCGGTAACATCTCCCCCGAAGAGACGAAACTTCCTTTTATTCTTGTCGATACGAATTGCGGTAAAGAAAATATCGTAACGGCAATACTGAAAAAGCACGTAAGCGGAATACTGCTCGGGAACTCAACATCTAAATTGATGCACAGAGCGATTCGTGCCGTGGCCGGCGGGGATATCTGGATTGACAAGAAGACGGTAAAGAACCTTGTTTACGGCCTAAACGCCCTCAGCAGAGAAAAGTCAACGCAACTGACCAACAGAGAGCAGAATGTTGTGGACCTTATCGGTAAGGGTTTCAGGAATAAAGAGATAGCCCAGCAACTCAACATTTCGGAGCCCACGGTAAAGACCCACCTGTATAGAATCTTCAGGAAGCTTGACATGAAGAACCGATCGGAACTGATAACCTTCGCAATCAAGAAGCGGGACATGGGGGGTAACTTTCTGTAGGCCTCCTGTACTAACGGAGCTTGAGTGTGGTTTCGCCTGCAGTACCCCACCCTACGTTGCCATTCATGTACTCATTGAGTGCACTTTAAAATCCCCACTGTAAAAACAGAAAAAGACTTTCGGTGTACGACTTTAGTTGTATACTTACGGTATACTATTAGCTTAGTGCTTTTTTATAAAGAAATATACCAACGATGTATTGTTTAACCTTTGTAATAATTATATAATTACTATTAATGCATGGTACATCTGCACCACATACCGTATCCGCGATAGTAGTTTTATAATATAATATCCACACGAGACTTCAGGATCTGAATTCTGTTATGGAAATACGAATATGCCCTGAATGCAATAAGGCCTTTTATGCCTTGAGGGACGCTGACTCTCTTGTATGCCAGTACTGCGGTTTTATAATATTCGACCGCAGGCATGGTGGCAGGTGCAGTGCGGATTGTGACTTCAACTTTGAGCTGCAGGGACATGAGGTTCCTGCGAAATTGAAGGACTTTTCAGATTCGGGCGCCCGCATAGTCTATAAAGGTAAGCTGCTGAGCGAGAATACGGTCTTGAACCTTGTTGTTGATGAACTCGGGATAGAGGTTACAGCCAAAACAATGTGGAGCACAAAAGTCTCAAGAGGTACCTGTTCTTCCGGATTACTACTTTTAAAGTAGTAATAATTTTAGACAATTAACAGAGAGCATTGAGAATGATTTTATCAAACACAAAAAGTGTGACAGTATTCGGGTACCTGCTTCTGTTCTTACTTTTTTCAGGTTTCGTATCTACGGTAACAGAGGCACAAGAGGCAGTTAAGCCGCCTGTCAATCCAGTTGTAAAAGAGAGCGGTTACCGGTATACGGTTGGCCCGGAAGATGTGCTTGAGATATCGGTCTGGCGCAACGATGATCTCTCCAAAGTCGTAACCGTTCGCCCGGACGGTGTACTCTCCCTTCCACTTGTTGGCGACATAAAGGCCGCAGGCCTTACACCAAGCGAGCTAAGAGACAGTATCGTAGACCATCTAAAAGAGTTTCAGGAGACCGTTGTCGTTTCAGTCATTGTCCTGGAAGTCAATAGCTTGAATGTCTTTATACTCGGCGAGGTTGCAAAACCGGGCAGTTATACCTTAAAGAGGCGTACATCGGTACTTCAGGCAATAGCTATTGCCGGCGGGTTCACGCAGTATGCATCCAAGAACAAGATGGTGCTCGTTAGAGAAGAGACCATAAACGAAGCTGGTAAAGGCGCAGAAAAGATTCGCATACGTTTCGACGACCTCGTTAAAGTAGGGTCGAAACAGAATAACAAGTATTTATTGAGACCGGGAGACACTATCTTTGTTCCATAGAGCCTGTAAAATATATCTTGCCGTATCGCTGATCATTCTATTCGGAAGTGCCAGTGCACAAGCCGCATGGACGCTTCAGCCTTCGCTCGGATTGAAAGAGGTTTACGACAGCAACCCGGATCTTAAGCCTGAAAGCGCAGGAGTAGACGGATTGTTCAAGAGTACGGTTACTCCTGCGTTATCTCTAGTCAACGTCGGTAAGTCGTACAACCTTACCGGGTCGTATACCTTGAACACGACCTATCATCACGACAGGCCTGCTCTCGACTATGAAGCTCATACGGCAGCGTTGAGCGCACGCCTTGATGTCGGAAAAAGGTCCTCCATCTCAATATCCGACAACTATTCTCTCAACAAGGGAGCTTCTTTAACCGATGCAGGTGTTGGCGTACACCTCTCCCGCTCGACTATAAAGTACAATACCTTGTCTTTAGGATTATCTACCGAGTACGGCAAGTATTGGTCGTTCTCTCTTACGGCGACCGACAGCAGAACCGAGTACGACGATCCTACCCTTATAGATTCTGTTACCGACATCGCCACGTTAGACTCAGACTACGAACTTAACAAAACAACAGACATTACTTCAACATACACCTTCTCGCGGTACAACTTCGACTCTTCAGGAGTGAAGAGCGCGCGCGAGGTCCATAATCTCTCTATAGGAGTCAATAGGGAAATCTCTCCGACACTGACCGGCTCCCTGTCCGGCGGAATACTCTACTCCAACAACTTCTCTAGCGACTTCGACTGGTCCCTTGGCGCTAAGTTGAACAAGAGCACCGATAAGTACGACGCATCTATCGATTACTCTCGGAACGTTAATGACTCATCAGGTCTTGACAACGAGGTTGTAATCAATAATACCGTATCGCTTTCAGGCAAATACAGATATAAGCAGAGTTTAACCTTGAATGCCGGCTCTACGTTCTCTCATATTCGTTCCGAACCGGGTGAGGCAGTCGACCTTGAGACTCTAAGTACCGAAGTCGGTGCAGAGTGGAAACTCAACAGTAAACTAAATCTTGCTTTAAACATTAGCAGATACAACCAGTGGGTCGATAAATCCACGGCGAGCAGCCTGCTCAGAGACCAGGTTTACATAGGCCTTACCTACACACCAAATGAGTGGAGGCTTTGAGCGGTATGAACAATCCCGGGAAAAATGTTTATGAATATGTGGAAATCTTTCTCAGGCGCAAATGGATTCTTGTGTTGCCTATGGTTGCCGGGGTGGTAATTGCCGGAGCCGTTGCTATCAATCTTCCATCGTACTACCGTTCCACTACGATGATACTTATAGAGGAGCAGCAGGTCTCTGAGAGTTATGTTGAGCCTACTGATAGAACTCCTATAGGAAGCAGGCTCAATACGCTCAGTCAACAGATTATGAGCCGTACGCGCCTTGAAAAGATCGCAATGGACTTTAACCTCTACAAGAGCAGTAGTGACCAGGGGGCAATAGATAAAATCCTGTCTCGTATTGGCCTTAAAGACTCGTCTACGGGTAAGATAAGCAAAGAGGCCGTAACAAGAAATATGCGTCGTGATATAGATGTTAATATACTTAATAAGAAACGGAGCGGTTCTGGTGGAGAGGCCTTTAGCATAAGTTACGTTGGTACGGACCCGAGCATCACCCAGCAGGTTACGGGCACCATAGCCTCGCTCTTTATAGAAGAGAACCTTAAGGTACGTGAGCAATACGCGGAAGGCACTACGGAATTTCTCCAGAGCGAACTTGACAAGGCAAAAATGGATCTCGAGGTACAGGAAGGTACGTTAAGGAGGTTTAAAGAGAAGCACATGGGAAGCCTGCCCGAGCAACTTGAGGCCAATTTAAGAACCCTCGACAGGTTGCAGTTAAAACTTCAGAGCATACAGGAGATCTTGCAGAGCGGCAATAACCAACTTGCAATGTATGAGAGGCAGCTGGATCTTACCACAGGCCGTTCAAGTGATACTTCAAGCAAGCCGCTTGAGCAGGAACTGTCTCAACTCGAAAGTGATCTTAAAAGTTTACTCTCAATCTATAGCGATAATTACCCTGATGTTATAATAACCAAAAACAGGATAAAGGAAATAACCTCCCAGATGTCAGATGAGTCGTATTATGAGGACTCTATTGATGAGATGGGTCAGCATGATGTGGAACTCGACATTTTAGATGGAAGAGACTTGAGTGTGATGGCCGAGTTATCGACTCTGAAATCCAAGATCGCCAACTATATACAGAGAGAAGAAGAGGTAAGAGACGAAATAAAAAAGTATGAGCACAGGGTTGAAATGACCCCGGCCAATGAGCAGAAGCTGGCTGATATTCGCAGGGATTACGACATCTCGCTCCAGAACTACAGATCACTGCTTGAGAAGAAACTGAATGCAAGGCTGGCTGCAAACCTCGAAAAGAAACAGAAGGGTGCCAGGTTCAGGGTAATCGATCCGGCCAATCTTCCGGAGATGCCATATAAACCAGACAAAAAGAAGATACTTATGGTAGGATTTATGGCCGGGGGCAGTGTAGGATTCGGACTCATTCTACTGCTTGAGTTTCTCAATCCTGCCTTCAGAAAACCTGAAGATTTTACCGGAGTGTTAAACCTGCCGGTGTTGACCACTATACCTGACTTTAAGATAACCGCGGCTACTGCTCAGGTAAGAAAACTGAAAGTTATTAAAAACAAGAAAAAGGTGAACCGGGAATGACGGTACAGACCGACCAAAAGAGTTCAGGGACAGACCTGAAGAAGCGCGTTTCAAGAGGTAATGTATTAAAATACCCTGGCTTGCAGACCACCGTATGGGCAATAGGCGGTGGTAAGGGCGGAGTTGGTAAAAGCTTTGTCACGGCAAACCTTGGCGTACTTCTTACCCAGATGGGGAAGAAGGTTCTTGTTGTCGATGCCGATCTTGGAGCCGCCAACCTTCACACGCTTGTAGGCGCAGAGAGTGCGCGCGTTCCACTCAGTTCTTATCTCTCAGGTACCGTTAGCGAGTTCCGTAGAGTAGTCGCAAAGACGCCCATACCGAACCTGGATATAGTTTCCGGCGATAAGGATTCTCTCGATTCGGGCTCCTTTACACCCAGCAAAGCAGAACGGCTTCGTGAGGGATTACGTCATGTAGACTACGATTATGTTCTGCTCGATACGGGCCCGGGTACCTCTCCGGCTCAACTCGACATGTTGCTCTCAGCCGAAGAGACGATACTGGTAACTAATGGAGAGCCTACAGCAATTGAAAATACGTATCGGATAATGAAGTGCCTATTCTTAAGAAAAATGAGGCGAGTAATGAGGAACCAGGAGAGTGGCGTAGTCGAGAAGCTTCTTTCTACGGTCTTCAGCCCATCCTCTTCTTTTGAGGTAAAGAAGTTCAGCGATATCTTCACCGCCCTCCACAACCTCAGTTCCGAACAGGAGGAGTACTTGAGGGCTGCAATGGAGCATAATGGTATTTCAATAATATTGAACAACTGTACGCATGCCGAAGATAAGCGCCTGGGCCCACTCATTAAGAGAGGCTGCCAGGATTACTTTGATATCGAAGTCGGGTATCTCGGTTTTATCTTTTCCGATAAATCGGTGACCGAGTCGATAAGAAACAGGATACCTCTGGTTGTGCATAATAATGGTACGCCTGCTGCGCAGTCGTTATCCTCATGCTTGCAGAGGCTGTTGTTAAACGTACGGCGCCAGGTCATGGCGCTGTAATAAAGGTATATGTGATGTCGAATAAGAACAGGAAAAACTTTTACGATCTGCTCGATATAATGCCGGACGCAACTGCTGAAGAGGTAGATGCCGCGTTTAAGCGTGCCAAGGCGACTTATGGTGAGAGTTCGGTCGCGCTCTACTCTCTGTACAGTGATGATGAGAAGGACATTATACTCGAAGAGATTAATGAAGCATATGCAACCTTGTCGCATGAGTCGAAGCGGGAGGCGTACGATGCGGCTCTGAGTGTAGCGGCCCAGGAGGACTCAAACTATGTGCCTCCTCGTGCTACAACAACGGCCGATACTTTCAAAAAAGATGTAGAGGTACACCAGTTAATACCGCAGGTGAGCCTCAAGATGCCCCCTGTTACCATGGATGAACAGAATCCGCTGATCGGAGAGCAATACAGGGTGCTCTATACTAAACTCGAGCACCTGAGTCTGAAAAATTCATACAAGTGTTTCGCCATTACCAGTTCGGTCAAGGGTGAGGGCAAGACCGTTACATCTCTCAATATCGGTTACGTAATGGCAAATGACTTTAGAAAGAAGGTCTTGATCGTAGAGTGCGACCTCAGACGCCCTACGCTTATCTCGTACCTCAATATACAGAATACAGGCACCGGAACGGTTGATGTGCTAAACGGCGAAGCCGACCCTATGAACTCGCTTATTCAGGTTGAAGAGACCGGCCTCTATATTATGCCGGCACGTAAGCATCAGGAGAACTCTACCAAGCTGCTCGGCTCTCAGCGCCTCAGCAATATGATAAAGATACTTAAGTCCCAGTTCGACTACATACTGCTCGATTCCCCGCCGATAATGCCGCTTGCGGATATGGGCATTATAAGCCGCGTGGTAGACGGCCTGATACTGGTGGTGCGTGCAGGCAAGACACCAAAGGACATAGTCACAAAAGCTACAGCTTCGATCAATAACAGTAACATAATCGGAACCGTGCTAAACGGAGCCGATATGCCGATGAAAAATTACTACTATTAGGGGTTTTGCTGTGTTCCATTTTTTTAACAGGTACTTCTCAGCAAAGACGGTCTTTATCTTTATCTCCGAGACTGTACTCTTATTCCTGAGCGTTATGCTGATCACGGCACTTAGGTTCAGCTTTGCAGGCGATGCGATCTTTTCCTATGATCCCCAGTTCATAAAGACTATCGTGTTGACGGTAACGTACTCGCTTACCTACTACTATTTCAACATGTACGCGCCAGAGTTCTACCACCCAAACAGGCACATGGTCTACCGTCTGATAAAGGCAACAGTGGTAGCCACGATTATTCTCTTCTGTCTCTTTTATATCCTGCCCTCCCTTAAAGCATGGAGAGGAATACAGCTGGGTACCGCAATATTTCTGCCTCTGGTAATCTTCTTCTGGAGAATGATATTTTCAAGATACATATCGGTTGAACTGCCGAGTAACCGGGTGCTGATAATCGGCTCGGGAGAGCTTGCCAAGAATATCGGTTTCGACATTTATAAGCAGAATGTTCATGGCATGCAGCTTATCGGTTTTATCGACGACGATCCTGCGAAACTCGGAACCTCGGTTGTTAACCCCGGCGTTGTCGGAGGTTACGGAGATATTGCGCGAGTTGCTGCAAGCGAGCGTATAGACCGGATTATAATAGCCCTCAATGACAGAAGAGCGAAGCTGCCGATGTCCGCGCTGCTCGACTGTAAACTGCGCGGTATTACGGTTGAGGAGGGAGAAACATTTAGAGAGCGCGCGACAGGCAAGATTCCCCTCGACCATCTCAAACCGAGCTGGATGGTCTTTTCCGACGGCTTTAAGTCGCTCCGCAGCCGGAAAATATTAAAGCGCTTTTTTGATATCACACTTTCGGCTTTTGTCTTTATCGTTGCTGTACCGATAATGGTGATTGCGGCAATTATTATTAAACTCGAATCCAAGGGACCTGTTATCTTCAAACAGGAGCGTGTAGGTGAAAACAGCAAGCTCTTTGATATTTATAAGTTCCGTTCAATGCGTCAGGATGCTGAGGAGGGCACCGGCCCTGTATGGGCTGGCTCAGCAGACGACCGGGTAACGAGAGTTGGAAGGTTTATTAGAAAGACACGTATAGATGAGTTGCCGCAGCTTATTAACGTAATAAAAGGAGACATGAGCTTCGTTGGGCCGAGACCTGAGAGGCCTTACTTTGTAAATAAACTCAAGGAGGTAATACCGTACTACGAAATGCGCTCGGTTACAAAGCCTGGAATCACAGGCTGGGCGCAGATTAAATACCCGTACGGCGCCTCTGTGCAGGATGCCCTCGAGAAGCTCCAGTTCGATATCTATTACATTAAAAACATGTCTCCGCTTCTCGATGCGATGATCATCTTCTGGACTATTAAGGTTGTTTTTTCAGGCTCGGGCGCAAGGTAACCGAACTGCCTTTGCATAACGGCTCCAACTGTCGTTAAAAAGAACGTCACAACAAGCATAACCCTTTAGAATACCTACAGTAAAAAAACCCGCTTCACGACACCAAACTCTCTATCATTATTACACCACCACAGGTACAGTTTTACACGGTTATGCCGAAGTAATTACTACCGGATTAGAACCGGCTTGTGACACTAATTTCATATTTAATCAGGCTCTCCCTTTCGATGCCATACGGCGACAATACGGGTTGTGTTAATAAATCAGATCGGCAATATATTATGCTTAACTGGTACCTAATATATACAAAACCTAAGCAGGAGGACCTTGTTGCCGATAGACTCGCGGAGTTTGGTCTTGAGGTTTTTAACCCGAAACTACGGGAACGCAAGACACTCAGGCGCAGAGCAAAAGAAGTCGTCTCACCTCTATTCCCGAATTATCTCTTTGTGAAATTCGACCTTATGGAAAACCATCGTCTGGTGAAGTATGCCAGGGGGGTTAGTAAAATTGTCGGGTTCGAAGAAGCGCCTGCGCCGGTAGATCATAGTATTATCGAGAGCATAAAGAACCGTATGGAGAGCGGAGAACTCACCACCTCCCCTGTGGAGTTTGCATCGGGTGAAGAGGTTGAGGTTAAGGGCGGCCCTTTCTTCGGCCTGAGCGGAGTCTTCGTAGCCGGTCTATCCGGCATGGAGCGAGTAAGCATTCTTTTAAAAGAGATTGACGCACGGGTAGTTATAGACCCCGCACTGCTAGGCAGAATATAAGATATATTCGTATTGCCGCAGTTCAATTATAGAAAGAGAAGCTCTTCTTGCAGACGTTTTTTGTATCTGAGAGCTACAATTGAATTCACATCTTTCACAGGCGCTGCTCCTAAAGTGTACCTGAATGGCGGCAGCCCGCCCGGCGTAGACGACCTGGTAATCTATTACACCCATTTATAATGCATAATGCGCTTACTATAGACGTTGAAGATTACTTTATGGTCTCGGCCTTTGCCGGAATCGTAAAGATCGAAGAGTGGTCGCAATACGAATCCCGCGTAGAGAGGAATACCGAGCTGCTTCTCGACCTGCTAGATGAGTATGAAACAAAAGCTACCTTCTTTACGCTCGGCTGGATAGCGGAGCGTTACCCTTCTCTTATAAGAAAGATATTCGACAGAGGGCATGAACTCGCTTCTCACGGCTATTCTCATCGCCTCGTCTATGATCTCACTCCCGAGGTCTTCAAGGAAGATACCCGGACGACCAAGAAGATAATTGAGGATGTGATCGGCGCCGAGATTATAGGGTACAGGGCTGCAAGCTATTCGGTAACAAAGCGCTCATTGTGGGCTTTAGATATTTTGGCGGAAGAGGGTTTTCTTTACGACTCGAGTATCTTTCCGATACGGCATGACCGGTACGGTTATCACGAGTTCGACCGATTCAGCAAGGTAGTTGAATTACAAAACTCTCAAAGGATTGTGGAGTTACCGCTCTCTACAGTTCGGCTCATTGGGCGCAACCTGCCAATTGCCGGAGGCGGTTACTTGAGACTTCTACCGCTTAGATTTATCAAGTGGGGTATAGGCTCCATAAACAGAAAAGAAAACAGGCCTGCGATTATATATCTCCATCCTTGGGAGCTCGACCCGGGTCAGCCCCGTATAAACGGCAGCAAGCTGTCTGTCTTCAGGCATCATGTGAATATTAAGAATACGGAACAGAAGCTGAAGAACCTTGTGGGCAGCTTCGATTTTGCACCGGTAAAAGTAGTTTACGCACAAGAGATCGAATCGATCAGGGGGAGCATATGAGTACACTAAGGCCCCCTTATCTAATTGAATCGCACAGGAGGTTTTTGTTAGCCTCCTTTGTTGTTGCCGTCTTCTTCATCTACTCTTTTGCCGGGGTCCTGTTCAGCCTGTTAAAATCGTGGTACGGCAATGCGAGTTACTCCCACGGCATTTTGGTTCTAATCATAAGCGGCTACCTTATATGGGACCGGAGGCACAGGTTAGCCAGGATTCAAACCTCGCCAAACCTTTGTGCCGGGGCTCCGCTGCTGTTATTCTCACTTCTGTTATACCTTGCAGGTAATCTCGGCGGCCTGCTCGCCTTGCAAGAGCTTTCGCTTATCGTGGCCCTTAACGGAACACTGCTTCTGTTACTCGGCACCGAGTTTCTATTGACCCTGCTCTTTCCCGTTCTCTATATGCTATTTATGCTTACCTCCTGGGATCTCCTCACTCAGAGACTGCATGAGCCGTTTCAGTACATTTCAGCTTATATAGGCACCGAGCTAATGCAATTCATCGGAATAGCGGCTTACAGAGAGGCGATCTATATCGAACTACCGAATATTACGCTTGAGGTTGCAAAGGTCTGTAGCGGTGTAAACTACCTTATCGCTGTTGCCGCTATAGGGATTCCACTCGCTTATATAGCTTTAAATAGCTGGAAAAGACGGATTCTTCTCATTGTCTATGGGCTGATAATGGCTGTTATTGCAAACGGTGTTCGCGTTGCGCTGATAGGTACCTTGGCTTATTACGACCTGTCGGGAGATCTTCATGGGCCGCTCCACACGCTACATGCCATGTTTGTTGCGGTTGCAGGTTATATATTTCTGTTCATCGGTGTATGGGTTCTATCTGACAAAAGAAAGAGCAGAGAAGCGGAGACCGTCGAGCCTACGGACAGCACAAACAGGCAGAGTACGGGCAAGCCGTACCCAAGGCTCCCTTACATAGTAGCGCTTGCCGGGCTCTTCATCCTCGGTACTATAGTCAACTTTCACACACCACTGCCCGTTCCCCCCGCTACTCCGCTCGCTACTGCCTACTCTAACCTGCCCGGGTGGTTAGAGATACCTACCGGCGACAAATCGATGCCAGTAAGACTTAGTGGTGTTGATGAGGAACTTTTGCGGACTTTTAGAAATTACCGCAACAGAGTCGTACGTCTCTATGTCGCTTACTATTCATACCAGGTACAAGGCAAGGAAATTGTCTCTTATAACTTAGATCATCTGCATGAAGGAGCTACAAAGATCAAGCTTTTTACGGAGACCTCTTCGGCGCACGAGCCTATAGAGGTCAATAGAGTAGTAACAGAAACAAGTACCGGCAAGAGTCTTACATACTTCTGGTACGAGATGAACGGTAAAACCGTAGCCGATCGGTTTTTATCCAAGCTCTACCTGTCTTGGCACTCACTCATAGACAGGCAGACCAACGGAGCTCTTATAATGGTCACAATCGATATAGAAGAAAATAAAGACCCTATGAGCAAGCAGGGTGAAGTTGAAACATTCATAAAAGAAGTGCTGAACCGGTTATAACACCCCTTATGCCAGAAAAAGGTAATATAAGAACAGAGGTGCTTACCACGAAAGAGGAATTTGGTAAGTTGAAAGAGCAGTGGAACGGGTTGTTGCGGCAGTCCGATTCAAACGTCGTATGTATGACCTGGGAATGGCTCTGGTTATGGTGGAATACCTACGGCACCGACAAGACATCGCTCTCGATTATTCTTATATACAGGGCCGATGAAATAATAGGCATTGCGCCTTTCTACCGAATAACAAAAGAGTGGAAAAAGCTATTTACTTACAGAAGGATGCTTTTTATCGGCAGCGATGAAAAGAGCCTGGTATCGGAATTTCAGGATATTATTTCAACAAAGAAGGATAAATTGCTTGTAGTAGAGAGCGTACTTGAGACCGTAATAGCTGAAGACCTCTCTGATGACCTCCTTCTTCACAAGGTCGATACCTCATCCGAATCTACCCTTTTGTTAAAAGAGTGCGCTGCAAAAGAGAGTATCCTCTATATGAAGAGCAGAGAGTTTGAAAGTCCTTACATCAAGCTTCCCGGTACTTATAAAGAGTACATGATGCAGCTCGGCTCATCAACAAGGTCGAAAATAAGGCGTGACCAGAGGCGTATTGCCGAGAGTAATACCGTCCGTTACAGAAGGACAAGTAACGCAGAGGAGCTGGACACGGATTTTAAAGAGTTTGTAAAACTCCATACCGTTCGTTGGAAAAGCCGAAGCCAGCCAGGTTCGTTCGAAACAGGACGCTTTAAGGGTTTTCTTAAGTCAATAGCGATTGAGATGTTGAAGAACGGTGATCTCGATCTTTATTTCTGCGAGGTATCGGGACGCCCTGCAGCAGCGGTATTCAATATCAGGTATAATAATAAAATATCTTTTTTTCAGTCAGGTCTCAACACAGAGGTTGCCCCGGGTCTATCCCCTGGCCTGCTTCTGCACGATAATGCTATACATGAAGCAATAGATGCAGGAATTGAGGAGTACGATTTTCTCATGATGGGCTCTACTGATCAGTATAAAAAGAGATTGGCAAAAGAGAGTCGCTTTCTGTGCGATATCTACCTTGCCCGCCCCGGACTGATGAAGGCACTAAAGAGAATGGAAATTAAAGTAAAGTTTTTTATAGATTTTTTAAGACAGAGGGACCTTGGGACAGCAACTTCTTAATGACAATGGAAAGCAGCACCTTGAGATCGTTACGAATATGAAACTCGAATGTATAGAGAGTATAGAGTCCTTCATGGATATGGCTGATGAATGGAACGGTTTACTCGAAAGGAGTTCAGCCAATTCCCTCTTTCTTACCCATGAGTGGCTGAGCAATTGGTGGCGCAGTTACCACGAGTCCAAAAATACCCTTATGGTTATAACCATAAGGGAGAACGGTATCTTAATAGGCGCCGCCCCCATGATGGTGAGTTGCGCCAAACGGTACGGGCTCTCATTCAAGAAGATATCTTTTATCGGAGACCCTACATGGACTACCGGTAACTTCATAATCATAGGTAAAAAAGATGTCGTGCTGAGCAGGATAGTCCATTACCTAATTGAGCTTAAATGGACGGTTATGGAACTCGGCTGTTTACCGGAGGAATCTAAAGCCATAAGTACAGTAGAAGAGCTTTTCGGTAAGAGTAGTATCAAGTACAGTAAATTGTCTTCGGCAAACTCCCCTTACCTGTCAATAGACTCCGATTGGGATACTTTTTATGCCGAAAGGAGTACGCGTTTTAAAAAGGCGCTACGGAACAAGCAGAACAAGATAAAAAAAACCGGCAATACCGAAGTCAGCTTATACAGTACTGCCGCTGAATTGAAACAGATAATTTCCTCGGTAATGGAGCTTGCCAGAAAAGGGTGGAAGCATCAGATAAACAATTCCATCGCGAGCGAGAACGGTAACAACCGGTTCTATACTGCGCTTACGGATGACTCTAAAGGGCATCATAATGTCAACATCTGGGTTCTTGCTTTAGACGGCACCCCTGTTGCCTATGAGTACCATATCAAGTACGACAACATTACCTACGGAATAACAGCCGATTACGATACCGAGTACAGAAACCTTTCACCGGGATCGATACTCGATTTCAATATAGTTAAGAGTAAATTCGAGGAACCCGACTCTGTATACGATCTCGGATGCGGAGACAGTTTCTATAAGAAGAACTGGACTAAAGAGGCGAACAGGTATGTGAACATAGTAGCTTACAACAATAACCTCTGCGGCAGGCTCTTGCATCTTATTGACACGAAGATCTCACCTGCCGTAAAGAGGCTCTTTATAAAGAGGACAGATAAAGCAATATCTGCGAAGTGAAAAAGAGTATGAGTATAATAACCGAGATTTACAATAATTTGTCTCATGCCAGGCACAGAGATGCCTGTTCAAGTGACGTTCATGCAATAGACGCTATTATCTACCTCACCTATCGCTGCACGAGCCGGTGTAAAACATGTAATATCTGGAAGAGAAATGAGGTTACGGATAAGACCGCTGAACTTGAGTGGGAGGACTGGAAGAAGATACTGACCAATCTAAGAGATTATGGAATAAAGAGCATTGAGATATTCGGCGGTGACGCCCTGCTCAGAAAAGATATTATCTTCGATATAATACAGTTCTGTACAGATAACGGCATAGGCACATATTTCCCGACAAACTCTATCTCTATAGACCATGAAACAGTAAAGAGGTTTGTTGATTCGGGGCTCGATACCATCTACTTCTCACTCGACAACGTCGGGTCAAAGCATGATGAGATACGCGGTAAAGATGGCGGCTTCAATCTTGTGCAGGATGCCATAAAGAGTATCTCAGAACTGAACAGCGGTGACAAAAGAACCAAGGTGGTCATCTGCAATACGATATCAAAGAACAACTTCGACAGCCTGGATGACATTATTGACTTCTCGGGTAACTACCCGGTGGACGCGGTCTACCCGCGCGTTATGGAGGAGTACAGCCAGGCGAATATCGACGCCTCGGCAGTTGACGGAGTATTGCCGGAGCCTTACTTTACGCCAACCGATGATGTCTCCAACCTGATGTCGGAAGCACAGGCAAAGGAGTTCTGGAGAGTTATCAAGCGAAATATGAAAAGCACGGATAAATCTGTCTATGTCAACTATATGGCCCCGCTGACCATCACAAATGAAGTCTTGACAAAAGGAAGCCACTCGATCCCCAAGTGCAGGTTGTGTACTACAGTTATAACGGTCGACCCCGTAGGTAACGTATCACCGTGTCTAATGTATAATAATTACCATATTGGTAACCTGCTTACGGAGAAGGTCTCCGAGATATGGAACAACGATCGGCACAAGCTCTTTATAAAGAGCCAGAGAAATAAGCAGATCATGATCTGCAAGAATTGTAACCTTAACCTCTATTATTCAGGCGTCGGGCAAGTCCTGAGCTACTACTTTAAAAGGGCTCTTTCGAAGTTATGGTGAATCGATGACTAATATGAACGACAGGGCAAAAGTGGTCGTAATCGTCAGTTCCGACATATCCGACATCTATTTTGCAAACCAGTTGATGAAGGCTGTCAATGTCGTGGGCGTTGTTGTAGAGACGCAACACAGAGCATCAAGTACTCTTGAAAAGTTCAATAAACTTGTAAGAAGATTAAAAAACCCTGTTGGACTGGTCAGGAAGCTTAGAAGTTCGTCAGCCTCTAAAGCTTATCTCGATAAGGCGGCAAAAATCAATTATGATGGTTTCGGTGACGAGGGGCTCGCTGTTTCCGAGAAGGACGGAGTAAGAATCGTTCATACCGAAGGCGTAAGGGATATAAATGCGCCCCGGAATGTAGAGATCATTAGAAGGATGGATCCTGACATTATCGCAGTCTGCGGTGCCTCCATACTGAAAAACCCCGTAATAGAGATCCCGAGGCTCGGCATACTCAACCTGCACGGCGGCCTGTCTCAACAGTACAGAGGCGTCTGGACGACCATGTGGGCAATATATAACAGCGAGCCAGAATATGTAGGCGCTACCGTCCACCACATAAATAAAAATATCGACGAAGGTGATATTATCTTTCAGGGCCGCCCTGAGATATCACCCGATGACAACCATGAGAGCCTGTACGTAAAGGTGGTTAAGATAGGGATCTCTTTAATGGTCGATGCAATCAAAGGTATAGAGGATGGCACGGTAAAACGGCATAAACTGAAGAAAAAAGGCGCCCTCTACTTGAGTAAACGCGTTACACCGGATATAATTAAAAAAGCATGGGAGAATATCGAGTCCGGCGTTATTGCAGAGTATCTCGATAATAGAAATGAACGTGATAAGAAGGTTAAGCTCTACGAATGAATATTTCACGAAGAAATTTTCTCTGGAGTTCGATTGCGGCCGTCGGGGCTCTTATGATGGTAAAATACGGCCTTTCGGACAGGACGGCTAGAGCCAACATGAAGAAACCTTCGCTTTCAGAGCCTACCGGTACCGCAAACAGGGTCGTCTCTATACACTCAGAGCATGCAACCTCCTGGGATAGTAAGGCCTATCCGTATGTCGATTATACCAACCAGCAAAAGGTCACGGACATGCTCGGCACCGCCCTGATCACCCTCACCGGTAAAGAGAAGCAGCCGGAGGCGTGGCAGAGCCTCTTCAGTACGTACAAGAAGGGCGACCTTGTCGTCATCAAGCCTAACTTTAACGACCTCTATATGGGGTTCAATGGCATCGTTACCACTCCTGTTGTTCTCAACGCTATCCTCTACGGTCTTGTAGAAGTACTGAAGGTGCCGACCTCAGATATAATTATCTACGACTGTACCCGCCAGATAGGTGACGAACTCCGGTCGAGGATAAGCTACCCGGTCAATTATGTCGAACCGTACGGCAGCAACTTCTTCAGAAAGGTCTGGTACCACACCATAGGCAACCCGTACATGGCCAATGACCTCGACAATGAGATTACGATGTCTTCAGACGTAAGGGATAAGGCCGGCAACCCGGTAAAGTGTTATCTGCCTAAAGTAATAACCGAGGCTGCGCATATCATAAACGTACCTGTACTAAAGAGCCACCAGTATGTCTCTAACTCCGGCGCCCTTAAGAACCACTACGGTACGGTCCGATTTAGCGATCACCATACAGGGCCTGAGTACATTCACCCGCCGATTATTCACGACTCTATCGTCGACATTAATGCGCATGAGCATATCAAACACAAAACACGCCTCGTGGTTATGGACGGGCTCTTCGGCAGGCTTCATAAAAAAGACGGCGGACCGGTAACGTGGAATACATTTGGCAACTCCCATCCCAGTACCCTGCTCGTCTCGCAAGATCCGGTTGCGCTCGATACCGTTGCCATGAATATTATTAAAAGAGAACTCGACGCCAGAGACGACTTTGTTATGCCGCACGACTACCTGCACAAGGCTTCTGACAGGGGCCTTGGAATACATGAAGATCCGGAGAGTGGGCTCGACTTCAAAAAAATTGACTTTAAGGAGATCGAAGCAGAGTCATGATAACTCTATTTTTCTGGGTCTCGCTTTTTGTTCTACTCTACACCTACTTCGGCTATCCCCTCTTATCATCAATACTCTCGCGTACTCTTAATCGAGGTCTGTACAAGAGTGATGCCACACCGTCGGTTACCGTGCTCATCGCAGCCTACAACGAACATAAACATATTCGTCAGACGATAGAGAATAAACTCTCGCTCGACTACCCCGAAGAACTGCTCGAGATTATTGTGGTCTCTGACGGTTCAACAGACGGAACCGATGAAATCGTGCGCGAGTACGAGGATAAAAAAGTGCGCCTCATACGGCAGGAGCCGAGGGCCGGCAAGACCTCTGCGCTAAACCTTGCTATGGGCGAAACCAACGGCGAGATAATAATCTTCTCCGACTCCAACTCCATCTATTCGCCTGATGCCATCAGAAGACTCGTCTCCAATTTTTCGGATTATACCGTAGGGTATGTTACCGGCAAGATGATCTATACCGACGATGCCGGCACACCTGTCGGAGACGGCTGCTCGGCTTATATGAAGTACGAGAACAAGCTGCGGGAGATAGAGACCAACATAGGTTCTGTGGTTGGTGTGGACGGAGGAGTAGACGCGGTAAGAAAGCGGCTCTATGTAGAGATGAGAGCGGACCAGTTGCCTGACTTTATATTGCCACTTAAAGTTGTAGAGCAAGGTTACAGGGTGGTTTACGAGCCGGACGCCATGCTCAATGAATCGAGCCTCACAAAGTCCGGTGAGGAGTACCGAATGAGAGTACGCGTCTCTTTAAGAGCGATGAACGCGCTGCGCGACATGCGCCACCTGCTAAACCCGTTAAAGTACGGACTCTTCTCATGGCAACTCATGTCGCACAAGATACTGAGGTACGCGGTCTTTATCTTCCTGCTCTTAATCTATGCGGCCAACATCCTGCTATTAGAAGAGAGCACATTTTATAAAATTACGTTCCTGCTCCAGAACCTCTTCTATATTGCAGCCGGAGTAGGTTTTATCTTTGAAAAGATCAAGATCCACACTACTGTCTTTTACATACCGTTCTACTTTACCCTCCTGAACCTCGCCTCGGCTCACGCCTTTATACGCTTCTTGAAAAGTGAGAAGCAGGTGACCTGGGAACCGAGAAAAGGCTGATATGGAGAAGATACGGATACTGTATCTTACTTCGTTGATGGGAAAGATGGGCGGAGCTGAGAAGAATATATACGACATTGTGGGGCATTTAGATAGAACCCGCTTCACACCCTATGTCTTATGCCTTAAAGGCGGGGATCTTATTGATGACCTCAATAGTAAAGGTATACACTCCGAGGTTATAGGACTCGATAAAATTGTCAGTCTCAAAGGAATTAGAAAAGGGTTCTGGTTATACAAGTTTATAAAAAGAGAACGAATCAGTATCGTTGTTACATACCATCAAGATGCCGACATATGGGGCGGGTTTTTTTCATGGCTCGCACGCGCCGATGTTATCTCAAGCAGGCGTGACCTCGGATATCAACTCACCAGGAAGCATATATTTCTGTACAAAATACTCAACAGGCTCTATAGCAGAATCGTATGCGTCTCCGATGCTGTGCTCAAGCATGTTGCTGCACGGGAGGCCGCCGATGAAAAAAAGATGCTCACTGTTTACAACTGCCTTGACGCTGCAAAGTATGATTCAGAGTCGGTACGCAGTAAGGCAAAAGCTCTCAGAAAAGAACTTTTAATAGGTTCTTCTACAATAATACTCGGGTGCCTCGGCTCTTTCCGGCCGATCAAGGGTTATATATATCTAGTCAGGGCGTTGAGCAAAGTAGTCGAAGTGCATCAGGATATCAAACTTGTTCTGGTTGGGTACATCGACTCGGATTACTTTACTGAAGTTAAAGAAGAGGCTGAACAACTGGGGCTATCCGATTATCTGATTTTTACAGGCCACAAGACCGATACGCTCAAATATATGGCGCTCTTCGATATCTTCATTCTTCCCTCTCTAAGTGAAGGCTTCTCCAATGCTCTTATTGAAGCGATGGCAGCAGGCAAACCCGTGGTTGCAACCGATGTCGGCGGTAATGCGGAAGTAGTCGAAAACGGGAAATCCGGTCTAATAGTTGAACCCGGTGACAGCATAGAATTATCCGTAGCGATTCTAAGGTACCTAAAAGAACCCGCTCTTCAGAAAAGTTGCGGCAGCAACGGTAAGAAGGCAGTTAGCAACACCTTGAATATAGAAGTAATGATGAACAGGCTTGAAGGCATTTACGAGCTGTTGACTCTTAGAAGAACCGGAAGCGGAAACAGAGGAGGTTCGATAAAAACGACATTAAAACACAGGCTGAAGTTGCTTCTTTGTGGTATTCTTTATCATGCTGGTGTGATTAATGTAATCAAGAAGAGCAGAGCAAGTAAAGCGATAGTGCTCGCTTACCACAGTATAAACCAGGTTACGCTAAGGGAGCTGGAGATTGAACAGAGCCCTGAAAACTTCAAAGAACAGATGCGATACCTGAAAGAGAACTTTACCGTTCTCTCACTCAAGCAGTTTCTCGAATACAGAGACACAGGTAAAGAGCTACCAAAAAATTCGGTTCTTATAACATTCGACGACGGATATAGAGACAATTACCTGTATGCGTACCCTGTACTAAAAGAACTCGGCCTTCCGGCAACTATTTTCATAACAACATCGGTCATCGATACACCTGAATCGCTTTTTTTCGATACGATCCGTTTTGCGATTTTCGAGTCAAAGTTTAACTTGCTCGATTTAAGAGAATTGGGCCTTGAGAGATACATACTCGATCATGAAAATCATAAGACGCTGAGTACGGTAATTAAAGAGATAACTCAATTCAGCAAGAGACTCGATGACGATAAGAGGCTACAATTAAAGCGTGAGGTTTACCGTAGACTCTCTCTAAGTGAAGAGAGCAAGAGACTCTATCTCAGTTGGGATGAAATTAAAGAGATGCTCGCTAACGGAATAGAGTTCGGCAGTCATACGGTAAACCACCCTAACCTGGCCGTTATACCGGTTGAGCAGTGCAGAGAAGAACTTGCAACCTCAATGGCGATTATAGAGCAGCATACCGGTGTGGCCCCGACAGCACTCGCCTACCCTTTCGGAAGTAAAGATGAGTTCAATGAATCAGTAGAGAGTATTGCAAATGAGGTTGGCTATGACTGCGCTTTTTCTTTAAACGTAACTCCTGAGTGTCGTCTTGACTCTTTTACTATAAGCAGGAAGATGGTTGACACTACAATGACATCGGACATAACCGGCGGATTTTCCAAATCGCTCTTTAGCTCGGACTTGCTTCGGTTATGGTCATAAGAAACCTCACATGAGGAACTAAGATGCCGTTATTTAACTTGCTTAAAAAGATAAGGGAAAAGAGTCTCAAGCAGACTCTTTTCTACCTGCTCTACTATATTGTAGCAATACGGCTTCCTTACGGTGACCGCTGGATGTTTATTGGCCGCTGGTCACACCAGTTCAGGACCTTTGTATGCAGACGCCTATTTCATAAGACAGGCAAGGTATTCGGCATCGGCAAGGGTGTGGACTTTCATATGCACGGTAACCTTATTACAATGGGTGAGTGTGCCAACATCGGCAACCATGCATGGATAAGGGGTAACGGAAGACTCATACTCGGCGACCATATAATGATGGGAGAGTTTCCACTAATATATACACAAGACCATAAAGTTGATGGAATCGGCTACGACGGTACTTATAGTAAAGATGTCGTAATCGGCAGCCATGTATGGATCGGTGGTCGAGTTACCATATTAAAAGGTGTTACGATTGGCGACAATTCAATCGTAGGTGCCGGTTCCGTCGTCACTAAAGATGTCCCTGAAAATGCTATCGTCGCAGGCAACCCTGCAAAGGTTATTAAAATAAGAGCAGAGGTTAGTGAAAGTGCTGCCGACTTACATTGAAGGCGAATCGTGGTTATTGATCGTGTGAAAATTGGAAAAGCTTTCAGACATCCGGTTGACACATGTCGTTTTCTTGTTACAGTGCTGAGAGGTCACTGGTACAAGTTCAAATACACTACTCTTCTTAAGAGAGCTAAATTCGGCAAAGGGTTACGGGTCAACGGCAAGCTTATAATTAAAGGGCCCGGTAAGGTTTTTTTTGGGGATGACGTGAGCTGCGCCGGTACGGTAACACCGTTTACACACAGTTTTAACGCAAAAATTATCGTCAAAGATGATGTATTCCTTAACGGAACAAGGTTTGGCGCTGCTGAACTGATTACAATAGGATCCAAATGCATTCTGGCCGATTGCAGGATTATGGATACTGACTTCCATAGCCTGAAAAGAGATAGACATGCTAAAGATGCAACAGTAGAGACTGCCGCAGTTAATATAGGCACCAATGTATGGGTCGGTGCTAACGCTGCTGTATTGAAGGGTGTGACAATAGGTGATAACAGTGTTATCGGTTTTGGTTCCGTGGTCGTCAAGGATTTAGAGGCTAATATAATTGCCGGAGGCAACCCGGCCAGGTACATAAAGAAAATTCCTAAATAGCCTGGTCATTATTCTCACCTGGGACAAATAATGCAATGCCCCCTCTTATACCGAAAACAGGTTGACCATACAGGTTATAGAATGAAAGCATATAGGATAATAGCAACACCGTACCGGTCAGCAACCTGAAGATACTTCATATTATAGACAGTGGCGGCCTCTACGGTGCCGAAACCGTGCTTCTTAATCTGGTAGCTGAGCAGGTCAGAGCAGGACATAATCCGACCATCTGTAGTATCGGTAACCCTGGAGTAAACAAAAAGCCGCTGGAAGCAGAAGCAGTAAAAAGAAGGTTTGATCTAAAAACGTTCAGAATGAGGCCCGGCCCGAACATTCCTGGCGCAATAAAAATACTTAAGTATGCCAAAGAAGAGAACTTTGACGTCCTCCACTCCCATGGATACAAAGGAAATATTCTTTTCGGATTTATACCGAAGAGGCTGCGAAAGCTTCCAATGGTCTCAACTCTTCACGGTTGGACCAATGCCGGGGCTATGACGCGAATGAAATTGTATGAGTGGCTCGATTCAAAAAGCCTGAAGCGTATCGATACCGTAGTTGTTGTCAATGAGGCGATGTTGTCGAATCAAAGATTGAAAAAATTGAATCTTGCAAACCTGCAGGTTGTTCAAAACGGCATACCGGCTTATGATTACTCTGCCATAAAGCCTGAAGACCTCGATCAAGTTGTTGTTGATTTCTGTAAAGAAGGCTTCATTGTCGGAGCAATCGGCAGACTGTCTCAAGAGAAGGGTTTTGATTATCTATGTAAGGCAATTCAATTATTGACTCAACAGATTAAGGATATCAAATTAATTATTCTTGGTGAAGGTGGAGAACGTGTAGCTCTGGAAATATTAATAGATAGACTTAACCTGAAGGAAAGAGTCCTCTTAGCCGGGTATCAAGAGAATGCAAATAAATATATTTCTCTCTTTGATCTTTTCATTATGCCGTCATTAACTGAAGGAGCTCCCATAACATTGATGGAAGCAATGCAATCATCTAAACCAATTGTCGCAACAAGGGTTGGTGGCATACCTAACATGCTCCAAGACGGGGATGGTGGAATTATTGTAGAGGCAAAGAATAGTCAAGCGTTGTCTGACGGTATTCTTGCGGTTTACGAAGATAATAGCAGTATAAATGAAATGAGCAGAAGGGCTTTGGTGATTGTTCAAAAAGAGTATTCAAGTTACAAAATGGCGAACCGGTATACTGAAATCTATGATGTGTTGCTAAAAACGCTCAAATGAACGATAGATGCCAATAAACAGTACTGCTACCTATGCTTAATGACTTTATAAAATCTCTGATACTCAAGCTTCCTTTTTTGAAGTACATCTCTTTATACCTGGCTCAAGACTGCCCTAAAATTTTCTTATATCACCGGTTCACGGATCTGAATCTGATAGTAGGTGTAAACAGGGATACATTTAAATGGCAACTTGAACAGATAAAGAGAACACATCAAGTTATGTCTCTATCAGAATACCTGCTGGAATGTAAAAAGGGAACAAAACCTCAGAGTGTTGTAATTATCACTATAGACGATGGTTATAAAGACTTTTACACTGTGGCCTACCCTCTGCTAAAAGAGGAGAAAATGGCAGCAACGTTTTTTATCGCGACCGCTTATCTAGATAATAATAACTGGTTTTGGTGGGACAAGTTTAAGTATGTCATAATGAACACCCCTCAGGAAAAATTAGATTTTATTTATTCCGGAACGGCCTTCCACTTAAGCCTGAAAACACTGAATGAAAAGTACCGAGCCTGCGAAAAGCTTTTATCTCATTATCATAGGCTCAAAGCAAATGAGAAGGAAAGTTTCGTTGATCACCTTACTGAGTCAATGGGTATTGCAATTCCACCAAAGCCTACTAAAGAGTATGAGACAATAAGCTGGGAAGAGATTGTAGAGGTTTCTTCTTCCACGATAGAGATTGGTTCACACTCTAACGATCATAAGATATTGACTCAAATAGAAGTTCATGAAGATCTGAAAAGAGATATAGAAACCTCTAAGAGAGTTATCCGGGAAAAGGCTAATATCGAAGTCAAAACTTTTGCGTACCCAAACGGGCTTATCGCAGATTACGATCAGGCCGTCGTTGATTGTGTGAGAGAAAATGGATTTATCGGTGCTGTTGTAGCCCATGATGGACTTTATAACAAGAACGCTCCTTTTACAATAAACCGAATGACTGTATCCAACAGTAAAATTGATTTTTTGTGGAAGTTATATGGTATGCATCAGATCACGCTAAGAATTAAGAATAAATTTTCTTAATTCGTCAGTTGGACAGTAGCAACTGATAACCGGATAAAATTAATTCATGCCAACCGTCATGATCCTTAAAATAATATCCTCAGTGAGTGAAGAAATGAGTATGAAATACATTAGAGAACCGCAAGAGTATCAATGGACAACTTATGTCAAGAAGCCCGTACATCCTGGCTTAGGTCATGGAGTGGTTCATTGTCAATTTTCAGGGGTAAATTAATGGACAAACATTCCTTACAAGCCGGCATATTAAATACGAGCATAGCTACAGAAAATACCGGTGACCATATTATTATGGAGGCGGCACAGCAAGAGCTTGCAATAATACTAAAGAATTACCAGACTATTCATTTCCCAACCCATGAAAAAATTAGCCGAGTCAGTCGTAAACTTCAGAAGAAAGTTGAATTCAACGTAGCGTGCGGAACAAATCTACTGCATGCACACATGTTACTTATTAAGCAGTGGAACATAGGTATTAAAGAGGCCTGCTTCATGAAACCGGTCATTCTGCTCGGTGTTGGTTGGAGAAGTCAAGCTAAACGGAATACCGATTTTTATACCAGATGGTTATTAAAGAAGGTTTTATCCGGTTCTCACCTTCACTCCGTACGCGACTCGTTTACCGAACAACGGTTACAACAAATCGGTATTAATAATGTTGTTAACACCGGGTGTCCTACAATATGGTCACTTACTGAACAGCATTGCAAAGAGATTCCTCGTGAAAAGGGCGAGAACGTAGTTGTTACTTTAACTGATTACAGTCAGAATCACGAACTTGACCGTTTATTGATGAACCTGGTGCTCACTCATTACAAAAACGTTTTCTTCTGGTGCCAGGGTACCAATGACTATCAATACCTGCTTGATCTCGGATTTGATAAGAAGGTTGAAGTTATACCACCGAGCCTTGCAGGTTATAACTCATTACTTGCGGACAGTGGTATATCTCTTGATTTTGTAGGAACCAGGCTTCACGGAGGCATCAGGGCGCTTCAACATAAAAGGCGAACTATTATTATTGGTGTCGACCATAGAGCGAACATGAAAGGTAAAGACTTTAATTTACCGGTCATTCACCGATATGAGACCGTTGAAAAACTGGAAAAGAGTATCTGTGATGAGATGGATACAGCTATCTCTTTACCGACGCAAAAAATACAAGAATGGAAATCTCAATTTGTCTAGCGGTAAAAAGTCTAAGGGTAAGACGATCCAGAAGGAAATAGACTCAGCTGTTCTTGTGTTAGGTTATAATCCTTCTATGGCGGGTGGTGTTTCTAAAGTAACCGGTATTCTATTAGAAAATATGCCTGAACTTGAGCTTCATCCTGTACTGTTATGTCGCAGACCAAGAATTAAATCTATTCTCGCTACTGCCAACAGTTTCTTAAAGTATCTATACAAGCTTTTTCTCCGAAATAATTCATACAAAGCAATACACGTTATTGTCGGGTCAAGCGGTGATGCCGTTCGTACCCTACCTTTTATTTGGGCAGCCAAATTGAAAGGTCTGCCGTTGTGTATACAATACCATAAAAGCACGGATGGCATTTTTAATGGTTTGCCTAAGATCACATTGTATCTGATCCGCAAAACATGGAAACACGTAAACTTGCACTGTTTCCTTAGTCAAAGGCTAGCCAACAATCATAAAGAGTATCTCTTTGAGCAGATTAGTTCAATCGTAATTCCCAATGCACTTGATAGAGACTGGATTGATATAGAACCTCTTGCTTTTTCACAACGCACTAATGAAATAGTTTTTTTTGGCCGGTGGTCATGGGAAAAAGGGGTAAATGACTTAACAGAAGCAATGGATGGAGTAAAAATAAATGTAAGATGTGATATTTATGCTGATGCCCCGCGAGGAGCCGCTTTTAAAAATTGTTCTATTCATTCATGGACCAGCGAAAAAGAAGTCCGGGAAATAATGAAAACCGCGAAACTACTCCTTTTGCCTTCCTACTCAGAGGCATTTCCAACTGTCCTACTCGAAGCAATTGCCTGCGGCACACCGTTCGTGGCAAGTAATATCGCTGGAATTCCCGATATAGCCGAGCAAAGTAAAGCAGGAATCCTGCATGAGCCTGGTGATATTGAAGGTATCAGAGAGGGCATAGAAAAACTCTTGACCGACAAAGAGCTATGGGAAAGTTGCTCGAAAAGCGGAAAATTGTGGATCGGACAGCTTAATGTCAAAGATATAGTTAATCGCTGGAGAGAAGCTTACCAGTCTCTTATTTAATACTCGGATAGGAGCTATTTAGTACTTCCTCCATTATTACGATGCTTCTCTCAATAACCGATTGTTTGCAAATGTAGCACCGCATATTTAAGACTGTCAATATGACTATAATATCAAAACTGATCAAAGGAATAGGTCGTATGTTAAAAGCAAGAGGGATGCTTTATACGATCAAATTTCTATTTCTTGACATAGCGGGTAATCGACTCTCATTGCCAATCGACGGTCATGTTAAAGAATTGATATTTTGGGAAAAACAGGCGATTGGTATAGGCAGTATTGCGGAAAAATATCTGGCAAAGGTAGATCCGGAAAATCAAAAAAACAGTTTCCCTGATGTATTGATTACTTATATAGATATGCAAAGAGAGCATCTAAATAAAGTGCCTCGCGTTTTGGATGTTGGGTCGGGACCGGTATCCCTGCTTGCTCATGGTCACAAACAAGGACTTATTGAATTAACAGCTACAGATATCTTGGCAAATGAGTATAAAACTTTGTTGGAGGTATACGGCCATTCAAGTGCTATGGAAGGTATAGAAGTTGTTAATAGTATTGCTGAGACTCTGGGAAGTTCTTTTGCCGGCAGAAAATTCGATATTATTTATTGCAATAATGCCATAGATCATACTGATTCACCCAAGAATTCTCTTGCAGAGATGACAAAAATTGCCGAGCCGGGTGCATATATAATTGTATCGGGCAGACAAAGAGAAGGAACTTCAGAAGGCTGGGATGGGATACATATGCATGATTTGTTATTAGAAGATGACATACTTTATCGAGAAGGAAAAGACGGGGAACGTACAAGGTTGGACAATGACCTGTACCTGGACACTTTGTTTGTAAATGCCTCTCAACAGGATTTTATCGACATGTTTATCGTATATGAACGTACAGTGCATAAGTTATGATTACGTCAAGCTACCGGTTCGTTTTTTGAACTATACAACTCGACAAGTAATACAAAAAAAAACATGCTTAAAATATTAATTAAAAACTCGACATCAAACATATCTGTCAATCTAGTAAAGATGTGTGTCTCCTTTCTTATGGCGCCTGCAATAATAAAGGCGCTCGGTAATCACGACTATGGGTTATGGGTATTAGTTTTTTCTTTTGTAGGTTATATGAGCCTCATGGACATAGGCATGCGGCCTGCGGTGACGAGATATGTAGCGAGATTCAACGCTAAGAATGACCGTGAATCCCTCGAAAAGCTTTTCAGTACCGCATTTGCTTTCAATGCGATCATCGGGGTTATTTCCTGTAGTGCCTTGGTGGCCTGGGCATTGCTAAACCCCGAACTCCTTGCCTCAGATGATACGGATGCAAACAGGTACATGTTCTTCCTTCTCATTATCGGGGTGCAAGTTCTTTTTCAATTTCCGGGTTATGTTTCAGAATGTTATCATGAGGGGTACCAGAGACATTATCTTAAAAATAATATTACGATAATCAACACCATAATCGGTTCATCAATCATATACTACTTGCTGACTCACGGTTATGGTTTGCTCACTCTTGCACTGGGCAGTGCCATAAGTATAACCGTGAAGTATACAATTTTCACCCTGCTCCTGGCTTTCCCAAAGTTTGGTGCTTACAGGCTTCACCTGAAAGATATGTCTCTGGTAATGGTGAAAATGCTGCTCACTTTTGGGTCCAAGACATTTATACAGTCACTGGCCAGCGTAGTTGCTGGAAGCATATGTGCTATTACGGTTGGAATATTTTTGGGTCCAGCCATAGTGCCTTTCTATTCAATCCCGGGTCGTCTAATTACTTATGTTACTGACATGTCAATGAATGCAACCAATGTATTTCTGCCAATGTTCAGTCACCTTCATAGCCAGGAAGAGCATGAGGTTATAACGAATCTATATCTTTCATCAACCAAGTATATTCTTGGAATGACTTACCCGTTGTTGATAGGGGTATCTATACTCGGCAAAGCGTTTATTGCTCGCTGGGTAGGTGAAGAGTATATAATAAACGGAACCACTGTAATGTACCTCCTTCTATTGGGTCATGTCCTCATGATTATGAACCCCCTTCACCAGAGGTACCTCACTGCGATAAACCAGATCAACCTTCTGGCAAGATTAAGAGTTTATGCGGCCATAACAATTCTAGCATTATCCTTTATTCTTGTTTATCCGTTAGGAAAGGAAGGAGTAGCACTGGCCTTCTTGCTGACAGCTGTTTTGTATGAACCCTACATGTTATGGTATACATGCAGGAATCTGAAAATCACGGTTCTTCATTATATTTGGAAAGTTTTTTTGCCACTGATAATTCCTTGCTCCATTATGGGAGTAATTCTCTTGTTTGTAAATATGACATATACAATTCAGAGTTATCTGGAAATTCTTACAGTTGCCGCTCTAGGTGGTTCGATATATCTAGTTCTCTTCTATTTTCTTTCTCTCACCTCGAAAGAGAGGGATACCATTCTGGTTAAATTAAAATTGAGAGTTGGTCGGTAGATGGAGTTCCCGGTTTTTCTAATATTTACAGTCAGCTATTTTCTTCATCTCACGTCAAGAGTTCCTGCCTTGGGAGCATTAAGATTTGATTTTATTCTAATGATTATACTATTCATCCTGATATTGATTAAGGGTGATTTCAATCAGAACCAGAATAGGCTGGAACCTACAAAATTTCTGCTTTACCTGCTTGTATTTATATTATTAACCATACCATTTGTGGAGTGGCCTGGATCCGTCATTTATTTCGGACTGGAAAATTATTCCAAGGTGGTCTTTTTCTTCTTTTCTATAATCGCAATAGTCAACACGCGAGAACGGTTAAAAATATTTGTTACTGTTTTTTTGATCTCTCAGACGTTCAGGATATTGGAGCCTGTCTATCTGCATATCACAACCGGCTATTGGGGAGATATAGCTTTTTCCGGTGTAGATAACGAACAACAGAGCCTGGACAGGTTAAGTGGCGCTCCACATGATGTAGTTAACGCCAACCAGTTTGCCTGGGTTATAAACTCCACCTTGCCCTTCATCTATTACTTATTATGGCAATCTGGAAAGATTCTCAAGTTACTATCTTTAGCCTTATCCTCAGTATTTATATATGCTTTATTGTTAACAGGTTCAAGGAGCGGCCTGTTATCGTTATTTGTTGTAGTGGCTCTTATAATGCTGGTAGGCAAACATAAATTTAGGAAAATTTTTGTGGGCGCGATAATTATAATTCCTCTGGTATTTTTTGTTGCAGGAAACCTGGCGCCTCAATTGAGCGAACGTTACCTCTCAATCATTGACAGGAGTGTCGTCGGAGGCGAATCAGCCACCGGCAGGATTACAGCGTTATCAAAGAACCTTTCTACCGTTTCAAACAAGCCGCTTTTTGGGCACGGTCTTGGTACCTCCAGGGAAATAAGCGCCAATTATGGAGGCGGAGGCCGTGCTCTACTGACCCACGATCTCTATATTGAGGTACTTCAAGAACTCGGGCTCGTCGGTTTTATAATCTTTTTCTTGTATATTAAAGCGGTGGTAATGAGCCTAATAAGGGCAAAAAAAATATTGACAGAATTGTCCTCGGACAATTCTTGGTTAATCAACCTGATAACAGCTACACTTGTATGGATGGGGATGCACCTGTTTTACAGTCTCTCATGTTTTGGGCTGAGCAGCTGGGAGTGGTACCTCTTTGGCGGTGTTGCAACAGTCTGCCTGAAGCTAGCACAGGAGTACGCAGCAAATGAAGTCGCTGCTCAAAGCACTAACCTTCCGAATTACTCATAAAGAAAGGGTAAAACTCGAATCCACTTAAGTCACTGTAATTAACCGGTGTAATAATAACGTAGAGTTGGTTCATTAAGTTATGGATACAGGAAAGATTATAATATGTGTGGAATAGCAGGGCTTGTAAACAGCGATAAGTACCGTAACGTTGATCCCGATGTTATGAGAAACATGTGCACTGTTATTCGCCACAGAGGCCCTGATGATACGGGTATGATGGTTCAAGGCAGGGTTGGCATAGGGATGACACGCCTGAGCATAATAGATGTCGCAGGAGGTCATCAACCGATCCATAATGAGGACAAATCTATTTGGATTGTCTTTAATGGAGAGATCTATAACTTCAAGGATTTGAGAGATGATCTTCTGAAAAAAGGCCACCGGTTCGAGACATCATCAGATACCGAGACCATTGTTCATCTCTACGAAGAGTACGGAGAAGATTGCGTTAATTACTTGAGAGGGATGTTCGCTTTTGCAATCTGGGATAAAGTGAAAGAAGAGCTGTTCATCGCCCGTGACAGGCTAGGAATAAAGCCGTTACACTACCTTGCAGACGGGAAACGCTTAATTTTCGGCTCTGAGATAAAATCTATCCTCCAGGTTCCCGATGTACCGAGAGAGATGCAGCCTTCTGCACTGATCAAGTACCTGCCCTTCGGGTATGTGCCCGACCCCGAGACCATGTTCAAGGGCATTTGTAAACTTCCTCCAGGCCATTCCCTCACATATAAGAGAGGGCACATTGATATTAAACAGTATTGGAATGTCGAATACAAACAAGAGAAAGTCCAGAAAGAAGAATTTTACATTGAACGATTATTGGAGATACTTAACGAAGCCGTAAAAATACGCTTGATCAGCGAGGTTCCACTAGGAGCCTTTTTGAGTGGAGGGGTGGACTCGAGCATTGTAGTGGCGCTCATGGCCAGACAGATGGGAGAGCCTGTAAAAACTTTTTCAATCGGCTTTGAGAACCAGTCGTTCAACGAACTCAAATATGCAAGAATGGTTGCCGAAAAATATGGCACGGATCATCACGAGGAGATTGTTAACCCTGACGCTGAATCTATTATCCTTGATTTAGTTCGACAATTTGATGAACCCTTTGCAGACTCATCTGCTATTCCCACATATTACGTTTCCAAGATGGCAAAAAAATTTGTTACCGTGGTACTTAGCGGAGACGGTGGCGATGAGCTTTTCGGCGGGTATAACCATTACTTGGAAGGCAACCTGACCAGGTATGCCAGTTTAATCCCTGATTGCATAAAAAAAGCCGTTCTCCTCAATATTACCAAGGTTATTCCTGAATGGTCTCCTGGAATTAATACATTACGCTCCATCGCATGCAACGATAACGAAAGGTTTGTCAGAAAATATTCAAAAGGGCTCTCCACTCTCCATAATGAAATCTTTAGTCTGGAAATATGTGAACAGGTTGCAACAACCGACCCCTCAGATACCATTTTACAATATACGAAGCAGATGAGCGGAAGAGACAACCTTTCAAAAATGCAATACCTCGATACGAAGACTTATCTCCCATGCGATATTTTGACCAAGGTTGACAGAACAAGCATGATGGTATCGCTTGAGTCGAGGGTCCCCATCCTCGACCACCATCTCGTTGAGTTTGCGGCAACCATTCCGCCGGAGCTAAAAATTCAAGGTAAGAACACAAAGTATATTCTTAAAAAAGCGGCCGAAAGACTATTGCCTAGAGAGGTCCTTTATAGACCGAAGCAAGGGTTTGCCGTTCCAATGCGTACCTGGATTAAAAAAGATTGGTCTGAGATGGCTCATGAGCTGGTATTGGGCGACAGGGCCGTGGAGCGAAATAATTTTAATCCGAAATATCTCGATACTGTTATGAGTGAACATCGGTGGGGTCGAAGGGACCATAGTTATATTATATGGACACTTATGATGCTGGAACTCTGGTACAGAGAGATGATCGACAAACAACCGGGAGTGTGAGCCTTGAAGTCGAATATGAAAAAAAAATACCGCGTTTTACTTGTCGTACGATGGCCTGTTGGTGGAATAAGGACTTTTATTCGTTACATATACAGAAATTTCGATCCTGAAAAGTACCACTTTACAGTCCTGGGACCGGACCATTCAGAACTGAGCGTTTTACTTGAGGACCTCAAAGACCTGGATATATCATGTATAACCTTTAGAAATGATATGGCTCCATGGAAAGTTATAATGTTTGTGATGAAGACAATACTATTCGGAAAATTCGATCTTATTCACTCACAAGGTTTTATGGCAGGGCTCTATTCCGCCCTGCCCGCTCGACTTAGCGGAACAAGACATATTATGACTTCACATGATGTCTTCTTGTCAAAGCAGTTTGTAGGTTTAAAGGGGTTTTTTAAAAAGAAAGCCCTTTCCTTCTTCTTGCCACTGATCGACATTATCCATTCCGTCTCTAATGATGCACATAAAAACCTTCTCGAATTCATACCGGTACTTAGGAAAAAGAGTGGCAAATGCATCGCTATTTCAAACGGCATCGATATCGAGCGTTTTCAAAGCTCGGAAAAGAGAGATTTTCGTAAAGAACTTAAGCTGTCCAAAGAGGCGTTCCTGGTAGGCTTCCTGGGGCGGTTTATGTCTCAAAAGGGTTTTGTCTACCTTGTTGACGCAATGGAGATATTAAGTAAAAACAAAAATATTAACAGAAAACCTGTTGTCTTGGCTTTCGGTTTTGACGGGTTCGTAAGAGAGGATACGGAGTATCTAAAAAACAAGGGGCTTGAAGAGTATTTTCATTTTCTGCCTTTTACATCAAATGTCGCCTCTACTCTTAAAGGACTTGATGTAATAGCGATGCCTTCATTGTGGGAGGCATGCCCGTTGTTGCCGATGGAAGCGATGGTTGCAGGGGTACCGGTTATCGGCACCGATTGTCTCGGTTTGAGAGAGGTACTTAAGGATACGCCGAACGTGATACTTCCGGCTGGAAATAGTTCGGCACTGGCCGAAGCGCTGGAGAATGAGATAAAAAACCCTTCGTGCTCACAGACAGAAGCATTTCGTGAAGAGGCTGCTTCTCGTTTCGATGTGCGAAAGCAAGCAACTGAACTGGAGCGCGTAATCCTAAACGAACTTAACAAGAACTGGTCAGTCGTTTGATAATTCACAGGAAGCCCTCATGAAGTTATCGATAGTAATCCTTACATACAATAGAGGAGAACTTATACAGAAACTTTTATCCTCATTGTCTCAGATTAAATATACTCCACTCGAAATTATCGTTGTAGACAACCACTCCGACGTACCCGTGAAAAGCATAATAGGTGATGAATTCCCTGCCGTCACTGTACTTGAAATGGAACAGAACATCGGCGTCGGCGGCCGCAACAGCGGTATTGCCGTTGCAACCGGGGATTTCATTATTACGCTGGATGATGATATTATGGGAATAGATGATGTGGCTGTCAAAAAAATAATCGATATATTTTCAGACCCCGTTATCGGTGCTGTCTGTTTCAAAGTGGTCGACCCCGACGGTAATATTAGCAACTGGTGCCATCACTATCCATTGGAGTCGTTTTCAGAGAAAACTTTTATTACAAATGAGATTACGGAAGGAGCCGTCTGTTTCAGAAAAGAGACCTTAAATAAGTCAGGACTCTACCCTGACTTCTTCTTTATCAGTCACGAGGGTCCCGACCTTGCTTACCGAATAATGAATGTCGGCTACAATGTTATCTACAGCCCTGAAGTCGTAGTCACCCATTACCACTCGGCAATTGGAAGAAAGAACTGGAGAAGATACTATTACGATACAAGGAATCAGTTCTGGCTCGCGGCACGAAACTACCCTCTCCCTTATGCCGTTAAAACCCTCTCCATAGGCCTCACGGCTATGTTGATCTATTCGATCAGAGACGGATTTTTTCTATATTGGTTAAAGGGGGTCGCCGGAGGTATAAAAGGCTTGAGGCACGCATTTCATGGAAGAAGCCGGCCGGCAGAGAGAACATTGGTTATCGTCAAAGATATTGATAAAAACAGGCCTGCCTTTATCAGCATGGTCAAGAAACGGCTATTTCAAAAACAGGTCAGAATCTAAGTCAATGCGGTCTACTATACCTTAATTGGCCTGGACACCTGACGGCGGGTTAGGACAGAGCGGGCAGAGCGGATAGCCTGTTGTGTTAACTACGCCGTTTGCATCTACAACATAGAGATAAGCGTTTGTCAGGCTGCTGAACGAACCCTGTCGGATAGTCGCAGTAATCGTAGTATTCGTCCACGCCGTTACTGATGCAATTGCAAGATTGGTACTGCTGTTATACGTAGATGCATTACCTACCTCCACCCTGGCCCTCGCGTTGCTGCCGGTCGCCATATATACATCATCGAATCGAGGTGCAGACTCTGTACAATTAGTACATTCTCTTGCCCAGGAATTTATGGAGAAGTTCTCGAACATATCGGTGCCAAGGTTGAATATTCTGCCGGTCCAGTTAACTTCTTGAGTAACAGGAATAGACGCATCAGTGCTCATCACCCATAAGTCTCTATGACTGGTATTATCGCTTGTGGCATGTACCCATGCGCTGATCCTGTACCAGTTCCCTTTATACATGTTAAAATAGAACCAACTGGTCGACGGACCGTAACAGTCGTTACAGGAAATTGCCCAGCTTGTATAAGGCTCGGTACCGGAGCTTGGAAGCCCTACTGGCAGAACCTGGTCGTCATCAGCGGCAGTAGATCCATATATCCACGCGGCTTTCCAGTTACAATTGTATGTACCGTTAGTACAGGGGAAATTTGAGCTTGTCGGCAGATAGAACCAGTACGTTAAAAAAACATCGGTAGTATTTATATTAGTAACAACCATGGCCGAAGATGAATCTCCGGGTGAAGGAAATTGTACAGTTGCATTTCCCATGTTTGCCAGTGAACCGGAAACAGAATAAGTATTATCATATACTGGCTGGTTCCCTCCACCATCAGCCTGTATCCTATCCCATTTTCCTACAGTAGCCGAACCGTTACCGGTTTTTATAAGGCTGCCGTTCGTACCGCTATCAAAATTATCGAAGATAACAATATTCGGACCATTGGCACCAAAATTTGTACCAGTAACAGTTATTGCGCTACCATCAGTCAGTGACCCGCTTAAGCTGCTAATACTCGGCGCTGCGAAGACTTGAATACCGGCAAACAAGAGTATTAGAATTGAAAGAGAAAATATCGAAATCCAGCGCGTTCTTCTTGTAAACATATTTACCTCTTCGGCACTAGCCGGGTTATTGTAAAGGATTTTACCATTACCGATATAATCGTCTATCCATCAGTATTTATTCGATACTTCCTGTTCTGAAATAGCCTTAAATTACCTTGACTACCTCTGTAGAATATCCACTCTCATAGGCAGCAGTATCTATCACGGTTACAACAAAGTAATAGGTCCCGGATGAAAGGCCTGTTATCGTAGCCACGCACGAAGGTGTGCAGGCCGACTTGGCAACCGGTACAATGTTAGGATATGGTCCGGAAATTGTTGTGCCGTAGTATACTTTGTAGCTGGCAATATCGCTATCGAATAGTGTGCTTCCATTCATCCTGGTTGTGGGAGGTGTCCATGTAAGTGAAGCATTGGTAACAGCTGCTCCGTCAACACTAACGGCATCTCCTCCTCCGCCACCGCAACCGATTAGTATGAACAGTAAGGCAAGCATGAGTAGTTTAACTGATGTGCGATGCTTTATCTTGGTCAGTGATAACATTTTGATCCTCCCTGATAAATATATCATAATCCAATCAGGGTTTACACTATATAGCTCACCATATAGCTAAATAAATAACTACCTAAAGTAATTTTCCTTTGGCGGTTCGGCGAACATGAAAAACAGACCAACCGTCTCCTTTAGTCCCGTCACTCTGCGTACCACGGTTTCCCGTTGGCTGCTCTGAGCAAAGGTAGTTATTATCTATATTATATTCTTCAACCACACAGGGTTCCGTGACCGGAATCACCAAATACCGATATTTTGCCTTACTTTGCCAAAAGAGTAGAAACTTGTAGAACTATGCGGAAAATTAACCGGGAATAGAAGTAACCGGCATGAAACAGAGGCGGGTTGCAGCCTGCATGATTGACCATGTCGGTTCTATTATGATACTTCTTACAAGTAGCTATCATATATCTCTATATCGGTCATAAGCAGTACTTTGTTAAGTTTATAAATAATGGGCCGAAAAGCTATTATGAGATATCGCCGCTAAACAGTTTCGTTTAGCAGGCTACCATAACGACGCAATCCGCACAGTAAAACTAAATATAAAGAGTGATAAATGACTGAACAGAATAAGAAGTTACTCGGTCTTTTGCAGGATAAGAAGGCTACAATAGGTATAATCGGACTCGGTTATGTCGGTTTACCGATAGTTATGCGTTTCTGCGACGAAGGGTTCAAGGTACTTGGGTTCGATGTTGACATCAAGAAGGTCGATGCGCTCAACAACGGCAAATCGTACATCAAGCATATTCCATCCAAGAGCATAAAAGCCCTTGTCTCTAAATCCGCCTCAGGGGACGCAGTATTCACCCCGACCACAAACCTGAAGCTGCTCTCCAAGGCCGATGCCGTAATAATCTGCGTGCCTACCCCGCTCTCTTCGAAAAGAGAGCCGGACCTAAGCTATGTTGAACAGACTGCAAAAGAGATAAAGAAACATCTGCGCCCCGGGCAGCTCGTCTCTTTAGAGTCTACGACTTACCCAGGTACTACGGACGAACTCCTGCTGCCGCTCTTTGAAGAGACAGGGCTAAAGACAGGCAAAGACTTTTTTCTAGTCTACTCGCCTGAGCGAGAAGACCCGGGACGTATAGATTTTACCACTAAAACAACTCCGAAAGTTGTCGGTGGAATAACGAAAGAGTGCCTGAAGCTAGGCACCGCCCTGTACTCTTCTATCGTTGACCGCGTAGTCCCGGTCTCTTCCACCAGGGCAGCCGAGCTTACCAAGTTACTGGAGAACATCTACCGCGCCGTCAATATTGCGCTTGTAAACGAACTCAAGATGCTCTGCCAGAAAATGGATATTGACCTCTGGGAGGTTATAGAGGCCTCCAAAACCAAACCGTTCGGCTTTCAGGCCTTCTACCCTGGGCCCGGTCTCGGCGGTCACTGCATACCGATCGACCCGTTCTACCTTACATGGAAGGCGCGCGAGTACGATTTTGCTACGCGTTTCATAGAGCTTTCCGGTGAAATAAACTCCTCTATGCCGCATTATGTAATAACCAGGGTAATGGAGGCTCTCAACGACAAGGGAAAGAGCCTCAAGGGCTCGAAGGTACTCGTGCTCGGAATTGCCTACAAAAAAGATGTTGACGACCTGCGTGAGTCCCCTTCCCTTGAGTTGATCAAGGAACTGAGGAGCAAAGGAGCAAAGGTCGACTTCAACGACCCCCATATTCCGGTCGCCGTCAGCCACAGGCGCGGATTCAAGATGTCGTCCACTAAACTGACCGAACAGAACCTCAAGAGGTACGACTGTGTTTTGATAGCAACCGACCATACTGCATACGACTACCGCTGGATCGTCAAACAGAGCGCTCTGGTCGTGGACACCAGAAATGCTACTTCTGGCATAAAGAGTAAAAAGATAATAAAGGCATAATATGAAAAAATTTCTTGTTACCGGAGGCGCCGGTTTTATCGGCTCCAATCTCACCCAAACTCTTCTCGAGGGCGGGCACACGGTTCGCGTTCTCGATAACATGGCCACCGGCAGAGAGGAAAACCTCAGTGAGGTTATCGACTCTATCGAATATATCGACGGTGATATAAGAGTGACCGATACCGTAAAACGGGCCGTGACCGGCATGGACTACGTTATTCACCTGGCCGCTCTCGGCTCCGTGCCTCGCTCCGTTGCAGACCCTGCAACCACGCACGACGTAAATGCCACAGGAACGCTGAACGTCTTAATCGCTTCTAAAGAGGCTGGAGTGCGACGCGTTGTCTGCGCCTCTTCCTCTTCGGTTTACGGCGATACGCCTGTGCTGCCGAAAGAGGAGTCTATGAATACAGCGCCCATGTCTCCGTACGCTGTCTCCAAGCTGACCGCCGAACAGTATTGCAGGGTATTTCATATGGTCTACGGTCTTGAGACGGTCGCCATGCGGTACTTTAACATCTATGGCAGACGGCAGGACCCTCACTCTCAGTACTCTGCGGTAATCCCCAAGTTCATCGATGCGCTCTTAAAGGGCGAAGCCCCTACCATTCACGGTGACGGAGAGCAGAGCAGAGACTTTACCTATGTAGATGACTGTAATCAGGCTAACTACAAGGCCTGTATAACCGAAGGAGCAGGAGGTTCGTACATGAATATCGGCGCCGGTGGCCGTACATCCATCAACGAGCTGTATGAAAAGATCAGGGCCGGCCTCAATGTCGAAATCTCTGCGCTACACTCGGATCCAAGAGCAGGAGACGTAAAGCACTCGCATGCCGATATCTCCAAGGCGACCGCAACCATAGGATACGCCCCTCAGTTCAATATCGAGTCAGGCATAGAAGCCACCCTCAAGTGGTACCTGAATAACCGGGAATAACCACAGATTTTCAATACATTTCTAATGTTCTTTTTATAGTGCTAAGGACGTTAAATCTTTTCACTAATTGCCAACCGAGTACTTCCTGAGATGAAAAAAATACGGGTCGGAATTATAGGTACGGGACGCAGTGCAGATGTCCATATTAATTTCGTGCGTAACAGCAGTCGAGCGACTGTCGTAGGCATCGTAGACTTCGATGAGCTGGCGTTACAAAAGACTGCAAACAGGTTCCGAATAACCGATTGCTATACCGATATCTCGGAATTTATAGAGGAGAAATCACCGGACGTCGTCCATGTAGTTACCCCCGTAGCCGAGCGGCTCAACAGAAGTAAAGAGGCGCTCGAAAAAGGCGTCAACGTAATAGTCGAAAGCCCCATGGCTCTTGATCGTACCGGCGCCGAAGAGTTATACGAAATTGCCGGGCAAAACGGCCTGCTGCTCTGCCCTACCCATCAGACGCTTTTTACTGAACCGATGACCACGCTCAGAGAACTTGTGAGTGACGGTGCCATGGGGCGTATTCACAGTGTAGACGTCCGCTACGGTATCGATACAAGAACTGACTCGTTTAAAGAGTACCCCGGGCCTAACAGACTTCCGTGGCCGTTTGAACTGCCGGGCTCGATCTATCAGAATTTTTTACCAGCTCCGCTCTCAATTCTACTAGGTTACATAGGCTCTCCGGTTGAACTGGAGGTAATGAGCGGTTCCAACGGTGTGCTTCCACAGGGCATGGTAGATGAAGTAAGCGTGCTTATAAAAGGCGAAGAGGCACTCGGCACGCTCACGCTCTCATTCGCGCCTATTGTGCCTGTAAGAAGACTCCGTATCTACGGAACCAGGATGACGGCTGAGATAGACCTGCTCTCGGACAGGCTCACCACCGAGCGGCTCGTTTTACCTGCAAGGCGCAAAAGAACTTATAATATAAAGAGCGCATACGATCTGATCCGAACCACGTTATTGAGCCTTTACAGCTCAATAAGAAAGAGAAGAGTACCGCTCTACGGCCTCGGTCTGCAGATAGACTCCTTTTACACGGCTCTGGCCTCCGGTGGCGATCCTCCTGTCTCCAAGGTATATGCGCTAGAGGTGCTCGATTCAACCGAGAGTATCTATAAACGACTGAAAATAAGGGATCTGAGGTTCGACCATATTATTCCGGCGCAGTGCAACTTTCCTTTGAGACATAAAGAGAAGCTATTAGTCACGGGAGCTACCGGCTTTTTCGGAAGCAGGCTTGTTGAAAGGCTGGTAAAGGAGGGGTATGAAATACGGGTGCTAGCGCGAAAACTCTCGGACATCTCAGCGCTGAAGTCGCATAATGTAGAGATATTCTACGGCGACGTTGCAGACCCGACCTCCCTCGTCTCGGCTATGGACGGTATCGACCTGGTAATACATGCCGCGGCCTCAACAAAGGGCAACGAGTGCCACACATCTAACATAATCGGCACTGCAAACGTGGTCGATGCGTGCCATACCTCTTACGTCGATAAGGTCATCTACCTCAGTTCATGCTCTGTCTACGACGTCGCGGACAAAAGACCGGGGCAGATAGTAACCGAGGAGTCTGCATGCGAACTTGTACCGGAGAAACGGGGCGAGGTGAACGCCTCCAAACAGAAGGCAGAGTCGATACTGTTCGACGCCATGGAGAACGGCCTGAGAGCCGTGGTTCTGCGCCCGGCAAGGATCTACGGCCCGGGGGCCGCATCTTATACTCCGGAGCAGTGCCTCAGAATCGGTAAAACTTTTATAACTTTCGATAACGGAAAATTTGAGGCCCAGATCGTTCATATCGATAACCTAGTAGACGCCGTACTCGATTCAATACAGAATAACAACGCAGATGGGGAGGTCTTTAACGTAGTAGACAATGAGCATATTACGACCCGTCAGTACATGAACAGGCTTATAAAAAACATCTACCCCAATGCCAGGATCTTGTACGTTCCGTACCCTCTAACCCGTTACGTTATTCGTTTGCTCGATTATATCTGCAAAGGTTTAGGCAGGTCTCCTTTCTATAACCGCTACTCTCTGGAGTCTTCACTCTCCGGAGTAATATATGACGGCTCTAAGTTACGAAGAGTGCTGGACTGGAAACCGAGGATTCGTTTCGATATAGCGGCAAAAAATATTCTAGAGTATGAACAGGATGGGGTAAATTACAATGAATAGTTATCGTGGTCTAAAGAGGAATAAGTATTAGATGCCAGCCTACCTTACAATTCTACCGGTTCTGAGTGCGCTGCTTTGCTTCGCCCTCGGCCTCTTTACCCTGAGCCGCAATCCGCATAACCGGACCAACAAGAGTTTTGCGGTCGGCATGGCCTCGCTTGTAGTCGCGGAGACCGGAAGCGCGATAGTCTTACTCTCCTCATCACTGCCCGTTATGGAGTTCGGTATACGGCTCTCTACCGCCGTCTTTGCGCTCCTGCCTCCCCTGTGGCTCATCTTCTCGCTCGTCTTTGCCAGAACCGAACAGAAGAATGAATTAAAGCGCAACCTCTGGGTTCTGCTTATATCCGTTGCTGGCCTCTTTTTTGCCGCAATGACGCTGACCGGCAGGGTCGTAACGATAATGTCCGAGACCATAAGAGAGGGCAACGAGACGCTGGTAGAGGTAGGGGATATCGGAAGATTCTACTACATCTACATGATAGTAGGTCTCGTCCTCGTTCTTATACACCTTGAAAATACGCTACGCTCTTCAACCGGGGCTAAACGGTGGCAAATCAAATATGTGATCTTCGGCATAGGCTCTATCCTCGCCTTCAAGATCTACCTCTCAAGCCAGAGTCTGCTCTTTCAGACATATGGTTTTTCTTCGCTTCCGCTTACCTCAGCCGTTATTCTGATTGCTACCTCTATAATGGCGGTCTTTATCGTACGTCACCGCCTTATGGATGTGGATGTCTTCATATCGCGCTACGTCGTCTACAACTCTCTTACCGTACTGATTGTTGGTATCTACCTGCTCTCAACCGGCCTCATAATACAGGGAATCAGGTACTTTGACCTGCCGTACGATAACTTCTTCGTCTCCATCTTCACCTTTATCTCGATTCTTCTTCTAATTATACTGATCTTCATGCGCGACCTCAACAGGCGCCTGCGGATATTCGTCTCGACCCATTTCTATAAACATAAACATGAGTTCAGAGACTCATGGATGGAGACAACGGAAAGGATTAGCTCTAAACGCTCTATTGACGAGATCAGTTCTACACTTACCGGGATGCTTACCGAAGCTCTCGGAGCAAAAAAGATTCACCTCTGGCTGCTCGACCAGTCTTCAAGTACGTTCTCTTGCGAGGGCAACGACCTGTTGCCTCAATATGAGCAGCTATCCGTAACCCATCCCCTAGCTGTTCATATAAATGAAATCATGGCTCCTTTCTTTGTTGATCCCGATGCCGGAATGCCGGCCATACCGGTCGATAGCGAAGTGCATGAACTCGCCGTTGCAACCGACGCAGTGCTCTGTGCACCGATTATAGCCGGTGAGTCCGTGATCGGCTTTCTACTTATAAGCAAAGACGCCACCGGTAAACAGTACGGCACGGACGACTTTGAGATACTGAGAGCAATGACAACTCAGGCGGCTGTTCAGATGATTACCATTCGGCTCAGCGAGAACCTGATGCAGATTAAAGAGGTAGAGGTCTTTTCAAGGATGTCGTCATTTATTATGCACGACCTCAAAAACCTTACGAACTCACTGTCGCTTATAAGCCAGAACGCAAAGCACAACATAGAGAATCCCGAGTTTCAAAAGGATGCGATAAGGAGCATAGACGGTATAGTACGGCGAATGAAAGGCCTTATAGAAAAACTATCCGATATACCGAAAGGGCTTGAGATAAACAGGCAGCCTGTCGATATAAAATATGTAGTTGGTAAAGCAATAAAAAAGATACCGTGTGACAGCGACAAGGATGTTATCATAACCGAAGAAATTGCTCCTGTCGGCCCTGTCTATATCGACCCTGAAGCAATGGAGATGGTCCTACACAACTTGATCTCGAATGCTTATGAGGCGATAGAGCAAGATGGCACGATTAACATATCAGCCGTAGCCGACAAACAGAAAGTCCGGATCTCTGTTAAAGACAACGGCAAAGGCATGACGCGGCAATTTGTTAAGAACGAACTCTTCAAGCCGTTCAGCACTACCAAGAAAAAAGGTTTCGGTATCGGCCTATTCCAGTGCAAGGCGGTTGTAGAGGCTCATGGAGGAAAAATTGATATTGTAACGGCTGAAGGAGACGGAACGACCTTTACGCTTACCTTACCTGGAAAACAGTCCTGAACACTACAATGCGGTTTTTTAGACCGCGCAATACGGATACCTATTTATGGAAAAACCGGACATACTTATAGTAGAAGATGACGAATCAATAAGAACCCAGATGAAGTGGGCGCTGGTGCATGACTACAATGTTTTCATAGCTGCGGATGCGGAAAAAGCTATGGAGATAATAGGTACTACGCACCCCGCGCTCGTAACGCTTGACCTCGGGTTACCTCCCGATGCGGAGGGAACATCGGTCGGGCTCGACCTGCTATACCGGATAGTAAAGACCGACCCCATGACTAAGGTTGTCGTGGTAAGCGGCAATGCCGAGAGAAATTCGGCGTTAGAGGCGGTAAACGAGGGTGCGCACGACTACTTCTCCAAACCTGTTGATATAGACGAGCTGAAGGCCATACTGAAACGTGCATACTACGTCCATACGCTCGAAACCGAGTACAGGGCGCTACAGAGCCAGGTCGAGAGCGATTCGTTCGGTGAGCTGGTCGGAGCGAGCCCGGAGATACAGGAGGTCTTTAACATAGTCCGCAAAGTTGCCACTACCGACGTACCGGTTTTGATAACCGGGGATAGCGGTACCGGTAAGGAGCTTGTAGCAAGAGCTATTCATAACAACAGCACCAGGCGCGACCACCCGTTTATACCGATCAACTGCGGAGCGATTCCAGAGGCCCTGATGGAGAGCGAACTCTTCGGTCATGAAAAGGGTTCTTTCACTGGTGCGCATGTCCAGAGGCGCGGCAAAGTGGAACTGGCGCATAAAGGTACCCTCTTTTTCGACGAGATCGGTGAACTGCCGTTACAGCTACAGGTTAAGTTGCTCCGTTTTTTACAGGATCAGAAGGTTGAGCGAATCGGGGGGCGAACGATAATTGAGACCGATGTACGCATAATAGCCGCAACAAATACTGATATTAAAAACCAGGTCGCAAATGAACAGTTCAGAGAAGACCTCTATTACAGGCTTGCGGTAGTCCATCTGGAACTTCCGTCGCTGAAAGCACGTGGGGACGACGTACTTCTTCTGGCCAATGTATTCCTCAGCCGCTTCTCAGATAAAGATTCAGTCCCGATGGTCTTTAGCAAACAGGCGCAGAGCGCCATAATGGAACATGAGTGGCCGGGCAACGTTCGCGAGCTTGAAAATCGTATTAGACGCGCCGTCACGTTTGCAAGCGGTACAACCGTTACGCCGACCGACCTCGGGTTCGAGACCTCCGGTCCGGGTATGAAGACGCTCAACCTGAAAGCTGCTAAAGAAGAGCTTGAAATCGACCTGATCGGGATTGTCATGGAAAAACATAACGGTAATATCAGTAAAGCTGCCGAGGAGCTGGGGCTGACACGCCCTACCCTGTACAGCCTTATGAAAAAGCACAGCATAAAACAGTAATTATTTAGTCTGAAATTAAAAAAAGAGAAGGCAATTGCCTTCTCTTTTTTTTGCATACTTATTTTATTCAACCGGAGAAGCTGACACCGAGACTGGTATACGCCTTGTCATTCTTATGAAGCCAGACCACGCTCGATTCAGTCTCTATATCAAAGTCGTGTACGTGAATCTGCAGCTTGTCGTTTATATTTAATGGTAACTCCTCTTTCAGTTCCAGCGCCATGCCGTTAACCGAGACGTCTATTGTCATTGCCTTAAACAGAACCCCGTCTACCAATATATCGCAGTCTCTTATTATCTGCGCTCTCTGTTGCCCCCTGCGTTCGTTACCGGTATTTACGTAACCGCAAAAAGGGCAACCGACATCGGACTCAGAAAGGGCAGCATAGAATTTACTATGACACCTGGGGCAAATATTATAGTTCATAATAACAACATGCTCCCTTTAGTTCTTACTTAGGCTGCTGAATTAACGGAAAATTAAAGCGAGAAGTAGATAATACTCTACCTTGATATATTAGTATACGATATAATTATAATCAAATTCACAAAATTATATTTGAATTATATCTAATATACTACTCAAACAGAACTTTTACAAGTATTTAACCGACTTTTTACGCCCCATACGCTTAGTAAACCAAAACCAAGTAATACTAAGATAGTGGGCTCGGGAATTTTGTTGACGTCATGGGAAAACGGCGCGAACTGGGTCTTGTACCTGTTGTTTTTATCGTTGATATTGACATTGTACAGGTCGCTATGCATGCCGTAGTAAGCGTTGAGATTACTCACATCAACGTCAAAGGAGATGTAATACATCTTGCCATGCGGATTTGCGGCGTAGCTGTAGTCTATAGCGGCACCGGATATCGCCCTGTCCTGCGTGTTATACGGGGTCATATATTGAGTAGAGTCGAATTGAAAGCCGACCTCTACATAGTAAGATGGCCATACGCCGTGTGCCGGTAAACTCGGATCTCCCCACCCCTCTTCGGCTATAATTGCATCAAGCGGCGCAGTACCGTAGTTCATGTCTGCTGTAACAGCATAAGGGGTAGCTCCGTTTACAGAGAACTCGCCGAGGTCAACGGCCCCCAAGTCGGAAATACCATTAGCGCCATCAGTATCTGTAAGGGAGAATGAGACGTAGTACGTATCGGATAGAGAATTATAGGCATCAACAAGAAGGTATGCATTTACAGTATATATACTGTCTGAAGTAACGATAGTATCGGTACCGTAGTCATAACCAGTAACGGCATCGATATCGAGCTGTAGCGTCGGATATGCGTAACCCCTGTCCGCTGCGCCAAACAGTAGCGCTGCCCCAAGCGTAAGACCTATAATTATCTTTTTAGTTAAGTTCTTCATAACCACCTCTACCTTATCGTACATATAACTTCACAGCTAACTTATCTAAGACACTTGCTTACTTATAGATACTGCAAAGTATGTGCCAACATCATCAGCAACTAGGTTCTATACTGATAAGTACTTAATTTAAATATGCTTTATTCATAGTTTAATTTATTTTTCACTTTTATACGAGTAAATCGAGGCCAAAAATCTGTAAAAATAACAAACACTTTTCGGGCAATAAAACAGGACAAGACTCCTGGCTCCTATTTGTCGTGAGTTTACGGACACTTAGCAAACTCACCCAAGAAGTGTAATTGTAAAGAAAACATTCACACTGCAACTGTATATAGTTCAGTACAGTATAACGTCATTAAGAAGCTAATAATTAAGGACAAAGTTATTAGTACTGCAGCGGTTCTCATTTTGATTGACACCTTTGAGTCCGTTAACTATAATCTTTACTTCACTAACCTATTAGAAAGGTACATTATGTTCAAACAAAGAAATCTGTTTATCTTTTTTGCTCTAATCCTCTTTGTCGCTCTACTACCATCGTGCAGTAATGACCCTTCAAAAAGGGCAGAACGGCACTTGGAGAGGGCCACCGAGCATTTTGAAGCCTCAAGGTTCAAAGAGGCCGTACTAGAATACAAGAACGTCACGCAACTGACCCCCGATAATGCGCAGGCACACCACAAGCTGGCTATCGCATACCTGAATGTCGGCGGAAAGAGCAATATACAAGCCGCTTTCCAGGAGTTGATGTTTGCGGTAGATCTAGACCCAACGATACTCGACGCCCAGCATAAACTCGGGAAGATGTTTCTTTTAGCGCGCGACTTTGACGCTGCTCTTGAAAGAGCGGAGATTATGCTCGAAGCAGAGCCTGACAACAAAGATGCTACTATACTGAAAGCGACCGCCCTTGGCGGCAAGCAGGAGTTTACCACTGCCGCCACATTGATAGAGCAGGTGCTTAAAGATAACCCTGACGACCTCAACGCCCTGATGACGGCTGCCGGAATTTATATTTCGCTCAAAAACGGTCCTAAGGCGGAAGTCTTGCTCGTAAGAGCGAGCAAGGTCGAAGGCGGCAGTATCCAGGCGCGTATAACTCTGGCCAACCTCTATCTTTCGGAGAAAAGAACTGAAGATGCCGTAAATATCTTAAAGGAAGCTGTTGAGGAGAACCCTGACAACCAGGATATTTTACTCGGACTCGCCAATATTTATCTTATGGTCAAGCAACCAGATATGGCTGAAGAGGTTTATGAGGAAGCGATAAAACTCAAACCGGAATTCGGACGCGCTTATGTTATGAAGGCCGAGTTCTATCTCTCTTCCAATAATACCGAAGATGCGATAAAGACGTTGCTGCGTGGAATAGAGATTAACCCGAAATTAAATATGCTTCGTGCCCGTGTAGCCGAAATCAGCCTAAACCTTAAGAAGAACGAGGATGCAAAGGTGCAGGTCGAGGCGATACTCACCGAGCAGCCTTCGGACTTTTACGGGCTTTACCTCAAAGGGCGGCTCGATCTTACGGAAATGGAGCTTGATACGGCGGTAGAGAATTTAAAATCATCAATAGAAGGAGAGCCAAATTTTGCGCGTTCACACCAGTATCTCGGTCTCGCTTATATGGCGCAGAAAAGTCTTCAGATGGCAAAGTCCGAGCTTAGCAAAGCAATAGAGTTGGCCCCTGCCCTCATGGATGCGCGGCTCGCCCTGGCGACACTGCATACAGCCTCCAACGACCTCGACCTTGCAACGACCGAGATTGAACAGGTCTTGAAATCCAATGACAAACACCCTGGCGCCAATCTTCTGGCCGGTGATATAAAAATGCGACAGGACAGGCCCGCCGATGCTGAACCGTATTACAGAAAGGTTACAAAACTGGCGCCGGACGATTTCAGAGGCTACGCAAAACTAGGAAACGCTTACCGTCTGCAAAAAAAGGAGGTCGCCGCGCTCGGAACTCTTGAAAAGGCGCTTAAGATTAACCCGGAACTCTCAGAAGTGCTCGGGATGATAACAGCAATCCATGTCGAGAAACGCAGAACCGGCACTGCGCTCAGGCGCGTTAAGAAACAACTTGAACTCTCTCCTGAAAATCCGCAGTTCTATGTGCTTCTCGGACGGATATACCTGACGAGAAAGGACTATAAGAACGCCGAAAACAGCTTCAAAAAAGCGATAGAGCTGAAAGAGGACTATGTTGCTGCATACATAGACCTCGGCAACGTATATGCCAGAAGCGGCGCTTTTGAGGAGGCAGAAAGACAATACAGAGAAGTTATCAAGGTGAATCCGAACTTGCTGCCTCCGTATATGCTGCTCGGCACCTTAAGCGAGATACAGGGCAAGACGGACGAGGCTATTGCCAATTACAAAAAGGCGCTCGAAATAAACCCTGAGTTCGTGCCGGCGGCAAACAACCTCGCCTGGCTTTATGCCGAGAACGACGGCAGTATAGACGTGGCGCTCGATCTTGCGCAGACCGCCATGAGGATCAGTTCCGATGACCCGTATATCTCAGACACCCTCGGCTGGATCTATTACAAGAAAAACGCACTGCTCAAAGCGACCTCCCACTTAAAAGACAGCGTTGAGAAGCTACCTAACAATGCCGTCATCCATTATCACCTCGGCATGACCTACTTTAAGCGGGAGATGAACGACTTGGCCAAGACTGAGTTGAAGCAGGCAATCAAGATAAGCAAAGACTTCCCGGGCCATGAAGAGGCGCGAGAGACGCTAAAAGCCCTGAACAAAATGTAATAACTTCCGGTATCTGCGGATATAAAAAAAGAGACCGTCCACCTGCTGTAACATTAACAGGGGGCAGTCTCTTTTTTTTAATTTCTATCTACTCTTTCTAAGGCGGGCCAACTGCATCGTTACATCAATAAGGTCGGGATTGTCGAAACGGCTCTTGAGCCTGAAGTCTTTTATCACAAGCATCAGTCTATGATTCTCTATCATGTAGAGCAGGTTCACAAGCTCATCCAATTTTACGGACTCTAAACGTAACTCGGCGGCGCTCTCTACATAACCACTCTGTACCTTCTCCCCAAGAGGCTTGAGCGAGACTATACGTTGCCCGACCCCGGCCTCTTTTCCCAGAGTCTCGCATATAGCAACAATAGAGCGAGACTCTGCGCCGTACGCCTTTCTTCGCAGCCTCTCAAGCAGGCTCTTCTTTAAAAGGTACTCGGTACGCAACTTCTCAAAGGCAACGGCCTCTGCCTCCTTGGCCCCGGCCATTCTCTTTACCTTCGTATACTTCGCCGAGAAGATAAAGAGACCGAGAAGAAGGGCAGAGAGAACAAGAGCGACAATAACAAACAAGACCGTTCTTCGCGGCCTGCCACTATACACGATACCCTTTCCCTTAAATCCGTACATTTTATATATCCTCAATCCCTCAATTCTAAGAAACAGAATTTATCACAACAAGGCACTTTATCTTCAATAAGGCTCCATTGTATTATCTCAAAATAACGAGACTGAAACCGACGCCGTCACCTGCAAGGCTCTTCACTTCCGACATCCGTACGGTCCCGAGCCCTATTTTTTCTACGGCCTCTTTATACCTGTTTGCCGCATCGAACGTAGCGGCAGTGCCTTCGGCGGAGATCCTCTCCGGCACAATGGATGTACTGTATAATTTTACTCCGATTTCCTCGGCACCCTTGTCTGCAGCATTGGCGACAGTGAGGGCGCGCATGATCGTAAGCGGACTTATACCCGATACTGTGAGACTCTCCTCCTCCACCGCTTTCATCTTGGCCTCAAGCAGGTAGAGGCCGTCAATGACGCTCCCCTTTCTGGTCTCGGGAAAGAGCTCTCTGTAAGAGGCATGCAAGCTCTTATTAACGGAAGTTACAATGCCTGAGTACCGTGTGTACTTCAAATAAAGGTCGAAACCGATAAGTGAGAGAAGCAGCAGCGAAAGCCCTATGGTGAGCTTCAACTTTGAACGTATCCTCTGTCGGCCAAGACTGTACTCGAACTCCCCGTGCCTGAAGTCGACGTTATCGGCAATAGAGCCTGTCTCTATCTGCTGAGAGAGCGCGGATAGGCTCCGTGTTACAGCAACCGGAGCCTCACCTACAGTTCCTTCCTTACCTCCATAAGCAGGTTCACTCAATACCTCAACATCAATCTTTTTGTCTGTTATTGCTGTAATCTCACCAGGGTCTACGCCTAAACAGAGCACCCGGTCGTATTGAATACCCTCCGAGTCGAGATACTTTAGACTTGCCGACAGGCTCATTTTTGAAGTATAGGAATTGAAGAACTGTGGGGTAGACGATTCTGTTGCAGTTATGAAATCGGGCCCAATCAGCAAAGAGCCCCCTGCGCTGTCACCCATAAGCACAGGAGTCGCAAAGAGCGACGAACCTATCCATACAGGGTCTATGCCCACCTCTTTGAAGAGACCGAGCAGTCCGTTCAAGAGCGTCTTTTCAACTGCCACGGCCAGTACGCGGCCCGTACCGAGTTTTACGGCGTCCAGTTGGGCTTCATCAATATCGAAACTGAGCCGACCGCTCATCTCTATCGGCAGAACCTCCAGCACCTTCGCTTTTTCGGTAAAAGGAAGGTCGAGTACCCTGAAGTTGAGCAAAGCCGGTCCGAGACTGAGGTAGAGCTTATCTTTTATTTTTTCTATAGAAGAGTCAGTCTCTTTGACACCTTCCTCTATGGCGGCTATCAAATCACCTAAAGCTCTGCCTCGTTCGGCTACTGTTTTATAAGCGACCTCTGTAACGGATCCGACAGTAGACGTATTGTCGCCGTAAATCGCACCGCTGACTGCAAACTCGTCGATCTGTATGATTAATCTAACGCCGCTCATCTCTGTCTCCAGTACAAAACTCGCCCATCTGTCACTACAACCGCTTCGACTTCACGCACTGCTCCTCCTGCGGTTGCGCGCGAGACCACCCTGAAAGTATCTGACTCTACTCTTATCCTGTCCTGCATATCTATGCCGACTGTCTCGAAACCGGGTACCTTCATTATATCGGATACGGACCTGAACGGCTCTGCCATACGGTACTCTATGACACCGTCAGCCATATAGTCGGTCATATCTTCAGAGAGGGCCTTCAGCACGGTTTTGGAAGCCGTATTTATATTGACCCTGCGCTTCGGATTATATACCGTAACATGAGGCATTAAAAGATTAAAAACCTCCGGAGTATACCCCTTTATCATCATCAACTCCTCTGACGAAACTAAAGGGGTATTCGCGCTTCTGTACGGCGTCTGCAAACTCATGTAATAGTCGAGACTCTCGGCCCCGTAACTGCGCGGCTCATCATCGCCATCTATCCAGTCCGCAAGAGTATCTACCATATCCGGTGTCAACCCTAACTGCTCTACCAGCCCCTTAAACGGCTCCCATGCGCTCTCAACCACAACACCGGTCTTGGTGTATACGACATCGGTTGAGAGACGCGCGAGTTCATCTTCTACAGTAATATCTATTCTATAGTCGCTCTCGCTCCTTGAAAAATAGAGGTTACCCTCCTCCATCCTCAAGTACGGCGTACTCTTGAGCAACAGCTTCATGACGCCGGTGGCAACCTCGACTCCGTTGGCGGCAAGAACTGCGGCACGCTGGGAACCGTAGAAGTTGTCTGCGCGCGCCGTTGAGATGTACGCCCTGTAGACGAACTCTACGATTACCGCCACAAGAAGCGCCGTAACCACAATGGTAACGATGAGTGCGAAACCACGCTCTGATTTTAAGCTTGGCATACTCAATCTATTCTGCTCCTGTAGACCCCCGACTGCCTCTGCCCGCCCTGTAGCAGTACTTCCACGCGTACGCCGTCCGGCAGCCCCTTGTAAGTGGCAGAGTCCCATACGCCGGTCCAGATACCGTTGCTAAGGTACTTTATCTTCATTGTCTCCACAGACTCTATCAACTCGATATCGTATTTTTCAGCGATATAAGGATTGGAACTCTCTCTATAGAGAGTATATCCGTTTCCGCTCTCTTTAAGATGGTATCGTACCGTAACAAGGTCGCTGACAGGGCCTCTGTCGGTTATAACCGGATAGGTAAATGTTGTTAACCGTATCTCTGAACCAGGGCCGGTGATGGCGCCGTACAGGCCGGTATACTCTCTTGCCGGGTTGAAGTACGCTCCCTCTATATCACGTGAAAAGCGGTCGAGAAACCTGCCTACCGATAACTTGCTGTCGAGCCTCTCGTCGGCTACTGAACCGACACCGAGCACAGAGAAGAAGGTTGCATAGAGTGCGGATATGATGACAGAGCCGATTGCTACGGCAACGAGAAGTTCGATAAGCGTAAAGCCGGGGCTGCCGGACGCAAAGGGCCTGCGGGTCGAAACAGTTATGAAACGAGTACTATACATCGATTACTCTGCGCTAAAAGTAACAAACGTGATCCCGGGAGAATCTCCCCACTCAACACCGGTCTCTATCCTTACTAATCCCTTCACCTCGGTGCCCGAGGTCTCAACGCTCCATTTGAAGCGCTCATGACCGTTCTCGCCCTGCCCCTCTCTTACCTTTGGCAGTCCGGTTATCGCGTGCTCTTCGACCTTCTCACGACCGATGATCGTGCCGTTTACGAGATCGGTATCGTAAGCGAGCAGGCCCAGGTGGTAATTGAGACTTCCTACGACAACTACGACAACGCTCGAAAAGATTGCGAGACTGATCATAACTTCGAGAAGCGTAAAGCCTTTTTTTTCGCTTAAAATCGTCAAAGTTCGCCCTTGTGCTCCGTACAGAGAAGAACTGAAAGGTGTAATCATAGATACCCCTGTTCAATCTTGACCTTACCGCTATACGGGTTGAAGCTGATAGTCAACGTGGCCTGTCCGGCGCTCAGATGCAGTGTGAAAGGCGTAGACGCCCCGGTTGGCGTCAACAGTACATTGACCAGCCCGGCCTCTACTTTGCCGAGTCCGGGCGCCGTGAGATCGAGCATCTCAACACCGTTTGAAAGCGTTAGAGTCCTCAATCTGCTTTCAGTTTCCGGAATGTATTTTTTCGAATCACTCGACCTCTCAACGTTTAAACTCCCGTTATCAAGATCGAACGTAAGGCGGTAAAAGAGTCTTTTGCTCTCTGCGGCCTCATGCAGGTACCTTACCAGCGAGCTCATTTTAGAGGCGTCGCTCTTGAGGCTCTGCATTGAGAGTGACGAGAAACGAGGAAGGATGATAACCAGTGCGACAGATATAAGAGCCATTACCACAACAAGCTCTATGAGCGTAAAACCTTGCCGGTATCTCAATATTGCAACAGGTGATGTTATGGGGCGTACGGGGCCGCTACTTCTATACGGTCTTTTATGCACAGCTGAATTACTGCAAAGAGTACTACTCTTGACGGGTCTCGAAGTGTTAAAGAATTTTCGAGCCACCGAAGTGATTGACGCTGTAATGAGACTGTCTAATCGATTGCCCACGATTCTATATCGGCGTCAAAATCGACTCCGCCCCTCATACCGTCGGCACCGTAAGAGATTATGTCGAAATCACCATGCAGTCCGGGTGAAACATAGAGGTATGGGTTTAACCACGGATCATCAGGTACCTTGCTTTTCTCAAGATAACCATTTTTGCGCCACCGTGGGGGAATAAAACCGGTGGTCGGTTTTACTACCAGAGCTTCGAGTCCCTGTTCGGTAGACGGGTACCTGTTGTTATCTAGCTTGTAAAGCTTGAGCGCGGTCTCGAGGTTCTTTATCTGCACATTGGCTTCGGTTACCTTGGCCTCATCGGCCCTGCCCATAACACGAGGCGCTATTACGGCGGCCAGTATGCCGAGAATAACGATAACCACCATCAACTCAATTAGAGTAAAACCTTTGTCGGTTCCGATTTTCATGATTTTAATTTTATAGCAAAAATCGGATAAGGTAGCAATATATAAAAATTTTTACCTTGAAAAAAGAGCTTTATCTGATACTATTCAAGTGATGTTTATTTTACTAATTTCAACTCTTTTCTCAATCTGATTCTCTTGAAACAGAGCTATAAATGACGCTTAAAAAGCTCAATATCCTAAACTCGTTCCTGCTGCTTATTATATTCATCGTTCTCGCGTTTGTTGTTAATGACGTAATCATCTACAAAAGAGCGGTTAAGGGTTTTAAGGTCAGTCAGGTATCGATTGTAACCGATACACCACAAGTATCGGTAAAAGAGTATGCGGCTATTGTAGAGGAGCCCGTCTTTCCGGGCAAGGCCCAGCACTTTACACCTTCGATCTCCTCGGAAATCGTAAACCTAACAACGGCTCCGGCAGATACCAGCGGTATACTGAAGAAGATTAAACTTACCGGCACCTACGTTTCACAGAACCGCTCTCAAAGCTTTGCTGTCCTCACCAATACGGAAGAGCAGAGACAGGAGAGTTTTCGCCGGGGCGACAACGTCTTCGGCCTCGGTACTTTAAGCTCGGTGACAAAAGAACGCGTCACTATTCAGGCCGGTACCAAAGAATATCTCTTTGAAATGCCGGCGACGGAAAAGGCAACGGAGTTTACACCGGTTCTTCGGCAAAGCAGCGGTAGAAGCCCGGCAGGTACGATACCGGGGCAGAGAAAAGATTCGGAATACACAAGAAAGATATCGGAAACCGAGTGGGTTATCAATCAGGAGGCCGTTCAGAGCGCCATGGACGACATGAGCAGCCTGCTATCCGACGCAAGAATGACCCCGGTTTCCACTAAAGGGCATGTAGAGGGCTTTAGAGTAACGGAGATAAGACCACAAGGGGTCTTCGATGCCATAGGACTAAAGAACAACGACGTTCTCAAACGCGTAAACAACTACGATATGAGTTCTCCTGAACGGGCTATTCAGGTGCTCTCCGCCCTGAAAGGCGAACGTAACTTCACCATAGATATTGAAAGAGACGGAAAGAAGATGAGCCTCAACTATCAGGTAAGATAATCATGGACATAGCCTAACCTCTATACTACTTTATGAGATTAGCTTCTATTTTCCTTTTTCTTGCGCGTTATAACGGAAGAGTATGCAGGCTTTGATTAAAAAAATAACGATGGTGCTGTTTGTTCTGTGCCTCGGCGCCGGTTTACCCGTACTGAACTCCGCTGCCGCGGAACAGTCGGACGAGGGCGGCCAGAGCGAAAAAATAAGCATAAACTTCGTAGATGTCGAAGTCTCCTCTATCGTAAAGATCATGAGTGAGCTGACCGGCAGAAACTTCGTCTTCGACGACGCGCTCAAAGGCAAAGTAACTATCGTAGCCCCGATGAAGCTTACGGTAGACGAGGCGCTAAAGCTCTTCACCTCATCGCTTGAACTTAAGAAGTACACCATCATCCCGTCCGGCAAGGCGTATAAGGTGATCCCGCTTGCCCAGGCGCGCCAGAGCGCAGCTCAGGTAATAGAAGGCGATACCGCCGGACTAGACGCCGTAGAGTCTTACGTCGTAAGGCTCGTTCCTCTCAACTATATCGCAACACAGGATGCTTTCACGCTTGTTCAGCCCCTTATCTCAAGGTACGGACAGCTATCTATCTTCGGAGCGCGTAACGCCCTTCTGATTGTAGACTCTTTGGAGAATTCAGAGAAGATTCTCAGTATCATCAAGTCAGTCGATACAGAACCGATGACGGAAAAACCGGAGATCATCTACTTACAGCACACAAAAGCCGAGACCATAGCCGAACTCCTGAGGGTTGAGGCGCGCAGAAGCGGACTCGGCACTACAGGCAGTTCAAGGGAGAAGGACGCAAACGGCGGCATAACAGCCGATCTACGGCTAAACGCCATAATCCTTTCCCTGCCTATGAAGGCCCGGAAAAACCTCAAAAGGTTTGTCGCGGTACTCGATACCCCGACCACCGAGTCATCGAGCAGGATTAATGTCTACTATCTTGAGAATGCAGAGGCTGTTGAACTTAGCAGGGTTCTCGGCCTACTGATGCAATCGAACAAAGGAAACGGGCTTGATGAACTCTCTTCGAGAATAACGATTACGCCGGATAAAGCAACCAACGCGCTCATAGTTATGGCCTCCCCTGCCGACTACCAGGGCCTTCTGCATGTTATACAGAAACTGGACAGGAGGCCCAAACAGGTCTTTGTTGAGGCGATGATTACAGAGGTCAAAATAGGCAAGGCTCTCGACCTCGGCACCAAGTGGCGTCTGGCAGGCGTAAGCGGCGGCGAGCCTATAGCCATAGGCGGGGTCGGCACCATAGACCAGACAGAGATACAGAAGGTGGTTAACGGCATGGCAGGGCTCTCTATCGGCGGGCTCGGCAACTATATTACCGTTCCGGTCACAAAGTCGGACGGTACTACTTTCAGTCTCTCGGCTCCCGGTTTTGCTGCGCTCTTCTCTCTTAGCCAGTTCAACGACGTCGTAAACATACTCTCTACCCCGCATATACTTACAAGCGATAACTCCGAAGCGGAGATCATCGTCGGTGAGAACGTGCCCTTCCTGAGCAGCATAGAACGGGAGGCGACGACTACGAGCCAGCCCCTTTTACAGTCGATTGAGCGTAAAGACGTAGGCATAACTCTAAGGATAAAACCGAAGATCAGCGAAGGCAATTTCGTCAAGCTCGACCTCTTTCAGGAGATATCCGCGCTTGCCACTACTACGGTCTCCGGAGCGTCAGACCTAATTACCACCAAGCGCTCCGCAAGAACAACAGTGGTCGTTAGAGACAAACAGACCGTTGTTATCGGCGGGTTGATACAGTCACAGAAGGTCACAAACATAACCAAGGTTCCGATACTAGGCGACATACCTATACTGAGCTGGTTCTTCAAGCATTCGAGCGAGCAGGATGAGAAGACCAACCTGCTCATCTTTATTACCCCGTACATAATCGACGACTTTGCCGAGCTTGAGGAGTTGAGGTTCAAGAAAGAGAGCGAGTATGGTGTAGAACCTGTAAAGAACAAAAAGAATAAAGAAGAGACTGAAGAAATGAGTATGGAAGTTTTCTCGGACCCGGCTGGCGATGGGGTTACAGCAACACATAAAGAAGCGGCCTCAACACCAAAGGCCGTTAAGCCGAAGAGCATGTCGTTTGCAAAGAGTGCGACAGAAAAAGAGACCATCACTGTAACAGTTAAAAAGAAGATTAAGAAAAGGAAAACCGAGGCAAAACCGGCTCCGACACTTCTCGCACAACCGGGCACAACAATTACAAACATACGTACAGGCGTGCACAAGAAGTTCAATCGTCTGGTAATCGAACTCGACTCACCTGCAAAGTATACCGTTACACGCCGTGCGCATAATGCAACAGTCGAAATAATTGGCGCTTCGCACGGGCGGGTAGAGACAAAATATCTTAAAACAGAGCTCTTCTCCATCTCAGATCCCAAGAGCGGGCAGAATGGTACAGACAGGGTAACAACACTTGTACTCACGCACAAAAAAGGAAGCAGAGTAAAGAACTCTACCCTGGCAGACCCGTACCGTATAATAGTAGACGTCTATCGTCTTGAAGATAAGTAAAAAGAGTAGTCACCATGAGCGAAGATGCGCTGAAAAGCAGCCCTAAAGATACGCAAATACGGCTCACCCATATAGGTGACGATGATGTTGAGCCATCTCTTCTCGAGCTGCTCTCTTTGAACTTCGTTAAAAAAAATCTTGTTCTGCCCCTTAAAAAGAGTGATGGAGTTTTAAAAGTCGCTATGGCCGACCACCGCGGGCTCTTTGCGGTTGAGGAGATCGGCCGCATAACCGGTACGGACGTAGAACCAGTTCTCGCTGATAAAGAGGCAATGCTCGGAGCGATAAACCGCTTGTACGACCGTCTCTCCGGTTCGGCTTCCGAAGTCATCGATGATATAAGCGAAGAAGGGCTCGAATCTCTCACCACCGAATGGGAAGAACCCAAAGACCTTATCGATTTAACTGACGAAGCCCCTATTATCAGGCTTCTCAACTCCCTTCTATTCCAGGCCGTAAAGGACCGCGCAAGCGATATTCACATAGAACCATACGAGCGCGAAGTTGAGGTTCGTTTCAGGATAGACGGCGTGCTCTACCATGTGCTGACTCCTCCCAAGGTTCTTCAGGAGGCGCTGGTCAGCAGGGTGAAGATAATGTCCGGGCTTGATATCGCCGAGAAGCGGCTACCGCAGGACGGCAAGATTCGCCTTCTGGTCGCAGGAAAAGATATCTATGTCAGGGTCTCTATAATCCCCACTACCTTCGGAGAGAGAATAGTATTGAGATTGCTCGACAGAAAGGCCGGGATTATAGCGCTCGAATCTCTCGGCCTCAGTCCTGTCCAGACGAGGAACTTTGTTACTCTCCTTAACAGAAGCAGCGGAATACTGCTGGTGACAGGGCCGACAGGAGCCGGTAAATCGACAACCCTCTACTCCGCGCTCAGCAAGATTAATGCTAACAACAGAAATATAATTACCATAGAAGACCCTGTGGAGTACCAGATTAAAGGACTCGGCCAGATGCACGTCAACCCTAAAATCGGCCTCACCTTCGCAACCGGACTCCGTTCCATCCTCAGACAGGACCCGGACGTCATAATGATAGGCGAGATACGCGACCGCGAGACCGCTGAAATCGCGATACAGGCCTCGTTAACCGGGCACCTCGTTCTCTCTACTCTTCACACCACAGATACCGCTACAGCCATTACGCGGTTGATCGACATGGGAATAGAGCCGTACCTTGTCGCCTCGTCTGTCGGCGCTATTATCGCCCAAAAGCTGGTACGCGTGCTCTGCAACGACTGCAAGGTCGAGTACGTTCCTACACCTGACGAGTTGAAGCTGTACCGCAGGATGAAACCACCAGAAAAGCTCTGGGGAGCCGGGGGCTGCGTAAAATGCTTTCATACCGGCTACCACGGCAGGACCTCGCTGTTTGAGTTCATGTTGGCCGGACCCGATACGCACACACTGGTAGTCGAGTGCCATGATGCCAAAGAGATAAAAAAAGAGTTTATATCGAAAGGCATGATCACGCTATTTGAAGACGGACTTAAAAAAGCTGCGGCAGGGGTGACCTCTCTCAATGAAGTTGTACGGGTTACACGCGACAGGGGCGTTTAAGAGTTGAGCTTTTATTGAAGACCGGTTATGACAACTTTCAGGTACAGAGCATACGACACCTCGGGCAAGAGTATTGCCGGGAGCATAGAAGCCGACGGTTATAAGTCCGCAGTCGATGGTATCAAGAAGAGCGGACTCTTTCCGACTGACGTCAACGAGGCCGAAGTTACAGATACGCTCTTGTCGAGGCTTACGCCACTTTCATCCGAAAAGCTCGCGCTTACGACCCGCCAGTTCTCAACGCTTCTCGCCTCCGGTTCTACAATGACCGAAGCGCTCGGCGTACTCTCTGAAAACACGAGTGATAAACGCCTGAGTATTGTACTGCTTAAACTGAGAGAAGATGTCGTAGGCGGTGCAACGCTATCGAAGGCGATTGCGGGACATCCCGATATATTCTCTCCCTTCTACTGCGGCCTCGTCTCTTCGGCCGAGGCTTCCGGCAATATGGATACAGTACTTTCTGGACTTGCCGATTATCTTGAAGCACGCGCGCGCACAATACGGGAACTGAAAACGGCACTGACCTACCCCGCGCTCATGCTCCTGGTCGGCACAGTCGTCTTAGCCTTTCTATTCGTATTTGTCGTACCGAAAATCACTAGAATATTCGAAGAGACCGGAACCGCGCTTCCGTGGATTACCAGAGTATTGATATGGGTTACAGGCGCAGCACTTACGTACTGGCCTCTGCTCTTAATAGCTACCGCAGCATCCATAGCCGTATGGGTAAAGTACAGGCGCCATCCGGCTCTACGGCCTTTTGTAGACCGGTTTATACTGAACCTGCCATGGGTAGGCCCGCTAGCTACCTCTTTCTATATAGCGACAATGACCCGGACGCTCGGAAGCCTGCTCTCCGGAGGCGTACAGCTTCTCGGCGCCCTTGAAATCACAAAAGGCGTATTGAACAGCGTACAGTTCAAAAAGGTGATCGACAAGGCAATAACCGAGTGTGCCGAAGGCTCGTCCCTTTCGGCAAGCTTAAAGAGCGAGCACAGAGTTCCTTCATTAGTAACGCACATGGTAAACGTCGGAGAGAAGAGCGGCAATCTGGAAAAGATGCTTCTGAGTACCGCTACATCTTATGAAGAACAATTTTCCGCCGGCCTAAAGAGAAGTATAACATTAATAGAACCGCTGATGATTCTAGGTATGGGTCTTGTCGTCGGGCTGATAGTACTGGCGATACTGCTGCCTATCTTCGAACTCAACCAGATAATACGATAAATCTCATATTTTGATTCTTGCTATTTTTTTCCGTTGTGGCAGTATTAGGTATACTTTTAAAATAATATAAGGAGGTCAACGGTGAAGAAATATCTGGTCATGGCGGCGGTACTTCTATCTTTAGCGATTACATCAACTGCGCCGAGCGCAGATACGAAGATTATCAATAATCCAAACAGCCTCAAAAACTCGCCTCAGTGGTACGCAACGCCGCTGCGCAAGAGTTTCAAGACCTTTATACGCATCTGCAGCACAGAGACACCGGTCGAAAAAGTCTCTCTCTACACAGACGACATTACCAAGTTCGAAGCTTCAAAAAGTTTCAAGACTAAAGACAACCTGCTTACGATGAGTATAAAAGGCACGGTCGAGATCGGGGCTGTCAAAACCCCTTACGCGGTGCCAAGAGAGAAGAAGAAAAAAGATGGCTCGTATCTCCTCTATGTGGAAGCGGTACTCTACGGCCCGGACGGCAAGGTCTACGATATTCAATCTACAGAGATAAAAGGAGCCGGAAGTCTCAAGGCCGAGGGCGGTAAAGTCGGTTTCAGTGTCGACATAGGTCAAGGTTACGATTTTTCGAGAGGCGGCAGGGTTCTGCTAGTGGCTACAGGAGAGAGCATACTCTCGGATTACCCTATGAACACATGCGTGCTGCTCGGCGGCAAGTGGGTATCGGTCAAGTAGCTTTAATTGGAACAATTCAAAAACGAATTAGTTAGGGCGAGCGGTAGAAGAGGTCTCTTCTGCCGCTTTTTTTATATACATAAACAGATAACCAGTAACTCTTCATCCCCGGAACGTTACTCCAATCGCCGAACTGCCGGACGAAGCGGCGTTCCGGTAATCTTGAAACCATAATATCCCTCAGACTCCCTGTACTGCCCGATAAACGAGAGCGGCAACCGGTTGGTTCTGTTCGGTCTCCTCTCGTTCAACTCGGCCACCAGATCGAAACTGCTGCCCGAATTGAGAGGTTGAGAAATCCCGCCGGAGAGTCTGGCAACAAGGTCTGCGCCCTCTACCCAGAGTCCCTTTATATTCACCTTGCAATCTGCGAGCTCGGCCCTTAGCCCTGCCACTGTGCCGGCGCCGAAGTCGAGTCCGAAACCGAGAGCCGAAAAGAGTCCTGAACCGGCTTCGTCGGAATCGAAGACCGCCCTGCCCGCAACACAACCGGAGTACGGCATAAAGAAGTCAAGTCTGCCGGATACGGTCAATGGAACTCTTACTCCATACACTGTAGCTAAAGGGTGCAGATCGGGAGATATGCTCTTCACCCTGACCTCGGAGTCGAGCCCGTTGCTGCCGAGCAGTGCAATCCCCTCGACCGTGCCGCCGAGCAGATCGGCATCAAAGAGCAGGCCGAACCTGCCGTAAAAGAGTTTGACTAGGTTAAACCTTAACCTTACCCTGTCGATGTAAATATCTATTTTGTCGGACGGTCTTTTAATCTCAACACCGGTAGCCTCTATGCCGAAAGGAAAATCCCGGTTTATCATGTCGTACTTAAACTTGATGCCGCCGTACTCACTCGCCTTCTCAGTAAGAACAAACCCTACAACATCAGCCGGAAGCAGAACCAGTACGGTAGCGCAAAAGAGCAGCAGCCCGGCCACTAAAAAGACAGAAATGATAAATAGACGTTTGAGCATATAAGTATCTGGGCCTGTATATTATAAAAAGAGAATAGAGTTGAACGTAAAGGGCCGCAAGGTCGGCCGCCAGTGCCGACCTTACGGCCCAGAACAACTCATATGAATTATCAAAGCTGTGGGTTGAAAAAACCGAGGTACTTTTAGTAGGTAATGAGCGAGTAGACCGGGTGCGGGGTGAGTTTATCCCTGCCCTTCAGTTCCTGAAGCTCTACTATAAATGAGCACTCCACTATATTGCCGCCCATCTGTTCTACTAGCTTGCAGACAGCCTCGGCAGTGCCTCCGGTGGCAAGCAGGTCGTCAGCTATGATAACGTTCTGTCCCGGCTCAACCGCATCCTGATGCACCTCGAGGGTATCAGTGCCGTACTCAAGCTCATAACTCTCTTTATGGGTCTTATGCGGCAGCTTACCCGGTTTTCTTACCAGCGCAATGCCTGCGCCGAGCTTATAGGCAAGCGCAGCACCTACAACAAAACCACGGGCCTCAATACCTACGACCATATCTATCTTCTTGTCGATATAACGGTGCGCCATCAGATCAACCGTCCGTACGAACATAGAAGGGTCTTTGCACAATGTCGTAATATCTTTAAAGAGTATGCCCTCTTTGGGAAAATCGGGTACGTCTCGTATGGAGCTCTTAATCTTCTCTACCATTTTATCCCCTGTTCCTTATTCTGAGATGATATTCATACGGCGTCGAATGTAACTATATTGTCTACCTCTTTAATAATCTTCTTCAGCTTGGAAAGCGCCCTGACCTCTATCTGTCGGATCCGTTCGCGTGTAACACCGAGGTCGGTAGCTATCAACTCAAGCGTATGCGGCTCTTTACCATTCAGTCCGAACCTTCTTGTTATTACAAGTCTGCATGTCTCATCGAGCCGTTCAAGCCAATCGGTAACCATACTGCTACGGCGCTCCTTGGCAATAGACTCTACCTGTGTCACTAAAGAGTCATCAGCTATACAATCTATGAGTGAGAGTTCGCTGCCCTCTTGTTTAACCGATTCTATTGCAAACGTTTTGGCTACGATAGAGTCGAGCTTTGCAATATATTTAACGGAAAACCCGGTATGAGAGCTTAACTCTTCTAAAATAGGCGACCGGTGGTAAAGCAGACTGTACTCGCGCCTGGCCTTCAGCACTTTAGCCCTGTCGGCAGAGACATGTATAGGCAGACGAATTGTGCGCGACTTGTTGGCTATTGCCCGCTCAATCGACTGGCGTATCCAGTAAGTGGCATAAGTTGAAAACTTGCACCCTTTGGCTACCTTAAATCCCTCGACAGAGCGTATGAGCCCGAGATTGCCCTCCTCTATCAGGTCCAGGAAAGAGAGCCCCCTGTTAATGTACCTCTTTGAGATACTGACTACGAGCCTCAGGTTCGACTCTATCATCAGGCGCCGGGCTTCCTTATCACCACCGGTAACTCGCGCAGCGAGCCTCTTCTCTTCGGCAACGCTGAGAAGAGGAAACTTTTTGATACCGTCAAAGTAGATACTGATGGTATCGCTCGGGTATAACTCTTTTCCGGATGAAGCGCCGGTTTCGGCTCTTTCTTGCTCGGTACTTTTAGAAAGACTTAAACTCGCCATGCTCAAAGCTCCCACCGTTAAGGTTTCGAAGCGATGTCGTGATGAGAACTTACTTTACTATTACAACAGAAGGTATCGTTTATGGCAAGAAAAAAAGCGGATTCAAAACCTGCTTGCCCTTGCGGACCTCGAAGTGGAGGTGGTAGCCGGTTGCATTACCTGTTCTCCCTACCCTGCCTATTCCCTCGCCTTTCCTGACCACCTGCCCCCGTTTAACCAGATTCTTGCTGTTATGCGCATATACCGTAAAGTAGTTTTTGGCATGTTCCAATATTATTATATGCCCGTACTTGTCATAACTCGTGTCTACAAAGACTACCTTGCCGCTCTCGGCCGCTCTTATTACCGTACCTCTGGGAGCCAGTATATCGAGCCCATCGTGCCTTTCGCCGTTTCTGTTGCCGAAGCGGGAAGATACCTGACCCTTTACCGGCCAGCTGAAGAGCCGCTGCGCTTTTGCGCGGCTCTTATATGTACCCTTCTTCGCACCAGCCTTCCTGGACTTCTGTATAACACCGGCAGGAGTTACTTTCTTGACTTTCTTTACACCCGGAATAAAGAGTTTCATCCCGGCCTTGATCTCCGTAGGATCTTGAATATCGTTTATATCTACTACATCTTCAATATCAACGCCGTAAGTCTTGGAAATCCTCCAGAGCGTCTCGCCGGGGCCTACCCTGTGTACCACACCGGTGCTTATAGTACACCCGTAGAGCAGGAGAGTGGAGAGTAAGATTATAAGAACGCTCTTCATACGATTACTCCTGTACGGACAGCAGCTCCAAAGCCCTCTTTACGGCATCCATTGCCGAGGCTGCTTTAATAATATCTTCTGAGACCTCCCAGGTGCCGAGGCCAATAACAGGTCTGCCGAGTTTGAGCGCGAGAGCGACCTCACTCAATGTGCCGTAACCGCCACCTATTGCGATTACCACAGAGGCCGCACGAACGATCAGAAGATTACGCGCCTCACCGAGTCCCGTAGGCAGTACGACATTGACATGCGGGTTGGCTGCCAATGGATCGTCTCCTGGCAGAAGGCCTACTACTGTTCCGCCTGCCCGGTTTGCACCTTTTGCCGAAGCGGCCATAACTCCACAGAGGCCGCCGTTAACGAGCGTAACCCCGGCCTCTGCGATCAAACGCCCGACCTCTTCGGCCAGAGCATTGAGCGCCGGGTCTTCAGACCCGCTACCGACTACGCCTACCATTTTACGACTAATATCCATTCCAACCCGATAAGTAAAAGACTTTCACACAGAGTTATCACATAAGAAAGATTAATGAATTATATATTTCAAGAGTATAAACCCGCCGATTATTCCGATCACGAAGAGTATGGAGAGCAGGTTGAAGTATTTGTCTATAAAACCCTTAATCGGTTTACCGTACTTATAAATAAGATAAGCGACTATAAAGAAACGCAAAGCTCTACTTGCGAACGAAGCGCCAAGAAAAACCCAGAAGTTTATCTTAAAGGCCCCGGCGGTAATGGTAAATACCTTATACGGAATCGGCGTAAAGCCGGCTATGGCTACGGCCCATGCGTCGTAGTTGCGGTATAACGCCTGTATGTACTCGTACTTGTCGGAAAGGCCGTAAAAGTCTATTATGCTGTTACCGATAAACTCCATCAGGTACAGGCCTATGGCATAACCGAAAGCCCCGCCGAGGACCGAGCCTACGGAGCACAAGAGCGCAAAGTAAAAGGCGCGAGACGGTATCGAGAGCGCAAGAGCGATGAGCAGAACGTCAGGCGGAATCGGAAAAAAAGAGCTCTCGGCAAAAGCGAGCAAAAAAAGCACCGGCGCTCCGTATGGGGTATGGGCCCACGACAGCACCCATTCGTAAGTACGCTTTAACATCTGTTACCGTTCTCCTTTCACTCTTCCTGCCAGCCCTTCTTGCCGATAAGCCTGACGAACCGGCACCCGCCAAGCTTTTCGGTGACGATACGCTCTTTATGTTTTGTTATCTTTATAAGTTCCTGTACGTCGGTACTGCCTACCGGTATTACGAGCCTGCCCCCTACTTTGAGTTGCGGTAACAGAGAAGTAGAGATGTCCGGCGCCCCTGCCGTCACCAGAATTGCGTCGTACGGGGCCTCCTCGCTCCAGCCGAGCGTTCCGTCACCCACGCGAATTAAGACATTGGAGCAGTAGAACGAGTCGAGGATCTTTCGCGCCCTGTCGGCAATTCGAGATATACGCTCAACCGAGTAGACGTTCTCACAGAGCAGTGAGAGAATAGATGCCTGGTAACCGGAGCCTGTGCCTATTTCTAAAACCCGCTCCGAGCCCGTAAGCCCTAGCGCCTCTGTCATGAAGGCGACTATATAGGGCTGGGAAATGGTCTGCTTGTCGCCGATTGGTAACGGGTAATCGCTATAGGCCTGCCCCCGGAGAGCCTCCTCGACAAAGAGGTGGCGCGGAACCCTGCGCATTGCGTCGATAACCGCCGGGTCCTTTACACCCCGGGCAATCACCTGCCTCTCTACCATCTGATTTCTGGCGCGTTCGTAAATATCTTTTTTAAAGCGTAAACTCGATACCATATATATAAAAACCACTTAAAGAAAAGTAAGAAAATTAACGGAGTTTCCAGCCTTTTATCTCTTCGATAGACGAGTAGTTTGTGAGATCGAGATGGAGAGGCGTTACGGAAATATACCCCTTCTCCATTGCATAAAAATCACACTCCTTGCCACCTTCCCACCTGTCAACGTCACCGCCTATCCAGTAGTACTTCTTTCCTCTCGGGTCGAGCTTTTCGACAACTACGTCATTAAAAAAACGCTTGCCGAGATGCGTTATCTTATAACCTTTAAGACTCTTTACAGCCGGAATATTTACATTGATAAGCGTATCCTTCGGCAGGCCGCTCTTCAGCACGTGACGCGAGATTTTCACCGCAAAGGCGGCAGCGGTTTTATACTCGAAAGTATCACGCCCCTCTAATGAAATCGCTATCGAGGGAATATTGAGAAGGGTACCCTCCATGGCGGCAGAGACGGTACCGGAGTACGAAACGTCCTCGCCGAGATTGATGCCCCTGTTTATACCAGAGACGACGAGATCCGGACGTACGGGCAAAATACCGTGCACCGCAATATTGATACAGTCGGTAGGAGTGCCGTCAACAGCAAAGGTCTGTTTTGCGGTCTCTACAACGCGAAGAGGCCGGTGGAGCGTAAGCGAATGGCTCGCCGCGCTTCGCTCCCTGTCCGGGGCGACAACGTAAACCGTACCCACCCGCCTGAGAGCTGATGCAAGCTTACAGATACCCTCGGAATGGATTCCGTCGTCATTCGATACAAGTATTACGGGTCTCTTTTTGCTCTTCGTAGACGGCATCCGGTTCCTTTCAGTACTGTTGATCAACTATATGTAAAGATGTCAATATAATGGATGAGGCCCCAAAATACAACAATAAAGCTGTGGTATCGCAGTACCGTTGACAATCAGGTACGTTTCTACTATTCTGTCTAACTATGGGCAATATCTCCTACAAAAATGCCGGCGTTGATATCGACGAAGGAGCGCTACTTGTCGACCTCATAAAACCGGCTGTACGCTCGACCCAAAGAACCGGCGTAATAGGCGGCATAGGCGGCTTCGGAGGTCTCTTCAGCGCACGCTTCAAGGGGTTAAACGACCCTGTGCTCGTCTCGGCAACGGACGGGGTCGGCACGAAATTGAAGATTGCCTTTATGGCCGACAGGCACGATACCGTAGGAATCGATCTCGTTGCAATGAGCGTAAACGACATACTCGTTTCAGGCGCAGAGCCGCTCTTCTTCCTCGATTATCTCGCTACAGGAAAGCTATCGGCAAAAAAACATTCCGAGGTCGTAAAAGGCGTGGCGCGGGGCTGCAAAGAGTCGGGGTGCGCGCTTTTGGGCGGCGAAACAGCTGAGATGCCCGGCATGTACGGCTCAGGAGAGTACGACCTGGCCGGTTTTGCCGTAGGCGTCGTCGATAAAAAGGCTATTATCGACCATAAACGGGTTAAAGCAGGAGATCACCTGATAGGGCTCGCCTCGTCAGGGCTGCACAGCAACGGTTTTTCTCTGGCAAGATCTGTGCTCTTCGACCGTATGGGGCTCAAGGTAACCGATAAGGTAAAAGGGCTCGGGTCCAGAAACCTCAGTCAAGTCCTCCTGGCCCCAACGCGCCTCTACGTCAAACCGGTGCTCAAGCTGCTTAAAAAGATCCGCCCGAGCGCCATGGTTCACGTAACAGGAGGCGGTTTTCAAGAGAATATATCTAGGGTGCTGCCAAAGGGCTTGAAGGCGTCGGTTGAACTAGGAAGCTGGCCTGTGCCTAATATCTTCAAGATAATTCAAAAGGGCGGCCCGGTTGAAGAGTCCGAAATGCTCCGCACCTTCAACTGCGGTATAGGTTATATCATTATCGTTAAACCAAAAGACGTAGATAGCACGTTAAAGAGCCTGAAAGCAGAGAAAGTACGCGCCTTTGACATCGGAAAGATAGAAAAAGCCGGTCGAGGCGACTCTGTAGTGCGGTTCACAGGCACAAAACTCTTTTAAGGCTCTGAAAAACAGGGCCGTATTACCTACAGGTAAGTATAAAAATGCTCAAGATAGCGGTACTCGCCTCCGGAGGCGGCACCAACCTGCAAGCTATATTAGACGAGATCGAGGCAAACAACCTCAACTGCTCAGTTGAGGTTGTTATAAGCGACTCTCCCGCAGCCTATGCCCTGACGCGCGCAAAGAACCGCTCCATACCCGTTGCGGTAGTTGAAAAGAGCGCCTATCCGACGCGCAAGGCATACGATACCGAGCTTGTTCGCATTCTTTCAGGGTACGGGGTCGAACTCGTGGTTCTGGCCGGTTTTATGCGTCTGCTCTCCAGCGTTATGCTAGACGCCTTCCCTATGAAGATACTCAATATCCACCCTTCCCTTTTACCATCATTTCCGGGCCTGAACGTACAGAAACAGGCCATCGAGTACGGAGTTAAATTCTCCGGCTGCACGGTTCACTTTGTTGACGAGGGGCTCGACTCGGGACCTATCCTTCTTCAGGCAACCGTACCTCTTTTAGAGGGTGACACACCAGAAGCTCTCGCTTCCCGTATACTGGTAGAGGAGCACCGCATATATCCGGAGGCGATCAGGCTTATCGCAGAGAAGATGGTTGAAGTAGAAGGGCGAAGGGTAACGATTAAAACAGAGCAAAAAGGCTGAGCAGTAGACCGATAACTCATAATAAAGACTGTTATGCCGAATGATAATGAAAACAGAGAACCGATACTGATAAGCGCCTGCCTGCTGGGGCTTAAGACCCGTTACAACCGAGAAGCCGCACTGAGTGAAGAGGCAAAAGCGGCAGCCGTCGGAAGATACCTGTTGCCGGTCTGCCCTGAGCAGTTATCAGGGCTTCCAACGCCTAGGCCGCGTGCAGAGATAGTAGGCGGTACGGGTGCGGACGTGCTCGACGGCAAGGCCAAAGTGATGGATGAAAATGGCACGGACGTAACCCAGTTCTATCTGGACGGTGCAAACAAAACTCTGGCAATTGCCAGACTAAATGGCTCAAAAGAGATTATACTCAAAGAGAAGAGCCCGGCGTGCGGAGTCACCCGTATCTGCTCGGGTAACGAGACGGTAAGCGGCAACGGTGTTACGACGGCGCTTCTTCTGAGAGAGGGTTATACAACAAAAGGCTTTTAATCTAAATTATCAGCTAATACCTGTAAGATGCTGTTATACTTATCTAAAAAAACCATATACGGAGGCGAGCATGAAGATTACATTTCAGGGGCACTCATGCTTCAGCATCAAGAGCGACTCAGGTTCTATAATAATAGACCCTTTCCTGACCGGCAACCCGCAAGCCACCATAGACCCATCTGACGTAGAGGTCGACGCGGTACTCGTGACCCACGGCCATGCGGATCATATAGGGGACGCCATAGAGATAGCTACGGCAAACAGAGTGCAGATCATAGCCCCGTTCGAGCTTGTCAATTACTGCATCGCAAAGGGCGCCGAGGGACACCATATGCATATAGGCGGAGCTTACGACTTCGATTTTGGGCGGATCAAGCTAACCATAGCCCACCACGGCTCTACCGTAGAAGGCGAAGGCGCGGTTGGCAACCCGTGCGGCTTTCTCGTAACAATGGACGGTAAAACCGCCTACCACGCCGGAGATACAGGACTCTTCTCGGATATGGCCCTTATAGGCGATACCAACTCTATAGACATAGCAATGCTGCCCATTGGCGATAACTTTACCATGGGTATGGACGACGCCGTACGCGCCGTAGAGATGCTAAAACCGAAAGTTGTGATACCGATGCATTACAATACCTTCGAGGTGATAGAGCAGGATCCTGAAGAGTTTAAAGAGATGCTGAGAGGTGCTGCGACGCATGTACGGATACTCGCTCCGGGAGAGAGTATCGATATCTAGGCGTCTAGGCCTAAATGGAAGCAAGACAGGTTCAGGCGATGGTACTACCCACATTGTAACGGATTTCGTACCAGTAGTACTTCAGGAATTCAGGCAGGGCTACCGCAAGGTTATCCGGAGCCCACCACTTCTCTTCATCGAAGTTAGGCGTGGAGATAGTGTACGGCTCAATACGAACCCCGTCCGGCATTATGCGCATGAAGGCGGTATACGCCCGCTTCATATGGTATGAACTGGTTATTAGGGTGATCGACTCAATATGTAGTTCCTCAACCAACCTTTTCATCTCAAAGGCGTTCTCATAGGTGCTCTTCGAGTTCTTTTCAAGTATTATCCTGTATTGCTCACCCTTTACAAGCTTGTTGCTAAAAATCTGATTGTGGTTAGATGCGCTGTTTACGCCACTCAGTATCAATTTTGAAGACTTGCCTTCACGCAGTAGAGCTAGTCCCTTCTCTACTCTACCCTGTCCACCGGTCAGCACCACTATCGCGTCCGTCTTGGCGTGCTTAAGAGCCGAGATGTTAGAATCCTGACCTGACCTGAAATCCGCAACACTGCCGACAAAGGTATAAAAGAGAAACAGCGTATAGATACAGAGCAGGGCTGCAGAGGATATGTAGATACGGTTTAACATGTCATCATCTCATCTGGCAAAAAAACTGAAAAAAACTTGCAAAACCATCTAAAAGATGTTACTTTTCTAAATTCTATTGCTAACAAAAACCGACATGGAGGAAAGATCGATGGCAGCAATCTGTGAAATATGTGGTAAAAAGCCGGCAAGCGGCAACAATGTAAGCCACGCCCATAACAAAACCAGACGGAGATGGAACCCGAACCTTCAGTCGGTCCGCACTGCCGATAAAGGCAACACCAAAAAGATCAGGGTCTGCTCACGCTGCATCCGTTCCGGGGCCGTTACCAAAGTAGCCTAGTTTTCTACTTGTCTCACTTGGTACTGCACCACTTGCACACTCTAACGTAGTGCAAGTTTCAAAAAAGAACAGCCCCCTGCAATAATAGAAGCCCCAGGAAGCCCCGGTACTTGTTATAAAAGACCGGGGCGTTTTAACATTTTGAGCACTTCTTGACCACTCCGTCCTTTTCCGCCGACTCCTTCAGTTTCAAAAATTTTTAAGAGCTTTAGCCCCTTTTTATGTTGAAATCCCGCCAGTTGAACCGGTTCGGCCCTGCTATCCGTCTTTCACCTATCGCACTGTATCGACAGAGACTTCCTGCACCTGATCTTTATTATACATGGGTTTTGATAGTTCCACAAGCAGACCAGAGTTTTTACAGACATAACAACCGGTTCTATTCACAGTATCAACGGAACAGACTTTCAACAAAAGTATGCTTTTCAGTCAATAACGGCAATAGCGTCGATTTCGATTTCAACACCCTTGGGTAATTCCGATACCTCTACGGTAACACGTGCCGGGTAAGGGGGCGTAAAGTACTCTGCGTATAAACTGTTCATTTCGGGAAACTTTTTCAAATCCTTTAGATATACGGTGGTTTTAACCACGTGGCCAAATGTGGCGCCACCCTCTTTCAAGACCTCGCCAAGATTCTTTAACACCTGACGGGTCTGCGCCTCTATGCCACCCGGAACCACCTCTCCGAGAGCCGGCTCTATCGGTATCTGACCGGAAAGAAAGAGCATATTGCCGGACTTGACTCCTTGAGAGTACGGCCCTATGGCGCTTGGCGCCGAAACAGTCTCTATCTCTTTAGCCATAAACCTATACCCTCTCACCCTCTGTGTTATCTTCCACAGAACTACTCTTCTTTACCCGTCTAACCCTCAGAACCTTGCTGATTCTAGTAAGTGAACTCATGATAGTATTGAGGTGCTTGACAGACTTGACATCGACCACAAGCGTACAGACCGCCCTGTTCTCCGGATTGGTCCCTATTTCAGCACTTGAGATATTCGCATCAGCGCTCTGGATTACATTGGTCATCTCTGCCAGAACACCCTTCTCATTTCTGCACAGAACTTCGATATTTACGGGACGCGTAATACTGATGTCAGGAGCCCAGGCGACCTCTATCAACCTCTCGACATCTACGTTCATCAGATTAGGGCAATTCTCCGAGTGGATGCTAAGCCCCTGGCCCAGAGTAGTAAGCCCCTCTATGCTCTCTCCTGGCAGCGGATTACAGCACTGCGCGTACCGAACCATGATATCGTCGTCACCGCTAACGATTACCGGGCTTCTTGCAATCTTTGGACTACTCTTGAAGCGTCCGAACATCCTTTTGAACGAGAACTTATGCTTGCTCGCCTCAAAGCTCTTCTCTTCCGGCAGGATACCGCGCAGTACGTTAGTGGCAGAGACCTTTCCGTAACCTATAGTCGCAAAAAGGCTCTCTACGGAACCGAGACTGAATTTGCTCTTTGCAACCTCTTCAAGCGTTTTGGAAGCGACCAGGGACTCAAGATTCAGGTTATGTCTCTGAAGCTCATGGCCGAGTATCTCTTTACCTAAAGAGATACTCTTTGTTCTCTCTTCGTTCTTTATCCACTGCCTTATACGGGTCTTCGCCCTTGCGCTTTTAACATGATTGAGCCAGTCCTTTCGCGGCCTGTCAATTTTAGACGTAATGACCTCGACCACGTCACCGCTGCGAAGTTTTGTGCCCAGAGGCACGAGTTTGCCGTTTATCTTGGCGCCAACGCACCTGTTACCTACATCGGTATGGATTGCATAGGCGAAATCTATAGGGGTGGCCCCGACAGAGAACTGTTTTATATCTCCTTTGGGGGTAAAGACGAAGACCTCCTCCGGAAAGAGGTCTACCTTGAGCGAATCCATAAATTCGTCGGAATCCTTTAAGTCTCTTTGCCACTCGAGAAGCTGGCGAAGCCAAGCGAATGTCTTGTCGTCATCCGCATCTATCTCACCGTTTTCCTTATACTTCCAGTGTGATGCGATTCCGTACTCGGCAATCCTGTGCATCTCGTATGTCCGTATCTGTACCTCCATCCGTATGCCGTACGGCCCGACGACCGTTGTGTGGAGAGATTGATACCTGTTGAGCTTCGGAAGGGCTATATAATCTTTAAAACGGCCCGGCACAGGCTTCCAGATAGAGTGAATCAGGCCCAGGACGGCATAACAGTCCTGATCATTCTCCACCACTATCCTGAAGGCGATAATATCATAGATATTCTCGAAATCTACTCCCTGGGCCTCCATCTTCTTATGAATAGAGTACAGATGCTTGACGCGCCCTGCAACTACTCCATCAAAATCGTTCTCAGTAAGCTTGCCTTCTATGATCGACTTGACGTTCTCAATATACTTGCTCCAGGCATCCGTCTCCTGAACAACGCGCTCGGTAAGAAATGCGTACCTCTCTGGGTCTATATACTTAAACGAGATGTCTTCGAGTTCCGTCTTTATCCAGCCGATACCGAGCCTGTTAGCCATCGGAGCGTAGATATCCATCGTCTCCCTGGCTATCGCCTTCTGCCTGTTCGGCTTGAGGGCATCGAGCGTTCTCATATTATGGAGCCTGTCGGCAAGTTTTATCAGTATTATCCTGATATCCTTGCTCATGGCAAAGATCATCTTGCGGAAGTTCTCCGCCTCCCTATCCTCCTGCTTGTCAAAGGTCAAGCGGCTGATCTTTGTAACGCCGTCAACCAAAGAGGCCACCTCGGGGCCGAAAAGCTCATCTATCTTCTCAAGCGTAGTATGCGTATCCTCGACAGTATCGTGAAGCAGGCCGGTAACAACGCACTGAACATCCATCTTCAGGTCGGCGAGTATATTCGAGACCGCCAGAGGATGAATCAGGTACGGCTCTCCGGACATGCGGGTCTGCCCCTGATGAACCATTCCCGAAAAGACGTACGCCTTCTTCAAGAGATCGAGATCGGCAGAGGGGTTGTTCTCCGCGACCGACTCTAAAATATCTTCAAACCTTAACATTTCATTTCTTTTCCAGTTAAAGAACAGAAGCCGCACCCAGACTGCATGCGGCCTGTTGTGCCTAATTAGTTTCACTATAATTTAGCCTATAAAACAATTTTTATCAATACTTATAGAACCGTACCAAAGTTGAAACTCATCCAAGCTGCACAAAAGCGCATAAAGCCGGGTGAGCATGGGAACCCTGTTTGAGAACCTCCTTTATCTTGCTTTAACCACTCCTTTTTGTTATAGTTTTAGGATGAATAGACGAAAAATACTCGGGCTGTGCATCGCCTTTGTAGCACTGATCATATTTGGGACTTATTTTCACTTTACCAAAGACCTTCCCTCTCTCGTTAGAATAACGGACTACCAGCCGAACCTGGTAACCAAGGCGTACTCTGCCGAAGGTGAGGTTATCGGCGAGTTCTATATCGAGCGCAGGGTAGTGGTGGCTCTGACTACCATGCCGAAGTTCCTTATCGATGCCTTTCTGGCGGCTGAAGACTCCGGTTTCTACGAGCATGAGGGAATCAGCTACATAAGTATAGCACGCGCCTTTTATAAGAATATGAAAGCTGGTAAATTCGTTCAGGGCGGCTCTACTATAACCCAACAGGTTGCCAGAAGTTTCTTTCTCTCAAATGAAAAGAAGATATCGAGGAAGATTCGCGAGGTTATAATGGCCTACAGGATCGAGCGGGAGCTTAACAAAGACGAAATCCTCAACCTCTACCTCAACCAGATATACCTCGGTAACGGCGCTTACGGCGTTCAGGCCGCAGCAGAGACCTACTTCGGCAAAAACGTTGAAGATTTAACCATATCCGAGTCCGCCCTTCTGGCCGGCCTGCCGAAAGCCCCGAGCAAGTATTCACCTTACAGCAACCTAAATCGCGCCAAGGAGCGCCAGGAATTCGTACTCAACAGGATGGTCGAAGAGGAGTTCATAAACCCTAACGAGGCCGTCGCCGCCTTCTTCGAGGAACTGAAGCTGAAACCGAAGGCGATCAAGACGCTCTGGGCCGGTCCGTACTTTACCGAACATATAAGAAGATACGTGGAAGAGCAATATGGTGAAAACCTGCTCTACAAGGGCGGGCTCAATATCTATACGACCATGAACATCAATTTTCAGAAGGCCGCAAACGAGGCCGTAGATACAGGCCGCCGCGCCTTTGACAAGCGCAGGGGGTACAGGGGCCCGATTTCAGCCCTTGAGACCGTAGATGAGATGGACGAACTGCGTGAGCAGATAGACAAAGAGCTCGAAAGCAAACCTATAGAGAAGAACGGTATCTACAAGGGTCTCATTACCTCGGTTGACATTAAGAAGAAGTTGATAAATGTCGACATCGGCCACCGTCACGGAATAATCAACAAGTGGCAGTACCGGTGGGCGCGGGTCTACAACCCTGAGAACCTCTCGGACGGCACGCTCGTGGCCGAACCTCTCAATAACTTCAAAACAGGAGACGTTATCCATGTTCGGGTAAGAAGGGAGCCGAAGGACGAAGATGCTCTTCTGAGCCTCGCTCTCGAACAGGTTCCGCTTGTCGAAGCCGCGCTCATCTCTTCAGAACCTGAGACCGGTTACGTACGCGCTATGGTAGGCGGTTCCGACTTCAGGGAGACCCAGTTCAACCGCGCCGTACAGGCATTACGCCAGCCGGGTTCGGGTTTCAAACCAATAATATACGCAGCGGCGCTGGACAACGACTATACCCCGGCTACAATTGTATTAGACTCGCCTATCGTCTTTGAAGATGAAATTAATGATGAGAAGTGGCGCCCGCGCAACTACGACGAGCAGTTTCACGGCCCGACCACCATTAGAAAGGGGCTGACAAAGTCGCGTAATATAGTGACCATCAAGGTACTGCAGGATATCGGCGTCTCTACTGCGATCGACTACGCAAAGAAGTTCGGTATAACCTCGCCGCTAGCAAATGACCTCTCTTTGGCGCTCGGAAGCTCTGCCCTTACGCTTCAGGAGATGAATACCGTCTTTTCTACCTTTGCGAACAAAGGTTACAGGCCGGACCCGATCTTCATAACCAAGATTACCGACAAAGACGGTAACGTCCTTGAAGAGAACATACCTACCGCCGAACAGGTTATCGGAGAAGATACCGCATTTATTATGGCTAACCTGCTTCAGGGGGTTGTTCAAGACGGAACCGGGCGCAGAGCCAAAGCGCTTGGACGGCCTGCTGCCGGAAAGACAGGCACCACCAACAACTTAAACGACGCATGGTTTATCGGGTTTATACCGGACCTTACGGCAACAGTGTGGGTCGGTTACGATACAGAAAAGGAGCTCGGTAAGTTTGAGACCGGCTCAAGAGCCGCCATACCTATTTGGCTCAAATACATGCAGGGCGCTACCGTTGGTACGCCCATCAAGAACTTCGACGTTCCGGACGACATAGAGTTCGCGAAGATAGACCCGGTTACAGGCCTTCTTGCACCGCCAGAGGCTCAAGACGTGTTATTCGAGGCCTTCAAAACAGGCACCGCACCGACGGAAATTAGCTACCCGACCGAAGGGGCCGACAGAACTCCAAAACCGGGTGCCTCAAACGTCTCTAACAGTGATGAAGGGGACGATACCGCAGCAGAAGAGACTGACGAGTTCGACATTCCGATTGATGACGCGGGGTATGAGGACAACCCCGAGATGATGCAGATCGTGGAGTGATTAGATGACTAAACTGGTCGATTCATATAAGAGAAAGATAGATTACATGCGTATCTCGGTTACCGACAGGTGTAACCTCCGGTGCATCTACTGCATGCCGAGCGAAGGCATAGACCTGACGGAGCCTGGTAAAATACTGAGGTATGAAGAGCTTCTGAGGATTGCCCGCATCGGGGCGAAGAACGGAATCTCGCGTCTGCGCATAACAGGCGGTGAGCCCCTTGTACGAAAAGGTATCGTCGGTTTTATTCACGACCTTTCCAATATAGAGGGTATTCAAGATCTCAGCCTCACTACCAACGGCGTACTGCTTGGCGAGTATGCCGAAGAGTTGAAAAGGGCCGGACTGAACCGTATAAACGTCAGCCTCGACTCATTAAATCGCGAGCGGGTGAAGAAGCTTACGAGAGGAGATTGCCTCGATACCGTTCTTCAGGGCCTTGAGGCCGCAGAAAGGGCCGGACTGACACCCGTAAAGGTGAACATGGTCGTAATCAAGGGATTTAATGACGATGAGATCATGGACTTTGCGGAGATTTCCAAGACAAAACCGTACCATATACGCTTTATAGAATACATGCCGTTCGATACCGAAGAGGGCTGGCAGAAAGAGAAGTGCATCAGTGCCAAAGATATTCAGGAGCGGATAGTTGCCAGAGAAAAGCTCATCCCGGTAGAGAGCAGACGGAACGCATCCGGGCCTGCAAGGAGGTTCCGTTTCGAAGGAGCCCTCGGAGAGGTCGGTTTTATCAGCCCCGTAACCGAGCACTTCTGCGGTTCGTGCAACAGGCTCAGGCTGACCGCCGACGGCAAGCTTCGGACCTGCCTCTTCTCCGACACCGAGATCGACATAAGAGATGCGCTCAGGGATGGCTCTAACGACAAGGTTATAGAAGATATACTCTTTCATGCGGTAAAGGTAAAACCGATGAAGCACCATATAAATGAAGAGCTCTTCAAAAAATGCTCAAAGACCATGAGCCTTATCGGCGGATAGTAACAATAATAGATAAAACCGGATCAAACCGAAAAAAGAGCAACGCTAATATGCGTTGCTCTTTTTTTTTTAATACCATTTTCACAGATTCCTGCCCTGGTCTCTTCTACCAGCCGAGCTTCAACCGCTCTCCGAGCCGGTTCGAAAGGCCTGCACTCCTTATCTTCTCTATTGTTCTCTTAATATCGTACTCAACCCTGTGGAACTCTATCGTCCCGGCAACAGCATCGTAAACGGCGAATGCCGCTCTCGGGTCCCTGTCCCTGGGCTGCCCGACCGAGCCCGGATTGATCAGATAGTTGTACCTGTTGGTCAGACGCAGCGAACTGTCGGCCGAAATCTTTACCGTACCCTCGCTACCGAGATATGAAATAGCAACGTGGGTGTGGCCGAAGAAATAGACGTTACTATGGTGAATATCCTGAAGACGTTTGAAGTTTTTAAGCGCATCGTTGGCACCGAAGATATAACTGTCCGTATCGTTGACCCAGCCGTGAAAGATCAAGAAACGGCCGTCGATATCGAGTGTCCTCGGCAGGGACTT
>JAJCZH010000002.1 GCA_029262515.1 Deltaproteobacteria bacterium | reverse complement strand
GTGGAAACGATGTTCCTGTTCCATATCGGAGCCATGGAGGTATTGGTGTGGTGAGGCGTGTGACAGAAGATACAGATCTCGGTAGTGTCCGGGGTTACAACGTGCTCACCGAATCCACCAAGGTTATGCCTCGAAGTACCGATACCGTTTGCGGCGTCGCCTACTGCGTATGCATTAGGGGCCTTCTGATAGGTACCTGCAGAAGCTGAACCGGCCATTACGAGTCCGAGGGAAGCTGCGAGAGCGATGGCTAAAAATCTTTTCATGTGTGTACTCCTTTCGAGAGTAAGTAAAAAAGTTATGTGTTGCATCTTTATCTTGGCATTTTTTTTAAAAAAAAATGCCTGCTATACTACCCGTACCTGCGTCGGTAGTACTGCGGCACTCATCGCCTGAAAACCTCTGTGACCCGTCGTGAGACTCGGAGGTCGTGCTCTATGGTTAACAGTATACATGTGTGTATATTAAAATTAGATTAATCGGAAGGAGGAATATCAACATTCTTCTTGTTTTTCGATAAGTAATTGATTTGCTAGTAAAATCCACACCTATCATAAATAAAAATAACCTCTCTTCAGCTCTTTATATTAAAAAAAAGAGCCGTGGCGGTACTCATATCACGAAATATTTTAATAAAAAGCAGGCCTGGCAAGGCCTGCTGCGGAAAGTGGCTACATGACTAACATGGATAGGTCTAGAAAGTATGCTGGCAAGGTATCGGGCGTATATATTACTTAAACCAAACGGTAGCGGGTTACTCGTTCTCAACAAACTTAAGCGAAGCCGAGTTTATGCAGTACCTCAGTCCAGTAGGAGCGGGGCCGTCACTAAAGACGTGTCCGAGGTGAGCGTTACACTCACTACAGAGTACCTCGGTGCGCTCCATTAAGAGGCTCTCATCCCCTTCGGTGGAGACGGAAGCCTCCGAGTGCGGAGATGTAAAACTGGGCCAGCCGGTGCCGGAGTCGAACTTATCGCCAGAAGAGAAGAGCGGGGACGAACAACCGGCACAGAGATATTCACCGGTCGCCTTGTTATAATTATACTTGCCGGAGAAGGGCCGCTCGGTACCTTTTTTTCGCATTACATAATATTGCTCTTCACTGAGCAACTCTTTCCACTCCGCATCCGTCTTTGTCTTCTTTAGGGTCACTCTCTCTACTCCATCTCTATATTTAGGCTTCCATCTTTTTTTCAGGCCGGTGACAGTAAAACGGTCTCTACCGACTGCTACTTTTACTATAGCACAAAAAAAGGGCTCCGCCTTTTGGCCGCCGTATAAAGACATATATTAAGGCTCTGCCTAAAGGCCTGCTTTACGGGATAAGGGGTGGGGGGATTAATTAGACTCGTTAAAGACACTCAGGAGATGAGGTACAACCTGCTTTTTACGAGAGATGACGCCTTTGAGTTCATACATGTGCTCTTCTACCTTGGGGTAACCGAGGTTGTATATTACCTCTTTCTTCCCCGTAGCCAGAAGAAGTGACGTTCCACAGACTATATCGGTAACAAGAAGCGTCGACAGGACAAGCCCTTTTGTCTCGCCTACCTTTTCGAGCTCCTTATGGAGTTCCTCCTTCTCGGAATAAAACTCATCAAAACCAATAACCTCTACCTGGCCTATACCGAAACTCTCCGTACCGGCCTCAAAAACCTTATGGTCGGCGTTTACCACAACAGCGTGGCCGCGTTTGCGTATAGATGAAGTTGCAGAGAAGATCTCTGTACCGAACGCAACGTGTTCGAGTCCGGACTCACCCTCGAGCCATTTGATAATCTCAACATCTCTCCGGGTAGTCGTCGGGGACTTGAGCATAATCGTATCGGAGAGCACGCCGCCCAGGAGTAACCCGGCAGTCACTTTACCGATTTCAAGGCCACTGGCACGATAAAGCTCCGCAACAAGGCAAGAGGTCGAACCCACGGGTTCGCATATAAAAGGTATTGCGTGGGTTGTCTGAAAGTTTCCAATCCTGTGGTGATCGACCACCCCCATTATTTCCACCATCTCCGCACCATCGACCGCCTGTGAGAGTTCGTTATGGTCCACGAGTATGAGCCCTGTCCTCGGTCTCTTTAGAAGGCACGACTTTGTTATAAAACCCTCCATCGCACCATCTGAGTCTAATACAGCAAGACCGCTCATAGAGCCAAGCCTGTAGCGCAGGTCTTCAACAAGGGTATCTGGCGGTACTGAATCAACTTTGCCGCTACACAGGGCAGAAGCCGGGGTCGAAAAGCGCAAGAGAAGCGCTGTGGTTGCTGTATCATGTGGAGAGACGACTACGCTTACGCCACGTTCGCGCGCAAGTTCGATTACGGTCTCCGAGGGCTTGAAACCGCCGGAGACGACCAAAAGCGATACGCCCATCTCTACAGCCGACCTCTGTATCCCTTCCCTGTCACCGACCACTACTATACACTCGACAGGATCATGAAAACCTATTATCTCAACGAATGAGTCCCTACGCATCGCCCCGACATATACTCCGAGCGTAACAACCCCTTTACCGAGAAAATCGTGAACCACCTCGGCTCCGAGCGTAGTCACCATATTATCCATGGTTGTAGTAACCTCACGCGAGCCACCGGTCTCCATGCCACCAATATACCTGTTGGCAAGGTCCATTATCGTAAGTACCCCTATAGGACAGGAATCGGAATCGAGCACTGGAATGGAACGCACGCCCTCTTCGCGCATAAGCTCCATTACCTTCTGTAGCGGTGTATCGCCTGAGACATGAACCACTCCTGTGTTCATGATATCTCGTGCACGCGGATAGACGTCACTTATATACTTCGGAGGATCTACCTTGAAGTAGTCGAAGATAAAAGCGGTCTGCGGATTGAGGTCTCCGGCTCGCGCCGCCTCAACGTTCTCCATGCCTTCTGCGCTTCTCAATTGAGCAAGCGCCACGGCAGAGACACATGAATCGGTATCCGGGTTCTTATGCCCTATTACATATACTATCTCAACTCTATCCAACGAAACCTCCTGAGCCTCCAAACTTGCTTCGCTATTCTCTTTGCGCTATCCGAGAGTAACGTCGAGGAACATCATAATCACAAAACCGACCATTACCCCTACGGTGGCCTCTTTCTCAATACCCTTGCGGTGCGACTCCGGTATAATTTCATCACTTATAACAAAAAGCATAGCTCCGGCCGCAAAACCGAGCCCCCACGGCAGTAACGGCGCCGCAAGGCTAACAACTCCTGCGCCTATAAGCCCGCCAACCGGCTCCACCAGCCCCGTTAAAAGCGCAATAAGAAGAGAACGGCCTACCGAGTACCCTTCACCTAAGAGCGCCACTGCCACCACAAGCCCTTCTGGCAGGTTCTGCAGACCTACACCGGTAGCAAGGGCGATACCATTTGAAATATCGCCACTGCCGAAACCTACTCCAACTGCCAGGCCTTCCGGGAAATTATGCAACGTAATGGCTATTATAAAGAGCCAGACTCGCTTAAGGTTCTTCGGATTAGCTCCTTCAGGACCGGATATAAAGTGCTCGTGCGGAGAGTACTTGTCACTTAGCCAGAGAAACATAGCGCCTATAAACATACCTGCGCCTACTATAAAAGCGGCGCCTGACTTGCTGCCGTATGTAGTATAGGCCGCGTCTACAGCCGGAACAATAAGAGAGAAAGAGGTGGCCGCAAGCATAACTCCAGCGCCGAAGCCGAGTAGCCCGCCCTGCAGCCTACCGGAAATATTACGTATAAAGATAACAGGCAACGCGCCCAACCCGGTGGCCGCGCCTGCCGCCAAGCTCGCTATAAAACCGAGGTAAAGAGGTGAGGCGCTACCAAGGCTATCAATCACTCTACCACCACAATACCAGGTTTGCCCGGCTCTTCCGGTTAGTAAATTCCTATATCGAGATACGACTTGGCTATCTTCTCTATAGCAATATAGTACGCCGCCGTCCTGTAGTCATCAACAGCGTCCACTTCATCCTTAACCGCACGTATCTGCTGAAAGGACGACCGCATCGTATCATCGAGCCCGGAGTTTACGAGGTCGAGTTCGTCCGGCCCCTTTGCTATCTCGGTAAGCACCCAGTCGGGAGCGGACTTGCCGGTTATCTCCTCCATCGCCTTTACTATACAGTGCCCCCGCACCTCGTCGTGCCTCCGCTCCATGCGTCCGAAACGCATATGACTGAGGTTGCGGACCCACTCGAAGTAACTGACCGCAACACCGCCGGCATTCATGTAAGCATCGGGCAGAATCACGATACCGCGCTCATGCAGTACCCTGTCGGCTTCAAAGGTAACCGGGCCGTTGGCGGCCTCGGCTATAAGCTTCGCCTTAATATTCGGCGCATTCTCTTCGGTAACAACCGACTCTATGGCAGCCGGAATAAGTATATCACAATCGAGTTCGAGCAGCTTATGGGCATCTTTGTGGAACTCGGCATCCGGGTAACCGGTAACCCCGCCCGTCTCCTGAATATAGGCGTAAAGCTTGACAGGGTCTATACCGCTCTCACACGAAAGAGCGCCGTTATACTCGATAACAGCCGTTATCTTCACACCGTCCTGACTATGCAGAAGATGCGCCGCATTATAACCGACATTACCAAAACCCTGAACCACCACTCGTTTGCCTTCGAGACTACCCTCCATGCCAGCTTCCTTTACGCAATCGGGGTGGCGGAAGAACTCGCGAAGCGCGTACTGAACGCCGCGGCCCGTCGCTTCAACACGGCCCCGTACGCCTCCGGAATGGACCGGTTTACCGGTAACGCAGGCGAGATAGTTTATATCTTCGGGATAGAGATGTTTATAGGTATCGGCTATCCACGCCATCTCCCTCTGACCGGTACCCATGTCAGGGGCAGGTACGTTGACCGCAGGACTCAAAAAACCCTTTGTGGCAAGCTCCCTGGCAAAACGGCGGGTTATGCGCCGCATCTCATCGCGGTCGTATTTACGCGGATCGATCTTGAGCGCGCCCTTGGAGCCGCCGTACGGCACATCGACGATAGCGCACTTATAACTCATAAGAGCCGCAAGGGCCTCGACCTCGTTCTGATCGGAGTGGATAGAGAAACGAATACCACCCTTTGAAGGCAGGCGGTGGGCTGAGTGGACCGCTCTCCAGCCGGTAAAGACCTCTACCTTGCCCTTTATTTCAACAGGGAACCGAACCGTAAGAACATTGTTGCAGGACTTAATCGCCTTGGCTATTCCTGCATCGAGCCCTATGATCCGGATCGCCTTATCGACCATATGATCGACACTTTTACGAAAATCGAGTCCGCGTAATTTTGTTGTCACAGAGATACCTCCCTTAACATCGCTTAATAGTGTCGAGCCCGTCGGGGCCGGCTCTTCGATTACTTTTCTGGAATTATTTCACTTCACCTCTGAAACCCGCACAGCCGCCTCTCTACGCACACCTTACTTCCATTAAACAAACAAAGCATAGAAAATCACTCGTAAGGCAAACCCTCTTAAAGCGGGGAAAGCACAGAGATAATACCCCTGATATCCCCGACGCCAAAACCCCACGCACGATCTAACGGATACTTCTTCAGCACAAAACCGGGCCGCGCGTCCTTGTCTCCATGACACTTTAGGCATGCGGGCTCCACAAATATCGGCGCGCTGTACCGTCTGTAGACAGTACCTTCCAACTCGATACGGTCGAGTTTGCCGGTAACGGACCGGTCAAAATCGAACATCTCCATCATTGCCGCCTCTTCAGGCGTTGCCGCGTTCTTCGGGTTTCTGTACTTTAAAGCAGCGTGCCGTATCTTAACGGACTGCTCTTTGGAAATCTCCATAACCCTTTTGGCGACCGGCCCGCAGGTCTGTTTAAAGCTCTCGACCGTGATACTGCTCACCACGTTACTTGCGGGGTGAAGCTTTGAGGCCCTAACACTTCGCATTCCTGTTATCTCGGCGGTTATTGCCGCAGCTTTATCTTTAAAAGAGTCTCCGGCAGCGCCAACTCCGGCAGCGCCAACTCCGGAAGTGAGAACTCCGGAAGTGAGAACAAGGGAAGAAGTAATTAAGAGAGCAAGAACAGAAGCCGTAAGTATCGGAACTTTGTGACCCATATAGATAACACCTCCAAACGGTCTAAAAAAAGGGTGTAAGCACTCCGGGTGAGGCAGGCGCAGAATAGCAAAACCTAAGAGACGTTGCGGAGTTTAATCAACTTACGCAGTCAATTTAGAAAGATCAGCAATTTTTGAGTACAGGTTACGTACCTGCTGCAGCAGCGCCAGGCGGTTTGCCTTCACCGACTCATCTTCTGCCATAACCATTACGGTATCGAAGAAGGCGTCTATTCTCTCCTTGATCGAAGCGAGACTCTCTAGCAGGGCAGAATAGTCTCCGGCCAACGAGTGCTCAGCAACTACCGGAGCGACTTCCAGGCTGATTTCGTAAAGAGCGCGCTCTTCGTCTTCAACAAAGAGGGTCGGGTTCGGTTCACCGGCTTTGGGCTCTGTTTTCTTCAGTATATTCGATACGCGCTTAAAGGCAATAACAAGATCATTACAGGCCGGGTGCGCCTTGAACTTCTCGATTGCCCGAATCCTCTGCGTGGCGTCCGATATACCGTACCACGGCGCGCTGAGCACAGAATCTATCGAGTCGAAAGGCAGCTCCTCGCTCAAAAGCTGGTTACGAAGACGCTCTTTAAAGAAGTCGAGCACTTTGGCTACCACCTCTTCTTGCGTCCCTTCCATCTTGTCCGAAAGCAGCAACGCGGCATGAGCAACCATAGAGTCGAGCGGCACGTCTATTTCAGCCCTTGAAAGTATCGCTATTATGCCTAGGGCCTGCCTTCTGAGCGCATAAGGGTCCTGCGTGCCCGTGGGAATAAGGCCGACGGCAAAACAGCCGACAATGGTATCGAGCTTATCGGCAATAGATACTATGGCGCCTGGCAGTGACTCGGGCAAAACCCCGCCCGAAGCAATAGGCAGGTAGTGCTCAACAATGGCGCGCGACACATCGAGGGTCTCTTCGCTGCGAGCCGCATAGACCCCGCCCATTACACCCTGCAGTTTCGGAAACTCTCCGACAACGCCGGTAGTCAGGTCGGCCTTTGAGAGCATCGCTGCGCGACCTATTATAAGCCTCATCGATTGAAACGGGTCCGGGCCCGTATAGGTCGCAGGGTTACCCTCATCTAAAAGGTAAGTTGCAGGCGACTCAGACTCTTCGGCTACAGCGGAAATTCGTGCCTCTGCCCCTATAAAGAGTGCAAGACGAGTGAAACGTTCGGCCTTTTCATACGAAGTGCCGAGCTTCTTCTGAAAGACTACCCCTTTGAGGGCCTCGGCATGTTCGACAAAAGGAACATCGATGTCTGAGTCGAAGTAGAACTTTGCGTCATTGAGGCGCGCCCTGAGGACTCTTTCGTTGCCCTTGACGACCACCCCCATCTCCTTAGCTTCCGTATTGGCAACGGTAAGAAAGTACGGCAAGAGACGGCCTTCAGAGTCCACTATAGAGAAGTACCTCTGGTGCTCCCTGCCCGCATTTATGATTATGTCGGAAGGAAGTTTCAAAAACTCTTCCTCAAAACAGCCGCGTACCACTATCGGGTACTCTACAAGGTAGGTCACCTCTTCTACGAGCGCATCGTCCGGGAGCAGTATGCCGCCGACCTCGTCGGCGCATCTTTTAAGCCCCTCTCTTATTATAGACTTGCGTTCTTCGGGCTCTACAACCACATAAGCCTCTTTTAATACTTTAAAGTACGACTCTATCGAATCTACCTCAAAACCTTCGCTCTTTTTAGCATGAAAACGGTGGCCAAAAGTCTTGTTACCGCTTCTGATATGGCCAAACTCGACATCGATCTGTTTTTCACCATACAGAGCCAGAAGCCAGTGAACAGGACGGGCGAAGCTGACTTCATGCCTGCCCCAGCGCATCGTCTTGCCAAAAAGGTCGGAGCCTAGCGCGTCAAAGAGCAGTTCGGGCAGAATATCCTCTGTATTAGCGCCTTTTATCTTTTTTGTTATGTATACCTGCTCGCCTTTGCCGGTATCTACCAGCCTTACCGAATCAAGACTAACACCCTGGCCCCGCGCAAATCCCTCAAGCGCTCGTGTCGGAGCGCCATCGGGACCATAAGCCGCCTCTTTTTTCGGTCCGCGCACCTCGGTCTCGGCATCCTCCTGTTTAGCTTCGAGGCCCTCGACTACTACCGCTAACCGGCGTGGAGTACCGAAAACCTTTATCGAAACAAAACCCAAGCGGGCTGAGGCGAGCCTCTTATTAATAAATTTTTCAAGTTTATCAAGGGCTTTTGGCACAAAACCGGCCGGTATCTCCTCGCAGCCTATCTCAAAGAGCAGGTCTTTCGTCATATAAGTATCTTCCATTCTCTATTAATAAAGGTATTTTAAAGACAGTAACAATCTATTCGACATAGATCGGTCATATTGTGCCATAATTTATCAGAATATACATTTATTTCAATCTTTTTTGTGCCTTAGCAAAGTCAAACCTTTCGTAAACCCGCCCCAACAGAGCATGAGCGCACCATAAGCCTGCTTTCAGAGCCACTATTAACATTGACGTTTTAACAGGCCATCTGTTAGAATGATTAATTAATACCGTTCAATAAAAGGATTTTTATGTTTGAAGAGTACTTACAGAGAATGATTCTTATCGCACCGCCGATACTTCTGGCGCTGACCGTACACGAGTGCGCTCACGCCTATGTAGCTTTCCGGATGGGAGACCCGACTGCGAAGATGTTGGGGCGAATAACGCTAAACCCGTTAAAACACCTCGACCCTATTGGCACGCTTGCGCTATTTCTCTCTGGCATGTTCGGGTGGGCGCGACCCGTACCGGTAAACCCCCGTTACTTCAGAAATATTTCCAAAGGAATGATGTGGGTTGCCCTTGCCGGGCCGCTCTCCAACATCGCACTCGCCATTATCTTTGCGATTTTCCATAAAGCTTTTCTTCTGCTTGCTCCCTCTCTGCTCGCAGGCATGCCGTCAGTCTACAAACCGCTATATATAATGATAGAGTACAGCATACTGATAAATATATCTCTAGCGGTCTTCAATATGATTCCGGTTCCTCCGCTTGACGGTTCCAAGGTATTGAGCCACCTATTGCCTGCGGACAAGGCCTTTGCCTTCTCCAAGATAGAACCGTACGGCTTTGCCATACTTATACTGCTTATTATGTCCGGCGTAACGCAAAGGGTTATCTCTCCTGTCGTCTTTCGCACCGCTGAAATACTTATCGGAGGAAGTTTCTGATGGCGAAAAAGAGGGTTTTAAGCGGTATGAGGCCGACCGGCAGGCTCCATTTCGGGCACTTCAAAGGGGTGCTGGCAAACTGGCTTAAACTGCAACAAGAGTACGACTGCTTCTTCTTCGTTGCCGACTGGCACGCCCTGACGACCGATTACACAGACCCGTCCGGCATAAAAGGGAATATTAAAGAGATGGTGCTCGACTGGCTCTCCGTAGGCATAGACCCGGCCAAATCGGATATATTTCTCCAGTCCGCGGTTCCGGAACATGCTGAGTTGCAGGTACTCCTCTCTATGATTACTCCCGTACCGTGGCTGGAACGTAACCCAACCTACAAGGAACAGCAAGAGGAGCTTAAAGATAGAGACATCCACACCTACGGCTTTTTGGGCTACCCGGTGCTCCAGACCGCAGACATTATTATCTATAAGGCGAACTGTGTGCCGGTCGGCATAGATCAGGCCCCGCATGTCGAGCTCTCGCGTGAAATTACGCGACGCTTCAACAACTTTTACGGCAATCTCTTTCCCGAACCGCAGACTCTGCTGGCGCCAACGCCGAAGGTGCTCGGCACCGACGGGCGCAAGATGAGCAAAAGTTACGGTAACTCCGTCTACCTTACAGACCCGCCTGCCACGGTCGAAAAGAAACTCAAGACAATGGTAACGGACACGGCAAGGCAACGCAAGACCGATCCTGGCAACCCCGACATATGCCCTTTTTACGAGACCTTCCATACCCTCTACGCCGACGAAGAGACAAAAGCCGAAATAAGAGAAGGCTGCACCACCGCTGCATTCGGCTGCATAGATTGCAAAATGAGGGTGATACCGAAGGTCCTGGAAGAACTCGTTCCGATTCAGCAAAAGAGGGCTGAGCTTGAAGCGACGCCCGGTATCGTAGAGAGTACCCTTAAAGAGGGCACATCAAGAGCGCGCACCGTGGCTAAGGCAACTATGGTAGAGGTCAGAAGCGCTATGGGACTAAACTTCTTTTAGACTTTTATAATTAAGAAAGGCCCGGAGGCCGGCTAATGTCGTATCCGGACTTGAGATGCCTGTGGACTACAATATTAAACTCGAATTCTTCGAAGGGCCGCTCGATCTTCTTCTTCACCTCATAAAGAAGAGCGAGGTCGATATCTACGATATCCCTATCGCGACAATTACCGAGCAGTATCTCGAATATATCGAGATGCTAAAAGAAATGAACCTCGACCGCGCCGGGGACTTTCTCGTAATGGCGGCCACGCTTACCCACATAAAGAGCAAAATGCTGCTGCCTATTGACTCTGTCGAAGAGGACGAAGAGGAGGGGCCGGACCCGAGAGAAGAGCTTATAAGGAGGCTGCTCGAATACAAGATGTACAAAGAGGCAGCCGAAGAGCTCGGCGAGAGAGATCGGCTCGGCAGAGATCTTTTCGTGAGAGGACAGGAGATAGAGCTCGAAGGAATCGAGGAGACCGGGCTCATTAACGTAACGGTCTTCGACCTAATGGACGCACTAAGAGGCGTGCTGGCAAGATCGAACTCGGAGACCGTTCTGGAACTCACCGCCGAGCGCTTCAAAGTAGCGGACAAGATAAACCATATTCTCGATACATTAGGCATGCATCACTCCGTGACCTTCACTTCGCTCTTTGAGACCAGCGCGTCGAGAGGCGAGGTGATAGTAACTTTTCTGGCCGTACTTGAACTGGCAAAGATGCTTCTGATTAAGCTCCACCAGACCGATGACAAGGTCATACGGGTCTATACGGGCCCGGTCACCAAGACGCATGAGAAGCAGGAACTTATCGACAATTTACAAGAGTAGAGCCCGTAAAAGGCCAAACTGCCTTAACACCGTTTTTTGCCGGAGGTGAGTCTAGATGGACATGGAGAACTTAAAGAGCGTGATAGAAGCCCTGATCTTCGCTTCCGAGTCGGCTATCACCATAAACAGTATCTGCGGTATACTTGAAGGAGTAGATAGAAAAGAGGTCCGAGAGGCGATAGAGGTTCTGAGCACAGAGTACGCTGAGCGCAACGGCGGTTTTTTCCTCGAAGAGGTCGCAGGGGGATACCGCTTCCGTACACAGAGCGAACACGCCGCGTGGCTCAAACGGTTATTCAAGATAGGCCCGCCGCGAATAAGCAAAGCGGCCATGGAGTCTCTGTCTATCATTGCCTACCGCCAGCCGATTACGCGTTCCGAGCTTGAAGCGATACGCGGAGTCGATGCCGGAGGGGTGCTGGCAAAATTACTCGACAAAAGACTGATCAAGATCACCGGTAGACAAGAGACCCCGGGCAGGCCCGTTGTCTACGGAACAACAAAGGAGTTTCTGGAGACTTTCGACTTAAAGAGCCTCTCCTGCCTGCCGTCACTCAAGGAATTTAAGTCGTTAGAGGAGGAGTATGACACAGAAGAAGAGGAGCGTGAAGAGTTCGAAGAGCACGCAGAAAGCGCCGGTTACGAAGGCGGCGAAATCGGCTCAGCCGGCAAAGAGACGGGCGAAGAGCTCGACGGCGCCGACGCGAAGCTCTACACGGACGCGGACATCGGAGAGTCAGAAGAAGAGCGCGGCGCCAAAGAGTGCGACACCGGTAAAGAAGAAGAGCGAAGCGAAGAGTACACCCAAGACGTCAACGCGAAGCACGACCCGGAAGACGGCGGCTCAGAAGGTGAACTCGACGAAACAGAGCCCGAAGACGCAGAGTCTAAAGAAGAAGAGCCAGCCTGAGAATTCCGCATCCCTCGGGCCCGAACGGCTCCAGAAAGCGATGGCGCGCCTGGGTATCACTTCTAGGCGTAAAGCCGAAGAGATGATAACCGAAGGACGGGTACGCATCGACGATAAGGTCGTCACCAAGCTCGGCACGAAGATCGACGTAAGGACCGAGCGCCTCGAAGTAGACCGTAAAAAAATCTCTTCGAGCAAACCCGACCCGACCTACATACTTCTTTACAAACCGAAAGGTTATATAAGCGCACTTACAGACCCGCAACGCAGACCGGTCGTAACAGATCTGATCAAGAAGAAGTTCAAGAGGCGCGTCTACCCGGTAGGACGCCTCGACTTCGATGCCGAAGGCGTGCTCCTGTTAACCGATGACGGAGATCTCTCGTACAGGCTAACGCACCCTAAGCACGAAGTTGACAAGACCTATCTCGTAAAGGTCAGAAATATTCCGAGCGAAGCTGTTCTTAAAAAACTGAGACGTGGAGTCTACCTCGAAGACGGAAGAACAAGGCCGTCTAAAGTCCGTTTCGTAAAAGAGACAAAAGAGAACGCCTGGATAGAGATTACGGTAAGCGAGGGCAGAAACCGGCTGATCAAGAGAATGTGTGCAAGCGTCGGCCACCCGGTAAGCAAATTGAAGAGAACTGTATTTGCCGGAATAAAACTTACACGGCTGAAATCCGGCGAGTTCCGTTTTCTGACCGAAAGGGAGATCGACCGGCTCCAGGAGCTGGCCATGCCCCCATTGGATAATAGTAAAAAGAGAAAAGGGGTCGGGATAAAATCTACGTAAGCAGCCGGCCTGGAACCGGTCTCAAGAGTGATACATGGACGACACAGGCCTCAGGCGCACAGAGTTGATGGAGTACTACGACGCCCTCTATAAGAGGTTCGGCCCACAGAAATGGTGGCCTGGCAGAACCCGATTTGAGGTTATAGTTGGCGCTATTCTAACGCAGAACACCAATTGGGGTAACGTAGAACGCGCGATTGCAGCATTAAAAAAACGAAGAGCGCTGATACCTGAACAGATGTACACGCTAGGTACCGAAGAGCTCGCGGAACTGATCCGTCCTTCGGGTTACTTCAATATCAAAGCGAGACGGCTCAAAATTTTTTTGCAATACCTGTACACCGTACACAACGGCAGTTTGCGCAGTCTCTTCAATACAAAAGAGACTACTGAGTTACGAAGAGAACTCCTATCTATAAACGGCATCGGGCCCGAGACCGCCGACTCGATATTGCTTTATGCCGGAGGTAGAGCCGAATTCGTAGTAGATGCATACACCAAAAGAGTTCTATCACGCCACGGAATTATTGATGAAGGGGCCACATACGACGAAGTCAAAGAACTCTTTACCGATACCCTGGAGCAGAACGCAGCGCTCTTTAACGAGTACCACGCCCTTATCGTTATGACTGGCAAAGAGTACTGCAGACCACGCAAACCGATATGTAACGAGTGCCCGCTGAATCTTTTTCTGGAGAGTACCCAAACGGATACTCTCCGAGACAGAGGTAGTAGCAGATGAGCAAACGTATAGAGATACTCGACGCCGAACTTGCAAGCAAGATCGCAGCAGGCGAAGTTGTCGAACGGCCGGCATCGGTCGTAAAAGAGTTAATCGAAAACTCTATAGATGCCAATGCATCCAACATAGAGGTGACGCTTGTTGAGGGTGGCAGCCGACTGATTCGCGTTGATGACGACGGAGACGGAATGAACGCCGAAGATGCCGAGATTGCCTTCTTACGCCACTCAACGTCGAAGGTGCTGACAGAAGAAGACCTCGGCGCTATCAAAACACTCGGCTTCAGAGGAGAGGCGCTGGCAAGCATCAGCACGGTCTCGCGCATGAGGCTCAAGACCAAAGAGCACGGAGCTATAACCGGCACCTCTGTAGATATAGAAGGGCCGACAGCGCCGAGACTCTCGCCTGTCGGCTGCACGGAAGGCACGTCCGTAGAGGTCAGGGACCTCTTCTTCAATACCCCGGCGCGTCTTAAGTTTCTGCGCTCTACCGGAAGCGAGTTCGGACGCGTTCAAGACGTAGTAAAGCGCGCGGCCCTGATCCACTCGAATATACGCTTTACGCTAACGCACGGCTCGAAAAAGGTTATCGAGACTGGTCACACCAGCGGGCGGGCGCGTCTCGGCGCTCTCTTCGGCACGGATATAGAACCTAAACTGATTGAAATCTCCAATGCCTATCTCACAGGTTTTGCAGGCAGCCACGAACTGAACTACCCTACATCAAAGTCTATCTACCTTTACGTCAATGGCCGCCCGATAAACGACCGAAGCCTCACCCACGCAATCACAAGCGCATACGGAACCATAATAGACAGACCCCGCTTTCCGTTCGTTCTTCTCAACATAAAGATACCGTACGGAGACGTTGACGTAAATATCCACCCGGCAAAGAGCGAGGTTCGGTTCCAGAACCCGAGATCGGTATACGACCTCATTCGCGTCTCTATCAAAGAGGCGCTCGCCACAAACAGACTACCTTCTGGGGGCATAGGCACCTCTTTTACGCACTCCTCACCTGTCGCCCACTCACAAAAGAAGGAGACGGCACCCGTTGCAATGGAGGGTCCAGACGATTACATATCTGCCCCCGAGGGTAATCAGGCCAACAATCAAAAAATGGCGAACAGAATCCAGAGCTTCGATTTTTACGAAACAACACCTGGGAACGATACAGGTGAGACCCGGAAACACGAAGATGTTTCAGAGATAAAGGATACTATAAAGAGCCCGGAACTTCTGCTGCTGCGCCCGGTCGGGCAGCTCTGGGGAGAGTTTATCGTGGCAGAGAGCCCTGGCAGCGATAACATGGCGCCAGGCTTCTATATAATTGACCAACACGGGGCCGCCGAGCGGTACGCGTTTGAGCAACTAAAAAAGGAGTACGGAAAAGATACCGGTATAGCCCGCCAGTTGCTGCTGATACCTGAAAAGGTAGAGACCACGCCTGAAGAGCGCGATGCCCTTATAGCCTCGCTCGAGTACCTGGACGGTTTCGGCTTCGAGGTAATAGAGTTCGGCCCTTCTGCCCGGCTCGGAGGCGATACATTTTTAATCAAGGCGGTACCGACCATCTTGAGCACCAAACGCTCAGCGCCGCTTATAAGTGATATAGCGGAAGAGCTGGGAGCTCTAAGAGGCAGCTCGCTTCTTGAGAAAAAAATCGAAGAGGTCTTGATGCGTATTTCCTGCCACAGCGTAATCCGCGGGGCGCAACGCCTTACAAATGAAGAATCTTTAGCACTTATTAAAAGATTGGCTACTATCGATTTTGCGGGACACTGCCCCCACGGCAGACCCGTAATAAAACGGTATCCGCGATCGGATATAGAACATGTCTTCAAGAGGTAGGTTCGCGATTGCGGGTAACGATTTTACCGCCCGCCGGAAATAAACATCTTAATATCAAAACCGGTAGAGTGGCAAACGGTCGCACCTCTTAAATAGAGCCGTCCTTTTAAGCAGGCCTAATACTATTAGGCCCCTTTTAAATAGACCCGACTGATGATATACTACCCAACCGAACAGAGATTTTTATCGTACTTATAAACTTACGTTAACTCTTCTTACTACTTGCTATTATGTAAGGCGAATGAAAAAAATTGTTGTAATCGTAGGAGCCACGGCATCGGGGAAAAGCTCTTTAGCTCTTGAAGCGGCTCTGGCCTTCAATGCGGAAATAGTCAACGCCGACTCACTACAGGTTTACCGGTACTTGGACATTGGCACGGCAAAACCTGAGGTCGAGGAACAGAAGAGGGTAAGACACCACCTGATCGATATTATTGATCCTGCTGAGGAGTACACAGCGGCCCGCTTTGCACAAGACGCCGACGCTGCAATTGCAGATATCTCTTCACGCGGTAAACAGGCCATTGTAGCAGGAGGTACCGGTTTATATATACGAGCACTGACTGAAGGTATCTTTGCCGGACCGGAGGCAGACTGGGCCTTGAGAGAGGAGCTGCTCGACAAAGCGAAGCTAAACGGCCCAAGTTACCTCCATGACAGACTCAAAGAGGTAGACCCCAAAGCAGCCTCGGGTATCCATCCGAATAACCAGAGACGTTTAATTCGCGCCCTCGAGGTAGAGGCTCTGACAAAACGCCCGATTTCGGACTTTCATTCGGAGCACGCCTTTAAAGAGAGACGGTATGAGGCTCTAAAGATCGGGCTCGATATAGAACGTGAATCTCTGTACCGCGCCATAGAAGAACGCGTTGACTCGATGGTCGAGGCTGGACTGATAGCCGAAGTAGATGGTCTTCTTAAAGACGGCTACTCTCAGGACTTGAAGCCAATGGGCGCATTGGGTTATAAAGAGATAATCGGGTACATTAACGGAGAGTACCCAAAAGAAGAGGCTGTAAGGCTGTTAAAAAGAAATACCCGCCGCTATGCAAAGAAGCAGCTAACCTGGTTCAAGAAAGAAATTGATATAGAATGGTTCTCACCCGAGAACCGTAGCGGCATAATGAAAAAGATAGAGGAACATCTGTGCTAAATACATTTTACCGCCTTACGGCCTTTTGGGTTACACCCTGCCTCAAGAGCAAAACTGGTAGTGCTGTTTTTACCTGTATTGCCGCTGCTCTGCTATGCGCCCTTCTGTTTACCGTAGCCAAACAGGCAGGGGCCGAGAATATAATAATAGTTACCGCTTCAGGCGCTGCGCAGTTGAGCGACGAAACCCTGAACATAAAAAAGGCCGCCACGCAGCAGGCGCTCAAAAATGCCGTTGCCGATGTACTCGAAAGCGTCATAGAGCGTGAGAGGGTCGATGTGGACCCCACCAGCGTCGAGACCGAAATCTACTCTAATGCAGTAGATTTTATAAAAAACTTCAAAGTACTCTCCGAGGAACAGACCATCGAAACGATTGAGGCCCCATTGGCAGATACAGCGACCGATGAGGCTGGTATAAATGAAACGGGTATAGTGGAAAACGATACGCCGGAAGGAAATGTAGTAATGCCGGTAGAGGTGGTGACGTACCACATATGGATAGAGGCCGCCATAGATACCACAAGCCTGAGAAAGGCCCTTGGAAAAATAGTCTTTACCGACAATGAGTACGAGACTATCTCCCTGGTGGTGCTCGATCTGCCAAACTATGCAGCGTACCGTTCGCTTATGACCTCTCTTGAACGCATCACGATGATACGAAAAATCAACTACTCCTCCTTTACCGCCAACAGGTACGCCTTTACACTCGACCCTACTGGAAGTATCGGCGAACTGATGAGACGAGTTGCCGAAGAGGTCGGCAGCGACTACGTCGTAACCGGCACCAAGAACGGAACTATTATAGTCAAGGCAGCACCTGCCGCCATCTCTTTCAAAGAGTTCCTGGAAAGCACCGATGCAAATTAATCAACAGACCGGAAAACATAAACTGGGCAAACTGTATGTCGGACTGCTCTTTACGGCTATACTGTGCCTTTTAGCAACCGGCTGCTCACACGCGGTCAATTTCAATATCAATGAACGCTTTGCAAACCTAAGCCCCCATACGGTAGCAGTGCTGCCAATAGAGTGGGGCGACGGGATAGAGAAGCAGGCCGACGTATCTTATATCTTTAGATCCATGACGCGCAAAAAACTTCAAACATTAGATTACCGCTCCCCGGAGCTTAACAAAATAGACAACAGATACCTGCAGCTCGGCAGCAAAACTCTCGGCGCAAAAAGCTATGCAGTGATTGCTGACGAACTCGGCACGGACGCCGTACTCTCTATAAAGATCATCGACTGGGAGAGCAATACCCTGGTAACCTACGCCTACCTCAAGGTCAAAGCGCGCTTTACGCTCCACTCAAGGAACGGCACAAAACTCTGGAGCGCAGAGTACGACACTACCGACTCGGATATAAAGTTGGACAAGGCATCTATGGAGCTTGCGATAATCAAGGTATACGAACCGAGGGTACAACGCTTTATCAACGACGTCTTCTCAACACTGCCGACAGGCAATGCCTCCAAACAGAGAAAAACATACTTCGACTGGCTTCCATAACAGAACAAATAACCGTACGACCCGCCTGTTCGTGCCCGACAGATCTCATATGGGCTGAACTTTTTCCTACTCAACCCTTTTGAGCCTTGCTGCAAAAAAACCGTCCATCCTGGCCTTATGGGGATAGGTTCTCAAAAAACCTCTTTCATCTACCAACGGAGCACAAGAGGCCGACAGGTGTGCGGCTCCGTTTTCGATGATGAATCCCGGATGCGTTGCTAAAAAAGCATCGATGATTTCTGTACTCTCTTCTGGTTCATTACTGCAGACCGAGTAGACCAGCGTACCACCGGGAGCCACATAACCGCTCAGGTTCTCTATCAACCTCTTCTGTCTCAACGCCAGGTCGCCGAGATCGGCCTCCACTCTTCTGAGCTTAATATCCGGAGCCCTTCCGAGCACCCCGAGACCGGAACAGGGCGCATCACAAAGTACAGAATCGAACTCGTGTGGCGCATCGGGCGGAAGTTTCAAAGGAAGCTCGGAATCGGCGCAGACGGTAACGGCAATAGTAACTCCGAGCCTTAAAAGCGTACCCTCAAGAATCCCGGTCCGTGCACTGTTACGCTCCAAGGCAAAAAGCCTGCCGCTATTTCCCATAAGCGCTGCTATATGGGAGCTCTTTCCGCCCGGAGCGGCACAGGCGTCCAGCACGTCGGAACCGGGAGTCGGGTCGAGAAGAATGGAGACGAGCTGCGAAGCCGAATCCTGAAAGTAGTACCGCGCGTCGGGCAGACCATTGCTATCGGCTTTCATCAACCTTCCGCGCCCGGCAAGAACCAGAGCATCCGGGCTGTAAGAATCCGGGGTAACAGTAAAACCAACTGCACTCAGCTCCTCTATCAGTAATAACCGGCCCTCGGCATCCGGTACTTTTATGCTGTTTACCCTCAGGCACTTCGGAGGTGGAACGAGGTTGTCCTTGCATAACTCTATCGTAGGTTCTACCCCGAACATTTCAACCCATCGGCGCACAATCCACTCGGGGTGTGAATAGAAAGTGGCTATATGTCGAACCGGTGTAGCCTCTATATCAGGAAACCGGACGGATGACCCCTCAATACCTACCTTTCTGAGCACTCCGTTTACAAAACCGGCCTTTTTACGCCCCAGAGAGCGAACAAGCTCCACACTCTCATTAATAGCCGCATGAGACGGCACCCCTGAAAGAAATAGTAACTGGTAGACGCCGAGCCTCAGGGCATTCAATACCCTGTGCTCCATCTTTTCGGGTTTGACCGATGCAAAAGAGCGAATAACATAGTCTATCCGTTCCTGCCATCTCAAAACGCCGTAAACCAGTTCGGTCGTAAACGGGCGCAACTGAGGTGAAAGCCCTGAAAGCTCTCCCTCTAACAGTATATCCGCATATCCTCCGGCGTACACCCTGCCAAGAACCCTTGATGCGGATACCCTTGAAGCTTCTGCCATGCCATAACCTCTTGATATTCAATGGTAACAGTTGTAATAACGTTGCCTGCAAACAACGCTGAACAACTGACAACCTATCACATATAGAACCGGATAACGTTACAAAACAGGCTACCCTGTACCTTTGTAACAGTAATATCATAAAAAACGGTCAGCAAAAGTATCTTCTCGTGGATCACGATTGGTGGACATTGCGTAGTCTTTTGTTTTGTATGAAATCCACATTCATACCTGTTCAGCAATTATTTCAAGTATCCGATAAATAAGCCATAGACGGAAAAGAAAAGCGCAAATTTCGGAAAAAGTGTCTGTTGCGTTACGTTACCGCCGCTTATAAGAGATCAGGCGGCCTACGGCATATCATCAAGTAACCAGACAGGTTGAAGATAGCGTAAAAAGCAGGACCTTTTCGTCAACATACAGACCTAATACAACAGGCTTTCAGAGCTATTTAATATTTGCGGACAGGTGAATAACGTTATTTAGAAACATGAAGATTAGCGCAAAACTTGTTACGCTGTTCCTGATAGTCGGCCTTATACCTATGTCCATAACCCTATATGTCGCATACAACAGTTCGAGCAAGGCATTGGAACACGCGGCCTTCAATGAACTGATCTCTATAAGAGAGGGTAAGAAGTCAGAAATGATCAGTTACTTCAATACCATTAGGTGTTCTTATCTTTGAAATGCCTATCGGTAAAATTGATACGGTCATGACCTCGAATGAGCAGTGGGCCTACGTGGGCCTGGGCGTATCCGGCGAGACCTACATAATAAACTCCGAACATAAGCTGGTGAACAACTCCCGCTTCTTTATAGAAGATAAAGCCGGATACATGACGGCCCTAAAAAAGTCAGGTACAACTGAAGAGGTCATAAATAATATCAAGAAGCATCACTCCTCGGTCGGCACCCATAAAATCAACTCCGTAAGCGCCAACAACTCCCTCAAGGGTCAGAGCGGCTCCGCGATCGTAAAAGGCTACATGGATGTGCCGGTGCTTAGCGCCTATGCCCTTCTCGACATACTCGGACTTAACTGGGGAATACTGGACGAGATAAACGAAACAGAGGCCTTCGCCGCCTTAACGACGTTAAAAAAAAGTTACTGCCGTGCTCTTCATCATAATCACCGTAATGGTGTGTCTTGTCGGCTACACGGTATCCCGAATGATCTCCAAACCGATTGCAGCCCTGAAGAACATCATGGTTGAGATCGAGCAAACAGGCAACCTTACACACTCCAGGTCAAAGTCACCTCTGAAGATGAAACCGGCCAAATGAGTAGAACTTTCAACAACATGATCGTCAAGTTCCATGACATCATTGGAGAGATTCATGCCTCCGGTGAGCACCTGGCTAGCGCCTCTGAGGAGCTCAGCGCATCTGCCGTGCAAATAGCAAGCGGCAGCAAGGAACTGAGCTCAAGAGCCCAGCTGGTATCAACCGCGTCGCAAGAGGTGACGGCAACTATAGTTGAGATTTTTCAAAAATAGTTAACGCTGCTGATGCCGCCAGCTCTGCAAACGATGTAGCCACCACAGGAGGCAGCACCGTAGACCAGACCATAAACAGCATGAACGGTATCTAGGAGACCGCTAAAGAATCGAACGATATAATCTCCACGCTCGGAGGTAAGTCCCAGGAGATCGGCAACATCATAAACGTCATCGACGACATAGCGGACCAGACCAACATGCTGGCACTTACGCCGCAATCGACGCGGCACGAGCAGGTGAGCAGGGACGCGGTTTCGCGGTCGTAGCAGATGAAGTGAGGAAACTGGCGGAAAAGACCATGTCGGCCACAAAAGAGATCGGAGGCATGATCAAGGGCATGCAGGCAGAGATCGACAAGGCTATCACTTCCACGAAAAACGAGGTCGAAGCGGTAGATAGCGGCGTACAACTCGCATCCGAAGCCGGTGAATCTCTAAATGTCACCCTGGAAAAGGTAGATATTGTAAAGAATATGATCCATCAGGTCTCGACCGCGGCAGAAGAGCAGTCGGCTTCCACTGAACAGATCAGCAGCGATATCGAGAGCGTGTCGTCCATCGTATCACAGACCTCAGAGAGTGCGCAGCAGGTTGCAGGCGCAAGCAACGAGATTGCGGAACTTGCTGCCGGGCTCAAAGAGAAGATTGAAATATTTACCGTTTCGAGCAGGATGAGAAAATTCAAGACCGAATCGACATCTCTGAATCGAAATAAGAGCAACAAAGAGGCCCTGGAGGCTGAACGCTCTCACCTTAGGGCCGTATAAAGCTTATCAAGTACTACCCCACACACATATCCCACCACCTGAGACCGTTGTCACTGGCAACGGTCTCATATCTTTAAGGCCCATATGCAGCAGTACGCAGACGACCTCGACTTGAATAAAGGGAGCATCTCTGCTACGATTAATATATGGAAGAAGAAGGCGTAATAGTTGAAATATCTGGCTTCACGGCTATAATCAAAGCGAGCAGGTCCGGATCATGCGATTCGTGCTCCGCAAAGAGTAGTTGCGCCAGCATCTCGGAAACCGAAATGCTGGTAGAGGCTAACAACAGCATAGGAGCAAAAATCGGCGACCATGTGCTCTACTCCGTAGGCGCGGGTTCTATTATAAAGGCAGGAGTGATGCTCTACCTAATGCCGATACTCGCTTTTATCGCCGGAGTTGTTATAGGCACATATGCAGCGCCGCACTTCTGGCCCGCCACAAACCCCGATCTCATCACCGGAGTTTTCGGTGTGCTCTTTCTTGCACTCGCCTTTACAGCCCTTAAGCTCTACTCCCGTATAACGGAAAAAAACGCTACACACAAACCCCAAGTTCTCAGGGTGGTGTAACTTGGGTATCAAGATAATCTGTCAGAATAAAAAAGCCTTTCACGACTACCACATCGTTGAGACTATAGAGGCAGGAATTGTGCTCGAAGGCAATGAGGTAAAATCTCTAAGAGATGGCAAGGCCAACCTGAGAGACGCATACGGCAGGATAAAAGGCGAAGAGGCCTTTCTCGTCAACGCACACATAAGCCCGTACACAAAGGCCGACAGCTTCAAAGAAGCAGAACCGCGGCGTACGCGTAAACTGCTTCTCCATAAAAAAGAGATCCTGCGGTTAACCGGAAAAATACGCGAAAAGGGTATTACCCTTGTAGCTACCAAGATGTACTTCAAGAACGGGCGCGCCAAGGTGGAAATTGGCCTCGCAAAAGGTAAAAAGCTCTATGACAAGAGGGAAACGCTCAAGAAAAAAGACCTCGACCGCGATATGGCACGCGCCGTAAGAGAACGTAATAAAGACTGATTGGATCAAAAGGAAACATAGGTCTGCTTTATCCACCATTGTGGATAAAACATTTATATGTTAATATATATATACGCAGTAACTCTTTGACAATCAAATATAGAAAAAGTTTGGGGGCGACCGGCTTCGACGGGACGGACCGAAACTCAGGAAGCATACCGAGGCCTACTACTCGTTAACCAGGTAGAAACACATAGTCGCAGACGACTATAACTACGCACTAGCCGCTTAATCACGGCTAGCGTCCTGTGGGGCTTCTCCTGCGGGTTTTACGGGACGACTACTAGCAGGATAGCCTAAGGGGCTCTGTCCGAAGTACCCTAATGGCGAAATCTAACCGGACTGGCGCTCTTGTAGTTTGTCTGTGGGATGCAAGAGGGTGAGAAATTTCCATAGACTAAGTATGTAGATGCCTGAATGTAGGCGTTTCCGGACGTGGGTTCGATTCCCACCGCCTCCACCAAATTTTCTTAATAAAAATAAGGGGTTACCTTTTTAGGTAGCCCCTTATTTGCGTCCCCAAACCGTCCCCAAGCACATATTTCAAACTGTTCTTTCTAGTACGTAATATACCTACAAGTCTTCAACTCTAAGGAAGGCTCAGAATTATCGATTTCTTTTAGTACTTAGAACATAGTGTCGGACCAATTTATTAAGATCAAGTCAGGCTGGTTCAGGATTATATCAGATTCCACCCACGAAGGTCTTCAATTCACAGCTTGATTCAACATCAGAGAATTATAAAGCTATAGTCACTTAAAAGAAAGCTGCTACAGTAAAGTTCTGCTGCTTCAAGATATTATGCTAAAATCATGCTCTATCTTCTTGGTTCCAATTGGGCATCTTAGTGGTCTTAGATGCGGTAGTCGAAAAAGTGTTTACAGTTAGTAACGCAATAAAGTAGAAGTTATATATCTTGCATTTTTTTTAGTTCTGGTATAATTAGTAACTATGAGAAAATTATTCTTGATCTTTTTGATTGTATTTTTAGCCATGCCGGCATTTGCTCAGCTGATGCCGCATGATGTTTTGCATGAAATGCATGACAATCAAGAAGCTAGTCATCAAAAAACTTCCCAAGTTGAAATAACACACAGTCATCGTCATGCAGGCACCTCTCATAACACACAAGATCAATCCAGTTCTCATCACATAACTAATTTTGACTTTTTCAATCATTTCACTAATTTTCTGCATATAGACTTACAAAACCCAGTTCAGACAGTACTTTCTTCCCCAAGGCATAGCAGTCAAGATATAGACACTACTCACTTGTCTAACGTTCTTATTGACTATGATTTCGATCGAATATTCATAAAAGATCTAGTTCAGCCTGACCATCACCGAAGTTCTTCACGTTCTACCCCCCTCTATTTAACAACTAAGCGTTTGCTGATTTAAGAGTCCAACGGACTTTATATCTGCACTCAGCATATAGTTGGCCTATGTAAATCACATATAGCCTCCTTATTTGAATATTTGTATTTACAACAACCCTTCAAATGGAGCGTCTGTCAATGACTAAACTTGTTCAACTGTGCACAAACAAGAAAAGTTTGTTTGTGCTATTAGGGCTATCAACAGTTACAGCTATCGTCTTTGGAGTGATACCTGATGCTTTAGCTCACGGCGTTACAGCCGGAGATAAAGGTTATATTCAGGAAATCGTCGGTGTGCTGCCTATACCGTTTATGTACCTTGGTGCAAAGCATATGATGACCGGATATGATCATTTACTGTTCCTGTTCGGAGTTATATTTTTCTTATACCACTTAAAAGATGTAGGTATCTATGTGACCCTTTTCGCAGTAGGTCATGTGGTTACATTACTCTCCGGTGTCTTGATGGATATAAGCATCAATGCTTATATCATTGACGCTATTATTGGTTTTTCAATTGTCTACAAGGCACTTGATAACATGGGCGCATACCAACGCTGGTTTAATTTCCAGCCTAACACAAAGATAGCTACTCTCATCTTTGGACTTTTCCACGGTCTAGGCCTTGCCACCAAGATACTCGACTATGAGCTTTCAGCTGACGGGCTTTTGTATAATCTTATCTTCTTTAATATAGGTGTTGAAGTAGGGCAGGTTTTGGCTCTTGCGGCTATATTAATTTTGATAACCTACTGGCGACGTTTTGGGAACTTTATGCATCGCGCTTATTCAGCCAACACCGTATTGATGATGTTGGGCTTTCTTCTGATAGGGTACCAGCTGACAGGCTTTTTCACTTCATAAACAAATCAACTTGGTAAATATAGGAGATACTACATGTACAACTCTAACATTCCATCACAACAAGAACTTCCTTCTACAGGGAGGCTTATAAAGTCAACCATTATAGCAGCGGTTGCAGCAGGCATACTTCTAATAGCTGTTGTGCTTCCTGCAGAATACGGTATTGACCCCACAGGTATCGGCAAGACCGTTGGTCTGAAAAAAATGGGCGAGATCAAAGTATCACTTGCGCAGGAACTTGCGAACGAAACTGCTCAGAAGCAAGCAAAAGCAGTGGCAAAAGAAGAGAGTGCTCAAGCTTCTAAGGTAGACGCTCAACCTGCTGCAGGCACTTTAAATCACGAGATGAAAGTAACACTAGCTCCAGATGAAGGGACAGAAATCAAAGTTGCTATGAGTAAAGAAAGTAAAGTGCAATACACATGGTGGACAGATGGAGGCAAAGCTAACTTTGACACACATGCGGATTCAAAAAAATTGAAAATCAACTATCATAGCTACAACAAAGGCTCTAAACAAAAGAGCGAAGGTACTCTCGTGGCTGCCTTTGATGGTTCTCATGGATGGTTCTGGAGAAACCGGACACCGAAAACTATGATCATCACACTTATAGTAAATGGTGACTACACAGACATTAAACACTTTAAATAAACTTAGAGAAGAGAGGAAATATAACTTATGAGCGATAATAAGAAAAAACCATTAAACCTATCAATAATCATACCTATATTGATACTGGTGGCTACATTGTTTGTAGTGGCAGGTATGCTAGTGGGAGGTGAGGATGCTACTACCCAAGACATGCGTAATAGTCACGGTCATTCACACTAATCTTAATATCTATTGATTTGAAAAAGCGTTAGCGGTGTTATATCTATAACCCGCTTGCCCGTCTCTTTGAATTTGTCCTTGGAATGTGCACGGCTTTGGCATGGAGACGATACGGGACACTGTTTCGGTCTAACACATTGCTTGAGGTAATAGTGGTCTCTATTGTCGGTATGTCGCTACTTCTATCTGTTTATGTCTACAAAATCCCAATGTGGTTTGCGGGAAACACCTATTTAGTCCATACTAGCTCAAGCATACCTTTTGCCATTCTGATCTTTGTTATCGCTTCAGAATCAGGTCTGGTATCTCGTATCTTATCTTCCAAGAGTCTGGTTTTTTTAGGAGAAATCAGCTATTCGATGTACTTGCTTCACTTTTTCATCTTGACTATGTATGGAAGTGGTAAGGGATTTATTGCCATCATACCTGAGCCACTTCACTTTATAGCGTTCTGGGCAATCCTGGTCACAGAGTCTACTATTGTATGGAAGTACGTAGAAAAACCGGGCAGAAGGTTTATTGTCAGCCTGCGTTCACCTTAATTATTCCTGCTTCAACAGGCTGCACAGCTCATCAAGTCACCCCGCCCACCGTTTAGTTACCATACCCAGTCTATCTACTTGAGGCTCTCTAGTTGGCGGTGGCGTGACGGCACCTTCCACTCAGGGCTTGACCCGGCGGGTAAATTTAAGTTAAAAGATCAGCGTCCTTTAGCCGAAAAGAGAGAGTAACCACCGGGCATCCAAGCCCTAAACAGAGAGCCTGAAGAGAGTGGCGGGGAATGGAGATTACAGGTGCCGGATAACGATATTTGTCATATGGGCAGAAAGGTCTGGCTCTTTTCGATTGTCGTTGCTGTCGTGACCTTCGCGGTCTTTTCTCCGACACTCTATAACGACTTTGTCAACTGGGACGATGCCGCCTACATATATAAAAACCGGATGATCAGATCGATCGACGGTCAATTTATAAAGTGGGCCTTCACTTCGATTGTATCTGGCAACTGGCACCCGATAACCATGATATCGCACGCCGTTGATTATAAACTCTTCGGTGTAAACCCTGCGGGGCACCACCTTACTTCCATCCTTATCCACTCGATAAACAGTAGCCTCGTCTTTATCCTCTCATGGAAACTCATGACCCTTTCGCTTTTGCGCGTAGAGGGCAGTGAAAAACCGTGGTGCGAAAACGGGCAAAAGAGCAGCATCATTGTCGCAGCCCTTACGACAGGCCTTCTGTTCGGAATCCATCCGCTCCATGTTGAATCCGTTGCATGGGCCGCCGAGCGTAAAGACCTGCTCTGCGCCCTCTTTTTTCTACTCTCGTTACTGAGCTACTTACGGTACACGAGAGGAGGCCGAGGGTGGCTCTTTTATGCCCTCTCGCTCTTAGCCTTTATCGCCGCGCTTTTGAGCAAACCGATGGCTGTAACGCTTCCGGTGCTTCTGATAATAGCAGATATATACCCGCTGAGACGGTGGCAGGGTATTCGCTCAGTCGTTCTTGTTGAAAAACTCCCATTTGTGCTCTTAAGCGCCCTCTCGTCTATAATCGCCATAAGCACACAGAGCGCAGGCGGTGCAATCGGCTCTTTAGAGAACTACTCCATACTCACCCGAATACTGATTGCCGCCAGGGCCTATATCTTTTACCTGGTAAAGATGGTTCTGCCCACGGGGCTTGCGCCATACTACCCGCACCAGGCCACTGTCTCGCTTGCCGGTGCGCCGTTTCTCGCATCCCTCACGCTCTGCATCGTTATTACCGTTCTCTCTTTCCTCCTCTATAAGAAGTACCGTATGGTTGCAGCAGCATGGGCCGCATACTTTATAATGCTGTTTCCGGTATCTGGCATAGTGCAGATCGGAGCCCAGTCGGCCGCAGACCGTTACACATACCTTCCTTCCATAGCGCCCTTTCTTCTTGTTGGCATAGTCGCGGGTATCGTGCTGAAGAGACTCTTTAAAGGAAGAGTTCTGCCAGCGGGAATTACGGCGCTTGTCGTCATCTCGGTTATATTTGCACCCCTTACCATAAAACAGATTTCCGTCTGGCAAAACTCTATTACGTTGTGGAGCCACGAGATAGCGCTCTACCCTGATAACGTGCCGATCGCCTATACCAACAGGGGAATCGCGCTTGGAGGGTTGGGTAAAATAGATGATGCAACAGCCGACTTCTCACGCGCAATAGAGATTATGCCAAACCATGTACTTGCTTACTATAACCGGGCAAAGGCTTACAGCATGCAGAGGCGCTACAATGACGCCGTAACAGATCTGACCATTGCCATACGGCTCAACTCGTCATACGCGGGCGCATACTTTAACCGGGGCGCGGCATACGCAAACCTTGGAAAATACCCTGAGGCCATAACCGACTTCAAGCGCGTCATCTCGCTTGAGCCGAACGCCACCGAGGCCTACCAGAACATCTCAAAGGCTTATGCGCTCATGGGTGACAGCAAGCGAGCCGCCGAATACTCCGAGAGAGCAAGGGGGCGCTGAAATGGTCGCCGGCTCTATTAATGACAATAGATTCTTCTCTTACAAGGTTGACTATAAACCGCCAGAAGGAGTAGAATAGTATAAAGCAATTATAATAGAACAAGAGCTTTTAAAGAAAGGAACGACCTATGAAAAGAGTCTTTGTGAGTCTAATGCTGGTTGCAACCTCCATGCTCTTTGTAGGTACCGCTTTGGCTGCGGACGGCGCGGATCTTTATAAGTCTAGATGCGCAATGTGCCACGGAGCAGACGGTCAGGGCAGTATTATGGGTAATGCTTTTACGGGTAACCGGTTTATAAGCTCCGGTACCGATGAAGCAATAACAGCAGTAATACTGAAGGGTCGCAACGGCGCCGATAAAAAATTCTCCCAATTCGCAATGGGCATGCCGGCACAGAAGCTGACCGATGCAGAAGTAAGCGCAATAATAACACATCTCAAAGCACTTGCCTCCAAGTAAGATCAAGTAAAAACCAGAAACTGGATAAGTCCAGGAGTCGATAACCACTTTTAATACCTGCTCCTGTGCTTACGCGAGTTCTAGTGCCGGTTCAGTATCCGAGACCTCTTATAGGCGGGACAATCCCTATAATATAATAAGAAAGCAGCCCTGCACCCTTCCACTCTTCAGCCAATAGTAACTAAAAACAATCGATATCTCTTCAGGCAATAGACAAAAACAGGTGGATATATTCTGACCCGAATAGAGCACACTACCGACAGCAAAGATTTCCAACATCAACGGTGCTATACTATTTCTAACAGCATACAAACCGTACCTGCTACTCCCTGCCCGTGACAGGCTAAAAACATTAAGCTTCTTTTTTATTGCCCGCAATCCAGCGTGCCACCAGTAAGGTTACCTCGGCAATGATTTTTAAAAAAGCATCCGATTCTTTTTCGCAGGTAGAGACGACACGACTCGGATTCATTACAGGCTTCTGGCCTGTACTGCTCGTATATGCCGTCGGCCCTATCGGCGACACCATAATGGGCAGGGGGGTGGTTACCGAACCTATATACCCGGTAATGGTGACCATTTCTCTTCTGATCACCATCACCGTTTTCGTAGTGGCCGGGTTATGGGCTTACCGTCCGCTCGCACTTCTTATCAATAACTCGTTACCAACCGACCCGCCACTTATTGAAACGGCTATTTATGCGCTACCTTACAGAATCGGCAAGGCCTTCCTTCTCGCCGGTCTGCTCTTTGCCTCCATAGATGTTGTACTGCTCGCCGTACCCTCTGCGTACCCGGCAGGCAGACCACCGGCAGGGCTTATTTTCGGTACTGCATTAACCCATTACTTCGCCTTCGGATTGGTGACCACCGTGCTCGGCGTATCAAGGACACTCAACTTTACAACACGTCTTCGCAAGTCTCTCAGCCAACAGAATATCTTTACCGGCAACCTCCAGACCGCCCCTCACACATCTTCCATGATCAGCGTAACGAAACGGCCCTGGCAGCTCTTTATTATAACAAGCGTGCTTCCTTTGATGTTGATGGCCATTCTTTTCATGATTGCCCGCGATATGGACGAGCCTCATCACAGGCGTGCCGCGTATACGTCGATTTTCCAGATGTTTCTCGGCGTTCTAATCTGCGGATCTTATCTCGTTTATATGATGCGCAGAACCATGAAACTGGTTATAGATGAACTTGAGTGCGGCATGGAGTCCATAAAGGAGGGGCAGTACAGCAAGCGCGTGCCCGTGCTGCTCGATGACGAAACAGGAAACATGGCCCGCAGCCTAAACACGGCCCTTGAAGGACTGCAAGAACGGGACGACTTAAAGGACGCACTAAGCATCGCCGCAGAGATTCAGAGCGGCCTCTTGCCGAGCAACCCGCCCATACCCAAGAGGTTTGCTCTCGAAACCTACCAGCAGAGCTGCTATGACGTCGGTGGAGATTATTATGATATTCTAGAACTCGATGACGGGCGCCTTTGGTTTGTTGTAGCCGATGTTGCGGGCAAGGGTTACTCTGCTGCGCTTACCGTAGCGAACCTGCATGCCATTATACATGCGCTAGCGAGTTCGGGACAGCCTTTCGACCAGGTCCCGAATATTACCAATAGCGCAATGAGCAACATTCTAACACGAGGCCGCTTCGTAACCGTCTTCATGGCTGAACTGGTTCCTGATTCAAACGTCGTACACTGGTTCAATGCAGGACATACACCACCGGTGCTCGCTTCTCACAAACAGACCATACTTCTTGAATCTATGGGCACCCCGCTTGGAATATTTCCGGAACTCTCCATGCCTACCAGAGAGCAAGTTTTATCAGAAGGTGATCTGCTCGCTGTCTTTACAGACGGCGTAACAGAACTCCGCTCGAAAAAGGATAATATAAATATGTTCGGTATAAAACGGGTTAAGGAATGGGTCGCTATAAATCGCAACAGTGGCAGCAGAAGGCTGGCTCAAGCATTCTTAAATGAGCTTGGCAGGTTCGGTAAACCTGCCAAGGACGACGACCTTACTATGCTATTTCTGCAACGCAAAGAGTAAGTGCCGAAAGGCACCCCGCCCTTTTTCTGACAGCTCTTTTTCTGTTGCCCAAAAGAGCGGGTAGTTGTACTCTTCTGTAATGGCAAAAAGAATATTATGATTAAACCAGAACGGAGAAATTAAGTATGGAACTAATAGACGTCAACGACAGGGTCGGTTTTTCAGACGAGTTTGCACCGAAGATACTGCGTGCGGGAGCGGAGTATAAAGTACCACTCATCTGCCTAAATGCTGGCCAGAAGATACCGCCGCATCCGAGCGGCACCGGGGTATTCTATATAATAAGCGGCACAGGGGTTATGACCGTAGGTGAAGAGGAACAGGAAATTAAAGCCGGCAGCATGATCTTCGTTAAAAAGGGCGAAACGAGAGGAATAAGGGCTACAGAGCAGTTAACCGCTTTTGCCGTCCATATGGGTTAGAGGTTGGAGCTAGTCAACAAAAAACATTTTCAGCTTTTGCTCTTGCAGAGCATTTGTGCGGGCTTAACTCACTCCATTCCACCCAGCTACGGTACTACCTCTTTTTTAGCAAGGTATCTACTAGTGGTTTGCATGCAATCCAGGTGCTGGCAATAGAATCGATTATATTTTTGTTACTTGTCATCTTGCAGGTACGATATGGGAAAATTGCACCAACAGCAACCTGTAGATTAGAACGCTTTCTGGACAACGCCTCATAAGTGGCCTTAAGCCACTCTTGCTGTACTTTTACAGTTTGCTTTCCTTTAGTAGGAAATGCCGTTCTAAGATCATACTCAATACGAGCATCCATAATGGCAGCAGATCGTTGAGTTGGATAACGCCGTTGAACCACAATAACCCACGGGGCCGCACCCTCGGTTTTAATCAAGACCTTGTAAAGATTATTATTAACATCAGCCATCAACTCGCTAAACCCTTCAAATCCCAAATCAACAACATTTCTTCTAAAAGCTGTCTTGATTCCGTGTGGTACTGTAATGATTGTAAGAATTCTATCTCTTTCCAATGCCAGTGTTAAATGAGGATATTTAGTAAATGCTTCCTTATTATTGGATGTTTTAAGGCGCAGAAAATCCCATACACCAGCACCATCTTTTCCTGTAATTGCACCACGCCCTATGCCATGCGGGTTCATGCCCAATTGCGTTTTAAGGTCTTTTCTGACTCGAAGCTCACCCATGACTAACTTAATAAGCCTTTTAGCCTCTGAATAGTTGTAAGGATTGTCATTAGAGAATGGAATCCCGGAAAATACTGTCAAAGCCCCCTCCTTTAAATAACCATCAACAGACCACTTCGATTCAACAACTTCCATATAACGGGCAGTCTTTAATGCCCAATCTGAATACTGAGATTGTTTACATAAGCAAGTGTATACTTCTGACCATTTTCTGAAAATTACGTATTCTGGTAGCTTTTGTTTTGGTAGAATAACATCTATGGCAAGGAGGGTAATATCATCAAACCCACGGCGCAACGCAGTGTTATAATGGCGACATAATTGCTCATTTTTTAAAACTGCCGACACCTTACTCTCAACAAGAAGCGACCAACTATTATCATCGTATATCCACGCATCAGGTAAGCCTCGCCTTTCAGATTCATCCTCACTAAGCTCTGGGTCGCCGGGCAACCTCTGTTCAACAATATGAGTACCTTTTGGCCCTGCCTTTCCCGTTACCCAACGAATAAAATAACGAAGTAATTTATTGTCTTCACCCAATGCACACACAAGAGCATGTGTTAGGCGGTTTTCAGGCTGCGAATATTGATCAAAGATATTACGCATATAAAAAGTTACCATTAGTAATTAGTACAAAATGAATGCATCTCTACACGGCCCCTCTAAAATACATGAAAGTACCATAGACTCACGGCTCGGTTATTTTCTGCTTTCCAGTCCCGTTCTTTACCGGCTTCTTCGGCGGCATAACGATTCTTTCGGGCGCTCTTCTATACTCCGGATGCTCGGCAAGGGCCTTGTCATACTCAACGTCAGCTTCGGCCCTTAAGGCGTTGAGCTTCTCTATTCTATCCTTATCCCCCGGATGCGTTGAGAGCAGTTCCGGCATGTTACTCTTTCCCTCGGAGTTCTTTGCCATCCTCTTCCAGAACTCAACGGCGGTTGCTGGATCGTAACCGGCACGCGCCATTATCGTCAGACCTATTTCGTCCGCCTCAGACTCATGTGAACGGCTAAAGGGCAGTACAACCCCGACCTTGGCCCCTATACCGTAAGCATTTCCTACCACTTCTTGGGTTACGGGCGAGGAGGACGAAAGCGCCACCGAGAGTATCGCCTGCCCGATAGCTAGCGCGCGCCCCTGAGAGACCCTCTCGGCTCCGTGACGTGCAATCACATGGGCCACTTCATGGCCCATAACCACGGCCATTCCGGCCTCATCCTCGCATAGCGGCAGAATGCCGGTATAAAAGGCGACCTTGCCCCCGGGCAGCGCAAAGGCGTTTACCTGCTCGTCCTCTATTATGATAAACTCCCACTCGTAACCCTCAATACCAGAAGCGGTCGCTATCCTTTTACCCACCCGCTTTATCATGGCATTCAGCGCCGGATCAGTAGAAAGGCTCGATTCTTTCTTCACGTCCTCAAAGGCGCGCGTTCCGAGGGCTACCTCTTCGCCCTCGGAGACCATTATAAACTGACTCCGTTCGGTATACGGTACCGTGGCGCAAGCTTCGATCAATAAAAGCAGTACAAGAAGAAAAAAAAGCTTAAAACCGCACGACAGTAATTTCAAAAAGAGAACCTCCTCTAACACAATACTTCAAAAATAAACCTGAACAGACAAGTAAGAAGATACACCTATGAAACTTTGGTGTCAAGAAAGCACAAAACCTGTACGCCTTTTCTGCGAATAGGGCACCAATGCTCAAAGAATGTTTTATAAGGGTCGTACTTTGCATGCAGGCTTATGCTCGTTGCGATTCCACCAGAAATAAACAAAACCCACCGGCCATTTAGACCGATGGGTTTTTAAAGTTACTATTAGCAAGTATTACTTCTTGAATCTTCTCCTCACATACCCGAGGCCTACAAGTCCGCTTCCGAGCAGAAGCAGCATAGAAGGCTCCGGAACCGCTGAAGTGGCATGGTTCTCAATAGAAACCTGCAACGTATAGGCTTTTTCAGCACTTGGGGCGACATTGGGAAATTCTAAAACACTTATTACATATGTGCCTGCCGATGCAAATGTATGTGATAGATAAGAATCGAGAAAGGAAGTACTGCCGCCTGCTCCATCTGAGGTAGAGGCATCGTCGTTCCAAGCGATAGGGGCGCCACCGCTAATTGAATACAACTCTATTACAGTATCCATAGAACCGATGGAACTAATCCCGTAGTCGATATCGAAGATACCGGTATCACCGGCATTGGCCACGGTAAAAGAGTAGTAATCGAATGTGCCGTCTCCGGTACCGCTTATCGATACCCACGGGTTAGTGACGGAATTTATGATATCGGCGTTAGCTCCGGTTGAGAAGTCCGCATCGATATTCTGCGCCCCGGCTAAAGAGTTATTTGGCTCAATCTCTAAAATGCTGGTGGCATTGGCGTTTTGGGCTACGAACAAGAGCAGTGTTAACGAACATACGAAGAGTAAGGCTTTACAGGTTCGTGAAAGCCTCTTGTTATTCATGACCACGCTACATCTCCTTATTAAATTATGAAGTATCGATTTTTTATTAGAATTGTATAAAATTATATTTTAATGATCGATATTAAATGCAATTTTTGTACCATTGCAGCATGATGAGTAGAACTGCCTGGTTTATCTAATCTTATTCGGTTATGTAAAAAGCATTTGCCGGCACAAAAACGCGAACTATGTAAAATAAACTGACGCGCTTGGTGCCAAACAAGCTATCTTTATATATAATAGCTTTCAATTATAGATAGTTATACTGTTTTTAGGGGTGTGTAAATAAAGTTTACACTATTTGAAAAATTAACCATTGAATCGCTATAAAAAAACCTCTGCAATTCATTTGCCGTTAGTTTTTACTAATATTAATAAAATAATTTGAATTACTGCCCATACATACTTTAATATTTATCCACTCTATTTTGGTTGTTCGAGACAAACAGAAACACCCCCTCGAGCAGTAGTCCCAAGGAGGTGTTATAAGGTGTTCTTGTGAAGTTCGTAAACTTATTCGGCCAGGATATTTTCGAGCCGTTCGAGGTCGTTAATTACCTTCCATTTTCCACCGCCCTCTTCAACCCTCTTCTGCCACGACTCTAGCCGGGTCAAGTACTCGCGCGGATCTACATTATCGCTTCTTAGCTTTGTAACGTTTAGCGCAACGACACTGACCCCGTCAAAACGGATCGGAAAGTCCCTTACATGCCCTTTCTTCAGATCCTCTTCAAGGTCTGAGAAGATAAAGATATGCCTGTTACCGGCTCCCGTCTCCTGCAGGTACTCAACCGCCTGAAGCATGCCGCCCGTAATGTCGGTATGCCTGGAGCCCTTTGCGCCCTTTATGAATTTGGCGACAGTCTTTTCAAAGAGCCTCTTCTGGTTATTGGCAACCGATGGGCGCGTATTGAACGTAGCCTTGCCGATTATGTCTTTCTCGCTGAATGAACCCGAATCTATGCGCGCTACTGCTAAGGAGTCTCCGGGCTGGAGCGTACCGAGCAGATAGTTGATTATAGAGTGCGCCTTGGTCAGCTCCTTGGCGTAGGTGCCGGACGTATCCATCAGCATATAGACTCCCGTTGCCCTTGTGGTGCTGTCCGCGCAGCCGTACGAGAAAAACAGCAGCCCGAAGAGCAGTATAATAAAGTTCTTTTTTACCTTCACGATCTTCTTCATGAAACCCTCCCTTTTGTTGAGTCGAGAGGTGCGTGGAGCAGACGTGTCCTCACCATACGATCGAAAAAGAGCGCAGGAAAGATAACCAGGTCGTAGACGCTTACGAGCAGCCTGCTTGTATTACGCGCTATTGAACTCATAAGCCTCAGCATGAAGGCAACAATCCGCAGGGATCCGAGCGCAACAATACCGATAACGGTTCGCGAAGAGTGTATAAAGCTTTCGAGCGGTATAGCGACAAAGGTCAGCGCAAAAGGAAGTATGAAACCCATTACCATCTGCCCGGCCGTCGGTATCCAGGAGCCCGTTGGCACTGCTGCATCGACCGCAGCAAGTGACTGCCTGAGCGCCTGCATGTCAGCGGCAATCTGGTCGCGCATGTAGGCCAGCGATGCCTCGACGGAGGCGAGAATAAAGAGTATGGAGAAGGTAATCAGTATCATCCTGAAGCGTGTTTTGTCATTCATTGTTCCGATTACCGGGAAGAGCCTCGTAATGCGAAGCGCCTCCATCAGGTAAAGACCCATTGCCGCCTCTACCATTATTATCACCATAGCGGCTATATCGGAGGTCTTGTACGGCCCTATGAAACTTCCGCCTCCAACCATCTCGGACATCGGCAGAGATATGAGGTTGAAGTTTATAGCGGCCCCGCCCAGCGCTATTAAGAGCACTAGAGATGAGACCACGAACTGAGTCATCGAAGAGGAGGCAAGCGTTCTTGCGGCCTTGTCACTCCCGTTCCGGATAATTTCAAACTCATCTACCTTCTTGTCTATCAGCTCGGTCCGCTCATTGAGTCCTTTTATTGATTTGCCCACAGTGCTCAGTATCTGAGCCGCCTCTCTCCAGTTCGGGGCCATCTTCGTAAGTATCTCATGTCGCGCGCTGTTCGACTTTCTGTACTCTTCTATGGCGTTTCTGTGCTCGCTATCTATATTCACTTTTATATCAGAGAGCATCTTCGCAACCTGTGTATCTCCGGTCGCACGAATCTTCGCAACCGAAGAGACAGCATTTATCCAGCTAGCCGGCTCAGGAGGCACTTCCGAGCCGCAGTTATATTCATTGTCTATCTTGGCAACCAGCTCCATCACCTTCCTGTTCATGGACGGGTAGCTGCTCAGGTCGCGCCGTATGGTAGCGTCCATTCTTTGAATCTCCCGGTTTACGGACTCTTCTGCCGCGTTGAGCCCGAAAGCGAGTAAAACATCACGATTTCGCCTCTCAAGCCTGCCGGCAGCTATTAGTACAGCACGAGCGGCCAAACGGAGTGCACGGCTTACGACCCTCGAAGAGCTTGTGATCGCCTGATGTGCGGGAGTACGTGCGAGATAGAGTATCGCTACCGTGAGCAAAACCCATATCAGCATAGAAAGCGCCGGAGAGTCCGTCCATATCGTCAATAACTCTTTAATAGACATTGTCCATTACTCCTTAATAAAAACCAGAACAGAAAAAGAGTCACCAGACTCCAACCTACGACATTGCCATATAGCGTACAGAGGCTCTGCCAATGCAATATTTTTACACCCCATAGGCGGTAATTGATGTGATTATTGCTACAACCACTAAAACCTGGAGTTGCGATAACATTAGGGTAAAGAGTTTTTTTGCCTATTCTTACCCATTTTTCCTGCGTGCGTGTGCTGAGTTACAGAGAAAAACTCTAAAAAGAGTAGAATGTGTGCATAGAGGAGATGTCGGCTTATGATCACACAGAAAAAACAGAGAAGCAGGAGAGAGATTCTCGATTTGGCGGCAAAAGCGCAGTCGAGCGGTAAGGTAAAAAAGGCTATCGGGGAGTATATCAAGCTACTGAATGTTGATCCCGGGGACTTCGATATTCATGCGCGCCTGGCCCCTCTTCTGGCTAAATGTAATAGAAAAGAAGAGGCCTGGAACAGCTTTAAGACCGCAGCCGACGGGCATAGCGCGAGGGGTTTTATCGATAAGGCCCAAAGTATCTATACGCTCGCCTGCCGTACGCTTCCGCAGGTAGCCGAGGCCTGGGAAGAGAGGGTAAAGCACCAGATAGAGCGCGGTCTCAAAGCAGACGCGGTACATACTGCGATAGAGGCTGGCTCTCACCTCCATGACCGCATTAACAGGAAGAGAGCAACGGTGCTTTTAAGAAAGGTCTATATGGTTGTGCCGTGGCATCCTGAACTGACAATGTGCCTTGCACGCTTTGAAGCAAAAGAGAAGAGAGTAAAAGAAGCCCTATGGCTCTACGAAGGAATAGCGGCTAGAAGCACCGGAAAGATACTCAGGAATGCTCGTTTGAATGCTTTCAGGCTCTCGCCCGGTTTAGGAACCATGACCCGGGCGATCAAAGCCATGCTGCTCTCCAAATAGATTACCCGATACCCTAAAAAGCATGAATCTCCTTTTAGGGTATAATTTTGGTCTCTATTCTATTTTCTGGCGTACTTTGTGGCTACAGTACCACACCCACAAAAAAGGCTACCAGGACAATGATCGAAAAGAGACCGGTGGCTATGAAGTACTCAACCAACATGTGCCTGATTTCCGAATCCTGCCAGTTAAACTCATTTGTCCAGTACATGACCTCACCTCCTCTGTTATATAAATTCATTGATATATAAAAAAAGAAGAACAGACCACACTTATATCATACCACATTGATCCGATTTATCCTGTATGCAGGCAAAAAAAAGGAGCAATTCGTGTTAGCGGTCACGAATTAACTCCCATTGTCTCTGTCTATTTATTATATCGGCAAGCTTAAAATAAACTTTAGGAAAAAATGCATTTTTTTAAAAAATAATTATTTGCGCCTCATAACGTTAAAAACTTTGGCAAATCAACATGTTGGCCATAACAAAAGATTCTTTCCATCTTTTTCAAACATGCCCTTTTTTTTCTGATACAATTTTAACTACATTCTATCAGCCATGATGCATACAAAAGAGACAATAGTAATGGGCGGGGCACACTAAAGAGCATGCTCTGTTGAACAGATCTGTTTAGCACCCTTGCCCAGGCTAACTTTAACAAAAAGGAGGTTAGTATGCGAAGTATTGGGAAAATAGCGCCCATAGCGCTGATGGTTACCGTTTTAGTAGTAGCAGCCTTCATTTTCAGCACTTCCATTGTTTCAGTTGCCCAAGCCGAACAGACAAATAATCCATGCAGTTTTAAGAACCCTTGTTCAAACCCATGCGCAATGAAGAACCCATGTGCGAACCCTTGTTCAAACCCGTGTGCAACGCAGAACCCATGTGCGAACCCTTGCGCCGTTAAGAATCCTTGCAGTATGAAGGACTCGTCCGGCAACAGCCCCATCAGAAAGTGGCGTTTAACCGACTACGAAAGCGTTCTCGACAGAGGTGAGAGGCTCTGGGTTGACTCTACGCTTGGCAAAAGCGGCTCATCGTGCTCAACCTGCCATCCGGGCGGAGCGCTGCTCAATGCAAAACCGTATCCCAAGTACATAAAGATGGCTAACGACATACTGACCCTCGATCAGATGATAAACTTCTGCATGATAAACCCAATGGCCGGCAGGCCTCTCAAATGGAACTCGCAGAAGATGACGGGACTTGCAGCCTATGTCGCAAACCACTCAGGTCATGCCAATCCGTGCAGCATGAAGAACCCGTGTGCTGTCAACCCCTGCTCGGCAAACCCCTGTTCCGTTAATCCTTGCGGGGCATCTAACCCTTGCTCAATGAAAAACCCGTGCAGTTTCAAGAACCCATGCGGAAGGTAAAACTGCCCTTGAACCTTCTATTTTCAATAACAATGACCCTCTCCCTTCTTCTGCTCTCTCTTGCTCCGCCCGTTGCCCTTGCCGAGGGCAACGGCGCGGGTGAGGTTAAGGCGCTACAATACCACTGGACTCGCCCGGCGCGCGCTGTAAATAACGGGCAAAATAAACCTTCGGATACTGTTAAGATAAACCCGGCGCCTTATCCGAAAGAGTGCGGTACCTGCCACAGCACAAAGTACAAAGAGTGGTCTACATCTCTACACAGCAGAAGTGTCGGGCCGGGCCTTCTCGCCCAGCTCTCACCTATCGAGTCTCCGGGCTTTGCTACCTCCTGCTACAGATGTCACGCACCGCTGCTTGAACAGAGTGAAGCAGTAAAAGAGGAGGACGGGTACGGCATAAACCCGGCCTTTGACAAAAAACTTCAGACAACGGGCATAAGCTGCGCAGCGTGCCACCTGAGAGAATCCGTTGTCTACGGCCCGGAAGGCCCTTCAGCTATTGAGACAACAGAGGCCGGGCACCATACAGAACAGAAGAGTTTCTTCTCAAGCGCCGAGTTCTGTGCCGCCTGCCACCAGCTCGACGCCGGTTACGAACTTAACGGGCGCGTTCTAACCAATACGTATAACGAATGGAAAGAGAGCCGTTATGCCGATAGCGGCGTAACCTGCCAGATGTGCCACATGCCGAGCAGGCGCCACCTGTGGCAAGGTATACACTACCCAGAAATGGTCCTCTCCGGTCTCGATATAAAAGCTAACTACAACAACAAAAGCAAGAATAAGAGAGTAGAAGCTCTTCTCACGATAACCAATACCGGGGTCGGCCACATGTTTCCGACCTATGTCACGCCGAGCGTTACTGTCACCGGGTTTTTACTGGATCAAAAGGGGAATATAATAGAAGCGAGCCGGTCTACTGTAACTATAGGCCGGAGAATTGCGCTGGACCTCTCGGAAGAGCTCTTCGACACTAGGATAGCGCCGGATGAAAAATTCGAGTTTGCCTACTCGCCACCACCTGCGCTTCGAGCCGCGGAACTGGTCTTCGAGGTTGTAGTAAAACCGGACGAGTTCTATAACCGTTTCTTCGCATCGATATTGAATGGAATGGAAAAGGGTAGACCGGAAGAGCAGTCCTCCAGCGTTAAGATGTATAAGGAGGCCTACAGGGCGACTCTCACCTCCGAATACCTGCTTTACAGAAAAGCCTTTCAGCTAATCGATTAATCTCGGCGTCATTAACCGACATTGGCCGCCACTCTTTCAAACAATAAAAAAGAGAAGGCGCGGAACCTTAAAAAGGTACCGCGCCTTCTATAAAACAGGTGATAAAATATGCTCTAAATAAAAAACATCTTTACTGCTCCACAAAAGAGTAAACCGCCTCTAGTGCAGTGACCACTCTTTTACCCAGTCCTTCTTCTGTTCAGAGCTCCATTTTCTCCAGTTTCCACGGTTCTTTGCTTTCTTAACCGCATCAACTGCCTCGGTTTCCGAAACCTCTTTGAAGATAATAAGCACCTGTCCGGGTTCTAGACGGTCCGGGCTCCTGAGCTTAGTAACATTGTACCTATATATAAGAGGCCACATGAACGGGTTAGCGTAGTGGTCTTTATTCGACGCAATCCTCCAGAGCGTGTCGCCTTTATTCACGACATAGACATTTAGAACACCATCGACCGTCATCATCTCCAGCAGGTCCGAGGCCTCTATCTCTCCGCTCTTGAGCTTCCGCGTGATCTTGCCCTTCAGTTGAGTGAACTCGGATTGTAAGGCAAATAACGTTACATCTGAGCCGCCTTCGGCCCCCATAGTACGGGCCTTCGCTCCTACACTCCTTATATCCGCCTTGATTTCATCCTTGGCACTTACCTTGCTCTCAAGCCGCGACTCTGCATCTATTACTGCCTGTTCTAACGACTTTATAGTAATGTTCTGCTGGCCCACAGTCTGCTCGAACTCCCTCAGTTTGGCCTCTACAATACGACCGGCCTCCATCTGAGTACCAAGCTGCGTCTCCAAATCGACACGAGCCTGATTAGCAGCATCCAGGGCGCTTAGCACATCGGTGCTGATTGCAGCGCCACGTTCGACAATGCTCGCGCTGTCACCTTGCTGCTCTTTGCGTACATTTAACAGAAGCGCTTCGGCTTCACTCATTGCTTTAACAGCCTCTCGTGCAGACTCTTCACTCAGGCTAAGTTTCAACTCAGTCTGAGCCAGACTCTCTTCGAGTATCTTTTTTTCCTCAAGCTCACGCTGTAAAGCCTGCTCCGTACTGCTTTGAAGTTTGACAAGATCACTTATGGCTGTCTCTCCCGCAGACTTGGCTTCCATAGCTTCAACGAGTTTCGACTCGAGGTTTGTTCTAACTCCGCGCTCCTCTTTTAACTTCAACTCGATAGCATCGTTTACGTTTCTCAGTTTCACTTCCAACTCACTGCCGTCGGATCCGGCCGCCCTCTCCCTTTCGAGCATCTCACTCAGTTCGAGGTTTTCTCTATTTAACTCCTCAACCATAAAGCGAGCTGCATCGGCCTGGGCAATAGCCGCTTCGGCCTCAACGATTTTTTCCTCGAGCTCGGCATTTCTACTCGTTATCTGCGCCACTACCTCTGACGAACCCTTAACAGCAGCAAGAGAGACCTCTGCGTTTTTCAATTTAGAAACAAGTGCGTTATTCTGCTCGGTCAACTCTTCGGCACGCTCTCTTGCCGCTTCGCTCTTTGCGAGCCCAAGACGCGCTTCCTGCAACTTTGCCTCAAGATCCGCATTTCGCTCTATCAACTTTTGTGCAACAAAATCCGCGGCCTTGCCCTGCAAGTTTGCAAGGCCTGCCTCTTTAAGTTTGGCCTCAAGAGCCGCATTCTTGGCTATAAGTTCTTTTACGGTATCACGCTCTATATCCGCTTCGGCCAACCTGATCTTGCTTTCGCGAAGCATGGCGTTAAGCTCCCTGTTTTGGATCTCAAGCTCAGTAGCCCTCTCTCTTAAACGTGCGGTCTCCTCATCAACCGCTTCGCCCGCCACAACCTTCGCAATGCTCGCATCTGCAAACTTGCTCTCCAACTCGACAATACGTACATTAAAACTCTGCTTTAATGACATCTGCTGTTCGGCAAGGGCTCTCTCTAGCTCAATGGCATGTACGGTCTTCTGCTCTTCTAACGCCGCGCTCAGTTCCACTTCCTTTAGAGTCGCGCTTTCGACTTCGGCCTGCAACGCGCTTGCCGCCAGAGCGTTCTTCTCTTTCTCCGCGCTCACCTCGGCCAACCGGGCCTCAAGCTCGGCGCTAACGGACTCATAACTTTTTTGCAGCTCCAACTTCTGCTCACCAAGAGCCCTGTTCTTTTCAGCTGCGTATTCGCCCTTCTGCTTCTCTATAGCTAAGAGTAACTCTGCCTCTTTAACACCGGCACTCTCAAGCTCTGCCATTAACGCGGGAACCTTCTCAACATTTTCACTCAGTCTCAGGCTAGCAGTATTGAGCTTTTCCTCAAGCTCAATCATGGCTGCGTCATGAACAGCCTTTAAACTCTGCTCCTTTTCCAAAAAGGCAGTCTCAAGCTCTGCTTTGTGCGTTGCTTTCTGCTCTCCGAGAGTATCGCGAAGTTCGCTCTCCGTGAGTCTGGTCTCTTCAAGCTGCTGCTTTAATGCTACCAACCTGTTTGCGCTATCAAAAGCTTCGCCGGAAATAATCTCCTTTTCCGCTTCGATCTCGCTGATTCTAGATTTTAATAAGGAAATCTCTTGAGACTTGGCACTCAACTCCTTTTGCGCTTCAGCGCGTGCAGTGTCGAGCCTAGCAATTTTTTGCGCCATTCTAGCAACCACTTCAGGTGTCTGAGCGACACTGGTCGCCTCTTCAGCGGCCTTGAGCGCCGTAGAAGCTCCCTCTATAGCTTCGGCACCCTGAGCCTTTGATGTATCGAAGGCCTTAGAGGCGTCATTGAGCTTCTCTTCGAGCTTTTCACGCTCCATTCTTTCCTTCTCAAGCCTCTCTTCAGCACGGATAAGCGCATCTTCCTGCTCGCTTAGCGCAATATCCAGGGCTTGCTTCGCTTTCATCACCTTGTCGAGCCGGGCCTTGAGCTTCTGCGACTCGGTCGCCGCCTCCTCAGCCCTTACCCTTGCGAGCTCAGCCTGAGTCCAGGCCTCCTCAGCCCTCTTGCGCGCCTCTTCCTCAACCCTCAGCTGCATTTCGACCTCTAGCCGCTTGCTGCTCTCCTCAACAGCCTTAAGCTTGGCTTCGAGCTCCGAAATCTCCTGCTTAACTTTGCCCTCTATCTCGGCTCTTATCTTCTCGCGATCAACCTTGGCTACATTGGACGAGACGCTCTTCGACTTTTTCCTATCTATAGCTTCATTCTCTTTATTTTTATTTTCTACCTTCTCCCCGGCAACAACATTCCCCTGCTGTTCCTTGGCCATTCTCCTCTGCCGCTTTTCATAAGCGAGTTTTCTCTCTACCTTCTTCTTGGCTCTAAGCTCCTGCTTCAACTTCATCTTAATCTTTGCAAGTTCTTTGTTCTGCCTCGTAAACTGCCTGTTCTTGTTACCGAGTTCTCTTTCCACATCTTTAGTCTCAACGCCCCTTTGTGCAACTCTATCATTAAGGCGCTCCTGCTCCTTATCGCCGGAGATCCACGAAAGGCCCAGCGAAGCAGCGATAAAGACCGCTATTATTAAACTCGATACTCCCATACTTCCATCCTTTTACAGACTACAAAACAATACCAGTCAGATTGATTCTATTCTATTAACTAAAAAGCCAATTAAGGCCGATCAAAAAATTCCAGACCTTCTCGACATTATGTAACTGGCAATCCTCACCTGTTACACTAGTTACAGTATAACACAAATCTACCAAATAAAAAAGCAAGAAGACCGATAACTACTGAGGTTTATAACCAGTTAACGCTTCACAGTTTTACTTAGCAAGCATTATCCTAAAAAAAGATTAAAAAACGGCTAAAAGTTAGATTAATTTTTTTTATTGCTACTCTTTTTTGCCCTATATATCAATATCGGACTCCAAGCGCCAAAACTTAAATATATACTTGGGTTATCACCTGCCAGGGCGCAAGGCACCCAAACAAGTCAAATAAAGAAAACGTACATTAGACCGAGGTCTTTATGCTTGACTTTTCCGGGTGAATTGAGTATTCATAAAGGTATAAAAATAATATAAAATCAATACTTGAATCCACTTTTTTTACCATACGGTCCGTACTTTATCAAACCCGGTATGGCCCAAAACTCGCTTCGAGCACCTACAGAATGAAAAAGCCTCGCCTACAAGCCGGCCCAACCTCCCATATTTCGGCCGTAATCATGGGCTCGGTGGACAGCAGAGCAGTACGAAGCGCAGTATCGGCAGGCGCAAACGGCTTTGAATTCAGGGCTGATACCTTCAAGGAAGTAAGTAAAGAGGACGTAGTAGGAGCGGCACGCAGGCTTAGGGGTTATAAGGCACTAAAAAACCGACCTATTATTCTTACTGTCAGAAGCCAAAAAGAGGGTGGTGAAAATAACTTTTCAGAGAGTGAGCGGGCTGAACTATTCACTCTACTCACCCCTTTTTCCGATATAATCGATATAGAACTCAGCTCTCGTACCATACTCGACTCTGTAATCAAAACAGCACGAGAAACCGGTTCTCAGATAATCGTATCGTACCACAACTTCATCAAAACACCTGCGCATGCTAAACTGAATAAAATAATAACAAGCGCCCGCTCCAAAGGCGCGGACATTATAAAAATTGCAACAATGGCTACAGAGCCCAAAGACCTTAAGGTACTTACAAGGCTACTGCTGGAGAACAAGGATCTGATTATAGTCGCAATGGGCAAGTACGGAGCCTGCTCAAGGATCTTCTTCCCTATGCTCGGCTCTCTTACCACCTACGGATCTATAACCAGAAGCAGCGCACCTGGGCAGATGCCGGTAGCTCGGATAAAGGAACAGTTCAAACTCTATGGATACTGACCGGCCCCTTTACCAGGACTATAAAGCTGGAGACGAAGAAACGGCTCGCACGGGTATATGCCGAAGGCGTCGGCTTAAGTTTTGACCTTCGGGTATATTTAAAGACGAAAATGGCGCAAGTAAAAGTATACGGACTGAGAAGCACGCTCTTAGCAAAACGTGAAACCCTGTCAACGGCTATTCACGATTCACTGATAGAGGCTTTCGGCCTGCCTCGCGACAAGAGATTTCATCGCTATATTATGCTCGACCCCGAGGACTTCCTCTACCCTCAAGACAGAAGCGAGCAGTATATAATAATCGAACTTTCCATATTCGAAGGCCGTTCGCCGGAAACAAAGAAAAAACTGATCAAGTTAATATATGCGAAAACCGAAGAAAATGCAGGCATTAAGACGAAAGATATCGAAATAATTATTTTCGAAACTTCGATGGCTAACTGGGGTATTAGAGGGGTGCCCGGAGATGAACTGGTTTTAAATTACAATATAAAGACTTGAAAATCTGCCTTTTTTTATGAACAAATCGATATAAAGTGCCGGAAAAACAGTAGCATACGACTTTGGATGCAAATGAGCAAATTGCATATGTACCCCCGTACAGATCTGCTCATCTACTACTAAATAAAACTGAAAAGATAGGAGGAAGCAGCATGGCGGTAAGGGTTGCAATCAACGGTTTCGGCCGCATAGGAAGAAATATTTTAAGGGCCTCGCTAAAAGAGACGGATATTGAAATAGTAGCGATCAACGACATAACCGACCCACATACCCTTGCACACCTCTTGAAATACGACTCCGTGCTCGGAAGAATCGACGCCGAAGTCGCCTCAAGCGAAAACGGCCTCATAGTTAACGGCAAAGAGATAAGGATTACGGCTGAAAGAGACCCGTCGAAGTTACCGTGGAAAGAACTCAATATAGATATCACGCTCGAATGCACTGGCCTCTTTACCGAAAGAGACAAAGCTGCGGGCCACTTAAGCGCAGGCGCTAAGAAGGTCATTATCTCAGCACCGGCAAAGAACGAAGACATTACCCTCTGCATGGGCGTAAATAATGAGAAGTACGACCCCGCAGAGCACCACGTAATATCCAATGCCTCATGTACAACAAACTGCCTTGCCCCGGTTGCCAAGGTTCTGCATAACAACTTCGGCATTGTAAAGGGCCTTATGACAACGGTTCACGCCTATACTAACGACCAGAAGATTCTAGACCTGCCGCATAAAGACTTAAGAAGGTCGCGCGCGGCTGCCGTTTCCATGATACCTACTACAACGGGCGCGGCAAAAGCGGTCGCCCTTGTTCTGCCGGAGCTCAAAGGCCGGCTCGACGGGCTCGCCGTAAGAGTACCGGTACCGACAGGCTCGCTCATCGACCTTGTAGTAGAGACCGAAAAGGAGACCACAGCAGAAGAGGTGAACGCGGCATTAAAGAGCGCCTCGGGAGCAGAGCTTGCCGGAGTGCTCGGCTACTGTGACGAACCGCTCGTCTCCATAGACTTCAAGGCAAACCCGAACTCGTCTATAGTCGATGCTTTATCGACAAAGGTAATCGGCGGTAACATGGTAAAGGTACTGTCGTGGTACGACAACGAATGGGGCTTCTCGTGCAGAATGAGAGACCTTGTAAAGTTTATCGCCTCAAAAGGGCTCTAGAGCAGAGGGCTTCTTGCCGGGCCCAACAGTACTTGCGCTGTGCGGTTTTTCCATGGCTCTTATATGTATTACGATTCTTTCGAGAGTGGGTATATCCGGCTACGTCATCTCGATAAACGGCTCAATAATCGTACGAAGAATAACGAGGTAGTAAGAGTGGAAGGCATAAGGTACATCGATGAAATCGATATCAGCAACAAGAGTGTCCTTATCAGGGTGGACTTCAATGTACCGCTCGACGAACGTAACCAGATAACCGACGATACACGCATTAGGAGCGTTCTGCCGACGATCAACTACGCCCTTGATGAGAATGCGCGGGTAATCCTGATCTCCCACCTAGGCCGCCCCAAAGGAACTCACGTGCCTGCTATGAGCCTTGCTCCAGTGGCAAAACGACTCGGCAGGCTTCTTGAAAAAGAGGTCCAGCTCGCCCCCGACTGCGTTGGAAAGGAGACCGAGCGGATAGTTAAAGAAATGAAGCCCGGAACGGTTGTATTGCTAGAAAACCTTCGGTTCCATGCCGAAGAGAGAAAGAACGACCCGGAATTCGGTCGAAAGCTCGCCTCTTTGGCAGATGTCTACATAAATGACGCCTTTGCAACCGCCCACAGGGCGCACGCGTCTAATGTTGCCGTCACGCAGTATGTCGACGAGTTCGGTGCGGGACTCCTTATGAAAAAAGAGCTTTCGTACTTCACTATGGCTATGGATAAGCCGGTGAGGCCTTTTGTGGCCATAATCGGGGGCAAGAAGGTCTCTGACAAGGTGGGTGTTCTCTCCAGCCTCTGCGACAGGGTAGACAAGCTCATAATCGGTGGCGGTATGGCAATGACCTTCTTCAAGGCAATGGGCGAAGAGATCGGGAAGTCTTTTGCCGAGGATTCAGCCCTCGAGGCCGCGCGCGAGGTAATACAGATTGCAAAGGAAAAAGGCATAAAGCTCTACATGCCGGTCGATTTCGTAGTTGCCGACAAGTTTAGCGCAGAGGCAGAGACAAAGGTAGTCACTTCCCAGGAGATTCCGAAGGACTGGATGGCCCTCGACATAGGCCCCGCAACGGTCACACTCTTTACCGAGGCCATTGCAAACGCCAAGACGATAATATGGAACGGCCCCATGGGGGTCTTTGAAATCGACGCCTTCAGCCGCGGTACGTTCGCTCTAGTATCGAGCGTAGCCAACTCTTACGCCCTGACCATAATCGGCGGAGGAGATACCGACGTAGCCGTGCACCGCGCGAGCGAATTTGCCAAGATGAGCTACATATCAACAGGAGGAGGCGCATTTCTGGAGATATTGGAGAATAACGATCTGCCAGGCATTGCCGCACTCAGGCAGAACAAGCATCAAGAGTCGGTATAAAAGGTATATACTAATAATGCCTTCTTTAGTATGAAGCTGGCCGGAACCGGCGCCAAAAACAGACCGCAGCAAAAGCCGACCACAAACGTTTACTTCCTCCCAAGGAGACAAGCATGCAAAAACCCCTTATAGCCGGCAACTGGAAGATGAACACCACAATTCACGAGGGTGCTAGCCTCGTAATAAAGTTACGCGAGCTTATAAAATCTATAGACAGCGTAGACGTCGTGATCGCTCCGCCCTCTACCTCTATACACCACCTGAACCAGCTAATAGCGGGCAGCAGCATACAGCTTGCCGGACAGAATGTCTTCTGGAAAGAGAACGGCGCATATACCGGGGAGATCTCTGCAGAAATGCTCCGGGCAATCGGGTGCAGTTACGTCATAATCGGCCATTCGGAGAGGCGCGCACTCTTTGGCGATACGGACGACAGGGTAAACAAAAAAGCGCATGCGGCTTTAAAGGCAGGGCTTAAACCGATTATCTGTGTTGGTGAAACACTCGAAGAGAAAGAGTCGAACAGCACGCTCGGCAAGGTAAAAGGGCAGATAATGAGGGCGCTGGCAGGACTCAAAACAGGGTCGCTAAAAGAGCTTACCATCGCCTATGAGCCGATCTGGGCTATCGGTACGGGAAAAAGCGCCACGCCGGAGACTGCCGAAGAGGTACATAACTCTATTAGAGAGTTGCTCTATGAAGATTATGATACTGCTGCGGCAAAAAAGATCCGTATAATTTACGGAGGAAGCGTAAAACCTGACAACATAGACAGCCTTATGGCTCAACCCAATATTGACGGTGCGCTGGTAGGCGGGGCGAGCCTTAATGCCGAAGACTTTGCCAGAATTGTCCAGTTTGAATCGGTCTAAAAACAGGTACACAACTCCTTCCTGCCAAAAATATAGAACCTGCTACTCTTTTTCCTTGCATTTCTCATCCAATTAAGTAAAATATTTAATTCTGACGCACCACATTCAGCGGGTTCGATAGAAACTGAACCCGCAAACACAAAAACAATGAACTTCGAGTTGAACAGAGTATGGCTACAGCAATCGTAATACTACACATACTGGTCTGCTTCCTTATTATCGCCATGGTACTTTTACAGACCGGCAAGGGCGCGGCAATCGGCTCCACCTTCGGTGGCGGGGGCTCCCAGGCACTCTTTGGCAGTTCCGGGCCAACATCCCTGCTGACCAAGATAACCGCAATCTGCGCAATTATCTTTATGGTTACCTCTATCTACCTGACCATACTTTCAAAGAAGGCGGGTACGTCCTCTATTATGTCGGAAACGCCTGCCGTAAGCACGCCGGCGCCCGCTCCTATTGAAGAGCCAAAGGCAGAGCCTGCCGCAGACAGCATGAAGAGCGAAGAGGCCGCCGCACCAGTAGAGGCCAAAGAAGCGGATAAAACTGGTGGACAGAAGTAAGATTAGCTATTAGAAAGAAGAAGCTAAAGACCTGCCTGGTTCACTCGGCAGCAAGCATACAACAGTTGAATATGCCGAAGTGGTGGAACTGGTAGACACGCCATCTTGAGGGGGTGGTGGGGAGACTCGTGGGGGTTCGAATCCCCCCTTCGGCACCATTTGTCAAAAGGGAATAGCTTATGCTATTCCCTTTTTTTACCTGTTTTGTTTATGGAATAGAACGCTCATAGAACGCTGAGCATATAGCGAAGAAAAGTCCACACGGGCGTAAGCGGAAGCGACAAGAGCCGGGGCCGTAGCGAGTCGGCACGATTTGTCAAAAAGGGAATATCACAGGCTATTCCCCTTTTTTTTCCTGTGCACTCAAACAGGGCTTAGTAGTTGAGCAAGGATACGGGACTTTTAAGTGCCATACTCTTTCAAGTGTTACTTCATGGGTCTTATATATAAAAGTGATTCTTTAAATAGAAGGGCAAAGCAACCTTGACATTTCAATATTTCTTGTTAGAATTGGTAATTCATAATAGCTTAAGTTAATAAATATCTACCAAACACCTACTTCTGTATAATAGTTCTTAATGCGGTCATAAAATGAACGATGAGAGCAAGACAAAAAATGAACACATAGGTGAACTCGCAGAGCTCCGCGATAAGGTTTCCCGGTTGAAGAAGGCAAAGGCAGAGCCCTGTCTCCCGGATCTGGATTTAGCGCCATTCATCGATTTAATTGAATACACAAATGACGCAATGTTTCTTATTGACCCTGAGACCGGCCGGTTTCTACTGGTCAATGACATGGCGTGCAGCAACTTGGGATACGACCGCGATGAGCTTTTGGAAAAGAGAGTTACTGATATTGAAGCTATCCTGCCGGATAATTTTTCGTGGAAAAAACATACGAAAGCAGTACGTAACGCGAACGGTATGGTCCTGGAGGGAGTTCACAAGCGTAAAGGCGGCTCAACCTTCCCTGCAGAGATAAGCGTTAAGTTCACACACAACCATAATAACCGGTATATGGTTGCCGTAGCCCGGGACATCACCAGGCGTAAAAGAGCGGAAGAGACACTTCAGAAGACGTATGATGAGCTCGAGCAGATTGTGGAAAAGCGGACCGAAGAGCTTATGCAGGCCAACCGGTCGCTTATGGAGAGTAAGAGAGATCTTGCCATAGCGCAAGAAATTACACACCTCGGTCACTGGAAGCTCGACTCGGAGACCTATGAGGTAATAGCCTCCGACGAACTTTTACGGATTTTCGGTATAAACCGAGAAGAAGTGACCTTTGAGTCGCTTGTTGAGATTGTCCACCCCGAAGACAGGGGAGCAGATATTCCCATATTCCGGAAGGAAGTAGAAAGTGGTGAAAACTGGGATGTCGAACATCGCCTGTGCTGCAAAGACGGAACTGAAAAAGTGGTACACGCGGTCGGCAATGTGATCTCGAGTGAAACCGGCAAGGCTTTTAAGATAATAGGTACGGTTCAGGACATAACAGAGCGAAAGAGGAATGAAGATAGATTCAGGGAGTTGATGCACCTTGATGAGGTAACCGGCATAGCCAACCGCAGAAGTTATGAGAAGGCCATAAAGAACGAATGGAATCGCGCGAAGCGTAGTAAAACGCCTCTATCCATCATTATGGTAGATATCGACTACTTTAAACCGTATAATGACACCTATGGGCACGCAGCCGGAGACGACTGCCTTCGCCATGTAGCTCAGGCCCTAAAAACATCGGTGCTTCGGGCCGGCGACCTGCTTGCGCGTTACGGTGGAGAAGAGTTTGCGGTTATACTGCCCGGCTCTGATAAAGGTGCGGCAACAACTCTTGGTGAAATACTCAGGCAGAATGTAGAGTCGCTCGAGATAGAACATTCCGGATCGACAATTTCTAAGTACGTCACCATAAGTCTTGGAGTCGCAACTACGGTTCCGGGAGGGGCGAGAGATCATCACGCACTCGCTTCAGCAGCTGACATGGCGCTCTATCGGGCCAAAGCCGAGGGTAGAAACCGCATTATCGTATCTGATAGCATATAAGCATAACTACCAAAAACAGATAGTCCCGCCGCGTTATCAGAGTACTTAACAGACCTCCTGCTCTACCCTGTTCCCAAGAGCGGCCAACCCACAATACTTTCAATACTACTTCCCGTAACTTCTCAGAAGGGTCTCGAACTCGTTCAATCGGGACTAAAACGCATACGCTAACTTGACAATAGCCATAAAAGTCTAGTATCTATTTTGTTAACCTGACCGGAGATCTTAATGAATAAAATAAGTATTGCAGATTTTTCCGAACTTGAAGATAGAAAACCTGCTTATGCATTGGTTGCCAACGTGGACCTCGTAATTATCAAGTACGACAATGCCGTTTCCGTACTGTATGGTCGTTGTGCGCATCGAGGCGCTCTGATGTCGGACGGAACCGTTAAGGATGAAGATATTTTCTGCGGCGTGCATGGGTGGGACTATCAAATAAAAACAGGTATAAGCTCCTACAATAATAAAGAACGGCTGGTAAAATTTAATTCCTGGATAGAAGATAACGAAGTTCTGGTTGATGAAGATGAGATCGCAGCCTGGGAGTCCAACAATCCCCAGGCGTATAATCGTGAAACCTATCAGGGTCTTTATGCAGACCTGCATGGCGGCGCGGAAGAGCCGCACTACAAATTTATTCAGCAACTATCCAGAGACGGTCTCTCTAGATTCGGTTACCATGGCCCGGCATCCGCAATGGGTGTTCCCCGGCAGCAATTACCCCAGTGGGGCGATATTCAATTCCTGACAGCACAATTGGCAACCCTGCCACAACTCGATATGGTTGAGGTTGGATCAGAAGTCGTTATTGGGCCCAAAGCCAAAAAACCATTGAAACTCAAGATCCCCTTGCTCGTTTCAGACATGAGCTTCGGGGCTCTGTCGGAAGAGGCCAAAACAGCTCTGGCAATGGGCGCCGAGATGGCCGGAACCGGTATATGCAGCGGTGAAGGCGGTATGCTGCCAGAAGAACAGGCTTCAAATTCACGGTACTTTTACGAACTCGCTTCCGCGCGGTTCGGTTATTCGCTAGATAAGGTAAAGAAGTGCCAGGCCTTTCATTTTAAAGGAGGGCAGGGCGCCAAGACTGGAACCGGAGGGCACCTGCCTGGCAGCAAGGTAATAGGAAAGATTGCACAGGTGCGCGGGCTCAACGAGGGCGAGCCAGCCATCTCTCCGCCAAGATTTCCGGATTGGGATGACCTTAAATACTTTAAAGAGTTTGCGGCAATGATCAAAGAAGAGACTGGAGGCATTCCTGTCGGGTATAAGTTATCTGCGCAGCATATAGAGAAAGATATAGATGCGGCACTCGATATAGGGTGTGACTATATTATCTTGGACGGACGGGGTGGCGGCACAGGAGCGGCTCCTCTGATCTTTCGAGATAATATCTCTGTGCCGACTATTCCAGCGCTCGCCAGAGCTAGAAAGCATTTAGATAAAACAGATAAAGAGATAACTCTGGTTATTACGGGCGGGTTACGCGTGCCGGCGGACTTTGCCAAGGCGCTGGCTCTCGGAGCCGATGCGATTGCACTATCCAACTCGGCCATACAGGCGATTGGCTGCCTCGGAATGAGGGCTTGCCACACAAACAACTGTCCCGTAGGCATTGCAACGCAAAAAGAGAGTTTGAGAGAACGAATTGTTATTGAAGAATCGGCTAAGAGGCTCGCCAACTTCTTTAACGCCTCGGTTGACCTGATGAAGGTATTGGCACGGGCATGCGGACACACACACTTAAACCAATTTAATGGCGACAACCTGACAACCTTTAAAAGAGATATGGCGTACTTGACCGGCATTCAGTATGGGGGGGTGATGCCACTTTCATAAGCGACAACAGGTGTCGTAGCTGCTCCTTTTCGTTCGATTGTTACCCCTTACTTCACCTACTCCAGGATTGTGAACCGTATAAAAAGAGTGTATGCTGCTGGTGAAAAGTAACAACTTGAATTATTTACTTTCATTTCCATTTTCAACAGATACAGCCTCAACAGATACAGCTCCGGTTAGGCCTTGGCTCTGCTATCAAAATAGATAGGTAGTTCAAAAACCCGTGTAAAATGAAAAATACCCGCGCCAAAAAAACCCTCACCATCACCCTGTTATTAATAATATCCTTCTTCGCCTGGCGTTTTCTTCGTCCAATAAACATATTTGTTGTGGATGAAAAATTCGAACGGCCGATCCATGTCGAGATCCCGCAGGGGTTGCGATCTATAAGCGCCAAAGAGTGTGGCAGGTGCCACGTAGAGATATACAAAGAATGGTCCGGAAGCATGCATGCTATGGCATGGGAAGACCCGTACTTTCAGATAGACTTTGTTTATGACGACTCAAAGCAGATATGCCTGAACTGCCATACCCCGCTGGAGAACCAGCAGAAAGAGCTTGTTCTCGGGTTCAAGGACAGGGGCAAATTCGATCCTATTTTAGGACCTAATCCGAACTCCGATGCCGACCTCAGGGATGAGGGCGTGACCTGCGCCGTCTGCCATGTAAAAGAGGGTAGAATAGTAGGGCCCTATGAAACGACCGACGCTCCTCACCCCGTAACCGTTGACCCCGGTATGACTTCCGGCATGAAACCCTGCCAGAGGTGCCATGTAGTTTCCGGCAACAGGTGGGACACATTTTACTCGATACCTCCATGCGGAACCGTGGCAGAGATAAAAGAGGGCGCCCAAGAGCCGAATTGCGTTGGCTGCCACATGCCGGAGATCAGGCGACCGGTGGCAACGGGAACAAAAGAGCGGAAAGGAAGACAACATCTTTTCAGGGGCGGACACCACTCTGAGATGGTAAGGAGCGCTTTGCAGGTTAAGTACAGAAAGGAGATTGAAAAAGACGAGAACCGGACAAAATTTATTTTTACCCTTACAAATACCGGTGCCGCCCATTATCTTCCCACCGGCACCCCAGACAGATACCTTACCTTGGAGTTGAGGCTGCTCGACAGGGAGAGCAGGGTTATAAAAGAAAAAACTTATAAGATGAAAAGATACATACTGTGGAGACCCTTTATTATCGACCTAAAAGACACACGCCTTCCGTACGGCTTGCCGAGAGAGTATATCTTTGAATTCAAACACGACAATAACCCTCCAAAGGAACTGGACGTTACCATCCGATACCACCTTCTCGATGAAAAACGTAAAAAGGCAATCGGTTATGAGAACAGAGAACCGATTGCTTACCCGATCTACAGTATTGAAATCCCTCTTTAACCTTGAAGGATCTTCTTAGGGCAGGAATCGAACCGGTTTTAAAACGGCCCTGCCAAGCTCACAACCACATTCGTCGGTATTAGGCAGGTTATAAGTATTGGGGGGGTCTGTTCTAGAAAGAGAGGGCGCAAGAGAGTGAATCAGCTATGCGCCTCTTGACCCTGAAATTGGTGCAGGATCTTTTTTGCGGTAATCTCGCCGTAGCGGATACTGTCGGCAATGCCTATGCCGTGGTAGGCGCTGCCCGTAAGGTAAAATCCGGGTGTGCCCGTTACTCTTTCATCTATCCATTCTATACGCTCCTCATGGCCGACCGTGTACTGGGGCATGGCGTTTTTAAACCTGAAAACTCGCGCTATGACCGGCTCTGCTCTTATTCCCATTATATCAGCCAACTCAGAGCGAACGAGCTCTATCATCTCTTTATCGCTTAGGTCGACAAGCTCCATATTCTTCGACCCGCCTACAAAACAACGTATCAGAACCGAACCGTCCGGAGCGCGCCCGGAGAACTTTATGCTCGACCACGTAGAGGCCATTATCTTTCGTTTCTCGCTCCGCGGCACCACAAAACCGAAACCGTTCATCGGGTGCTCTATATCCTCTTTCCTGTAGGCTATGGAAATTGTAGCCGTGGAGACATACGGAATCATCTTGAGCTTTTCCGATAGTACGGAATCAATCTCAGAGGTAAGCCTGCTCGCTGCATGCGCCGGCGCGGCAATTACCACGGCATCGGCCTCTATAGAGCTGTTGTCGCTTACGCCTATACGGTACTTATCACCGGTACGGGTCAGAGACGTCACGTCGGCAGAGCACCATATACGCGTATTCGGCTTTGACAGAACGGACTCCGATATCTTGTCTATCAGGGTGGACATGCCGCCTTTAAGCGTCATAAACATCGTGACCTTACCAGGGCCTTTTGCGCCTCCGGCTTTCGAAGCCTTGCTCTTCTTCATGCTCGCCATACGCTTTATCATTCCCTTTATGAGGCTGCCGTACTCGGACTCCATTTCCACAAACTTCGGAAAGCTTGCTCTTACGCTCATGGTCTCGGGGTCTCCTGCATGGATTCCGGCAACCAGCGGCTCTGCAATCTTATCGAGCGCCTCGGCTCCCAGACGGCGTCTGACGAAACTACCCAGAGTCTCATCACCGGTAGCTCGCCTTTTAGGTATGAAGTACTCCATAGCCATACGGACCTTACCGGCAAAAGAAATAAGCGTACTGGTTGCAAGCGGAAGCATTTTGGTGGGAACCATCAGAATAACGCCCTCGGGCAGAACGTGCAGCTTGCCTCTTGAGAGGACGAAGGTCTTGCGGAGCTTATCATTCGTGACAAGCAGTTCATCGGTAAGACCTATTCTTCTACAAAGCGCCAGCGCCCACGGCTTTTCAGAGATGAAGCAGTCGGGGCCTCCCTCTAAAATAAAACCATCGACATGCTCTGTACTGATATTGCCGCCGACACGCGGCTTGCTCTCGATTAAGAGTATCTCAAAATCTTCGCCCCCGTGCCCGCCCTTACCGGAAGCGAGCTCCTGATGCTCTCTCAGGCTGTAGGCCGTTGCGAGGCCGGAGATACCGCCCCCTATAATAACTACCCTTTTCATCTGTCTTCCAACTCCCGTTAATTACAAAACCCCGCACCTTGCGATAGGCAGTCAAAAAAGAACAATGGTGATCCACCAGTAGAGTGAATAACCAAGTTTGCTTGATGAACCTAATATTCGCTACCGCGCGGAGTGATCAGGAGGCGAGGCGCTCGTTGTTTATCTTTAAAATTTTCGCGAGCATCTCAATGAACTGTGGCGCGGTATTGAGGGACTCGGTCCGCTTATAAACGAGACCGAGCTCTTCGGCCTTCTTTTTAAAGAGTATATCTATGTCGTAAAGAGTCTCGACATGGTCTGCGGCAAAACCGAGCGGCACTACGACCACACACTTCTTGCCCAGTTTTTGGGCCTCATCGATTACCTCTTCAACCGTCGGGCCTATCCAGCCGAGAAGGCTCCGGCCCTTGCTCTGATAACCTTTTCTGAAATCAATCTCTATCCTACCGGTTATTGCGGTAATGGCCTGGTCGATCTGGAACTCATAGACATCGCCCTCAAGGGCCTCAAGCGGCAATGAGTGGTTGGCAAAAATTACCAACGCATCTTTTGTAGGCGACTCGAACTCGTCCAAGTTTTCTTTAAGCCTGCGAACTATTATATCCGTGAACCACGGGTTTATATGCCAGTTCTTGATAAAATCGGTCTTGATGTTGCCGCCGAGCTCTTTTATGGCAACACGAAAGTCCTCTTCATACCCGCCGGTTGCAGCGGGAGAGTTAAACGGGGACATGATGACCACGGAGGCAACCTCGACGCCGTCGGCTATCATCTCGGCGACAATGTCCTTGATGTACGGATTCCAGAAACGCATACCGACGTAGACCTTCGAGTCATCGCCCATTTCACGAAGCGTACTCTCAACTGCTGCGGCCTGTGCCTCGGTAATCTTAAGAAGCGGTGAACCGCCGATCAGTTCGTACTTCTTCTTCGTGCGCTCAACGAGGCCCGGAGGCAACGGTTTGCCGCCGAGTATATTATTCAAGTACGGCTCCATATCTTCAAGCGAATCTATGGCGCCGAATGCCAAAATCACAACACCGTGCTTCTTGCCAGCCATTTACTCTCCTTACAGAATTATAAAAGGGACTCTTGATGCGCAGGACAGAAACAACCCGCAATGCACCACCAGCCATATTAAAACGCCGCCAATTGCCGCAGGTAATCAGCCTTTGCTGAACTCATGCACGGCATCGACCGTGGCCCTGACATTATCAACAGGCGTGCCGAGGATTATACCGTGGCCGAGGTTGAAGATATGGCCCGATCTTCCTTCCGCCCTGTCGATAATCTCTTTAACGCGTTTTCTTATCTCGCTGACCGGACCGAAGAGGATAACCGGATCGAGGTTACCCTGTATAGCCTTGTCGTAACCAATCGTCTTCCATGCTTCGTCGAGCCTTAGTTTCCAGTCCACCCCTACTACGTCACCACCGGCCTCCACAACAAGGTCGAGATAGGTGCCGGTATTGGTGCTGAAATTGATGAAAGGCACGCTCTTGTCAACAGACTCTATTACCCGCTTGGTATACGGCAGGGCAAAGGTCTTGTAGTCATCGGGCCCGAGACAGCCTGCCCAGGAATCGAAGAGCTGGAGGCACTGAACGCCGGAGGCCACCTGAGCGTTAAGGTAGACGATTACTACCTCGGTAATCTTCTCCATCAACGCATGCCATGCGCCGGGATCCGAATACATAAGCCCTTTGGCGTGAAGATAATTCTTCGACCCGCCTCCTTCGATTATATAACTAGCAAGGGTAAAGGGCGCTCCGGAAAAACCGATCAACGGCACCTTGCCGTTTAACTCGGCCAGCGTCAATTTGATCGCATCGAGCAGGTACGGCACATCTTCATACGGATCTATAACTTTGACCGCGTCTATATCAGCGTTGGTCCTCACCGGGTTCGATATAACGGGACCCATATTCTTGGCAAACTCAAGCTCTATGCCCATACCCTTAAGCGGCAACAGTATGTCGGCAAAGATGATCGCGGCATCGAGGTCGAAGGCATTGATCGGCTGCATGGTAACTTCGCAGGCCAGCTCCGGGGTTCTGCACATTTTCAGAAAGGAGTGCTTCTCCTTTATCTTCATGTACTCCTTCATATACCGGCCCGCCTGACGCATAAGCCAAACAGGAGTATGGGGTGTAGCCTCGCGCCTGCACGCTTTCAAAAAGGTATCGTTCTTCAGGGTAACATTCGACATAATTTAATTCTCTCCTATTCAATATATAAAATATGCTGGATCCGCTTTGTATTATACTACTACAAAAAGATTAAAACTTGACTAAGACTTATATTATTGGCTTTTTTCTTAGCAAACTTTAATAAACAATTAATCCTTAGGCAAAATTAATATTATATTCTATAAGTAACCGAAGAGTATTACAAGTTTTTTTCTTATTAAGCCTGCCGGTCTTGACAAATACCACCTAATTATAGTATAATAGAATGATTTCAACCATTAGCACATTACTTTAATAAAAATCGGCGTAAAGGGGAACTTAATGGCCAAAAAAAATGGCAAAGACGCAAACAAGGAAAACCTTGGCGGTCTCATAGAGAACGGTAAAGAGAAGGGCTTTCTCACATACGACGAGATTAACGATGCGCTGCCTCAGGGCAGCTTCTCGGTTGAAGAGATGGACGGCCTGCTTGAAACACTCAAGGGTCTCGATATAGAAGTTGTAGATTCAGCCGACAATGCAGAGCCGAACACCGTTGCTGTTACCAAACAGGCCTCTGTAGAGACGGAAAGGGTGGAAGACCCGGTGCGTATATATATGCGCGAAATGGGTGCGGTTCCGCTTTTAAAAAGGGAAGAAGAGGTCGTATACGCCAAAAGGATCGAAGAGGGCAGGGCCGAGTTGAGAAGACTTACCCTGTCGAGCCAGTTCGCTATGCGCGAGGTGCTGCGCATTACCGACAGAATAAAGACCGATAAGGCCGGACTCAAAGACTTGATCGAAGAGGCCGATGAGACCGGTGTCTACGACGAGGCATATATAAACTCTAAAGTGACGCAGTTTGAAAAACTGAAAAGACGCAAAGCCGAAGGCGCGTACCGCGCGTTAAAAGATGCCAATATCTCACAGAAGCTTATACGAAGAATCGTGACTCGCATGGTACGGCTCGAACGCCTGTTAGAGCGCGAAGAGAAAAAACGCGGCCCAAAGAAAGCACAAAGAGCAAAACTTCGCGTAGATAGAGTTATGAGTGCGCTTGACATGAAGCGGGGCGACCTCAAGTTACTTGCAAAAGAGGCAAAAGTAAACGACTACAATATGCGCGAGGCCAAACAACGCCTTATAGAGGCGAACCTCCGCCTGGTCGTCTCCATAGCCAAGCGGTATATCAACCTCGGCCTTAAGTTCTCGGACCTCATACAGGAAGGCAATATCGGACTTATGAAGGCAGTCGACAAGTTCGACTACAAAAAGGGGTACAAGTTCTCTACCTACGCAACATGGTGGATCCGTCAGGCAATTACCCGCTCCATAGCGGATCATGGCCGTACAATCAGGATACCGGTCCACATGATAGAGACTATCAACAGGCTTCTGCAGACTTCCCGCCAGCTATTGAAAGAGCTCGGCAGAGAGCCGCACCCTGACGAGATAGCGAGCAGGATGGACATTCCAATTGCAAAGGTCAGGCGTATTTTAAGGCTCATGAAACAGACGCTGAGCCTTGAGACCCCGATAGGCGACGATGAAGAGTCCTCGCTTGGTGACTTTATCGAAGATGAGAAGTCCCCCTCTCCGGCGGATGCGGCAGTCGAGAAGGATCTCTCAGACCAGACAACTATGGTGCTAGACAGCCTGACGCCTCGTGAGGAAAAGGTTTTAAGAATGCGCTTCGGCATCGGAGAACGGCAGGACTACACGCTCGAAGAGGTCGGTCGCGTACTCGGCGTAACCAGAGAGCGGGTCAGACAGATAGAGGCCAAGGCGATCCGTCGTCTGCGCCACCCTACAAGAGCCAAGCTCCTCAAGGGCTTTGCCGACGGCTGATAAGCCCCCGGCAAAATAGGCTAGGTTGTAGAGCAGAGAGTTGCAGCAATGAAATAGAAAAGGGCCGAAGCAGACTGCTTCGGCCCTTTTCTATTTATAAATTTCCTTCTCAGACCGGCGCCTGCTTAAACAGCGCCCGCTCAACCTCTTGCACGCTTATACCATCTATTCTCAACCGCTTCTCTTTAGACCTGTGGCCAGAGAATATCGTTATAGAAGATTTAGGCCTTTTTAGGAGTTTAGAGAGATAGGCTATAAGGGCGTCGTTTGCCGCACCTTCCACCGGCGGGGACTTTACCTTGATCTTTATCGCCCCGTTATACTCACCGACCACCTCATTCCTCGATGAGCGAGGTTGAACCCTTACACTCAGAACCACACCAGCGCCCTCTTCCGGGCCTATTGGTTCGCAAAAACCGGGCTTCTCCTGAGAATGCGCACGAATCACAAATAAGGACTTGGCTCCCAACAGTAATGGCTCAAATGGAATAAATGCTTCGCTTTAAGAAGGTACGAGGTACTTGAGCTTCTCCGACTCTTCATCCGCCTTGGCAGACTCTTCCTCTTCGAACAAGAGCTTGGTTGAGTGATACTCGAGCACCGCCTTTATTGAGGTCTCAAGCTCTATGCGCTGCCCCTTTAGCCTCAGTATCTCTTCTTGCAGGCCGGTGGCGTGCGACTGTGCCCGAGCTACGATCTCATCGGCCTTAAGCTGAGCATCGGCTATTATCAACTCAGCCTCTTTACGCGCACCCCCCTTTATATCGGTCGCCACCTTCTGTGTTGAGGTGATCGCCTCTTTCAGGGTATGTTCATTACCGATGTGGACTGCGAGCGACTCTTCCAACTCCCTCTTCTTCTCAATCAAATAGGTAATTTCCCTGGTCGCCTCTTCGATATTCTCGCTGACCAGCTCCTTAAACGTCTCCACCTCCCTGACATCGTAACCGAAGAGCCGTTTCTTTAACGAATGACTCTTAACCTCAAGAGCGGTTATCTTCATACGCCTCCTCCAACTATTTGTGTTGCCGCACTGGCTTAAAGTGTTGCCGCAATCTGCTTTAGAGTATCAACGACAAAGGACTGCAAAAATATGATCACCAGAATTACGACTATGGGCGAAATATCTATTCCGCCTAATGCCGGTATTATCCTGCGCGCCCTGTACAGTACGGGCTCTGTTACCTGATAGAGAAAACGGACTATAGGGTTGTATGGGTCGGGGTTGACCCACGAGAGCAAAGCGCGAATTATGATCAGCCACATATAGAGATGGAGTGCTATCCCTAAAACCTTAGCAAAGCCAAATAGAAAATTTCCAAAGACAAACATCCGGACTCCTCTTTATACTACACCGAAACCGACTAGCTGCCGGAAAGTTCTACAGACCTTTTTGTTGCGGCAGCCACAGCGGACTTTATCGTACCGACTATATCGGCCTCTTCGAGTTTCTTCAAACCTTCTATTGTGGTGCCTCCGGGAGATGTGACCATCTCTCTCAACTCATTTAACCCTTTTTCACTCTCAAGTGCAAGCCTTGAAGCGCCAAGCACGGTCTGTATAGCGAGAGTAGAGGCGCACTCTTCACTCAGCCCGCCCTCAACCCCCGCCTCGACCATCGCTTCGAGTATTAAAAATACGTACGCGGGGCCCGAACCGCTAAGTCCGGTTACCGTATTCATCAACCCTTCGTCCTCTAGCAGCACCGTTAAGCCGACAGAACCGAAAAGCTCTGAGGCAGCCTCTATATGGTGCTTTTGAACACCAGGGGCAGGGGCGATAGCCGTTGCCCCCTCGGATACCATAACCGGAGTATTAGGCATTACCCTGATAACGGAAACATGGTTTTCGAGACCCGCTCCACTAAGATGCTCTATTATGGTCTCGGTTGTCACGCCTGCCGCAGTGGAAATAAGCAGCTTATCGCTACTGCCGGCCCCATGCTCCTGAGCGAACTCCGGAGCAATCTCTTTAAGCGCGTTTTCAACGTCGCCCGGCTTTACGCTAAGGATTATTATATCGGCTTGCCTGGCAAGCTCGAAGTTTTTATTTAAGACCCTGACCTCATACTTCTCCGCAATATAGAGAAGCCTCTTTGCAACCCTGTCGCTTGCAAAAAGGCGCGCGGCGCTTACGGTACCGGAGGCCAACATACCCTTTATCAATGCCTCGGCAAGATTTCCACTGCCTATAAAACCGACTCTCTTTTCCTTCAGTATAGATGTCAATAGAGTACCCTTATATTTACGACAGATGAACTCAAAGGCTTGAGCACAAAAAAGAAAAAGTCCGGTACAGTTTTTTCCTGCGCCGCACTCTTTGTTTTCTACGAACGGCAGGCCGGCTGGCCGTTACCCCTTAGCCGGTCACTTTGACTTCTTCTTTACCAATACTTTGTTCTTCTTCGCAACCGCCCTCTTCTTTGCAGGCGCAACTTTCTTGGGCGCAGCAACCTTTTTCGCCGTACTTGCTTTCTTGACCGTAGTTACTTTTTTCGTAACCTTCTTGGCAGCTTTCTTGGCAGGTGCGGCGGTTTTTTTCTTTACTGCCGCCTTTTTGGCAACTACCGGTTTTTTCGCTACCTTCTTTACCGAAACCGCCTTCTTTGCCGCAGTTACTTTTGTCGTTGCTTTCTTGGGTACCTCTTCAACTTCAACAGCGCCGCTTCTGGGACCGAAGATTGCGGTACCGACTCTGACCATAGTTGCGCCCTCCTCTATAGCCACTTCAAAGTCATTAGACATACCCATGGAAAGGTCCTTTAAAGCCACACGCGGCAAACGCTCCTTATTGATCCGTTCGGCAAGCCTTCTAAGGGTTATAAAGTACGGCCTAGACATCTGTGGGTTTTCGAACTGCGGAGGAATGGCCATCAGCCCGCGCAGGCGCAGAAACTCAAGCTTTGAAATCGCGCGCGCAAGTTCAACCGCACCTTCAGGGTCTACCCCGGATTTTGTCTTCTCTCCGGCTATATTTACTTGAATAAGAACATCTAAGGTAGGTTTATCCAGGTTACGGACTCTTTTATTGAGCTCAACGGCAAGCGAATGCCTGTCTACCGTATGTATAACATCATAAAGCTCTGCCGCTATCTTGGCCTTATTTGTCTGCAAGTGACCAATAAAATGCCACTGAATTCCTTTTCTTTTGAGCTTCTTGACCTTCTCCTGCGTCTCCTGCACATAATTCTCACCCAAAATCCTAATACCCGACAAATAAGCCTCTTTAACCTTCTTGAGCTCTACCCCTTTGGTTACGGCAACGAGTGAAATCTCACTCGGAATACGCCCCGCCTTGCGGGCCGCATTCCGTACGCGCTCCAGAACTGTTATCAGTTTTTCTTCGACAGTAGCTGCCATAGGCTCTGAATATCGGGTCCGCAAAGCGGAATAAAAGGCGAGTTCTTCTCATCTTCCTGCTAAAATGGCCTGAAACCGGGTGCAGCCCTATAACTCTAACACCTCAGGTTTCACCTCTTATAGCACACCTGTATAGACCAATCCAAGTGAAATCTTTGATTTTTATCTATTTTGGCTCCATTTGCCCCTTGCAAACCCTTCACTTACTTTGCTATCAAGTCCATATCCATAATAGGCCCGAGGTAATGGAGCCATCCTATCTCCCAAACAGCCCCTATAAAAAGCAGTATAAAGACCAAAAAATAGAGCCTTTTAGCCCCTACCAGCCATATAGTAAGCGCCTCTCGCCTCGACTCTACACCCTTTCGCACCGGGCTAAGAAGCGTCAGGCCGAAATCCGTACCTATTGCAGACGAAATACTATAAGCTCCGAACTCGAACAAAAATGTCCCGTAAAAGATCAACCCCTTAACCGGAGCGCCAGCATCCAGACCGTAAAAGAGCATACCGATAAGGAAACCCCTCCAGACGGCCATTACGTATGGAAGAAAAAATAAGGCCCCGAAGAGAGTTGTAGAGACAAACGCGCCGAAAATGAGATTAAAAAGTAACGTATACGCTACTTTTAGGATGATGCTTGTGGCAAGCACGCCGGTTAACGGCTTCAGATAAACAAGCTCCTGAACCGCTTTTAACTGCTCGGCCCTCAAGTGCAAAACGCCAGGAATCTCTCGCGCCACCATAACTTCACCCATAATGAGAAATACCAGGTGGGTGGCCGCAAAGAAGAGTATCATCCTTTTTTGGTCTTTAGCGGTCCGTATAGACTCTCGGAAAAACTCTTGAATCTTCATATCTGCTCAATATACAAGACAAAATCTCTTTACACAAGCACTCTCTGCCCCACTATCCGTTCCGCTTAAGAAGAGATAACAGACACAAAAAAGAGATAAGGCTTTGATAGACCAGCAAAACTGGTATAATCTCAACTTAAACGGTTACTATTACAAGAATTTTTATCCTTAGAAACTTAATGGACACCTATTGGCTAACGGACTAAAGAAAAGAGCGGTTTCTATAATGTTGCAGGGCACCTCCTCGCATGTCGGCAAGAGCGTGCTCGTTGCCGGACTCTGCAGGCTTCTTCGCAATATGGGCCTGAGTGTCGCACCATTTAAGGCACAGAACATGGCGCTCAACTCATACGTAACCCTGACAGGCGAAGAGATAGGCCGGGCGCAGGCCTTTCAGGCAGAGGCCGCAGGCATAGAGCCTACCGCGGAGATGAACCCGGTGCTGCTGAAACCGACCGGAGACTCTACCTCGCAGGTTATAATAGAGGGCAGGGTTCACTCAACCATGTCGGCTACCGAGTATCACGCTTTCAAGCCAGTTGCGCGCACCTCTGTTACAGAATGCTTTAGGAGGCTCGAAACAGAGTACGACGTAATAGTAATTGAAGGCGCCGGTAGCCCTGCGGAAACAAACCTTAGAGAGGGCGACATTGCAAACATGGGTATGGCCGAAATAGCCGACTGCCCGGTGCTGCTTATAGGCGACATCGACCGGGGCGGGGTTTTCGCCTCTCTAGTCGGTACACTGGCGCTTCTTTCCCCGGAAGAGAACGACCGAATAAAAGGCTTTATAATCAATAAGTTCAGGGGGGATGTCTCGCTGTTGACACCGGGCCTCGACGACCTGCTGCTACGAACCGGTAAACCGACCCTAGGCGTAGTGCCGTATATAAAAGAGATATGCCTGCCGGACGAAGACGGGGTTGCGCTTGACGAAAAAAAGAGAAAAAAAGAGAATCCCGGCGAAATAATTATAAAAGTTATTAAACTGCCGCGCATCTCCAACTTTACGGACTTCGACCCGTTTATAGAGACCCCCGGCGTGAACGTAGACTTTATAGAGGATCCCGAGAAAATCGACGGAGCGGACCTGGTGGTGGTGCCGGGAACCAAAAACTCTCTAGCCGACATGCTCTGGATGCAAGAGCGAGCTTTAGATAAAAAGATCAAAGAGCACAGAGAAGCCGGTGGCAGGGTTATAGGCATCTGCGGCGGTCTCCAGATACTAGGCCGAAGCATTACGGACCCTTACGGCATGGAGTCGGAACACGGAAAGGTAGAAGGCCTCGGCCTGCTCGACATAGATACGGTTATGCAGAGGGAGAAAGCAACCCACAGAATAGTGGCTTCGGCACCCGATCCGTTCTCTGATATTGATGTCAGGTTTGAGATCGACGGTTATGAAATACATATGGGAGAAAGTACCGCCCCAAGACCTTTTGCACAGATTATACGGCGTAACAATGAGGTGACGGAAGTATTCGACGGCGCACTCTCTTCCGACGGTTTGGTCTGGGGAAGTTACATCCACGGCCTGTTCGATTCCGATACCTTCAGGTCCTCTATAATAGAGAGCCTCAGGCAGGCCAAAGGGCTTTCACCGTCAAACACCCGGATATCCTTTTCCGCACAGAGAAACGAAGCCTTCAATAAACTGGCTGACCTATTGAATGAGAACCTCGACATTGAAGAGATACTTAGAATTACAGGTTTAACAACCGGCGAAAACCGTATTAATAGTAAGCTACTACGGGTCTGAACCGAATGGAGACAGTACATATGGATGTTGCCGGCCTCATACTGATCGCGGCCCTGGCCCTCGACCTCCTGATAGGAGATCCCGTGTGGATGCCTCACCCGGTCAGGTGGGTCGGGCGACTCATCTCAGGCCTCGAAAACCTTCTGCTTCGTGATAATTCCGGGCGTGGCGCTCGCAGGCTAAAGGGCGCGGTGATGGTTTTATTGGTCGTAGGTACCGTTTACATAACGGCACTGGCTCTTCTCTACTTCTCTTACCAGTACTCCATGCCTCTCTTTATCGGCCTGTCCGTCTATATGATCTGGTCCTCTATATCGATAAAGTCACTCGGAACTGAGGCGCGTGCCGTAGTAAGTGCACTTGAGACGCAAGGGCTGGAGAGCGCACGCGCTCGCCTCTCCAAGATCGTCGGGCGCGATACCGCTGCGCTTTCTAAAGAGGAGGTCATGCGGGCAGCCTCTGAGACGGTAGCCGAGAATACGTCAGACGGCACAATTGCCCCGCTCTTCTATTTAGCCATTGGAGGGCCGGCGCTTATGATGGCCTACAAGGCAGTCAATACACTCGACTCTATGGTAGGTTACAGGGACGAAAGATACGCTGACTTCGGTCTTGTTGCCGCACGGCTCGATGACGTAGCCAACTATCTGCCAGCTCGAATAACCGCAATTATTATGGTAATAGTCTCTTTTGTACTGCGCTACGACTTCAGGAGCGCTATGGCCACAATAATCAGAGACGGTAGAAAGCACCCTAGCCCTAACGCCGGAATAGTTGAGGCCGCCGTAGCCGGCGCGCTCAATATCCGCTTCGGTGGGCCTGCAAGCTACAAAGGAGTTATTAAAGAGAAACCGTACATCGGCACGGGAGTAAAAGGAACCAGCAGGGCAACGCTCATATCCAGCATTCGCATAATGGAGGCTTCAGCCCTTTTAATGGCCCTAGGCGTAATCTGTACCAGAGGCCTTTTGTAAACCACTTTAATTTCAACAAAACAGAGCGAGGTATCAAATGGCGCTTCAAATTATCAGGTTCATTCATCTTCTCGGTATAACCGTCTGGGTAGGCTCTATGGTCTTCTTCACCCTTATAGCGGCCCCGAGTATCTTCAAAAACTTACCGAGGGAGACCGCCGGGGAGGTGATCGGTCATATCTTTCCCAAGTACTGGATTCTCGGTTATGTAGCGAGTTTTTTAACGCTCGGCAGCCTGGTGGCGCTTGCATATATGCAACGATCGTTCCCTGCTCTTCGTATACTACTTCTTATAGTAATACTCGGGCTAACTTTCTACTCCGGGCTCGTTGTAGGTAAAAATGCCAGAAACATTAAGGCTGAGATAAAAACTGCCGAAGAGACCGTTAATAAAGAAGAATTGCGCTCTAAGTTCAAACGCGTACACGCACTGAGCGCGGTGCTTAACCTCTGCGTAATTCTTCTCGGTCTCTTCTTGGTATATCTGACCTCCAGAGAGTTGAACCTCTGAGTCCAATAATAAGGAGAATGACCGTACAGTTGCCAGCTTACGCCACTTGAGCGAATTAGCCGGATTGAAGCGCATAAAGACGTATAAAACGAAAAGCCATCTATTCGGACCACTCGAGCTGCTATGGATAAAAGCGGTATAAAAAAATTGATTGCCGAAGTATCATCTCTCGGTAGAGACCACCTTGTGGAGCCAGAAGCAAAAGAGCTGCTCAAGCTCTGCTCTATTGCCGTGCCGCAATTTAAGCACGTCAACGAGCTCGACGAAGCGTCCAGGTTTGCAAAACAGCTCGGCTACCCGCTTGTTCTCAAGATCGTCTCCGAAGAGGTCGATCACAAGACCGATATCGGGGGGGTGGCTATAGGCCTTAAAGACAACGCCGCCCTAGAAGAGTGCTGGACGCTCATGCTCTTGAACATTGCGGATGAAAACCCGATAGCCGTTGTAGAGGGTTTTGTGGTAGAAGAGATGGTGCCGCGAGGCGTTGAGGTTACCATAAGCGCAATGAGCGACAGACGGTTCGGCACTGTGGTAATGTTTCAAAACGGCCCTGGCGGAATCGACAGGATAAAAGATGTCAGCTTCAGGCTGGGTCCCGTCAGCAAAACAGAAGCTCTTGGCATGATTAGCGAAGTCACCGGTTTTTCCGCCACAGAGTGTGGCGAGAGTACGGACCACAGGGGCAAGAAGGTAAAAGCCAAAGACATAAGTGCCATTGCCGAGGCGCTCGTTACCATCTCTACTCTCGTTGATAATATAGACGGTTTGAGTGAATTTGAAATAAGCCCGCTGATCGTCTACCCTAACGGCGCAATTGCGGTCGATGCAAGGGCGGCTCTTAAACGATAAAAAAATTTCCAAAACAGACCAGATAGGATAACCTGCATGGAGTACAGGCACGGGGGCGACATATACAGGGCTTCGAGAAAAAAGGTCGTTGCGCCTGAAAAAATCATCGATTTTAGCGCAAGCGTTAACCCAAGAGCCCTTTCAGAAATAGCGACAAGCGCCATAAGCGATGCAATTAAAGTAATCGGCGCCTACCCGGACCCGGACAATACCGACCTGATAGAGACTTTGGCAGACTTTCACGGCCTGAAGAAAGAGAACATCCTGCCCGGTAACGGCTCCACAGAGCTGATCTACCTTATAGCCCAGACGCTTAAACCTAAAAATGCGCTTATAGTAGAACCAGCCTTTAGCGAGTATCGCCGCGCTTTAGAAATAAACGGCTGTAGCGTCAGCAGCTTCAATCTCTCAGGCAGGTTTGCAATCGATACAGAGGCTCTTTTAAAAAAAACCCTTAGCAACAATTTTGACCTGCTCTACCTCGCCAACCCGGCAAACCCCACCGGTGTTTTAACGAATAAAAGAGAAATATGCCGATTGGCACAAGAGCTTGAGAAAAGCGGAACCCGGTTGGTAATTGACGAGGCCTTTATAGATTTTGCAGAAGAGGTTTCGGTTAAAAGAGAAGTAGCCGGACTTAGAAACAGTATCGTTTTAAGAAGTATGACCAAGTTCTACTCAATGGCTGGACTGAGGCTCGGTTTTATTATCGCGCATGAAGAGTTCATACAAAGAGTCGCGGCTATTCAACCGCCCTGGAGCGTAAACAGCCTCGCCTCTGTTGCCGCTGTTGAGGCCATAACGGATGCGGCCTTTAGAAAAGAGACGCTCGAATGGTTAAGGGCAGAACAAGCGATTGTGATTGAAGAGCTGAACGAAATCGAAGGGCTTAAGGTCTACCCGTCGGCAGCAAATTTTCTGATGATCAAGATAATCGCGCCCGGAGTAACGGCCTCTTCGCTGCAAGAGAAACTACTTGCAGAAGAAGGCCTGTTGATACGAAACCTCGACAACTTCGAAGGACTGGACAGATCATACTTTCGCATAGCTATACGAACGCGCGATGAGAACAAGTTGCTCACAGAGGCCCTAAAGTCGATACTGAAACCTGTTACGGTATAAAAGACTGAAGTACGACTTGCCTGACCATCGCAATCGGTAATACCCTAGCCCTGCGGCCCTTATTCTTCGCCTCTGTTACTCTTACTCTTCACCAGTTACTCTTCAGACGATACCCGTATCACAGTCTTAAGATTACCTCTCGGATTAAAGTCTCCGGTTACCGTAAGCCGGCGCGGTTTTAATGCAGTTTCGAGGTCGCCAAAGATTTTATTGGTAACCTCCTCGTGTGAAATCGCAATGTCTCTAAAAGAATTTAAATATAACTTAAAAGACTTCAGCTCCACAACACTCTTGTCCGGCGTATAGAACGCCTTTATCGTTGCAAAATCCGGGTAACCGGACCTAGGACAGAGACAGGTAAACTCCGGAAACTCAAGATCAATCTCATAATCCCGCTCTGTTGTGGGATTCTCCCACAACTCAAGTTCTACCTTCTCTATCGCTACTTTTCCGTACTTTTTATTCACTCTTTTTCCCTTTCCGATCTATTTTAGAAAATAGTACCAGCTTTCTTCAACGTAGTAAAGATTCCGGTTCCGTCTCTTTTTCAAAAAAAAGTTCTTTGTGACTTAGGTTACTTATTTTTCTTATGAATATATATAAATTAGTGATAAGCACCATATACTTAAATATAATACCTGACGTTTTCACTCGAACATATTCTCTTATGTTCGTACTCGGTGTTATATGTACTGTATTAACTTACTAAAAACAAATAAGGATAAAGATATGAAGACTCTATCAACAACTTTAATAGCACTCATCTTTATGATGCTCTCTTTAGCTCCTCTGGCCAACGGAGCCGACTTGGAAACGATTAGAAAAGTCGGCTCTAATACCAACTCCGTACTTATAAAGGATTTTTCCGAGGCCCTCTACACACGCAACCACATGTCGATGCGTACAATTGTTGAGAAGAATCAGGCCAAGGTATCAAAAGAGGCGGACCGTGTTCTCAAGGTTGCCCTCGCTCCCGGAGTTTCGAGTGAAAAACAGGAAGCGATGTTTTATATACTCGAAAGGCTCGCTACAGAGCACAAGAAGATAACCGGAGACGACTCGGAACTTGTTAATGTTAAGAAGAAGATCTTCGAGTCAAAACTCTCACCGGCTGTCAAAGAAAAGAAGGCCGGCCCGGTCCACATTGTAGAAAATACCGTAACGGAATCGACCCAGAAGAGCCTCGCCCCGAACAATATCATTATAAAAAGCGGCGAGACGATCAGGTGGACCAACAACAATACTGCGGCAACCCAGAGGCTCGCTTCGGTAATGTCTACAAAAGAGAAGAAGGAGATACTCTCTCCCAAGATCGAACCGGGAGAGAGTTGGGAGCATACCTTCTACACCCCCGGAGAGTACTACTACATCAGTTTCCCGAACAAGGTACTCTACGGCAAGGTCGTTGTTACGAACTAAACCAGTAAACGAAAAACCTTACCACTCATTATGACAGGTGGGTTAATGTAACAGAAGAGGGAGTGGCGATATAATCGCCACTCCCTCTTCTGCTTTTACGCATAGGGCGAAATTTTATATAAAGACTAACAAGTAAGCTTGTTTTAAGTATCTTGCCTAGGTATAAAAAAAGCAAAAACTAAAACAGGAAGGAATAATACTACCTTAATGAATTTATTTGGCTGAGGATTATCTATAGTATAAAACCTCTCCGCTAAGTAAGTGGCGGAGGGTGAGGGGCTCGAACCCTCATGGGGATTAACCCGCCGGTTTTCAAGACCGGTGCCTTACCAATTAGACTAACCCTCCAGACAGACAAACAACATAAAATAGAAACACTTTTTGATATTCGCACTCAATACAAAGAGCAAATGCTCGCGCTTATAATTACAGCTAACGCTGTATTTTTTCAAGACCGTTCATGTATGGCCGTAATGCCTCGGGCACGGTAATCGTGCCGTCTTCATTCTGGTAGTTCTCTACGATAGCGACCAGCGTTCTGCCGACCGCAAGGCCCGAGCCGTTTAACGTATGTACGAACCTGTTCTTGCCTCCGCCCTCCGGTTTAAAGCGGATATTCGCTCTTCTGGCCTGAAAGTCTTCGAAGTTGGAGCACGACGATATCTCGCGGTAGGTCGCCTGCCCGGGCAGCCAGACCTCAAGGTCGTAGGTCTTGGCGGCAGAAAAACCGATATCCCCGGTACAGAGGTTTACGACCCTGTACGGCAGCTTAAGTCTCTTTAAGATCTCTTCGGCGTTACTGACCAGACTCTCTAGTTCGTCGTACGACTTTGCCGGGTCCGCGAACTTCACAAGCTCCACCTTGTTGAACTGATGGAGGCGAATCAGGCCCTTTACGTCCTTACCGTAAGAACCGGCCTCTTTTCTAAAGCACGGCGTAAAGGCCGTGTACTTTATCGGCAGGTTACCAACAGAAAGTACCTCTTCGGCATGGATATTCGTCACAGGAACCTCGGCGGTCGGAATAAGGTAATGGTCCCACCCCTCTATTTTGAAGAGGTCTTCGCCGAACTTGGGCAACTGTCCGGTACCGAGACAGGCGCTCTCTTTAACCATAAAAGGCGGCAGCACCTCGATATAACCGTGCTCGGTCGTGTGGATAGTGAGCATAAAGTTTATGAGAGAGCGCTCTAACAGAGCCCCTGCGCCTTTCAAGAGCGAAAAACGGGCGCCCGAGAGCTTGGAGGCGGCATCGAAGTCTAGTATACCGAGGGCTGTGGCTATCTCGGTATGCTCCTTCGGAACAAACCCGAACTCCTTCGGCTTCCCCCAGGCACGCACCTCTACGTTATCCACTTCACTGCGGCCTGTTGGTACGGAGTCGTGCGGCAGGTTCGGCAGTTCGAGTAAAAAGGTCTTAAGCGCACCGTCACATTCGGCAAGTTCGGCGTCAAGAGCCTTAATTTCGGCAGAAACCCCCTGCATGTCGGTCATGATAGAGCTTGCGTCCTTGCCCTCTTTCTTGAGTCTGCCGACCTCTTGGGAGACCGTATTCCGCTTCTGTTTTAAAGACTCGACACTACCCAACAGGGCGCGCCTTTTTTCATCAAGCGATTTTATGAATGACAGATCCGGCACCGTGCCTCTGGTTGCGAGCCTCTCGGTAACCGTCTCTATATTATCTTTTAAAAATTTTATGTCGAGCATACTACTTACCTACATCATCTAATAAACAGGTACGATTTATAAAACCTACTGGCAATAATAGCCCCCTACTCTTCTACGGGGCTCCATCTCTTATAAAGTGTGCTCTTGATACGTAATATATCGAGCACCCTGCCGACCACGAAGTCGACCATATCATCGATACTCTCCGGTTTGGTATAAAAGGCCGGCATAGCCGGAATAATATGCGCGCCGGCTCTAGAAACCTTCAACATATTTTCGAGGTGTATCTGGTTGAGCGGAGTCTCGCGCGGCACCAGCAATAATTCTCCACGCTCTTTTAACACGCAGTCCGCAGCCCTCTCAATCAGGTTGCCGGAGTTACCGTGCGCTATCCTCGAAAGCGTACCCATGGAGCACGGCACCACTATCATGGCACTCGGCCGTGCGGAACCACTGGCAAAACGGCTCATCAGGTTGGTATTGGCCGTTACATGAAGCGAGCCTTCTGTCGATTCAACTCTGTAATGCTCGGATAAAAAGGAGCGAACCTCCTCAGCTACCTGGGCCGCTTCTTTATCCGCAACATTAAGCCCGACCTCCTGTGCAAGAATAAGAAAACCCGAAGGAGAGACGATAAGCTCAACCTCCCCACCTGACCTCAAAAGCTCGCCTATTAGACGCAAGCAGTATAAAGCCCCGCTCGCCCCGGTCAGAGCGACTACAAAGGAAGCCACTTCGCACTCCTTCCATTCTTTCTGCTAAACCGCTCTTATCTGCTTATAAAGGGTAGCCGGAACCTAACGACCATTAAGGTTGAGCACCACATACACTGTACTCCGTCCCCGTTTTATCAGAAAGAGGATCTCTTTTTTTGCCTTCTTTATCGCATTATTGTAGCTCTCTATATCGGAAATACTCTTGCGGTTGATCTCTTTTATAACGTCTCCGCGCTTAAGACCGGCTTTCGAGGCTATACTGTCGGGTTTGATATAACTTATAAAGACTCCTGTTGCATCGCGCACACCGAGCCTGCGCGCCATCTCCGACGTAAGGGGCTGTACGGTCATGCCGAGTTTATCACCCGATTTGTCGCCCGTTTGCTTACCGCTTACCTCACTCTCTTCACCATCTTTCTTTGTTCCAATGGTAACAAAAAGGTTCTTCGCAGAACCATCTCTAATAATCTTTACTGAAACCTTCTTGCCAGGTATTGTAGAGGCGACAACTCTAGGAAGGTCATTGAGCTCATCTATCTTCTTGCCGTTAAAAGAGGTTATGATATCACCGGCCTTTATTCCGGCTTTGTCTGCCGGATCTCCGATATTAACAGATGAAATGAGCGCTCCACTCGGCTCTTTAAGGCCGAAACTTTTCGCAAGCTCAGGCGTTAACGACTGTATGGAGACCCCGATCCAGCCACGGGTAACATGTCCGCGCTCCTTAAGCTGAACCAGCACATCCTTAACCGTATTGACCGGTATGGTGAAGCCGATGCCCTGGCCTCCCGCTATTATCGCGGTATTTATACCCACCACCTGTCCCTTCATATTGAAGAGCGGCCCGCCAGAATTACCGGGGTTGATTGAGGCGTCGGTCTGAATAAAGTTGTCGTACGGACCTGCTCCGATTACCCTGCCCTTCTGGCTCACGATTCCGGCGGTTACCGTGCCGCCGAGTCCGAACGGGTTACCTATTGCAACCACCCATTCACCCACCTCAAGGGCTTCCGAATCTCCTAAAACCGCAACCGGCAACTTCTCTTTCGTTTCTATCTTTACAAGGGCTATATCGAGCTTCTGGTCTTTACCGATTACCTCTGCCACGTACTCCTTCTTGCTCTCTGAAAGGGTAACTATTATTTCCGAGGCATTTTCAACAACATGGTAGTTGGTTATAATGTACCCTTCGGTATTGATTATAAAACCGGAACCGAGGCTCTGGCGTTTCAACTCTCTTTCAGGGCCGTTATCAAAGAACTTCTTAAACTCGTCTCCGAAAAAATCATCAAAGAACGGGCTCTTGAACTCAGGAAAAGGCATCGTCTGCCTGTCGGAAACGGTCTGTGTGGTACTAATATTTACAACCATTGGCGAGAGTTCGCGCGCTAAGGAGACAAAGTTGTTCTGATCCGGTACGGTAGCCATAACCGTGCCGTTGGTCGAGTCTTTCCAGAAACTCTGCGCTGCAGACTCGGGTGCCAGGTCGAAACGCGCGGTCAGCACTACGCCTATAACAATTGACAGAAACGCAACTACTATAAGAGTCTTTAATTGAAAACCGTCTCTCTTTATCTCCATCTGCTCACTCCAGAATTTTTTATTTGACCCTAAACGTTTTCAGCGAAAAATCGTACCCTTCCGTATTATAAAAGATAATCAACCGGTCTCTTTTACATACCAGGCCTGAAGCTCTTTCAAAACGTCTTCCATAAGCCGCTGTTCGGTATCATTTAAGTTGCCGGCCGTCTTTTCTTTTAGAAGAGCAATCAGGTCGATAGTCTGCCTTGCCACTGCCGGCTCCTTCACCTTCTTGTTGGTCACAGGGTTATCGATAACCCCCAGATTCATCAAAACAGAGCTTGAGAGCGAAAGTATAAAGGTCGAAAAATCGAGCTCCGGCAGAAGCCCCGGTTCACTCTTATCTATATTATCAGGCTCCTTGCCGCCTGCCGTTTCCGTCATAGTATAAAACTCCTCATTCTTTACAGCGTTTCACAATACAATCATTTGATAGACATTTCAGACTCTTACACCTAAATACCGTACAGAGAACGAATTCCACAAGGCCTGCGAGTTGAGCAGGCCTTTGGTCGAAATACCATTGGCAAGAGAGATAGAAGTATGAACTGTTTTTAGATTTGTTTGCGCCCGAACCGAGCTTTCAAGAGCCGAAACCGGCAAACTACTCAACCTTGATCTTGACCGACTTTTCATGCTCTTTAACGATCTTTGGAACCGTTATCTCTAAAACACCGTCTAGAAAATTTGCCTTGATAGAATCCTTCTGCACAACCTGCGGAAGACTAAACTCTCTTTGGAAAGTTCCGTAAAAACGCTCCATGCGATGATAATTCTCTTCGGAGAGGTTTTTGACAAACCGTCGTTCACCTTTTAGCGTTATAACACTCTCGTCAACCTCTATGGCAACGTCTTTGATATCTATTCCGGGCAACTCCGCCTTTAAAACAATCTTATCCTCGGTCTCGTAAATATCAACAGGAGGAAGCCATGCCCCGCTCGCGAGGCCGTTGAGACCTTCGTACTGCATTAACGCCTCATCGAAGATACGGCTCATCCGTTCCTGAAGACAGATTAAATCTTTAAACGGGTCCCACCTCACAAGGGCCAAAACAGTACCTCCACCTCTATATGTCTCATTTTTATTAACTTATTCAACCTCTATAATGTATTTAAAAACAGGGGCTTTGTCAAGCCTTCTCGGGCTTTCCCTTTGATTCGTCTCTTGAAAAAGTAAGCTTTTCGCCAATTAGACCGACTACCACCGTAGCTCCCTCTTCATACCCTCCCTCCAAAAGAGTCGTGGCAAGGGAATCGCTCAGCTCTTTTTGTATAACTCTTTTGAGCGTACGCGCACCGTAAACAGGATCGTAACCCTTTTTCGAGAGGTGTGCTTTGGCCTCAGGTGTCAGCTCAAGACCTAGCCCACGCCCGGCGAGTCTCGCTTTGAGCCGTGCGAGCTGGATATTGAGAACCCCTTCAATCGCCTCTTTTCCGAGGGGATGAAAGATAACCGTTTCATCTATCCTGTTAAGAAACTCAGGCTTAAAGGTAGCGCGCAAGGTTTCGGTAACGCGTCGAGTTATCTCTTCGAAATCCCGTTCACCAAGCTCGGTTATATGGTCGCTTCCGACATTAGAGGTTAAAATGATTACCGTGTTGGTAAAGTCCACTGTCCTGCCCTGTCCGTCGGTAAGGCGCCCGTCGTCCAGGACCTGCAGCAGAAGGTTAAAGACCTCGGGGTGCGCCTTCTCCGTCTCGTCAAAAAGAATAACGGAGTAGGGTCTGCGCCTAACGGCTTCGGTAAGATAACCCCCCTCTTCGTAACCGACATAACCCGGAGGTGCGCCTATCAATCGAGCGACAGAGTGCTTCTCCATAAATTCGCTCATGTCGATACGAACCATAGCGCGCTCATCGTCGAAAAGAAAATCCGCCAGCGCTCGTGCGGTCTCGGTCTTACCGACCCCCGTGGGACCCAGGAATATAAAGGTGCCTACCGGGCGATCTGGCTCCGATATACCTGCGCGCGCCCTCCTTATCGCACCAGAAACCGCACGCAGGGCAGCATCCTGCCCAACGACCCGTTTACCAAGCTCGCTTTCCATTCTTAACAACTTATCCTTTTCACCCTCCATCATCCGGGTTACCGGTATACCGGTCCAATTAGAGACTATCTCTGCAATATCTTCGCTATCAACCTCTTCTTTAAGCATGCGCTTGTGCTGCTGGTTTTCGGCCAGCCTCTTCTGCTCAACAGCCAACTCTTTTTCCAGTTCTCCCAGACGACCGTACTTCAGCTCTGCCGCGCACGCAAGATCCCCATCGCGCTCTGCACGTACGGCCCGGGCTTTTACATCCTCTACTTCCTTCTTGATAGAACGAATTGAACCTATCACCTCTTTTTCCGCACTCCAGTGTAGTTTCAACTTCTCTTGTTTTGCTTTTATCTCTTTTAATTCGCTATCGATCTTTTCCAACCGCTCAACCGAACTCTTATCAGTCTCTTTGCCGAGAGCCTCGCGCTCTATTTCGAGCTGAATAATGCGCCGGGCAACCACGTCTATCTCCGTCGGCATCGAGTCTATCTCTATTCTCAGCCGACTCGACGCCTCGTCAATAAGGTCTATTGCTTTATCGGGCAGAAACCGGTCCGTTATATAACGGTTCGATAAGGTCGCAGCCGTAACTATAGCTGCGTCCGAAATCCGTATACCGTGATGCACTTCATACTTCTCCTTCAAACCTCTCAGTATCGCAATCGTATACTCGAGCGTAGGCTCTGCGACTAAAACAGGCTGAAACCTCCGCTCCAGCGCCGCATCCTTCTCTATATGCTTTCTATACTCGTCAAGCGTTGTTGCGCCAACGCACCGTAGTACGCCTCGCGCCAGTGCCGGTTTCAACATGTTGGAAGCATCGAGGGCGCCTTCTGCCGCCCCGGCCCCGACAAGAGTATGGAGTTCGTCGATAAAGAGTACTACGTCGCCCTCGGTCTCGGTTATCTCACCCAAGAGCGCCTTGAGCCTGTCCTCAAACTCTCCGCGGTACTTCGCCCCGGCGATCAGGGCGCCGAGGTCGAGCGAAAGTAATTTCTTGTCCTTAAGCCCTTCGGGCACATCGCCCGCAAGTATCCTCTGTGCAAGCCCTTCGACTATGGCGGTCTTGCCGACACCCGCCTCGCCTATCAGCACGGGATTGTTCTTGGTGCGCCTCGAAAGGACCTGAATCACGCGACGTACCTCAGAATCGCGCCCGATAACAGGGTCGAGCTTTTCGGCCCTCGCACAGGCGACAAGGTCTATTGTGTACTTCTCAATCGCCTGATACTTCTCTTCGGGATTCTGGTCCGTTACCCTCTCTGTTCCCCTTATGGATGTAAGCGCCTGTAAAACCGCCTCGACTGTTACCCCCTCGGCAACCATTACTTTCGCAGCTACAGAATCCCTGGCCGTTACCTTGTCTGTTAAAGATAAAGCCGCTATAAGAAGATGCTCTGTAGAGACAAAGTCGTCCTTCAGGTCGGCCGCGACTTTGAGCGAGTCTTGCAGAACCATATTCAGCTCAGAGGACATGTACTGCGCACCAACCGCTCCCTCGACCCTCGGCAGCCTGCTAACCTCTTCTGTAAGCCCTCTTTTTATAACTCCGATATTCGCCCCGATCCGTTCGAGTATCGGCCGCACCGTACCGCCGGTCTGCTCTATCAACTCCAGAAGAAGGTGCGCAATACCGACCTCCTGCTGGGAAGCCACCCCGGCCCTGGTCTCGGCCCCGGCTATTGCCTCTTGCGATTTTATGGTAAACCTGTTGAGTCGCATAATAGTACCTCATAAGAGTTAAAGTATACTCGTGCTACTATTAATTAATTTATGGTTCAGAGCACGAATTGTCAAGCGAACGAAGCCGTGAGGAGCGTACGGCCTGCGGGTTCTCCACAACCTGTTTTGATACACAAGAGTGTTTGACAGTAATGCCAGTTGGATCTATACTTAACATATAAAATCAATGATAGATAACGTTTGGGTTTAACGCCTAGGAGCAGTATGAACCGGAGCTGTATTAAAAGAACATATCTTCTTTTTACCTTTACGCTTCTGCTTATTACCGGCGGCTGCGCTGCGGGACCGCAGTATATTCCGGCAACACTGGAGGGGCAACCGGTCGAAAACCTTGCAGAACTGGAGCTTGACCTGCGCATAAACTACCTGAAAATAGATACAGATGTAGCAGTAATTACAGAATCCTTCTACGGCCTTGAAAATATTTTTTTAGAACCGGGTGCGCATACGATTACCTATAAGGTCTACGGCGAGTCGGACGCTTGGCGGGACCTCGCTATCTCAATGAAAAAGAGAGGTTACACCCTCAACAATAACGGCAATGCCTACGTTAAAGATCTAGACGGACTTGTACTCTCCCATAGTGTCGCTAAAATGGATCGCTACGGCTGGAACAAAAGAACAAAAGAGGTAATTTTAGAAGCCGGAAAAGTACAGAAGCTCTCTGAGCTGTGACCGGCCTACCTTGGCCGGTCACTAGCAAACTCCCCTATATACCGCCCAGACAATAATAGCCCTACCTTAAAAAGAGAACCTGCCCTGCCACAACCGGATGCTCTTACTTACCGTTTGCCTTTTTTTCCCAAATATACGAATATGTTTCTGTTATGAATAATAATAAATCTTCCGAAATCTTCAAGCTCGACGTAGATAAAGCCCTTAATATACTCGACTCCAGAGGTTTTCAAGAACCGAAAGGGGCGCTTAAAAACCTGACTCTGCTTGCCAAAACTCCCTTCGCTTTACAGATCGACTCTATTATAGAGTGCGCCTCCGGGGCTCCGTCACCCGACGGCGCACTCAACAACCTCGAGTCTATTGCCAGCGCCTCCGGTGAAGCCGTTATCAACAAACTTATCGAAGATGACAAGAACACCGCAAGGCTGGTTACCATAGCAGGCTCTTCATTACAGCTCTCGAACTTCTTAAAAAAGTACGAGAGCTCGCTCACGGAACTGTTGATAGAGGGCAGGTTAAACAGAAGCAAAGAGTATGAAGAGTACCTAACGGAAGTATTGACAGAGACGAAAGAATGCGACACGCAGGAGGCCTTCGAAAAAGCTCTCAGGGTTTATAGAAATAAAGAGTACCTGCGCCTCGGTGCGCGGGACCTGCTCGGCCTCTGTACGGTACAGGAACTGACACGAGAACTTTCGGACCTCGCCTCCGTCTCTTTAGAAGCCGCACTCTGTTTTGCATCCAAGAGCCTGCGCCTCAGATACGGTACCCCGGTCGATACGGAAAATAGTAACGAAGAGCGCGAGGCGGAGGTCACGGTCATCGGGCTCGGAAAACTCGGCGGAAGGGAGCTAAACTTCTCCTCGGATATCGACATACTCTTCGTCTACTCATCCGACTCCGGAGAGACAACCGGCATAGTGGCTGAAGAAGGCACCGAAGAGGAGCGAAAAAGGGTCAAGGAAAAGAGCAGAATCGGGCTGCACGACTACTTTGTAAAACTCTCGACCTATGTATCCAAACTTCTCTCAAACGTTACCGAAGACGGTTTCGTCTTCAGGGTAGACCTCGACCTCAGGCCCGAAGGCCGGGGCGGACCGATGGCAAACTCTCTTCATAGCCTCGAGGTCTACTATGAAACATGGGGGCAGAGCTGGGAGAGGGCGGCAATGATAAAAGCGCGCCCTGTTGCCGGCAGCAAAAAACTCGGAGAGGCTTTTCTCCAGACCGTTCGTCCCTTTGTCTTTAGAAAGTATCTCGACTTTACGGCTATAGAAGAGATAAAGACCATGAAGGAGAAGATCGACCTCAGCCTGCTGAGAAGAAACCTCAACACTATCGATGTAAAACTCGGCACCGGAGGAATACGCGAGATAGAGTTCTTCTGCCAGGCGCTTCAACTTATACATGCCGGCAAGAACCTGTCGGTTCGCTCTCGCTCTACGCTCGAAACCATAGGTTCGCTGCTCAATAACGGATATATAAAAGAGATAGAGGCCGCGACCCTTACCGACGGTTATATTTTTCTCAGAAACCTGGAGCACAGAATTCAGATAGTCGAAGGGAGACAGACCCAGGCCATACCTGCCTCCAGGCCCGAACTTATCCGGCTTTCTCGCATGATGGGTTTTAGTGATACGCCTGAGGTCTCGGACCATGAAGCCTTCTGGAAGAAGTATCGTACGGTTACCTCAGAGGTTCACGCTGTTTATAAATCCCTCTTCTACAAGTCGGAAAAGGAGGCGATGAAGGTACCTGAAGAGATACAGCTCCTCTTTGCGGGAGACCTCGATGAAACCGAGGCGACCGAACAGCTTCTCAACCTCGGTTTCCCGGATCCGGAAATGGCCCTTAAAAGTCTCGCACTTTTAAAAAAGGGGCCGGGTAGCAAACGGCTCGGTTCGCGCTCACTCCTGCTTTTGGAAAGACTCGGTCCACGCTTCCTGGAACTTGCCTCAAAGAGTCCCGAACCGAACCGTGCGCTAAAGAACCTGGAACGCTTTTTATCCGTAGTCGGCGCCCGCACCGCTTATTACTCTCTGCTCGCAGAGAACCCCCGCGTGCTTATAGAGCTGATACGGCTCTTCGGAACAAGCGAGTTCCTGTCATCGAGCCTGGTTGAACATCCGGAAAACCTCGATATACTTCTCTCCGATGAGATCTCTATACCTAAAAAAAGCAAAGAAGAGCTCGATACACTCTTTACTGAAAGCGTGCTAAATAGAGAAATCGACTATGAGGAACAACTCGATACCCTGCGCCGGTTACGAAACCAGGAACTCTTCCGTATCGGCCTCAACGATATCTCCGGAGCCCTGACTGTTCATGAGGTATCGGAACAGCTTACCCTTATAGCCGAAGCAGCGTTGGAAGTCGCCTGCGGAATTGGCGCAAATGAGCTCAACAGATTATACGGAAAACCTTCACCCGAAACATACTTTACGGTACTCGGACTCGGCAAGTTCGGGGGACGAGAGATGAGCTACGGTTCTGATCTCGATATAATCTTCCTCTATTCGGTACCCAAGCAAGAGAATAAAGAGAGAGGAACTCGCTTCACCACCAGCGGACCAAGAGAGATATCGAACCACGAGTACTTCGCCAAACTATGTACCCGCATCCTGAGCATTTTAACGCTCAGAACACGCGAAGGAATAGTCTTTCCCGTAGATACCCGCCTGCGGCCTTCGGGTAACGCAGGACCGCTTGCCGTTACCGATTCGGCATTTATAAAGTACCATGCTGCCGACACCTCCATCTGGGAAAGACAGATCATTACAAGAGCGCGCATAGTTGCCGGTAATATAGAGTATGGCAAGAAAGTGCTCGAAAAGGTAAAGCAGGGGCTCTTTGCAAAGCCCTTGACAGAAAAACAAATAAAAGAGATGCTTAGAATACGCTCTCGCATGGAGAGCGAAATAGCCAAAGAGAGCGCGGGACGATTCAATATTAAATCCGGTTGCGGCGGATTGGTGGATATAGAGTTCCTGGCTCAGGCCATGCAGCTAGCCTTCGGCAATGAACTGCCCGAGGTTATTAAACCCGAAACCTTAAATACGCTTACAAGCCTGGCAAGTGCCGGAAAAATTCCTCCGGTTGAGTACGAATTTCTAAAAGAGACATATCTCTTCTACAGACTTCTCGATACGCGTCTCAGAGTTGTACACGATAGAGCGGAGGGTGTGCTGACAGAAGGTGCCGATGAACTCGACAGGCTTGCCAGAAGCGTCGGTTACAGAGGCAAAAAGCAAGGTATGGCTCTACTCGATGACTATAAAACGCTAGCAAAAAAAGTACGTGAACTGTACCTGAAAAGACTTGAAGAGCTGCAACAGTAATGTAAATATTTCTTTTTATCTGCCGATATATTACGGGTAAGGCTTACTTTTTATCGCAACCAAAGGGTTGCTCTTTTTCCTCAACTATACAGTGATATTCTGTATAGAGTGAGAACCCGTTACGCTTGCGGACCGGAACTGGCAAAAGGAAATCTAATTTGAAAGAGTGTCAAGGTAATCTAGTCGATATAGGACTACCTAAACTACTACACCTCATCTATAAACAGAACGATCAGGTCGGTGTTCTCGATATACTGCGCGAACCGATTAAGAAACGTTTCTACTTTTCTGACGGCATTCCCGTTTTTGCAACCTCCAATATTCTCGGAGAAGTTTTAGGCCGACTCCTGATGCTCGAAGGCATCATTACGCAAAAAGATTATGAAAAATCTTTAGAGGCGGTTCTCAAAGAGAACAGGCGCCATGGTGAGGTCTTGACGTCGATGGGCCTAATTACGTCCGCAGAGCTGAACAAGTTTCTCTACCTTCAGCTCAAAAGGCGCGCCTGGAAGATCTTCGGCTGGAACGAAGGAACATACCATTACGAAACAATAGAGTCTTTACCGAGCTACGCAACACCCATGCCGCTTCACCCCGCCAAACTGATACTCGACGGAATAAGTCTCGGTTTCTATCCGCTCGAACGGATTAGAAATGATTTGGACTCTTATCAGGACTCTGTGGTTGTACCATCACTCGACAAGACCCGATACAAAATTGAAAACTTCGGACTAAATATACAAGAGACCCGGTTTTTTGAAAAGTTCGACGGAACGACAACTGTAAAAGAGGTACTCGACGGCTCTTTTCTCCTGAAACAACGCGCGCTCTCGCTCACACTGACCCTCATAATGACCGGTACGCTCTCAAGACCGAACGAAGAGCCGATTGTGGAAGAGCTCAACCTTGTTGAGGAGCCTGAACACTCAACCAGCACAGCTCCGGCAACAGGGTCAAACCTCAATGCAGAGCTGCTGTTCATGCGCGCCAAGTCGGCCTTCAACGACTCTAATTATAAAAGCGCTGTAGAGACACTCAAACAGATTATAGAGATAAATCCCATGGAGGGTGAGTACTGGGCATGGCTCGGATGGGCGCTCTACAACCTTGACCCTTCGAATATTAAAGAGGCTGAGCAGACGATCAAGGATGCTATCGACCTCAACAACGAACTCGACGGCGCGTGGTACTTTCTGGCCAGAATCTTCTTCGAGAAAGAAGAGTATAAAGCGGCCGAGACGGCCTACATGACTTCTTGCGACAAGAACCCGTGGATGCTCGAAGCCGTGGCCGAACTAAAACGAATGGAACTCAGGCATGCACTCTATGCCGATACCGGTAAACCGGACAGACCCAACTATATGGAGACGTGCGGTTTTTCTCTCGACCCCTTCTCTTATGAACCGCTCGACAGGTTCAACATTACGGCAACGGGCCAGAAAGAGACACTTGAAACCACCCTGTCAGCAATAAAAAAGAAAGAGGGTCCGATACTGATAGAGGCCAGAACCGGTGCGGGAAAAAGCACCTTGCTGATAGAACTTTTAAAGAGCTTATCAAATAAAAAGACGCTTGCTGCCGCAGTGCTCTCTCCGGCTAAACGTGAACTGCAGCTTATAAGAACGATAAATGCCGAGTTGCATGCCTCTACCGAGTCTCGCTCTATAAAAGAGCAGCTATTGAGCCTCGGCATGAGGGTCTCGCAGAACAATAGCCAGGGCGGGTCTACGATAATTGTTCTCGACAATGCCGAAGAACTTACTACGGGCTGCCTTAAACTAGTACAGTACCTGGCACGACTTAAAAGCCTGCAACTTATACTCGTAGGAGAACCCGGTATCTCCGAGCGGCTGGATCAACCCGAATTTGCCGAACTCGGCAGAAAAACCCTCGTACGTCTTAACATAGCGCCGCTGACATTAGAAGAGACCGGTGATTTTTTCCGTAAAAGAATCTCTGCAACCAACACAATAGGTACGCCACTGACCATTGAACAACCGGCACTTGAGTTACTTTTTAAGGAAAGTGAAGGAATACCTGGAGAAATTGTGCGCCTTTCGGCGCTTCTGTTAAGTACCGCAGCACATAAAGGCAATATGGCAATCGACCGTAACCTCGCCGCAGAAGCCTTTTCCAGCACTTTACAATCCGATGCCGACTCGGTTAACAAAGAACCATCCATACCTATCGAAACCGCATCGCTTTCAGGCTCAGTACTTACTCAGGAACAGGAAGAAGAGCTTGAGCTTGTAGAAATAGAACCGCTGGAAAACAGTAACAGCGACTCTATGCTCATAACAGAAAGTAAAGAGGTAGCGCCGAAAATAACAGAAAAGACCGAAATCGAAGAACTTGGTATTGAGCAGGTAGAGGCAGAAGAGCTTTTTGTAGAGGTTGAAGAGGAAGAACCTGCTGCCCCGAATCACGACCTGTTAGAAGACGTAATAAAACCGACGGAAAAAGAGAGCAGTACGGATAAAAATAAAGAAAAAATCGAAGAGGTACCCGAACCGTCCATAAGTGCTGATGATGATGAGACAAAAACTAAACAGGAGACTACCGTAACCGATGATGTGAAGAGCGTAGAGGAGGTCAAATCTACGCAAAAAAAGAAAAAACCGAAAAAAGGAGTTGTACGCCTGGTGCTAATTGCAATTCTTATGATACTTCTTGGCCTTGCTGCTGGATCTCTGGTAAACCAGTACTTCTTTGGCCCCTGATTAGACATCTCTTTACCCTCCACATACTCATACTGCCAAGAAACCGCGTGCTTAATACTCTTTCATCATTTTTTTTCCAAAATAGCTAACAGTACTCTTAAACTACAATTTATCCACATAAAAAAGTACCGAAGCAGACCTTTTTTCTTTTAATATACCCCCCCCCATGCCCTATTTTTTCTTTATGTTTATACGGTTACAGCTGATCCCGCAAAAAGGAACTTCTAATACCTGCATAATAGGCAATAGAGGTTTTTATGTTACACCAAAACAACTAACCAAAAATCATCAAACCCATACCTTTGTAGCTTTTTATTATTAATATCAATTACTTATATATCATACTTACATCCTGACTTTTTTGAAGAATACTCAACAGAGCCGTTACCTTATGCTCTTTTACTTGCATGAGAACTTTATTTCTAAAAGTTTCAAAGTATGCGGATAAAGCCCTTGATAAATACAAACGACTCTGGTACAGTTACTGCCTACCAGAACAAGCAGGTTATCAACACCTGTGTATAAGTCTGTTGGTAACTCTATTTCCCCCGTATTATCCCCGGTGGCTCATGGTTTATGAAGATCTATGGAAGAGGTGTCTCGAAGGTGTTGCTGAGCATGTCAGCCCGCAACACTTTGCGACATGGTTTCGCCCGATAAAGGTGGTTGGCGGAACGGAAGACTCCATAGAGCTTGAAGTGCCAAACCGTTTCTTCCTCGAGTGGATCAAAGAGCATTACCAACTTCTAATTCTAGAGATCCTGCGCCGTCTATCTTCCAAAGATATGAATCTTAACTGGACGATTGCCAAAACAACGGTAGCGGAACAACCGCAGAAAAAATCCTTAACAAAGAGCAAATCGAACAAGTCTCAACAGAACAGAGGCAAGAGCGCCGAGATTCTGGCAAAAGAGATCGGGTTAAACTCCAAGTATACTTTTGATAATTTTGTCATCGGTCCGGCAAACGAATTTGCACATGCCGCTTGTAGCGCCGTGGCTACTAACCTGGCCAACAAGTACAACCCTCTTTTTATATACGGAGGTGTTGGACTCGGTAAAACCCATCTGCTTCAAGCTATAGGGCATGCGGTTTTTAAATACAACTCATCTACTAAAATCTGTTACTACACCTCAGAACGATTTATGAACGACTTTATCAATTACGTAAGTCGCCAAAAGATGTCGGACTTTAGAGGCAAGTTTAGAAATGTTGATGTCCTCCTTATCGACGACATACAGTTTTGGGCCGGTAAAGAGCGTACGCAGGAAGAGTTTTTTCATACCTTTAACACTCTGCACGAAAACCATAAACAGATTATAGTTACAAGTGATAAATTTCCAAAAGATATCGCCGGCCTTGAAGAACGGCTAAGAAGCCGGTTTGAGTGGGGCCTTGTTGCAGACATTCAACCACCTGATACTGAGACAAGAATTGCTATCTTAAAAAGAAAAGCGCTTGCTGAGGATATAAATATACCAAATGATGTGGCTGACTGGCTCGCTTCTATAAGTAACTCTAATGTTAGAGAACTGGAAGGTTTTTTAAACAGGGTAATTGCTGTTTCAAGTCTAACGAATCAGGAAATAACCCTTGAAATGAGTAAAAAAGCCCTTAAAAATCTCTTGAAGAAAAAAGATGACCGTATTGTAACCATAGTGGATATACAACGCGCGGTCTCCTCTTTTTATAATATTAAAACCTCTGACTTGAAATCAAAAAGGCGACATAGGTCCATTGCTTTACCGAGACAGATTGCTATGTACATCGCAAGGCAAACCGGTAGTTTCTCTTTCCCGGAAATAGGTTCTGCGTTCGGTGGTAAAGACCACTCTACAGCCATACATGCTTTTAAAAAAATTGATACCAATGCAAAAGACAATAATGAATTATTTCGTTCAATTCAGCAGATAAAAAAGAACCTCGGTCTCAATTAAACAACTTTTATTGTTGTTGATTATCTGTTGGTAATATTTAATTGCCTGTTGGTAAGTGAGCAGGTTTTTTTTTACTCTACATTATTGGCTTTTTATTGTTTATAATTGTGGTAAGGTATCAACAGGTTTACTTCTCTTTTTTCTTATAAAACATAGCTGGTTATCTATATTTTTTACTTATACACAACACCTACTACTATTACTTTTTTTTATTTAATATAAGAATAGTAATATAAGAATAGGTTTTTATAGAATAACTTTAAAAATTAGAACGTACAATATATAAAAGGAGAGCTATATGGAGTTTCTAATTGAAAAGCCGGCTTTTTTAAAAACCCTTCAAAGAGTTCAAGGTATTGTAGAGAGAAGAAATACAATGCCTATACTTTCAAATGTCTCTTTATCTGCAAATAATGAGAATGAGACGGTAGATTTTCTTGCAACGGATCTAGAAGTTTTTATAAAAGATTCTTCAAAAGCAGAAGTAAAACAAAATGGTTCGGTAACGGTAAATGCAAGAAAACTTTTTGAAATAGTAAAAGAGTTACCGGAGAACAGCATTTCTTTTAAAGCAGATCAAAACTGCAAAGTAACGGTAAAGAGCGGAAAATCAAAATTTAATATAATGGGTCTTCCAACAAAAGATTTTCCTGTTTTTCCTGTTGTAGACGAAAGCAAACTAGAGAAGATAGATAGTGATAAACTGAAAGAGATGATAGACAAGACGGCTTTTGCAGTCTCTTTAGATGAAACAAGGTACAATATTAACGGTTTTCTTTTTGAAAAAGATGACTTGATAACCCGTATGGTAACGACAGATGGCCATAGACTCGCTTTAGTAGAAGAACAAAATGATCTCGGAATAGGAAAACAAGAGAAAAATAGCGTATTACTACCGAGAAAAGGCATGATGGAAGTACGTAAACTTCTGGATGAGGAGTGTGAGAACGGTTTCTTTATAAGTATTACCGAAAAGAACGCTTCTATGAAAAAAGATGATACTGTTATAAATATAAGACTTTTAGAAGGTGAATTTCCTGATTATAAGAAAGTTATACCTGAAGGAAATGATAGAGAGATTGTGGTAGACAAGAACCAGTTGCTAACTTCTTTAAAAAGAGTCTCTATACTCTCTTCAGATAAGGTAAAAGGGGTAAATTTTAAATTTACCTCAACCGGTCTTATATTGACAGCAACAAGCCCGGATATAGGGGACGCAACAGAAGAACTCGATATAGAGTACAGTAATGAAGAGATCGAAATAGCTTTTAATGCCAGGTATATGATAGATATGCTTGATGCCATACAGGAAGAGAAGATAAAGATCACTCTTAAAAATTCACTTAGTCCGGGACTTGTTAATAGTGAATCAGGTAGTAATTATACGTATATAGTAATGCCGATGAGATTGTAGCAAAGTTGATATTCAAACATGTATTGCAACACAGATAGAAAGAATATGTAAATTAACAGGTATTTAGGTATTGTAGAAGATAAGTTGAATCTAAAAGTATTTAAGATGTAACTTATCTTTTGTCTTGACAAAGAGCAGCCATTTATGGCTAAATACCTATTTAATTCATAAGAAAAATAAGGTTTTAAAGGACGTAATAATATGAAGAGAACATTTCAGCCAAGTAAGATAAAAAGATTGAGAACTCATGGTTTTCTCGAAAGGATGTCTACTAAAGGCGGCAAAGCCGTTATAAGCAGAAGACGTGCCAAAGGAAGAAAACGCCTCAGTGTAGAAATAAGCACCAATAAGTAATTTTTAGTCTATAGCAAAAACAAGATTTCGGTTATAACTCAATGGCGAAAGAATACTCACTAACAAAAGCCGATAGGCTTTTAAAACCGGTAGAGTTTTCCGGAGTCATTAAGAATGGTAGACGTTTTACGACTAAAAGTTTTACCGTTTATGTGCTTAAAAACTCGTTTAACAGACACAGACTCGGTCTGGCTGTCAGTGCGCGTGTTACAAACGGACCGGGTAGAGTAAAACTCAAAAGGCTCTTGCGGGAGTTCTTTAGGTTAAATAAAAAAAAACTCTCCTTTATTCCTTCCGGCAGAAATAATAGTACTTGTCATATCTCGCAAAAACATCAAACAGTCGATATCGTTTTTTCTGCTAAAAGGTTTGCCGGTACGGAAAAAGGCCCAAAACGGTTAAAAGATATTGAGATTGAGCTGTTCGAACTGTTTGACAGTAAATAAATCCGGTTGAATAAAAAAACAGGGGTAAAGAGTGATCAAAAAGATTATACAGTCTTTGATACTTATTTACAAAAAGGGCATCTCACCTTTTCTTCCCCCTGCTTGCCGTTTTTATCCTACTTGTTCCGAATATGCGTATGAAGCCATTGAGGTGCATGGAGTGGTATATGGGCTTTATGCCGCAGCAAAACGGCTTTTAAAGTGTCAGCCATTCAATTCCGGTGGATACGACCCGGTAGTAAAGAGATAAACGTTCTATTTTCTATACGGTTATAACCAAGACCTATAAAAGAGGGTTTAGCAGATAGATGGAAAAAAGAGTTATTATTGCCGTACTTCTTTCTCTGGCGGTTATTGTCGGCTACCCTTATATCTTAAAACAGGTCTATCCGGAAGCCTATCCCGAGGTTACGGAAGAGTCTGCGACAGAGAGCACACCACCCGCAACTACGTCTATACTCTCTAAAATTGGTATTGGTGAAGCCGCTCCAGGAAAAAAAACATCAACACCAAGAATATTTCCTGTTGCAGCAACAACTAAATCAAACATAACGGAAGAGCTGACAACCGTAGAGACACCACTCTTTAAGGCTGTGTTTACTACGCATGGCGGAGCGATAAAGAAGTGGGAATTAAAGAAATACAAGACAACAAAAGAGACGGACTCTCCCCAGGTAGACCTCGTAAATAACTTCGACTCTCAGACAACCAACAAAACCTCGATTGTTATAGATAACGTAACCGAAGAAATTATCTTTAACGGTCCTCTGCACTCTTCGTACGAACTAGACGGGACGGAGAAGCTGGAGTTTGTCTATAGCGGCAGAACTAAAGATGGTGTTGTTGTTGAAAAGAGGTATAAGTTCTCGGCAGATACCTATATGGTCGATACCGAGGTACGTCTCTATAATCGTACCGGTAGGACGATATCGAGCCATGTAGATACCTTGATGTCTGCAACGCTCAAAAAAGAGACAAAAAAATCGTACTACCACTACGGTCCGGTCGTTTATGAAGGTGAAGAGATTTTAAGGCAAAAACCGGATGAAGAGGCCCTGCGAGGAAGGGGAGCGCTTCATTGGATAGGCCTGGAGAACAAATACTTTTTAACAGCGCTTATACCTCCGGCAAGCGCACAGCTTAATTGGGGCACAGAGGTCTATGACGAAGACTTTGCCACCACTTCGATTCTTTCGAGCGAAATGAAGGTTGAGCCCGGAACCGATGCTGCTATCGTTTACAGCACCTATACCGGTCCCAAGCTTTACAGTCTCATGACCAACAAAGGAATCGGACTTGAAGAGTCGATAGAGTTCGGTTTCTTCGCTATTATGGCAAAACCCTTTCTCGTAATCCTCAACCTGATGCAGGGTTACTTGATAAATTACGGCATTGCGATCGTAATCTTTACCATTGCAATAAAACTGCTCTTCTATCCGCTAACCAAGCACTCCATGTCGTCTATGAAGGAGATGCAGCGCGTGCAACCGCAGCTTGCGGCCATCAAGAAGCGCTATAAAGACAATAAAGAGAAGATGAACAAGGAGGTCATGGGCCTCTATAAAAAGTACAAGATTAACCCGGTAAGCGGTTGTTTGCCGATGGTGCTGCAGATACCGGTCTTTATAGCCCTGTACGAGGTTCTGTATGTCGCTATTGAGCTTAGACACGCTCCTCTTATCTTGTGGATTACAGACCTTTCGGCTAAAGACCCGTATTATATTACGCCTGTTTTAATGGGTGCCTCTATGTATTTTCAGCAGAAGATGACACCGGCATCGCCTGATCCTACCCAGGCGAAGATGATGCAGTTCTTGCCGATCGTCTTTACCTTTATGTTCCTTAATTTTCCGGCCGGTCTCGTTCTTTACTGGCTTACAAATAACCTTCTTTCTATCGGACAGCAGGTTATAATCAATAGGGCCCATGCGGCAAAGGCAGCAAGTATTCCGCCGATAGATCTTAGTGAGTACGATGAACCAGAAACACCCAAAGAAGTAAAACCTGCAAAGACGCAGCACAAGGGCAAAAAGAAGAAGAAATAACCACTTCGAACTTGCTGTCTCACAACAAACACCCCAAAATAGAAGAGCGCTTTATGTTGGACTTGAGCGACACGATAGCCGCTGTATCGACACCGCCCGGTGAGGGCGCAATCGGTATTGTTCGTTTAAGCGGCCCGGATGCAATGGGTGTCGCTAAGAGCGCTTTTGTGCGTCGAGTTGCAGGTGAAGCTTTAAAGACTGACAAGAACAGAGAGCGCTTTCTTTACTACGGCAACGTAATAACTCCCGAAGGTGAAAAGGTAGATGACGGTTTCATGGTCTTTATGTCTGGACCGGCTTCGTACACCGGTGAAGATACTGTGGAGATATTTTGCCATGGAGGAGTGCTGGTAACTACCCGAGTTCTGGAGGCAATGCTTGGCGCCGGCGCACGCCTTGCCGAGCCGGGCGAGTTTACGCGCCGCGCTTTTATAAACGGCAAACTCGACCTAACTCAGGCAGAGGCCGTAATAGACGTTATAAAGGCCTCTACGGACGGTGCTCTTAAAAGTGCTCGCAGTCGGCTCGACGGTACTCTTTCAAAGCGGATAAGCTCTATAAAAGAGAGTTTGATCGGTCTACGGGTTCGGCTGGAGGCAACGCTCGATTTCCCAGAAGAGGAGCCCGGAGAGTTGCCGGGAATTTTAACGGACCTTGACAGAGTGATTCACGAAGCTACCGGGGCTCTAAAGAAGCTTTTAGCTACCTATGGTGAAGGGCGGGCCCTAAAGGACGGTCTCAGGGTCTTGATTCTCGGCAGGCCGAATGTCGGCAAGTCGAGCCTCCTGAACCTGCTCTTAAAAGAAGAGCGCGCAATAGTTACTTCCGTGCCGGGTACTACTCGCGACAGGATCGAAGAGCCGTTAAATATCCGTTCTATCCCCGTGCGTTTAATCGATACCGCGGGTCTTAGAGAGACTGCCGACAGAGTCGAGTCGATAGGCGTAGAGGCTGCAAGAGCTCAGATAGACTCTGCAGACCTAATACTTTTTGTTATTGATCTATCCGCGTCAGCCGAGTTTGGTGAGGACAGGAAAATATATAATGGTATAGCGACTAGCATAACGGGTAAGAAGGTTCTGCTCGTTGCGAACAAAAGAGACAGCGCTGACAAGGGTGCGTTAGAAGCACTGCAGAACTCTTTTGCAGGCATAAAGAGCGTAACTATCTCGGCACGTGCTTTTTCCGCGCAGACATCTAAACATGCGCCTGAGTATATAGAGCAAGCCGGGCTTGATGGGCTTGAAGATGCGCTCTTTGAACTCGCTACAGGACGCACCGTTGCCGACCTTCCGGTTGGCGCAGAGGGCTCGGAGATGATTACTTCTTTACGCCAGAAACGTTCGCTCGAAGATGCGCTCGGTGCCCTCGTCAGAGCGCGTGCCGGCGCCACAGGTCCTGGGCCTTTAGAGCTGGTTGCTACCGACATCCGTTCCGCTCTAAACTCTATCGGTGAGGTAACCGGTTCCGTGACCACCGATGAGATCCTCTCTCAAATTTTTTCCGAGTTCTGCATAGGCAAGTAACCGGTAGATACTCCGGCCACATCTGATATACTGAGTATGGAACCGGGTCAAAACGTTTCTTATATTCGCCCCTTCGTATCACCTATTTGCGAGGTCTATATCATGCTGGTAAATGATGTGATGAACCGCGAAGTCATCTCTTGTGCGCCCGAAGAGTCTATTGTCGATCTGGTAAAAAAGTTTATGCGTTTCAACTATCACACGCTGCCGGTAGTTGATAAAGAGTGCGTCGTTATCGGTATCGTCGATTATGAAGATATCATGAAGGTCTTTACCCCGCACAACCCCGCCCTCGAAAAACTTCTGAAATCTACTCATCTATATAATATAAACGAAGCCGATATTCAGGAAATAGACCTTCCGGACGATATCGGTACCACTGTCAGTGTGGCTGATATTATGGAGACCGACTTCGTTACTATTGATAGCGAAGAAGAGCTCTCTGCGCTTAGGTCGAAAATGAAGCAATATAATGTCGAGCGTTTGCCGGTGATAGAAGAGGGCCGGCTTGTCGGGTTTATAACGCTTTTTGATATAATAGTTGCAGTCTTAAAAATGAAGGGTCTGCTGTGAACACCATCTTAAGTATCGGTATTCTTCTGCTCGGTGCGCTTGTTGCTGAACGGCTTGTGGCACGAATCAAGGTTCCAGGCGTAACAGCCTACATACTTCTTGGAGTATTGCTCGGCCCTTCTATATTCAACCTTCTCGACACGGAACTGATCGGTGTGTCGGATATTATGTCCAACATAGTTCTCGGTTTTATAGCCTTTCATATAGGTAGTAACTTTTCCGGTGAAAATTTTAGAAAGATCGGTTCATCGGTTCTGGTGGTCTCTCTGCTCGAAACCTCCATAACCTTTCTCTTTGTAATGGGCGGTATCTTGTTAATTACCCAAGAGCCTATTTATATGGCCTCCGTGTACGGCGCCATAGCAGCAGCAACGGCCCCTACCGCCACCATGATGATAGTTATGCAGTACAATGCGCGAGGCCCCTTTACGGACCTTCTGCTGGGCATTGTCTCTATGGATGATGCATGGGGGGTTATACTCTTTTCAATAACCCTCTTTTTTGCCATGAATGCCCATGCTGACACAGGTACCGGAGGGGGCGTATCAACACTCTTTTTTCATATCGGGTTCGAACTTCTTACGGCAGCCCTAGTCGGAACCTTGGCGGCTTATATAGTTCGGTGGTTCGGAAAGTACGTGCAGAGGAGGGGGGACGCGCTTACCTTTATTCTCGGCCTACTCTTTTTCAGTACAGGCACTGCACTCTTCTTTGGCGCCTCGGCGCTTTTAACCAATATAGTCTTCGGTACGGTGGTTATCAACCTTGAACCTACCTCGTACAGGTTTTTTGATCATCTAAAGAAAGTAGACTGGCCGCTCTATATTATGTTCTACGTTCTTGTCGGCGCCAACTTCAAGGTAGAGCTTATGGTCTCTTTGGGTGTTGTTGCTCTTGTATATGTTCTCTTCAGGATTATCGGCAAGGTATGCGGGTCGTATATCGGCGGGTATATCAGCGTTAAAGATAAATCGGTCAGGAGGTATATGGGTCTTGCCCTTATGCCGCAGGCCGGTGTTGCGCTCGGCCTTGCGTTGCTCGCCAAGAGCCGTTTTCCGGAACTCGGAGAGATGCTCTTTGTCACGATAACGGCAACGACGATTCTTTATGAGTTGATAGGCCCCTTTGCAACCCGGTATGCATTGATCAAGGCAGGTGACATAGAGACGTGAATGGTTGCATGAATATGATTCAGCAAGAGCAGAGCTGTTTAGTCTTAAATGTATGGGCAGCCTCACGGAAAACAAAACCGGCTATTATAATGGCCGTAACCGGGTCGGCCCACCAGAGGCCGAAGAGGTAGTTGAGGCCGAGTCCGACGATAAGCGCGGCCGAGAGTATGGAACAGATCCATGTTTGGCGCGAGTCGGCCTCAAGGGCGCGTGATGATATCTCTATTGCGCTTCTCTTTTTGGCGCGAGCCAATAGCGGCATAATTATAATCGAAGCGACTGCGATTCCTATGCCGAATAGCGTAGGTTCGGGCTCTTGCGCATAGTAGAGTTTACTGACTGCTCCGTACAGGACGTAGCTGCCGAGCAGCAAAAAGCTGATACCGACAAGCCTGACAGCCTGTCGCTCCACACGCTCTTCATGTTCCTTGGGGACACGGCCATGTTTTAGGAGCCTCCAGATAAGAATAGAGCCGGAGGTAGACTCTATTGCGCTATCAAGGCCGAAACCGACAAGGGCCACAGAGCCGCTCATGTAACCGACCAGTACAGAGAGTACGCCTTCAACCAGGTTATACCCTACCGTAAAGTATTCTAACCACAACGCTTTTTTATATGAATTGGACATGGGTTGAGTGGTGGTGGAGATGTGGTAGCGAGGGTGGAAAGGGCGCTGATGCCCGCTTCTATTATCTTTTAGACCTCGCTCCAGAGCTCTTCGGCCTCTTTTACGTCATTCTTGCTGCCAATAATTAAAGAGGTTCTCTGGTGTAGTTCCGTAGGGGTGACTTCAAGAATTCTTTCTGTTCCTGTAGACGCCGCTCCCCCGGCCTGTTCGACCAGCATGGCGAGCGGGTTGGCCTCGTACAGGAGCCGTAGTTTACCGTTTTTTGTTTTCTTGTCGGAGGGGTAGACAAAGACTCCGCCTCGCAGCAGGTTACGGTGAAAGTCCGAGACCAGAGAGCCGACATACCTGCTCTTGTAACCGCGGCTTCTGTCTTTGAGGCCTCTTATATATTTCTGCGTGCCGGGGAACCAGTTCTCTGCGTTTGCCTCGTTTGCGCTGTAGATCTTGCCGTCATCCGGTATTTTGATATTTTCGTGTGAAAGCAGGAATTCGCCGACGCTGGGGTCGAGCGTAAAGCCGTGTGTTCCGTGCCCGGTAGAGTAAACGAACATGGTTGAGGAGCCGTAGAGGATATAACCGGCGCAGACCTGTTGTACCCCTGGCTGGAGAAAGTCTTCTGTTGTCGCATCGTTGCCGGTTCTGCACTTAAGGATTGAGAAGATGGTGCCGACGGAGATGTTGACGTCTATATTGGAAGAGCCGTCCAGAGGGTCGAAGAGCAGCAGGTACTTGCCCCTAGGGTATTTCTTGTTGATAGGTATAAAGTCGTCAACCTCCTCGGAGGCCATTGCCGCAAGTTGACCGCCGTGTTCCATAGTATTGACAATAGTGTCGTTGGCGAGTATGTCGAGCTTCTGGACCTCTTCGCCCTGAACGTTGACCGTACCGGCGGCTCCGAGTATATCAATGAGGCCGGCCTTGTTTACCTCTCTTGAGATGATCTTTGCCGCAACCACGAGGTCGTTAAAGAGAGAGGTGAAACTTCCCTTAGATTCCGGTATGTTGCGTTGCTCTTCGAGAAGAAACTGCGTGAGGGACATTCCTACGGTTGCCATAAAAACTCCTTTGTAGAAGAGACCGTGTAGAGCAGGCCCGGATATCTACCCGGACTGATACGGTAATATTTTAATTATAAAAACTCCGTAGGTTTTTCTCTATTTCGGTCCGGTTCGATCCTGTAATAATAGAAACCTACTGCGGGAAGACGAAGTCTTCAACTTCTTCAATCGTAAAGAGGCCCGGAAACGATTCATTCTCTAAAAGAATCGAGCGTACTTTACCCTGCCAGAGGGAAGCGAACAGTTTTTTCTGCTCTTCAGTTGCCGTGCCGTTTAAGACGAGCGGCATAAGCGGGGCCATGGTATTATCGGAGCCGAGGGCCGAGGGGTTGTAGACCACCTTAACTGTCTTGCCTGTATCCTCTCTTTGAAATATATATGTACAGAACTGTGGGTCGAGCGCATCGAACTTTAACCGGTCATTTCTGCCGAAGCGACCGCCGAGTCCCTTGAAGCCTGTCTCTCCCGAGGCGCCGGTAATTAAAGAGATTACCTGTGCCTGTGGCCCGTAAGCGAGGTCTCGAGCACCGCCCTTAATAAGTACCCGTATCTCGCCGCGCGTTGGCGTTTCAGTGCCGTAAAGCGCGTTTAAGGCGAGTTGCGTTATACGAAAAGCGCCCGATACTGCCGGACAGGAGTGTCCGGCCATCTTCACTGCATCCGTGTAGTAGAAGTAGGAGGGCTCTTCATCATTCTGGGCTCCTAATATGTAGGACAGGGGGTCGCGGGTCTTGATCGGCTCTACTTGGTCAAAGAAGGCCTGTAACCACTTGGTTGCGTCGTTAATCATAAAAGCTCTCCTGTAAGCCTGCGTATATTCGAATAGTCGGTTGCGGTATAAGGAATTTTATAAAAAATAGGAGTAAAAATCAAGGCTTCGTTTCCACATCAGCCGGGCTTTTAGCCTAAAGTCCAACTATAGGCATCTTATGCAGATCTATTTATGAATTGTATTGAACTTTCTTTCTTTTTATGGCACTAATGCTACAGATAGACAGACGATTTTTTTGAGTATAAAATTAGATATAAGGAGTTATTAAGATGGCTGTAGATAACCAGATCATGAGTGAAAACTATAAAGACGACCTTCTTGAGGTTCTTTATACGAAGTCTTTTAAGTACGACAAAGATGCCGGTTTTACACTTTCGAGCGGCGCCAAGAGCGACGTATATATAGACGCAAAAAAGACGGTGATGAACTCCATGGGCATGGAACTCGTTGCTTTTGCTTTCTACCAGGAGTTGAAGAACGCACCGATTGACGCAATCGGCGGGCTTACCATGGGCGCTGACGGCATAGCTTACGCCACGGCCTTCCGTTCCACGCTCAATAACAAGATGCTCGATACCTTTATCGTACGTAAAGAACCGAAGGGCCATGGTACCGGACAGTGGATAGAGGGTTCTCTTCGTGAAGAGGCGTGGGTGGCAATAGTTGAAGATGTTACAACCTCCGGGGCCTCGATAATAAAGGCGATTGAGAAGGCCAGAGAAGCGGGCTGTCAGATTCAAAGGGTAATAACGCTTATCGACAGGGAAGAGGGTGCGGTTGAGAAGGTAAAAGAGGAGACCGGGTGCAGGCTGGACCATATCTTTACAAAAGCCGATCTTCTGGCATTGCATGAAAAGTTTACCGATGAGATAGCGGAAAAAGCGGCCAAAGGAGATGACGACGAGGAGTAGTTCTTTTCGCCTTTAACCCGACAATGGCTAAAAAACCGCACGAGAGAATAATCTTTCCGCTAGACCTTCCAACGCTCGATACTGCGCTTGAGTATGTTGAGTCTCTTAAAGAGAGCGTGGGACTCTTTAAAATAGGTCTCGAGCTTTTTATATCCGCAGGTCCTGAGGCCGTTAAGGCCGTTAAGGCTGCGGCGCCCGGATGTGGAATCTTTCTCGACCTAAAACTGCATGATATTCCGGCTACGGTAACAAATGCACTCTCTTCAGCCTCGGTTCTGGGTGTGGAGTTTGTTACCGTTCATTGTGATGATGGAGGGCCGCTTTTAAAGGCGGCTGTTGAGGCGGCGGCTTCTTCTGAAGGTAGTGGCAGCGGGAAAGGTTTGGGGGTGCTCGGCGTAACGGTACTTACGAGTATGTCGGCAGAGGCCATGGTCGAGGCCGGCATAGACAGCAACAGATTTGCGGCTCCTTCCGAGCTTGTGCTGCATCGTGCGGCAATCGCACGAGAGGCCGGTTGCGCGGGTGTGATTTGCTCGCCTTTAGAAGCACGCGAGGTTAAAAAGGCCAATCCGTATTTGCTTGTAATAACACCGGGCATACGTTCGGCAGATGCCCCGCCTGACGACCAGCGCCGCACGGCGACTCCGTACGAGGCTATTAGTGCTGGGGCCGATTATATCGTCGTGGGCCGTCCCATAAGAAATGCCGCAGACCCTGTAGAGGCTGCGGCATTGATTGCCGGTGAAATAGAACGCGGCTTAAAAGAGCGGAGCCCATCTGCCGGGTAGTTCTTACAAATATGCCCGGCCAAACTACTCTATACCCAGCACCTCCCCTTTCGAAATCATTACGGCCTGACCGCTTAACAGTACCCTGTCTTCGTGCATGCTTATCTTGACCGTACCGCCTCGTTTGGAGGCCTGGTATCCTACCATTTCTGTCTTTCCGAGCAGTTCTCTGTAGAAGACTCCGAGCATGCAGTGTGCCGAGCCCGTAACAGGGTCTTCACTTATACCGGCGGCTGGGGCGAAGAAGCGTGAGATAAAGTCTATACCTTTTTTCCCGGAGGCTGCGGTTACGATTATGCCGCGTACAGGCAGGCCGGTCAGAAGCTCCATGTTCGGCTTAAGCTCGCGAACCTCTGCTTCGCTCGAAAGCTGTACCAGGTAATCGAACTTGCCCTTGGCTACAAACCGTGGCTCAATACCTATCGCTTCGGTAAGCATGGGCGGGATTTCGACTTTTCGCACGATATCGGCCGGAAAGTTCATCTCTATCCAGTTGCCCTGTAAGCGTGTCATGAGCAGGCCGCTCTTCGTATAAAAACGGATATATTCGCCGGGCGGCACCAACCCCTCTTCAAACAAGGCGTGGGCAGCGGCAATGGTGGCATGGCCGCAGAGATCTACCTCAATCGTAGGAGTAAACCACCTGAGTCCGTAACCGCCTTCATCTCTTTTAAAGACAAAGGCTGTTTCGCTGAGGTTAAACTCGGCTGCGATCTTTTGAAGCCACCTTGGGTCTGTCGGGCCGTCGAGCAGGCAGACCGCTGCCGGGTTTCCACCGAAAGCAACGTCGGTAAAGGTGTCTACCTGAAAGATTTTGTGGCCCAAAACAGACTCCAGCATTGTCGATTTAGTATGACGAGCTTAAACAGCCCGGTAACCCGACTACTTTTTGAGAGCGACTCCGAGGTAATTCACAGAGGTATCACCGGAGAGCCTAAAGTCGAGCTGCAGCGGGCTGTAGCTCATACCTCTTATATCTTCGGTAATCAGGTTGTTTTTCTTCAGGATATTTACGAGTGTCGAAGGGCGCACGAAACGCGAGAAGTCGTGCGTGCCGCGCGGCAGCATTCCTAGAAGGTCTTCGGCCACGAAGATCGCAAGGAGCCGGCTCTTAAGCGTCTTGTTGAGCGTACCGAAGAAGAAGAGCCCGCCCGGAGCCAGCATCTTAAGTGCGCTTTCCAAGAAGGCCTCTATATCGTCTACATGCTCCAGGACTTCGGCGCAGACGATGATATCATAAAGCTCGGCATGTTTTTTTAGATGCTCTTCAACGGAGGTTACCAGGTACTCGATCTTTAACTCCGAGAGTTCAGCGTGGCGTCTTGCGACCTCTATGCCCGTGGTACTGAGGTCAATGCCCGTGACGATTGCTCCGGCACGGGCGAAACTCTCCGAGAGCACGCCTCCTCCGCAGCCGACATCGAGTACGGTGCTGCCCGAAATCTCTCGTCCGAGCTTACCTGCCTGCTCGGAGAAGTAACCGAATCTGACGGGGTTGATCTTCTGTAAAGAGATCAGTTTGCCTTTTTCGCCCCACCAGTCGTCGAGGTCAAAGGAGGCGAATTTTTTAGTCTCGGTAGTCTCTGTCATTCTGGCTTCCGCTATTTATCGTTTCCGGCACTGTTGTCTTTGAAGTTGCGTTCATCTTCTTAACCCAGTTTCGTCTATAGAGCAACCGCTCTATTCTATGCCGTACTCTTTCCATCTCTTTGTAACGAGTTCGACTATGTCGGGGTCCATCTCCATCTTCTCGCCCCATTCGCGCGTGACTTCGGGCGGGGCTTTTGTGGTGGCGTCTATGCCGAGTTTGCTGCCGAGCGAATCAACCGGCGAGGAGAAGTCGAGGTAGTCAATAGGTGTCTTGTCTATTATAACGGTATCGCGCGCAGGGTCAACGCGTGTGGAGATCGCCCAGATAACGTCGCTCCATTTATGCACGTCGATATCTCCGTCAACGACGATAATATACTTTACGTACATGAACTGCTTTAAGACACTCCAGATACCCATCATGATTCTTCTTGCGTGGCCAGGATACTCCTTTTTTATGCTCACAACCGCTATCCTGTAACTGACGGCCTCCATCGGAAGGGAGAAGTCCACGACCTCGGGGAACTGGAGCTTCAGGCTCGGTAAGTAGATGTTGTTCAAGACCGTACCGATCACCGCGTCCTCTTTAGGCGGGCGTCCCGTCAGTGTCGTCAAGTAGAGCGGGTCTCTTCTGTGCGTAATCGCCTTCAGGTGAAAGACAGGGAAGTTCTCTACAGAGTTGTAGTATCCCGTGTGATCGCCAAAGGGTCCTTCGGGCGCAGTATCTCCGTGGCGAATCTCACCCTCTAAAACGATTTCGGCGGTAGCGGGAACCTTTAGCGGAACCGTTTTGCACGCCACAAGCTCTATTGCTTTTTTTCTTAGTATTCCGGCAAAGTGGTACTCGCCTACGTCTTCTGGCACCGGCGTTACGGCTGCTATGGTAGTAGCAGGTTCGCACCCTATTGCCACGGCCACCGGCATCGGTTCGCCGCTCTCTTGCCAGAGCCGCTGGTGTTGCGCCCCTCCACGGTGGGTGAGCCAGCGCATGATTGCGCGCTGAGGGTCGAGGTACTGCATACGGTAGACGCCTACGTTGTACGGGCCGCCTTTAGGCGCCTGCGTGACCACGAGAGGCCATGTTATGAGCGGCGCTGCGTCCTTAGGCCAGCACTTTATTATCGGTAAAGAAGAGAGGTCGGCCTCGGCCCCGGTCTTAACCACCTCCTGAGACGGTGCGTTCTTTACGGTCTTGGGACTGAGGTTGAGGATTTTTCCAAAGAAGGGTATTTTTTTGACGGCATCCCAGAGCCCTTCGGGCGGTTCCGGCCGTTGCAGCATGGCGATAAACTCACCGATCTGTAAGAATTCTTCTTCAGAGACGCCGAGGCCAAAAGCTACGCGCTCACGCGTACCGAAGAGGTTGCCGACGATTTTCTTATCACTCCCGCTGACATTTTCCATTAACACGGCAGGCCCGCCGCTCTGTACCAAACGGTCCATGATTTCGGCTGCCTCGAGGTTTGTATTAACCTCGGCGCCAATCCGTTTTAGAAGCCCTTTCTTTTCGAGCGCTTCGACAAACTCTCTTAAATCGTTAAAGACCATTTTTTCCTTCTTTCCAGGTACCAATACTCTGTCCGGGCTCTGTAATCACTGCCATACTACAGCTCTGCACCACTATACATTTATAGATTCATATCAATGATAATGCAAGCAAGAATAATAGAGCCAACCGCAGCGTTGATCACAAAACCTTCAAAGGCCCTTTTTCGGTTCGGCTTCTGTTTCAATCTTTTTATACTTAACAGGAGCAGTAACAGAGCGAGCGCAAGTCCCGCATAGTAGATCGGGCCGAGTCCGGCGAGCCCCCCCACAACCGCGAGCAGTATTACAAATGTTATGTAAAGCAGGTTAACGGCCTTGTAGACGCCGGAGCCGAAGAGGATGGCCGAGGACTTTACGCCGATTTTCTTATCGTCCTCAATATCCATGAGCGCGTAGACGGTATCGTAACCGAGAGCCCAGAAGGTATTGGCAGTAAAGAGCAGAATTGCTATAAAAGCGATCTCTTCGCGTACCGCGCTCCACGCCATTACCGCCCCCCAGCCAAAGGCCATGCCGAGTACGGCCTGAGGCAGGTGGCTGATCCGTTTCACAAACGGGTAGATCGCAGCGAGCCCAAGACCCACTATGGAGAGCAGTATGGTATAGGTATTTAGAGACAGGACCAGTAAGAATGCGACCAGGCAGAGTGTGCCAAAAACGACTAGAGCTTCACGTACGGTAAGCCTGCCGTCGGCGAGCGGGCGTGATGCCGTACGCTCCACATGCGGGTCGAATTTTCTGTCTGCAATATCATTTATCGCGCAACCAGCGCTTCGCATGCAGAAAGAACCGAGTATGAATACAGCGAGGTGTTTTGCGGTGGGGGAACCGTTTGAGGCAATAAAGAGTGACCAGAGGGCCGGTGATAGCACCAGAAGCGTTCCGTACTGTTTGTCAAGCCGTATAAGGTCGCTTGCAGCTTTAAGCTTTTTTATCATCTTACTGTTCGTGCTCATATGGGCTGTATGTTCCCGGCTTTTCAGCTTTCGCACATCTTGCACGATACGATCTCGGGGTTGAATATTTCGGTTATAGCGGCCATAAAGGCGGGCGAGTCTTTGGTTCTGTCGGTAGTTCCGTTATAAAGAATATAGCGACGTGCTACGAAACGGGTGTCGGGTTTTAGTCCGAGTTCCAAAGCAATTTCAGTAGAGTTGAGAATGGCGATTTCGAGCTTTTTCTTTGGAAAAGGGATGTCGAGAGAGCTGAGCACGCGCCCTATCGGTTCGGAGCTGCGCTCTTTGAGCGTATCTAAAAGGCTCTCTTTTATTGATCCGATCGGTAGCAGCGTATGAGCGTAGACCAGTTTTTGTCCGTTGACCGTTAACCAGACTTCACGCTCCTGTGCCTCTGTATTTTCACTAACCCCAAGGTATCCGGCAGCTTGGGGGTCAAGCAGCACTCTACTGCCAAAACGCTGGTCAACTTCAACCGGGGAGCCGAGAAGCTGCTCAAGGCGCAAAGTCATCGATGTCCCGGAGAACAGGAGCTCCTCTTCGTTTTGGTGCAGGTTCAACATTACTGCGCCCTGCTTCGGCTCCTCTACAGCCACCCAACCCTTCTCTATTTTGAAAGCTATATGCATTTTTATCTATTATATATATTTTAATAAAATCTATCATACAGGCTGGTGGTTGGTCAACAGAGTAGAGTTGCTAGGCATTGGAAGAGCCGGTGGATGGGTGGTTTGAGTTGGCCCGGATAGTGCAGCAGTGCAGCTGTAGAAAGGCCGTATTCTCCACTTTGGAAAATACGGCCTCATGATCTTCTTATAATAGTACTATGCTTACTCTTGCGGTTTCGTTTCCGAGGCTAACGGGTATTCTTGAGGCTCTGCCTGAGACTCCATAGCTTTCAAGAATGCGTCTACCGTAAACTTAATTGCAGAGGCGTTGCTCTGGTTATTTCCACGAAGTATTTTGAGCAGCTTGCCGACGTAGATGATTTCATCCGGAGTGAGGTTTGTAAAGTCGAGGGTCCTTTTCGATAAACCTGCACCGTACGGGCTACCCTCTTCTGCGGCGCCGAGGTAGTCTTGCGCTCCGGTCTCGGTAGGTTCCGCGCCCGGGCGGTACATCTCTCCTCCTCCCGAAATGAGCCAATCAACCGAAAGGCCGTAGATCTTTGCAAACCTCAGTACCAGATCTGTCGGCATTTCACCTCTTTTTTTGTAATTAGAAAGAGCTTGTGGAGTTACGCTAAGTTTCCTTGCCACGGCAGAATCGTTCTTCAGTTTGCCGGCCCACCTCATCCTTTCTATAATTTCCGCATAATTTACGCCCATCTTCGTGCTCCTTCTAAATATATTATAATCTAGTTGTAAATAACCTGGAATATTAAGGTTATTCATATATGTCTCGGTTGAGACGTCAACGAACCTGTTGAAACCTGCCTTTTGGTGTTGATTAGTATATCTCCGGCGCTATATACGGCTGCCAGGTCAGAAAGAAGAGAGTAGTATGAGAGTCCAGATGTTGGTCCATTGCCCTGTCAGGTGGTTTGATGACAAGACTGTATTCAACAGGGTTGCATACCTGTCACGCTATCAAAATATCTCTCTAAAGTACAACTAATCGTGTTTACCAATGCTAATTGGCAAATATTAGACTTTTTTATGGCACATGTCAACTTATAAAAGTATAAACTATAAAGATTAAAGTTAAATTAGAAAGTGTTGACTTGTCAAGTTTACTAAAATAAAAGTTTTTAAATACTCGACAGTTGTGTGATGCTTACTGGTGGGCGGTACTGGGTTCGAACCAGTGACTTCCACCGTGTGAAGGTGGCACTCTACCACTGAGTTAACCGCCCATGGATGGTTTACATACGATCACTACAGTTGACGCGATAATATAAGAACTAACTTCTGTTGTCAAGAAACACCTTGAATAAAGAAGTGTCAGGGGGTATATTTCTTCTGTTTATATAGTCATAAAGCTTATTCAACCTGTTTTGTGAGGGGTCATGAGGATAATGGGGCTCGATCTGGGTAGTCGTACAATTGGTGTTGCTATCAGCGACGAACTCGGCATCACTGCTCAACCCCTTAAGACCATAAAGAGGATCGGCCTGGTTACCGACCTCAAGGAGCTGTCAGCTGTGATAGCAGATTACGGAATAGGTAAAATTATTATCGGTTTGCCGATCAGGCTCGATGGCAAACCGAGTGTAATGTCCGAGTCAGTACTCCGTTTTGCACGGAAGTTGGCCGCGGACACAGGTCTTGTGGTCAAGACCTGGGATGAGAGGCTCTCAACCTTTGCCGTTACCAGGGTATTGAAAGAGGCTGATATGAGTCGTAAAAAGAGGAAGCGGGTGGTTGACAAGCTTGCAGCCTCCTATATCCTGCAGGGGTATCTTGACAGCCTCGGCACTTCGTAGAGTAATCATTAGAGAAACAGTTTTATTTAATATAAATTAAGATCGATGAAGAGAATATATAAAATACTTATCGTGTTTGTGGCGCTCGGCTGTTCTCTGCTCTTTGCCCACCTCCACATCATCTTTACTTATCCGGTTTCCGTCGGCGAAGGCGAGCTTCGTACGGTTACCATCCCACGCGGAACTCCCTTTAAGGCTGTTGCACACAAGCTTGAGCAAGCCGGACTTATACGTGATATAGACGACTTTTTGCTCGTCGCACGTCTTATGCGCGCTGCTACCAGAGCCAAGGCCGGGGAGTATGAGTTGAGCACCTCTATGGGTGCGATGGAAATTATTAACAGCCTTACGCGTGGAGAGGTAAAGAACCACCCTGTGACGATTCCTGAAGGGTATAATATCGCTGAGATTGCCAAAGTCCTGAAATCAGCGAAAATTATCGGTGATTCTCAAAAATTTGTAACCCTGGCTAAAGACGGTGCTTTTGCCTCCAAATTCGGTTTTGAGAGTGAGAGTTTAGAGGGTTTTTTATTTCCCGATACCTACAACTTCACGAAGGAAATGGATGACAAAGAGGTTATAACCGCTATGGTTGAGCGCTTTAAGTCTATTTACTATCCTGCTTTGAATACCAGGGCGCAAAACAGAGGCATGGGTATAAGCGAGGCTGTAACGCTCGCATCCATTATTGAGAAAGAGACCGGGGCAGGTCATGAACGGCCGCTTATTTCAGCCGTATTCCATAACAGGCTGGCTCAAGGGATTCGGCTTCAGAGTGATCCAACCGTAATTTATGGAATAAAAGATTTTGACGGGAACCTTACAAAGAAGCACCTTCAGACTCGTACCCCATATAATACTTACAGAAATGGCGGGCTTCCACCGGGCCCGATTGCGAATCCGGGTAAAGCGTCGCTAGAGGCTGCAATCGAACCGGCAGAGGCCGAGTACATCTATTTTGTATCGCGTAACGACGGAACCCATCACTTCTCTACCACCCTTAGAGAGCACATAAACGCCGTTAACAAGTTTCAAAAAAGGGGCCGCTAGGTTCCATGCGTACCTTTTGCTTATAAGTTATACTCGAGTACCGGCTAAAGAGTATGAAAACTCCGGTATACGGTTTACTGTTTTATTGCGTTGCAGCTATCAAAGCTCACTTGTCTAAAAGGCAGGCGGGCTTTTTTATTTCCCGTACCCCCATACCCCCGTATAGTTGTTAAGCTTAATGGCATGAACGTATGGTATAGGTTTTAATGAGTGCTTTTGTATGTGGTGAATAGATTGCAAGTCAGTTATATGATAAAAAGCACAGAGCTACCCCGTTCATAATATGAACAAGCCCTTGACAGCGCTTTGGCGGCATGTTATGTTCATATTATGAACAACAAGGAGACCGATACGCCCGGTACAGATGAGTACCGCTCTCTTCTGCTCTTGGATGAGATATCGAAAGAGAATCAGTTAACACAGAGAGATTTAAGCAAACAGCTCGGCATCGCGCTCGGGCTTATTAACTCCTATATTAAAAACCTCACCACCAAAGGTTATATTACCGTCTCTACCATTCCGAAGAAGCGGTACAGGTACTACCTAACGCCCTCGGGGCTGGCGGAAAAGACACGCCTTACCTATAGACATCTTCAGAACTTTACCAACTTGTATCGTGTAGCTCGTAAGGATTTCCAGACCCTTTTTAAGGCTTTGGAAGCTTCGGGCCATCAAAATATAGCTTTTTGCGGTGTCGACGAGGTCTCGGAGATAGCCTTTCTCTCGCTCTCGGAGACCGAGTTAACACTCTCAGCAGTTCTTGATAGCGCATCGGGTGAAAATAAGTTTTTCGGTAACGATATTTTACCAATAGGTAGCGCTGGAACCCTCGAAATCGATGCTGTTGTGATAACCTCTTTTACGGGTGGCGGCGGTTATGTAGGGGCGCTTGTAGAGGCCGGAATTGATGAAAAGAGAATCTATGATATTTCGAGCGGCGGGTGGCTGAAAAGAATTGAATAATAAAAAGAATCTACCGATAAGGTAGTATCCGTTTTTACGGATAACGGTTACGTTTGTCCCAAAACGAGGCAAAGGTCGAAAAATTTTTAATTGTAAGAACTGAGTGTCAACCATTAGAGTTTTTAATATTGTCGATAAATGGGGAGAATTGATATGTCTGAGAACGAAACAAGACCTGTGATGAAGGGGTTGATTCTAAGCGGGGGTAAGGGTACGCGCCTTCGTCCGATTACCCATACCGGGGCGAAACAGCTCGTACCGATCGCTAACCGCCCGATACTCGCTTATGTTGTTGATAATCTTGCAAATGCCGGCATCACCGAGGTAGGAATGATAATCTCTCCTGAAACGGGTGAAGAGATTAAAGAGACTATGGGGGACGGCAGCGAATGGGGGGTGAAAATTACCTATATTCCTCAGACCGAGCCGAAGGGGCTGGCTCACGCCGTGGTTGTAGCCCGGGACTTTCTCGGAGACTCCCCGTTTGTAATGTACCTGGGAGACAACCTCATCGGTTGCCGCATAGACAAGTTCGTCGATACCTTCAATACCTCTGGCTCAGATGCCGTAATACTTTTAAAACCGGTCGACAACCCGAGTTCCTTCGGCATTGCCGAGGTAGCTGAAGACGGCACGATAGTGAGGCTCGTAGAGAAACCGAAAGAGCCGAAGAGCAACCTTGCGCTCGTAGGGGTTTATATCTTCTCTACTCGTATACATAAGGCGATAGAGGAGATCGAGCCGTCGCCCAGAGGCGAGCTTGAGATTACGGATGCGATACAGCGTCTCGTTACGGTGGGGGCCCCCGTACAAAGCCAGGTGCTCGATACCTGGTGGCTCGATACCGGAAAGAAAGACGATCTGCTAGCGGCTAATACCGTGGTTCTTGACGAATGGTTAAAGCGTGATATTAAAGGCAGTGTCGATGAAGAGTCGGAAGTAACTGGCCGTGTCTCTATTGCCGAGGGCGCGGTAGTAAAAAACTCTACGCTTAGAGGGCCTATTGTTATCGGTAAAGGCTCTGTTATAAAAGACAGTTTCGTGGGGCCGTACACTTCAATCGGTGACGGCTCCAAGGTGAAGAAGTCTATAATAGAGCACTCTGTTATCCTTGCCGGCGCCGAGATAGATCATGTGGACCGCTTGGAAGACAGCCTTATTGGCCGCGATGCCAGGGTGGGCAAGTGTCATAATAAACATAAGGCGCTCAGGTTGATGGTAGGTGACGACTCAGTGGTGGAGGTTTGATCATGTTTACGGACGGACCGATAGATGACGTGGTGGTGAAGGAACTGCCAAAGTTTTCTGATGACCGGGGCTGGCTTATGGAGGTCTTTCGCCATGACGAGTTGGACGAAGAGTACTTTCCGGTGATGACCTATATATCTATGACAAAATCGGGAGTGGTGCGCGGGCCGCACGAACATGTAGATCAGGCGGACTACTTCTGCTTTGCCGGCCCTTCGGACTTTAAGCTTTACCTCTGGGACGGCAGAGAGGCTTCGCCGACATATAAGAACCGCATGGTTCTGGTGGCCGGAGTTTCAAAGCCGACAGCCGTAATAGTACCCAAGGGCGTTGTGCATGCTTATAAGAATATAGGTGACGATGGCGGACTGGTTATTAATTGCCCCAACCGTCTCTTTATGGGGCAAGGCAAAGCAGAGCCGGTAGATGAGATTCGGCATGAAGAGCTTGAAAACTCACCGTATATCATCGATTGATTCTGTTTTTATTGCGATAAAATTCATGTTGTATGCAAGTTCTTTGTTTGAGACAGGCCGAAAGGATGTTTTTTTAGATTATGAAGATTATAATTACAGGTTGCGGAGGACAGCTTGGTACCGATACGTTGGTCGCACTCGCTTCGTGCGGTCATGACCTCGTCTCTTTTACTTCAGCCAGGCTCGATATTACCGATGCCGGGGCGGTCTCTTCCGTCTTTGCAGCCGAGGCCCCGGACCTGATAATCAACTGTGCGGCTTATACAAAGGTAGACCTTGCTGAGACGGAGAGCGAAAAGGCCTTTGCCGTCAATGAGGGAGGCGTCCGGAACCTCGCTCTAGCGGCCAAAGAGGCAGGCGCTGCGGTACTTCATATCTCTACCGATTTTGTTTATGACGGCAGTAGTCCGCATCCGTACACGGAAGAGGATGCCACATCCCCGCTCGGTGTTTATGGCATAAGCAAATTAAAAGGTGAAGAGGTCTTGAGGGAGGTTCTGCCGGAGCATATTATTATCCGTACCTCATGGCTCTATGGCGCATACGGCAAGAACTTCATTCATACGATGCTCCGTCTCGCTGCAGAGCGCGAGAGTTTAAGCGTTGTTTATGATCAGGTCGGTTCTCCTACCTGGACTAAAGATCTGGCCGGGGCGATAGTCGTAATTACGAACAGGATTGAGCAAGAAGCTTCGCCAGAAGGTGGCAGTACTATCTGGGGAACGTACGGGTATGCCAACCACGGTGTGGCGAGCTGGTATGATCTGGCTGTTGCTGCCATAGAAGAGGCGTCTGAAATGAAAATCGGCACGAATATAATCTGTACTTCAATTGAGCCGATTAAAACCGAAGAGTATCCGACTCCGGCTGCACGGCCCGCTTATTCGGTACTCGATACCGCGAAGATTAAGAGGGTTTTTGGTATAAAGATTCCTCACTGGAGGGAGTCGTTAAAAGAGATGTTAAAAGATGTTGCGAAAATGGAAACGGAGGTAAGCAATGAGGTCTAATGTTTTAGTAACCGGTGGAGCCGGTTTTATCGGTGCCAACTTTGTGCGCCATATGATGGAGAGCACCGAAGAGGTAAAGATTATAGTTTTAGATTCTCTTACTTATGCCGGTAACCTCGACAACTTATCCGGTCTCAATGCCGCTAGGTTAAAGTTTGTAAAGGGCGATATTACAGACGCCTCCCTTGTTGAATCATTATTTGAAAAAGAGAAGATAGATGCGGTAGTGAATTTCGCGGCAGAGTCGCATGTGGACCGTTCCATACTCGGTCCCGCGGCCTTTGTCGAGACCAATATAATGGGTACTTTTGTACTTCTCGAAGCGGCCAGAAAGGCGTGGAACTCTCCTGAAGCTCTCGAAAGTGCACGCTTTGTTCACGTTTCAACCGATGAGGTTTACGGCTCTTTGGGAGAGACCGGTTATTTTACGGAAGAGACACCGTACAGTCCGAATTCTCCGTACTCGGCCTCGAAGGCTTCGAGCGACCATCTTGTACGGGCCTACTTCCACACCTACGGCCTGCCGGTCTTGACCACTAACTGCTCGAACAACTACGGGCCGTACCAGTTTCCTGAAAAGCTGATTCCGCTTATGGTCTTGAACGCCCTTGAAGGTAAACCCCTTCCGGTATACGGAGACGGTAAGAACGTACGCGACTGGCTCTATGTGACAGACCACTGCAAGGCGATAGAGGCAGTGCTTGATAGAGGCCGTTTGGGTGAGACCTATAATATCGGTGGCCGGTGCGAGATGCAGAATATCGAGATAGTAAATCTCGTCTGTTCCGAGGTCGATTTTCTCGTAGAGCTCGACGAGGGCCTCGCTTTGAGGTACCCGTATGAGGAGCCCCGCAAGGCACTGATAAAGTATGTGACCGATCGACCGGGGCACGACCGCCGTTATGCGATCGATTGTCAGAAGATAGAGACTGAACTCGGCTGGAAGCCGGAGGTGACCTTTGAAGAGGGAATGAAACAGACCATAGAGTGGTACGTTACCAATCGCTCCTGGTGGGAGGCTATTCTTTCTGGCGAGTACCTTAAGTACTACGATGAGCAGTACGGCAACAGAGGGTAAAGAGTGCATGGTTATTTCTATGGTATCTGTAGTAAAGCTCAGTAGCCGCTATAGGTAAGAGAGAGTATGTTAAAGAACTTTATAATATTCTTCGATTTTATTGGCCGCCTTTATCGCAGCCGTTATATGCTCCGTACGATGGCAGCGAGGGATCTAAAGGCAAAGTATGTCGGTAGCGTCTTTGGGTTGCTCTGGGCGGTTTTTAACCCGCTCTTTCTTGTTGCGATCTACGGTATCGTCTTCGGCCTTTTCTTTAAAGCTACCCCGGGTGAGGTTTACAAGACCGACAGTTTCTTTCTATTTCTGCTCTGCGGCCTTGTGCCCTGGGAGTTCTTTACCCAGACGCTTACTACAGCTTCCGGCGTGTTGGTCTCGAATGCGAATCTCGTAAAGAAGGCAGTAGGTTTTCCGTCAGAGATACTGCCGATAGTAGTTGTCATCAGCAACATAATAAGCCACCTTATAAGTCTGGTTCTGCTGTTGCTTATTCTTATTATCTTCAACGGCACTCTGCCGTTGCAGACCTTTTATATATTTATATACCTCTTTTTTATGGCGCTCTTCTGCATCGGCTGCGGCTGGGTTCTCTCTAGCCTCAATGTTTTTTCTAAAGATGTGGGCCAGATCTTAGGCCTTATTATTATGGGCCTCTTTTTTCTCACCCCCATTATCTACTCTCCCGACATGGTACCGCCGCGTGCGCTTTTTATTCTGAAGCTCAACCCAGTTTACCACCTTATTGAGGGTTATAGGTTCGCGTTGCTTGCCGGCAGGTTCTTGCCCCTGGCGGATTTTATCTATATGGCCGTTACCTCTTTTGTAATGTTTGGTCTCGGTGGTGTGCTTTTCAGGCGGATGAAGCCGTGGTTTGCGGAGGTTATGTAATCTTTGGAAATGGAAACGATAATTAGTGTCAACAACGTAAGCAAAAAATTCAGACGGTACAGCTCTGTTGGTCAGGTGATAAAAGAGGTGTTTCACCCCGGGCGCAAACAGTACCATCAGGAGTTCTGGGCATTACGGGATGTAGATTTCGAGATCATGCGAGGAGAGTCGGTAGGCATAGTCGGGCGTAACGGAAGCGGTAAGTCTACTCTTTTGCAGATCATCTGCGGAGTGCTTCAGCCGACCTCCGGCACTGTATCGGTCAACGGGCGTGTTGCCGCGTTACTTGAGCTCGGAGCCGGTTTTCATCCGGAGTTTTCGGGGCGAGATAATGTTTATATGAATGCAGCGCTAATGGGTCTCAGCCGCGCTGAGATGGATGAGCGGTTCGATTCCGTTGCCGAGTTTGCCGACATAGGAGATTTTATAGATCAGCCGGTTCGGACCTACAGCAGCGGTATGTTCGTGCGCCTCGCCTTTGCTGCGGCCATAAGTGTGGACCCCGATATTCTGGTGGTCGACGAGGCGTTAGGTGTAGGCGATGTCGCCTTTAAAGTCAAGTGCATGGAACGTATCAAGAAGATGCAGGATAGTGGAGTGACAATTCTTTTTGTTACTCAGGAACCAACTTCTATAAAGAAGTTTTGCAACAAAGGCTGTTGGCTCAATGAAGGCAAGGTTGTAGAGTATGGAGGTCCAGTCAGGGTAGCGGATCTATATACTGATTTTATGCGTGCTGAGATTAGCAGAACAACAGAGCCTAAGATAGAAAAGCAAAAAACGATTGTGGATGGGCTTCCTCAGATTATCTCTATCGATATGCTTAATAGTAACGGTAATGTTACCAAAGAGTTTTCAACAGGCGAGCGTGTTAGGGTGAGGCTCAAGTACAAAATTACTGAAGAGATAGAGGATGACATTATTATAGGTGTTGCTATTTACAGGAACGATGACCTTGAAGTCTGCGCTTTAAATACACGCCTCGATGAATATAAGGTTGATAGAGCAGTTGGCGAGCACGAACTCTTTTTAGAGTATCTTTCCTTTAATCTCCTTGCCGGAGCGTACTATTTAAAGGCAGGTATGTTTCATTCAAGTGCAATGGCAGCTTACGACTTTACCGGGTATGTCAATGAATTTACAGTAACTGCTCAATATACAGCGCAAGGTGTTGTGTTGATGGAGCACAAATGGACAACAAAGTGAGTATCGAAACCAAAATTCCTATGCTTATCTCAGATAGTCCTAATGTTGTTGTGGGTCAGTATACATATGGAAATCCTAAACTGCTAACATGGACTGATAAGGATAGAATTAATATTGGCTCTTTTTGTTCTATTGCTGAAGAAGTAGTAATTTTTGGCGGTGGTGAGCATAGAGTTGATTGGTTCACTACTTATCCTATAAGAATAGTCTTCGGTCTTTTTGGTGCCGGAGAAGATGGGCACCCCCATACTAAGGGAAATACAGAAATCGGTAATGATGTGTGGATTGGTTATGGTGCTAAAATACTCTCAGGTGTTTCTATTGGGAGTGGTGCAGTGATTGGTGCTGGTTCTGTTGTCTCGAAAGATATACCGCCATATGCCGTAGCTGCTGGTAATCCGTGTAAGCTTATTAAGTACCGTTTTGAAGAACATATTAGGGAGCTTCTGTTAGAAGCTAAGTGGTGGGAATGGCCGGTCGAGAAGATTATATCCAATGTTCACCTACTTTGCGGAGATGATATTGATGCTTTGCGCAGAGTAATAGCATGTTTGTAGCAATTTTTTTATTTTAAAAGGAAAATAATTAATGTTAAACCCACTTGAACATTCTATATGCCTTGCGGAGCCAGACCTTCTTAATGTCGAGTCAGCATGGGTTGGTCATATTCCATTTGCCATGCTTATCGTAGAGCTTCTAAGGCCGAAGGTACTGGTAGAGCTTGGCACGCACAGGGGAGACTCTTATACCGCTTTTTGTCAGGCTGTAAAGAAGCTGAGTTTACAGACGCGCTGCTTTGCTGTCGATACTTGGGTGGGCGACCATCAGGCAGGGCTTTACGGGTCGGATGTGCTGGCGGATTTACGTGCTTACCACGATCCCTTATATTCGAGCTTCTCTACGCTTATACAGAGCACTTTTGATAAAGCCCTATCTGGTATTGAAGATGGCTCTGTAGACCTGCTTCATATAGACGGCCTGCATACCTACGAAGCCGTTAAGCATGATTTTGAGTCGTGGTTGCCAAAGATGAGTTCCGGTGGTGTTGTGCTCTTTCATGATATAGCAGTCCGTGAGGGCGACTTTGGTGTTTGGAAGCTCTGGGATGAGCTAAGGGCCTGTTACCCCCACTTTGCATTTGAGCATAGTTACGGTTTAGGAGTATTAGGTGTGGGCAGAGACCTGCCGAGTACGGTTAAAGAGTTGCTGAACGGAACTGAGAATGAGCAGGCGGGTATACGGAGTCTGTTTACTCTGCTTGGTAATAGATTTATAGCGCAAAAAGAGACCACACGTATTCTTGCCGATAAAAACCGCTTTATTGCCGATAAAGACAGGCAGATAGATGTTCTTAACAGGCAGGTTGGCGCTCTTAACAGACAGGTAGTTGAACTGCAAACTAACATAGAGCAGATAACAAATACATTCCGTAACTCATTTAGCTGGAGGGTAACCGCACCGCTCAGGTTTGTAGTTGGTTTTGCAAAAAAAAAACCTCAAAAAATTTCAAATAATAGAATAGAAGTAGACCAGATAGAAGAGGACCAGGTTATTTTTGCTGTACCTGAGAGAGTATCGGTAGAGGGTTCTGTTGCGGTGATAATTCCTACGCTCAACGCAGGTTCCGAGTTTGAACAGACTCTGACTATGCTTAGTGGTCAAGAGTTAGTAGAGAGCCTCGATATTGTCGTAGTAGACTCAGGCTCAACGGACGGAACTGTTGAGCTGGCCAAAAAGTTCGGCGCTCTTGTACATGAGATACCTCAAAAAGAGTTCAACCACGGCGCAACGAGAAACCTCGGCGCAAGCCTTGCGCCGGATGTTGATTATTATCTTTTTATTACGCAGGATGCAATACCTTCTGATACTTTTCTTCTTTGCGATATGGTCAACTCCTTTAAGTACGACCCTGAGATCGTTGCCGTAACCACCAGGCAGATTCCGCGTGACGATGCCGATCTCTTTGCGTGCTGGTCTATGTGGGGCTTTTATGAATTTCTAGGTTTCAATGAGTCCAAATTTTTATTTTCGCCAAATATTACATCTCTTTCTTATGCAGAAAAAAGACGCCTCTGCCAGCTCGACAATGTTTGTTCGGTTTATAGGGCCGACTTTTTTAATACGCATAAGTTCGGAAGCTTTCGGTATGCCGAGGACCTTGAGTTCGGTTACAGGGCGTTAAAAGAGGGTAAGAAACTTCTCTACTGCCACAATTCAGGGGTTACACACTCTCATAACAGAGATGCCGCCTATATTCTTAAGAGAAGTTATGTTGATTTGATGGGTCTGCCAGAGCTTCTTGAGTACAGGCCCGACAAGGTACGGGCAAAAGACCTAGTCTCTTTGCTCACCGAAGCCTTTGTTCTTTATAATGTCCTTGTTAAGGCCGTTGCAGATCTTGACTTTAACTCTTTAAATCCGTTACTTGATCTGAAGAACAATATGAATAATCAAGTAGATACTGTATCTGGGCCAATGATAGGCAGAGGTGAACCGCTCGGTAGAATCTTTGTAGATATTGCTGAAGCCTTTGGCATTAAAACTAATGGGTGTGTACTTGGGAAAAAGAGTATTTTACTCAATCACTTTTTTTATTCATTAGATCATTTCAGACGTTACCTTGAAGAAACCTCTTTAAAGGGTCAGGAGAAAGAGGTCAGGGAAGCGTTATATGAGGTCTATGCAACTTCAGCAGGCGATAGGCTCGGTAGTTACTCTTTTTATAATCATGATGAACGGTTGGATCGGATACTCTCTGTGGGGGTGTAGAGGCTGTGAAGATTCTTTTTACGACACACCAGTTTTTTCCGGAGTACCATGCCGGAACAGAGGTGTTGACATACGAGACCGCCAAAGAGCTTAAGCGGCGCGGTCACGACGTAGAGGTCTGGACAGGTTTTCCGGCAGATCCCGAGCTAGCACGTGAAAAACCCTTTGAGTCATATACGTATGAGGGTATTCCCGTTCAGCGCTACAACCATAGCTTTGATGCGCTTCCGCCCGGAACAAGTACAGTAGAGTTCGAACACAATGATAAAGTAGTCGGTAAGCAGTTCAGAGAGTATTTAAGAGAGGCGAAGCCGGACCTCGTCCATTTTTTTCACCTCTTCAGGCTTACGCCTACTGCCATTGAGGCCTGTATCGCGGAAGGTGTACCTATGTGCTTTACGCCAACCGATTTCTGGAGCATCTGTCAGGTGAGCCAGTTGAGGCTGGCAAATAACGACCTCTGTACAGGGCCGGATTGTTATGGTTGTAACTGTATTCGTCATCTTGTTGCGCATTCCGGGTTGGTAAGGAAGTTGGTACCGAACCTGCCGGACTCGATTCTTCGTCTCTTTATATGGGGCGCCGGCAGGGCGTGGTGGCCGGATAAGCGGTATTCGCCTATGTTGCGTGCGATTTCGAAACGTAAAGATTTTATTATGGATCGGGTAAATAAGATAGACCGCGTACTTGTGCCCACCCGTTTTATGGAAGAGATGTTGACCGGTAACGGCCTCAAGAGAGATAATGTACGGTTCGTACCTTACGGGCTTAATCTGAAGGCCTTTGGCGGCAATATTACCAAAGTACCGAGTGAAAAATTACGCGTTGGTTTTATTGGAACGGTTTATGAGCATAAAGGGCTGCATGTTCTGATCGACGCGGTAAAGAAGCTCGGCACAGAAGCTCCGATAGAGGTTAGTGTCTACGGAAAGCTCGGTGATTTTCCCGACTATACTGCTCGTGTTACGAAGATGGCCGAGGGCGAAAGCAGGATTAAGTTTTGCGGGACTTTTCCAAACGATCTTATTGCCGAGATATTTACACACCTTGATGTTCTGGTGGTGCCTTCAATCTGGTATGAAAATACGCCGCTAGTCATATACTCGGCGCACGCATCCGGTACTCCGGTCATAGCTACGAATTTAGGCGGAATGTCGGAGGTTGTGCTGCATGACGTTAATGGCCTGCTCTTTGAAAAGGGTGATGCCGAAGGGCTTGCTGCTCAGCTAAGAAGAGTGATTGAAGAGAAAGGAACCCTTGAGAGGCTCGCTTCAAAGGTAGAGCCTCCTAAATCTATTGCGACCTATGCCGAAGAGTTAGAGGGTTTTTACGAAGAGGTTCTGAGTGAGAGGGCTGTATAACATGAGGAGATTAATGACATGAAGGCTCTTGTACTTGGCGGGGGCGGTTTCCTAGGCTCTCATGTGGTTGATGCGCTTCTTGGCGAGGGGTATGCCGTACGGATCTTCGAGAAGGAGTCTGTGAAGTGCGACAACATTGAGCATGTTCTCGATAAGGTTGAGTTGGTCGAGGGAGACTTTACCAATGAGACCCACTTGAAAGAGGCTGTAAAGGGTGTGGACTATATAGTCCATTGCATAAGCACAACCTTTCCAAAAGGCTCAAACGATAACCCGGCATATGATATTTCTTCTAACCTGGTCTCAACCCTCCACCTTTTAGACGCCGCAGTTGCCGAGAAGGTCAAGAAGGTTATCTTCTTCTCTTCCGGAGGTACGGTTTACGGCATACCCGAAAAGAGCCCTATACCCGAAGAGCATCCGACCGACCCGCTCGTCTCGTACGGCATACAGAAGCTTGCCATTGAGAAGTACTTAAAGTTGTACCAGCACCTTTACGGTTTGGATTACGGAATAATGCGAATATCGAACCCGTATGGCGAACGGCAACGACCGCTCGCTACACAGGGTGCGGTAACGGTCTTTTTATATAAGGCGTTAAAGAATGAGTCGATAGAGATTTGGGGAGACGGCACTGTTACGCGTGACTATCTTTATGTTACTGATGTATCTCGTGCCGTCACCAAGTTATTAAAGTACACGGGGGATACTCGGCTCTTTAATATCGGTAGCGGTAAAGGTCTGTCGTTACTCGATATAGTGAGTTCGATAGAGGCTGTAATAGGTACAAGGCTTGATGTTCGTTATACCCCGGCACGTCCATTTGATGTACCGGTAAATGTATTGGATACTACGCGCGCGTCTACGGTATTGGGTTGGACACCGTCCGTTGAGCTTAGCGAGGGGCTTGCACTAACCGTCGACTACCTAAAGGGACTACTGTAGATTACAGAAGGTTCATGCGTTGCAAGGCTCAATCTGCTTCAGGTGATTACCTTTTACGGTATTAGAGAGTCCAACTATGAAGATCCTTCTTGCGGTGCACCAGTTCTTTCCCGACCACTCCAGAGGGACAGAGGTGCTTACATACGAAACCGCCAGAGAGCTCAAGCGTTCCGGGCATGAGGTCGAGGTCTTAACAGCGCACCGTGCCTGTAATGGTGCGCCGGAGAATACGTCTTTTGATACCTATGTGTATGGCGGCGTGACGGTTCATCGCTACAGCCATAACCCCGGGGTCGTGCCTCCGGGAAGCAACTCCATGGAGTTTGAGCACAACAATCCGTTTTTCGCAAAGCGTTTCAGTGATTTGTTGAAGCAGTTAAAACCCGACCTGGTCCACTTCTTTCACCTGTTGAACCTTACTCCGGTTGCGATAGATGTCTGTATTGCTGAAGGTGTGCCAATACTATTCACACCGACCGACTTCTGGACGATCTGCCAGACTATACTTCTACGTCTTGAAAATAACGATCTTTGCGAAGGGCCAGACCCGGACGGTCATAACTGTATACGCCACCTGATAGGCATCTCCGGGCCCAGACCGGTGAGTTCCTTAGCCTCAAAACTGCCCGGTTCGCTTTTGGACCTCTTTGTTTGGGGTTCAAAGAGAGCATGGTGGCCGGACAAACGTTTCTCACCAATGCTCCGTGCGGTTGCCGAGAGAAAAGATTTTAATCTGGCTCGAATAAACAGGGTAGACCGGGTCTTGGTACCGACCTCTTTTATGGAGAAGGTTCTTGTTGAGAACGGTCTTGGGCATAAAAACATTCGGTTACAGCCGTTCGGGCTCAATCTCGACCTTTTTGAGGGTTCTGTTTTTAAGGTGCCCGGAGACAAACTGAGGGTCGGTTTTATCGGTACCCTCAGCGAGCATAAGGGGTCGCAGGTTCTGGTAAAGGCCATTAAGCAGCTGCCCGCAGAACTGCCGCTTGAAGTTAAAATATATGGCGGGCCCGATGTTGACAAGGACTTTGTCTTCAGGCTCAAGAGACTCGCGAAGGGTGACGACAGGATTCAGTTTTTCGGCACCTTTCCTAATGAGCAGATAGGAGATATCTTTAAAGGGATCGACGTTCTGGTGGTTCCATCTATCTGGTACGAGAACACCCCGCTTGTTATCTATTCGGCTTTCGCGTCGATGACGCCCGTTATAGCCACGAATCTCGGCGGCATGTCGGATGTTGTTCATGATGGCGTGAACGGCATGTTGTTTGAAAAAAACGATGTCGAGGGGCTGGCTGCCCGGCTTAGGAGACTTGTAGAGGAGAAGGGTCTTGTGGAAAAACTTGCTTCGGGAATAGAGCCGCCTAAATCGATTAAGACCTATGTTGGTGAGCTGGAGGGTTTATACCGGGAGGTTTTGGCCGAGAGAGCCGGGGTTGTTAAAACCTGAAGAAGAGGAGCGTATAAGGTGTCTTGTTCCGCAAAGGCGCTAGAGTGAGCAGCTCGGGCGGGAGACCAGGCGAAGTTTTTGAAGAGGACTTCACCCGCAGCGTCGGTTATTTGAAGGGTCTGGTTTAGTGTTGGAAACCAGTCCGGGTTTTTTACGTCGGCAAGGTTGGCTTAAAGGTTGGCTTAAATGAAGAGGTTCGGCAGTTTTATAAATAGAGGGTATCTTTTTTACAAAGACCGAGGGTTTTTTCCGTTCCTCAGCCTTAGTGCCTTCTATCTTTCAGGCGGCCTCAACGCACTTCGGTTTCTTCGTTATCGCGGTGATGTGCTCTACGTAATGGGACAGCCGGGAAGTTCGGCCAAGTACCGCTGTTATAATATGTGTGACGAACTGAAGAGCCACGGGCTTACAGCGAGGGTGGTTTTTCAGGGCACGCCTTTTTTATCTATGCTGACAAAGAGGTTTTCTTTTTTTATATTTCAGAGAGTGCGTTATGATGATCACATTGCAGCTGTTATAGGTTCGATTAAAGACCAAGGTAAAGTGATACTCTTTGAAACGGACGATCTCGTATACAACGGAAGGTACTTACGTCATCTCGATTATTATAACCATATGACCGGCGAGGAGAGGGTTTGTTACGAAAACGGCATAGGTCGTGAGATTGTAGAGGATCCGTATGTAGAGAACTGTATCGTATCTACTCAATTCCTGGCAAATTGCATCTCCAATGATTACCCGGAAAAGAGAGTATTTGTTCTAAGGAACAGGTTATCTCCGGATCAGTTGAAGAGAGCCGAGAAGGTGCTGGATCAGAGGGTCCCTGCCGGGAGGGTACTTGGAAATGGAGGCACAATAAGGCCGGAAAATGTCAAGGTGCGCATAGGCTATTTTTCGGGTTCCAGGAGCCATGACAAGGATTTTGCCTCCATTACAGACTTACTGGTGGAAGTGTTAAAAAAGTACAAGAATGTAGAGCTAGTGCTTGTGGGTTACTTGAAGGCGAATGACAGGTTTAAAGGGTTTTCAGACCGCGTTACTCGTCATCCGCTTGTCTCTGCCGAAAAGTTATCCGAACTGATAGCCGGGTGCGATATTAATGTTGCGCCCCTTGAAAAAGAGAATCCGTTCTGTAATGCCAAGAGCGAGTTAAAGTACTTTGAAGCGGGTATACTCAGGGTGCCGACCGTTGCGTCGGCGACCGATGCTTTCAGACATGCCATCACAGACGGCGAGAATGGCTTTTTGGCCGAAGAGGCCGAGGGCTGGAAGCGTTCTTTAGAAAAACTGATCGAGAGCAGGGAGCTGAGGGAGTCGGTTGGCTCCAGGGCAAGAGCAGATGTTTTAAATAGATATACGACAACAGTCAGGCATAAAGAGACGGCAATCTTTGTCGATATGATAAATAAACGTATTGAAGCGACCAACAGTAAATCGTAACCGGAGGAGACGGATGAAGATACTTGTAACTGGCGGGGCCGGGTTTATCGGTTCAAATGTTGTTGATGCATATGTAGGGGCCGGGCATGATGTAGTTGTTGTGGATAACCTGTTTTCAGGAAAGCGTGAGAACCTCAATCCCAAGGCGAAGTTTTATGAAGCCGATATCCGCTCTAAAGAACTTGCCGACATCTTTAAGGCAGAACGGCCCGAGGTGGTAAATCACCATGCGGCACAGATATCGGTACCGGCATCCGTTACAGACCCTGTCTTTGATGCCGAGGTTAATGTTATCGGGTTACTTAACCTTATGGAGGTTGCCCGGCGGAGTGAAGTACGCAAGGTTATTTTCATCTCTTCGGGCGGTGCAATCTACGGCGAGGCGGAAGAGTACCCGACAACCGAGGCGTACCCGCCTCAGCCGCTCTCTCCTTACGCGATTGCAAAGGCGGTTAGCGAGAACTATCTTTCATTCTACTCGCGGCAGTACGGTTTAGATTACACTGTTTTAAGGTATGCCAACGTCTATGGCCCACGCCAGATACCGCACGGTGAGGCGGGTGTTGTTGCGATCTTTATGGACAACTTCTTAAACGGCACACCGAGCACGGTCTATCACTTTGAAGACGAACCTCGCGGTATGACGCGTGACTACTGCTTTGTAGGGGATATTGCGCGGGCCAACCTGTTGGCGCTCGAGAAGGGCAGCGGCACGGCTTTTAATATTGGCACTACCGTCGCCACCCATACGCTCGACCTATATAATGCGGTCTATGCGGCAGCCAGAGAGCGGATAGAAGGGTTGAACCCCGAGTTCGAGGTTCCGAAAACAGGTGTCGCACGCGCCGGGGATCTTACAAAGAGTGCGCTTAATGCACAACGCGCGAGGGATCAGCTCGGCTGGGCACCGGAAGTCGACCTTGAGACCGGAATAAAAAAGACGCTTGAATGGCGAATCAATAAATAATAGATGGTCGTGAGAAGGGCGGGTTGAAGGTTGGTGGAAAAAGGGGTTTAAAAAACTTCGGTTGACGCTAGTCCGCTCTTTTTACCTCCTCTTTTGCTAGCAGGTTGAGATGCCTACAAATAGCAGTAATTTGCACTCCGTAGATATATTACTTTCTACTTATAACGGTATTGCTTATCTTGAACCCCAGATTGAGAGTCTGCTGAAGCAGAGTCACAAGAGCTGGCGTCTGTTGATACGCGATGACGGCTCTACTGACGGTACAATTGAAATAGTAGAGCGGTATGTTGCCGCTTATCCCGAAAAAATTATTATCGTTAAGGATACAGAGGGCTCACTGGGTCCGACTCTCAGTTTTTCGCGCCTTCTGGAACGTTCAAGCGCAGAGTACTCCCTTTTTTGCGATCAGGATGATGTTTGGGAGCCTGACAAGATAGCCGTTACGCTCGATAGTATGCGCTCTATTGAGGCTGAGTCTGGCTCTGTTCCTGTGCTGGTGCATACCGATATGAAGGTTGTTGACTCCAGCCTCGGAGTTCTCTCGGACTCTTTCTGGAAGTATCAGAATCTCAATCCGGGCCTTGCTGCGTTACGGAACCTGCTTATTTTAAATAATGTTACCGGTTGCACGGTAATGGTCAACGGGCCTCTTAGAAAGCTTGCAACCCCTATACCGCCTGAAGCGATCCTGCATGACTGGTGGGTAGCCCTCGTGGCCGCTGCTTTCGGTCATACAGGTTATGTAAAGAGCCCGACAATGCTCTATCGCCAGCACGCCTCAAACGTGGCCGGCTCCACAAGTTACTCGATAAATTATTTCTTGTCGCGTCTTGGCAGCCTCGGTTCAACGGCCAGACTTCTGGAGCGGATAGTTGCACAGGCCGTCGCTTTCGAATCTACCTATAAGTCGATGTTCAAACCTACGGACTTAAAAACGGTTACGGCTTTTGTCTCTCTGTTACGCTCTTCCAGGTTCACCCGTCTCAAGTTACTTTTCAAGTTCGGTTTTAAAGGCATGGGTTTTTTGCGTAACCTCGGCATCTATCTCCTTCTCTTCTTTATGCCCCGCAGCAGTGTTAACCGTAGGGCTGAGGTTGGAAAAGGAGGCCCGGTGATGCTTAACAAGGACAATCAGGCGATGGGGTTTGGCCCAGGCGCAAAAGCTCCGCTTCTGTCGATTATAATAGTCAACTGGAACGGCGAGCGGTTTCTTGGTCAAAACCTCGAATCTATCTTTGCGCAGTCCTTTAAAGACTTTGAGGTACTCTTCGTAGACAACGGTTCGACCGATGGTTCGGTACGATTCGTGCGCTTGAACTATCCGGAGGTTCGCCTGGTGGAGAATAAAGAAAACCTCGGTTTTGCACGGGCAAACAATCAGGGCATAGAGAAGTCGCGCGGCAGATTTGTTCTGACGCTCAACAATGATACGATCCTGGAGGACTCTTTTTTAGAGATCCTTATGGGCGTTGCAACAGCCTCTTCCGGGACAGGCGGGCAGAGGGCCGGTATGTGGGCGCCGAAGATTCTTTCCATGCAGGACCCCGGCGTGATAGACTCTGTTGGCGGGTTGCTGCTCTACCCGAACGGCATAGGCCGGGGGCAAGGGCGCAACGAGGTGGATAACGCACAGTACGATAGCAATAAAAGCGCACTGATACCGAGTGCCTGCGCCGGTCTTTACAGGCGCGAAATGCTTGAAGAGGTCGGTCTTTTCGATCCCGATTTTTTTGCCTATTGCGAAGATACGGATCTAGGGTTGCGTGGCCGTTTAGCCGGTTGGGGCTGCGTATCGGTTCCTGCTGCTACTCTCAAGCACTACTACTCCGGTACCAGCGGCAGCCATACTCCGTTTAAGGCCTACCTGGTTGAAAGGAATCATCTCTGGGTGGCGTTAAAGCTCTTTCCGCTCCGAAACCTTCTGCTCTTTCCTTTTTATGAGGTATGGCGGTATCTGGCACAGGTTCGGGCGGTACGTAGCGGCCAGGGCGCAGGTGCGCGTCTTGCGGGCGAAGTCTCTATGTCCGGCCTCATCGGCATAGTAGTAAAGGCGTATATCGGCGCATTCGCGCACTTACCGTCGCTGATCGCCAAACGCAGAGCTTTAAAAAAGAGATCGAATATTTCAACCCGCGAATTTAGGGAACTTCTTAAACTATATTCTATAAGCGCAAAAGAGCTTGTGCTGAAGGATTGACCCGACTATCTGATTACCTTTTACCTTTGATGGAAGGAACTATGCCTGATAAAAAAATTAATAGAAAGAAGGTCTACGGAACGATACTCGCCGGAGGTATCGGTAGCCGTTTCTGGCCGCTCAGCCGCGTGACGACTCCGAAACAGGTACTCAAGGTGGTTGGAGACGAGAGCCTGCTTAAGGCGACCATAAAGAGGCTCAGCCCGCTTATACCCCCTTCACGAGTTTTTATCGTCACGAGCGAGGAGCAGGCAAACACTATAAAGGATCACCTTAGGTATGACGGCAAACCCGTTTCATCCGGTTATATAATAGAGCCGATGGGCAGGAATACCGCTCCGGCAATCGGCCTTGCCGCTTTAGAATTTTTCCGCAAAGACCCAGAGGCTGTTATGGCCGTTCTTCCAGCCGACCATGTTATAGAAGATACTGTAACATTCAAGCGTGCGCTCACTGCGGCAATAGAGGCGGCAACCGACGGGCACCTTGTAACCTTTGGGATACTGCCTACTGCGCCGGAGACAGGGTACGGTTATATCAAGGCGGCCAGTAAGAGGGCAAAGAAGATAGACGGTTTTGCCGTACAGCAGGTCGACAGGTTTGTTGAGAAGCCTAACCTTCAGAGGGCAAAGAAATACGTAAAAGATGGCGGTTACTACTGGAACAGCGGTATCTTTGTCTGGAAGGCCGCGAGACTTCTAGAAGAGATTGAAACCCACCTGCCAGAACTTTATAAGATGCTTATGGCTATAAGCGGGCAGACCGATTTCTCAAAGGCATACGCTTCGTTAACGCCGATCTCTATCGATCATGGTATTTTAGAGAAGGCAGCCGATGTTGTCGTTATACCGGTGAATTTCAGATGGTCTGACATGGGTAGCTGGACCTCCTTCGACGAGCTTCTTCCCGGTGATAAGAACGGCAATATTGTCAAGGGGCGCGTTGTTGATATTAGCAGTAAGAACTCTATTCTGGTCGGTAGCGACAGGCTCCTGGCAACTATTGGGGTTGAGGATATGATTGTTGTCGATACGCCTGACGCCACGCTTGTCTGTCCGAAGAGCAGGGCGCAGGAGGTAAAGGATGTAGTGGAAGTTATCAAGAAGAAAGGGTACTCCGAGACTCAGTACCACGTTACCACGAAGAGGCCGTGGGGCAGCTATACGGTAATGGAGGAGGGTAACGGATATAAGATAAAGAAGATAGTGGTCGAGCCGGGCAAACGGCTCAGCCTTCAGTCCCATAAGAAGCGCAGCGAGCACTGGGTGGTTATAGCCGGGCGCGCTCGCGTGCAGCGGGGTGAAGAGGCGGTAACTATAAAGGTTAACGAATCGACCTATATTCCGCGCGGCGTAAGGCACAGGCTCGAAAATCCGGGAAAGATTCCGCTTGAGATTATTGAGGTGCAGAGCGGCGGATACCTAAAAGAGGATGATATTGTCCGGTATGATGACGACTATAAGCGCGATTGACCATATAACTGATTCGGGTCTGTATTTAAAAAGATCTTAGAGGCTATGATGGACGGGTTCAACCGGATCTGTACCGGTATAGATATTGTTTCCATCTCCAGGGTTCGGCGTGCCAGTGGACACCGCCGCTTTATTACCAGGCTCTTTACCGGTTCGGAAATTGAGTACCTCTCTTGCAGGCGCGCACCATACACGCTTTATGCCAAGCTCTTTGCCGCCAAGGAGGCAGCCGCCAAGGCGCTCGGTACGGGCATCGGGCGGGGGTTCGGTTTTAACGATATCGAGGTAGTTCTTAGTGATATGGACAACGTGCCGGGGTTGAAGTTTTATAATCGCGCGGCAGAGGCGCTTGCCGGCAGAAGGGCTTTTTTGACTTACTCCTCTTCCGGCGATATCACGGTTGCAAAGGTTGTAATCGAGTAGGGCCTAAAGAGCGGCGTAACAGTTTTATTGATTATCGACTCTACTTTTGTATATATTATCATCAGTTTTTTAAAAGATTTTTTTGGTCGAATATTATTTCGGGGTTCTCATATATGGCACAACGTGAACGGTGGGGTTCGAGGATAGGCCTTATTCTCGCTATGGCGGGCAACGCCATCGGGCTCGGCAACTTTCTCCGCTTTCCGGTTCAGGCGGCAGAGAACGGCGGCGGCGCCTTCATGATCCCGTACTTCATTTCCTTTATTATTTTAGGTATTCCGCTCATGTGGGTAGAGTGGGGCATGGGGCGTTACGGCGGCTCTATCGGCCACGGTACCACGCCTGCCGTCTTCGATGCGATGTGGAAGTCGAGAATTGCGAAGTACGTCGGCATACTCGGCATATTTCTGCCGCTCGTAATCCTGATCTATTATACCTATATCTGTTCCTGGACGCTTGCGTTCAGCATCTCCTCTATCTTCGGTTTCTTCCCGGAGGCAGATTCGATTGTCGGGGCCACAAGTTCGTCGGAGTACCTCGCCCCTTATGCAAATTATCTCGGCACCTATATCGGCTCCACGGGTGACGGTCTATTTCTAAAACCGCACTACTCGGCCTACATCTTCTTCGCTATTACGCTCGGAGGCGGAATGCTGATACTTGCCAAGGGTATAGCGGGCGGTATAGAAAGGCTCTGCAAAATCGCTATTCCCGCTCTCTTTATTATGGCTACGATTCTTTTTGTCAGGATTGTCACACTAGACAGCCCGACAGACCCTACAATGACCACTGCGCGCGCTTTCGCTTTTCTCTGGGAACCGGACTTGTCCGGCCTCTTCTCAGCAAAGGTCTGGCTGGCTGCTGCCGGGCAGGTCTTTTTTACGCTCTCGCTCGGTCTCGGCGCTGTAATAACCTATGCCAGTTATATAAAACGGGATGAAGATATCGCCCTCGACGGACTCTCCACCGCGAGCCTCAACAGTTTTGCCGAGGTAGTCTTCGGCTCTACCATTGCTATTGTCTCGGCAGTGCTCTTTTTCGGGGTAGACGGCGCCGCAGAAGTGTCGGCAGGGGGCGCCTTCAGCTTGGGTCTTATCAGCATGCCGGCAATCTTCAGCCACATGCCGGCAGGAGAGTTTTTCGGCTTTCTCTGGTTCGGTCTCCTTTATATTGCGGGCCTTACCTCAGTTGTGGCTCTTTCTCAACCGGTCATCGCCTTTTTTGAGGACGAGTTCGACTGGTCTCGCAAGAAAGCGGTCTTCTGGCTGACGCTCTTTTTTGTGATAACAACCGCACTCCCGATGTTTATAAAGGGCAGCCTCGACGAACTCGACTTCTGGGTTGCTACTTTTGCGCTCGTTATACTTGCGCTTTTTGAGATAATAATCTTCTTCTGGTTCTTTGGCTCAGACAGGGCATGGGAGGAGATAAATCGAGGCGCCCAGGTCAGGGTGCCGCGTCTCTTTTATTACTTTATGAAGTATATAACGCCGCTCTTTCTTTGTATTATCCTGATTGCATGGGTGTACGAACAGTTACCCTCGGTACTTTCAAACGGGGATACCGGCGTGTGGGCTGCGCGACTCTTTCTGGCAGTTCTGCTGATGGTCCACTTTGCGGTGGTTAGGGCAGCGTGGAAACGACGCGGGAGGCGAAACCAGTGAGCACAAGCGGATTTATTTTTCTTGCAGTATCATGGGGCCTTGTCAGCGCTCTTGTGATATACTGCTTCTACAATATCTTTACCAAAAATTGACCCTTTAACTTAGAACAGCATGTATCGTCTATTTCCCCCTATACTGCCCCTGATACTGATCGTAGCCCTCTTTTTTCTCTCCGGCTGCAATAACGGAGCGCTCTATATAGAGAGCCTGTTGCCTGATGAGGCCGACCGGTTTACGCGCTTCTTTATCACTTACGTCGGTGTTGGCGACACTGACGGCGCCCTCGGTCTTATGAACCCCGGGGTTATCGGCGATAGCACGCGTTCGGCAATAGAGGATGCTACGCGTACGTTAAATAGCGCAGGTCCTATAGTTAATATAAAACTGATAAAATTTATTAATTCAAAGGCTTATCTGACTAAAAAGAATAAGAGAACCTATTTAAGGTATCAGGTTCAGCTTGATGAAGGGTATGTTCATGCTACGGCGCTCGTGCATAATACCGGCCCCGATTTTAAGCTCTCAGGTTTCTATGTAGAAGCGCTGCCGCGCCACCTGGCCGAGATAAATACTTTTGAGTTTGGCGGTAAACCGGTCTACTACTACGCTATGCTCCTTATGAGCATTGTGGTGCCGCTCTTTATTCTCTATTCGCTCTACTCCTGTCTAAGAGTAAAACCTCCACAGAGGTGGAAGTGGTTTATCTTCATCTTCTTCGGTTTCACCTCATTCACGCTCAACTGGACCAACGGGCTCTGGGGCTTTCAGCTTCTCACCCTCCATGTCATCGGTTCGACCATTTTAAGAGACGGTATCTACGGCCCCTGGATGGTAACCTGGTATGTTCCGGTTGGCGCAATTCTATACCACCGTAAGGTTCGTAACATGCGGCGCGATCATCGTATCTACCTTGAGCAGAAGAGAAAGTCGGAAGAGTAGTATTATGTTTATTCGTTAAGATACCTTACTGTTACCCCCCTCCCTGTTTCCTCATCTATTCTGCAGAGCATGACAGTTACGTCTAAAGGAAAAATCTAAAACCAGATATGTTTGTTGAACGTAATCACGGCCTTTAATTCCCTTCTTTTGTTCTTCTGTAAAGCACTTTTTATGCAAAATCAGTAGTTTTGTGGCGCTTTTCTTGATAATATGTCTGTTATTTAATAAAATATTCCAATTTTTAATTTATTTTGATTTGTTCTATCTTTATTTATTCTTTTTTTTGGGACCGATTGGCTGCGCAACAGCGCCTGACAAGATTAGCGCAACGTATGTATCACCGTTACAGTATCAAAGTTATTCATGCGATCAGGTTGGGCAAGAGATTTTAAGAGTCAACAGAAAGGTAATGGAGGTTTCCGGGCAGCAGCAGAAAGAGGCTAGTAAGGATGCAATAGCAATGGGGGTTGGGTTGGTGGTTTTTTGGCCTGCGCTCTTTTTCTTGATGGGAGATGACAAAAAGGATGAGCTTGCAAGGCTTAAGGGGGAGTTTGACGCCCTTGAGCAGTCGGCCATACAGAAAGAGTGTTCGGTTGCTGCAGAGCTTGAAGAGGCGCGTAGGCAGCGCGAGGAGAAGGTAAAAGAAGAGAAAGAGAAGAGTACCGAGGTTGTCTCTGAAGATATCGATGAATTTGACGATATTTAGTATACACGCTCAGAGTTCTCTTGAAGATACCCGCTTAGCGATTACGGTTACCAGGCGGGTATTATTTTTTGCCCTGTAAAATCTTTCCTTTAAAACCGGTAGACTCTGTTATTTTTCCGTTGGCGGCTACTATCAGCCCTTCGACTCCTGCAAGGCTTTCTATCAGTTCCATACCTTTATAAGGACCGAGCACGAATACCGAGGTTGAGAGCGCGTCGGCCATGGTCGGGTCTTCTGTAATAACCGTAGCGCTCCTTGTTGCCATAGCCGGAAAGCCGGTCTTTGGGTCGAGAATATGGTGGTACCTTCTGTTATCGACCATAAAGAAGCGTTCGTAGTCACCGGATGTGGCGACCGCGCCTTTGCTCAGGTAGGCTTCGCCAAGTATGTCGTCCTGTTCGCCGCGCGGATCCCGGATACCGATCTTAAAAGGGGTGTCTTCTCTTCCCGTACTGTTGAAAGCGAACATATCTCCACCTGCTTTGATGATAGCCCGCGTAACCCCTCTACCTTGCAGTACCTTTACGGCCTCGCCTACTATATAACCCTTTGCGATACCGCCGAGGTTGAAGGCGGTTCCTTTGCCCGTGAGCTCCACGGTCGAGGCCTCTTTGTCAATCATGATTTTTTTGTAATCTACTCTCGGTAAGGCTTCTGCTATCTCTTTGGAGGTCGGAACAGAACCCTTTTCACCCGAAAAACCCCAGAGGCCGGCAAGCGACCCGATGGTCGGGTCGAAGGCGCCGTCGGTAAGTTTTGCTACCTGTATAGCCTTTAGCGTTACCCCCACAACTTCGGCGGAGACGGTTACCGGGCCCCTTCCAGCACCGGTCGATATGCGTGTTACGTCGCTTAGCGGCTGGTATGAGCTGAAGAGCTTCTCTAAGTCGCCTATCTTCCTAAAGGCCCTGCTTACGGCAACATCGTAGAGTTCTTCGTCACCGTCCATTACGGTAATTTCTACAATCGTACCCATCTGGAGTTTACGGTAGACGAAGTTATCTTTGTCGGCGTTGCCTGGCGGACCGGTAGTTTTGCCGTTGAGTAATAAGCCTATGGCAAGAAGGACGAAGACCGAGCTGATGACGAGCAGATAGGTTATAGAGCTGCCGGATTTTTTGGCCATGCTGTTTTTCGGGTCTGGTATTAAAGAGCAGTCTGTTTTGTTGGAAAATGTGTGTCGGTAGAAGGCGGTCGGATCTGAGAGCCGAATGGTACACAAGCGGGTTGCGTAGGCTGAGGTACTCTGTTTTTGCACGTTCAAGCGTTAAGCGTCGTCCTCTTCAGCCTCCGATTTATCGAGAATCCGCAAGGCACGGTCTTCAGTCGGCGTGCCTTTTATCCTGATATCTTTTTCAAGCTTCGACTGGCACTCCACGCAGACACGCGTAAATGGCAGTATGCGCAGTCTGTTTTCGGCAATCGGCTCATCACACTCTTCGCATTCACCGTATGATCCGTCATCGAGGCGCTCAAGAGCATTTTCAATTTCCGGCAGTTTACCTCTGTCGCGGTCTCCGAGCGTAAGGGTAAGCTCGCGTTCGCGCTCCGAGCTGGCAATGTCGTAGATGTCGCCGATCTCGTTTTTGGCGTTGTTGGCCTCGTCCTTGATCTTGTGGCTGACCTCCTGGACGATTTTAGCCTTCTCCGAGAGCAGAATTTCGGTCATTTCCTTTCTAAAGGAGACTTTCTTACCGCTCTTTTTTGCCGCCGGCTTCTTTGGCGCAGCGGCCTTTTTCGGTGCTGTCGCCTTTGTCGCGCTCTTTTTTATTTTTGTAGTTACTTTTGGCATAATCAGGTAGTATACAGTTTTTTTTCTCCATGTCAATCTCATTTTTTGGCCGACCTTATACCTGTTTGACACACCTTGTACTTATGCGGTAAAATAACAAGTTCAGACTACGTATTACACTTACAACCAACTAATCGGTTCTTGATCTTTCCGTACTTATGCCTGATAAAAAATCATACGATGTAATAGTTATAGGCGCAGGTCATGCAGGCGCCGAGGCCGCGCTTGCAACCGCGCGCAAAGGTTTCGATACCCTTGTGCTTACCATGGACCTGGATACCATAGGCGCGATGTCCTGCAACCCCGCCATAGGGGGTGTTGCAAAGGGGCAGCTAGTAAAGGAGGTCGATGTCCTGGGGGGCCTCATGGGCCGCGCCATAGACGCTTCGGCGATACAGTACCGTACCCTTAATATCAGCAAAGGCCCTGCCGTTCGCTCTACTCGCGCTCAGGCCGATCGTCACCTCTACAGCGCTTATGTTCGCACCGCGCTTGAGAGCGCCGCGAGGGTAACCGTAAAGGAGTCTACGGCAGAGGGCCTCGTAACGCAAGAGTCTGATAGTGCGGCAGCGGACTCTGCTACTAGAAGGGTTACAGGCGTAAGACTTGCCAACGGTGAGACGGTAGTGGCCACTGCGGTTATAGTAACCACGGGAACCTTTCTTCACGGCCTTATGTTTGTCGGGGATAAGCAGACCTCCGGAGGGCGCATCGGGGACGGTTCCTCAACCGGCCTATCAGATTCCTTGAAGGAGCTTAACTTTAGAATGGGCCGCCTGAAGACCGGAACATGTCCGCGGCTCGACTCGCGCAGCATAGATTATTCCGCAACCACACTGCAGGAGCTTCAACCCCTTAACGACGTCAAACCCTTCTCTTGTACATCAGGCCCGGTAAACCTAGACCAGGTTCCTTGCCATATTACGTATACAAATACGGAAACGCACTCTATAATTAGAAATAATCTAGATAAATCACCCCTTTACGGTGGGGCTATCACTGGCACGGGTCCCCGTTACTGTCCATCGATTGAGGATAAGGTGATGCGTTTTCCGGACCGCGAGAGGCACCAGGTCTTTCTGGAGCCAGAGGGTTTCGATACCGTACAGGTCTACCCCAACGGGCTTTCAACCTCGCTGCCGCTCGATATTCAGCTAGATTTTCTTAGAAGTATCAAGGGGTTAGAGAGTGTAGAGGTGCGCCAGCCCGGTTACGCGGTTGAGTACGATTATGTAGACCCGACTGAACTCAGGCTCTCTTTAGAGACCAGAAGGGTCGAGGGGCTCTATCTTGCCGGTCAGATCAACGGTACGTCTGGTTACGAGGAGGCCGCTGCACAGGGTTTGATCGCAGGAGCGAACGCCGCTTTAAAGCTTGAAGGTAAGGCTCCGCTTATTCTCGACAGGGCCGAGGCCTACACAGGGGTTCTCATCGATGATCTCGTTACAAAAGGCACCAGCGAGCCGTACAGGATGTTTACGTCGAGGGCCGAGTACAGGCTTCTTCTTCGAGAAGACAATACTCGTGAGCGGCTCACGGAGAGGGCGTACGGCGCCGGGCTCATAGAGAACGCGACACACGCCCTTTTTCAGCGGAGAAAGGAGGCTTTTTCGCGCCTGCTTACGTCTCTCGGCTCTACGTTTGTCCAACCGGTAGAATCCGTAAACAGAAGGCTTGAAGAGCTCGGTACTTCAAAAATAGGGAATAAGATAAGTCTAAAGGAGCTTCTTCGTCGTCCGGGCCTTACACTCGCCGCTCTTCTGCCTTTAGCGCAAGACGGGTTTTTTATAGATGTTGAGGAGTTCTCCGCCGACTTGATAGAGGCAGTAGAGATAAATATTAAGTATGAAGGTTATATTAAGAGGCAGATCGAAGAGGCGGGTCGCTTCAGGCGCGCAGAGGCCGTAAAGATGCCGGAAAGAATCGAGTACTCCTCGGTAACCGGCCTATCCGCCGAGATTCGGGAAAAGCTCGAACTCCATAGGCCGGCCTCTATCGGCCAGGCTGGCCGTATTTCGGGTGTAACTCCGGCGGCTATCTCCGTTATAATGGTTCATTTAAAGAGGGTGGGCGCTCTGTAGCCCCTGTCTGCTTATGGTAGAGGTAGAAGATAAAAAGCTAAGGAAAGTACTCGTCGAGGGTGCTCTGCAACTCGGTATCGAACTGAATGCCGCCTCTGTAGAGAGTTTTATTATCTACCTTCGCGAACTGAAACTCTGGAACTCCAAGATAAATATAACCGCAATAAGAGATGAGTCCGAGATTGTAATAAAACATTTTCTCGATTCCCTTACACCGTTTCGCATCTTAAGACAGCAGGGTATAGGGTCGTTGTTCGACATAGGGGCCGGAGGAGGGTTCCCGGGCCTGCCCCTTAAGGTAGTAATGCCGGAGATAGAACTTGCTCTGCTCGACTCGGTCGCAAAGAAGGTACACTTTATGCGCCACATTATACGCAGACTAGGGCTTGGTGATGTAACCGGCGCCGCCGCGCCAGTAAGCGCTATTGCAGCCAGGGTTGAGGCGCATGGAGAGTTAAGGGAGTATGAGGGCCGGTTCGACTGCGTTACTTCGCGCGCGTTCGCTTCTTTGAGCGACTTTGTGACGGCTGCTGACTACTTCTGTCGCCCCGGCGGCCTTGTTCTCGCTTTAAAGGGCCCGAAGTACGCTATGGAGCTTGAGGCCTATATGGGCACGGGCGGGCAGGCCGGCTTCGGGGCTCCCGAGGTATTTGAGGTTGCTGTGCCTTTCACCGACAGGACCACAACCCTGGTTTCGATCAAGAAAGAGGGCTAGCGTGCCTGTAAGTGGCGATTAGCGCCTGTAAAGCCTGCTTTTCGTGTTCCACGTGGAACACGAAAAGGCAAGAGCTTCGATCTTTCCGGTCCGACTGTTCCACGTGGAACAGTCGGAAAACGTGGGTTGGCCCACGATCCCTTTCTACCCTCTCTGTTCCACGTGGAACGTCCGTTATGTTATTAGATTACTCTTGTTTTTGTCTGTTCCTGTTGGAAAGAGAGTATAGGTAAGCGGGCGGCTGAGTGTAAAGTTTTTTTACGCTTTTAACACTCCAGCACCCTTTTTTACTTGTAAAAGGCATGTCAACTGTTTTAAACTGCAAGGTGCCGGTCTGTGTGTGTCGGCCCTTGTCTTGAACGAACCTTTAACGGTACGGATTGTGCAGCTTTTATGGGAAGAATAATCGCTATTGCCAACCAGAAGGGCGGGGTCGGAAAGACGACTACGGCGGTAAACCTTGCAGCATCTCTCGCTGTTGCGGAAAAGCGCGTCCTGTTGGTGGACTTCGACCCGCAGGGCAATGCCACGAGCGGGCTCGGCGTGGAAATGAACGACGGGGGCAGTATCTACGAGGCCCTGATAAGTTCGGTCGAACTTGGCGCTACGCTCAGGGGCACTGCCCTGAAGTACTTGAATGTCGTGCCTTCGAGCATAGACCTAATAGGGGCCGAAGTAGAGCTTGTTGACGATCCCGAAAGGGAGTACAGGCTCAAGCAGTGCCTCTCTACCGTTGTAGACAGATTTGATTTTGTTATTATAGACTGCCCGCCCTCGCTCAGTCTTCTTACGGTCAACGCGCTCGTCGCCTCGAACTCAGTACTTGTGCCGATTCAGTGCGAATATTATGCGCTTGAAGGAATAAGCCAGATCCTTAGAACAATAGACCTTATACGCGCAAAGCTCAACCCGGCTCTTGAGATAGAAGGCATACTTCTGACGATGTTCGATTCGCGTAACCGGCTCTCGCATCAGGTGGTCGAGGATGTCAGGTCGCATTTTGGCCCAAAGGCCTTCAGTACGCTCATACCGAGAAATGTACGTCTGAGCGAAAGCCCGTCCTTTGGCAAGCCGGTGCTCTTGTACGATATACAGTCGCGCGGGGCAGTCAGTTATATGGAGCTGGCTAAAGAGGTTTTGGATTTGGCCGGAGAGAGAATCGCAGGCAAAGAAAAAGCTATATAAATTAATATGTTATGGTCTTTTGAAGGGGTTTTTGTTGTGAAAAAGAAGGTACTCGGAAGGGGGCTAAGCGCCTTGATAGGAAGCACGCCGTCAATGCGCGAAGTTGCACAAACCACTCAGGGCGGCGTTGCCGAGAAGCCGGAGTCTCTAGTGGAGACAGGGATAGGCGACAAGTACAGGCTCTGCCTCATTACCGAGATTTCGCCCAATACCGTACAGCCGAGAAAACGCTTCAACGACTCCGCGCTCTCACAGCTCTCGAATTCTATAAGGGAGAAGGGGGTAATTGAGCCTCTTATAGTCAGAAGGAACGGCGGCGGCATGGAGTTGATCGCCGGCGAGCGCAGGCTGAGGGCCGCCAAGCTCGCAGGGCTTACGCACGTGCCCGTGGTCGTTGTAGACGCTACCGATGAGCAGAGCCTTGAGCTTGCGATAATAGAGAATATTCAGAGAGAGGACCTCGATGCGATAGAAGAGGCAGAGGCTTATAAGAGCCTCGCTGACTTCGGTCACTCGCAAGAGGAGATTGCGCGCCGGGTCGGCAAGGAACGCGCAACCGTAGCAAACTATATGCGGCTGCTTAAGCTGCCGCCGGAGGTGAAGGACGAACTCGCCAAGGGCTCTATCAGCATGGGTCACGCCCGCGCGATCCTCTCGGTGGAGGGGCACGCCCCGCAGGTCGCGCTCTGTAGAAAGGTTGTCTTAAAGGGCCTTTCGGTCAGGGAGACCGAGGCTCTCGGCGCGCGCTGCAATATCGGAACCGAGAAAAAGAGGAAGGGTCCTGCTCTAAAGCAGAGTCCGCTGGAAGAAGAGTTGATAGACCTGTTTCAGACAAAGGTGCTGGTAAAGGATAAAGACGGCAGAGGCAGGATAGAGCTGCTCTACTTTACCGCAGATGAGCGTGAGCGCATTGTGGAGATGCTTAGGTCGATCGCGGATGTGATCCGGTAGAGCAGACTGTTATAGATAGATAAACGGCTGGAGCAGTGAGGCGGGCCGTATAAAAAGAGTTGGAGAGGAGTGGAGTAATGGTGCAAAAAGGGGAAAAGGTTAGCAGTACCGAGGTCATCGGTTTTATTGGCAAAGGCATGCGTGTTGAGGGCAAGCTCTGCTTCGATTATACGGTTCGCGTAGAGGGCGAATTCAAGGGTGAAATAGACGCTGCAGGCAATCTTGTTGTGGGCGAAGGCGGCCTTGTCGAAGGAAACGTTAAGGTCGATACGGCAATTATTACCGGGCTGCTCAAGGGCGAGATAGAGGCAGAAAAGAGAGTGGAGATTCAATTTCCAGGGCGCATCGTCGGCACGGTACGCACGCCGAACCTTATTATAGGAGACGGCGGAGTGCTGGAAGGAAATTCAGTTATGCTCAAGAAAGAGGAGAATGCCTTCACCTATACGGCCACATAATCGGTTCTCCGGGCGGGTTCTTTTGTTTGCAGACACCCGGAACCGAATAAGCGGCAGGCGCAGTATATTAATCGATTTTGAAGAGGTTGTTATTTTTATAGGCCGTCTGAATCGAATAGGCGGTAGGGTTCAATATATATATAAAGCTTGAGAGGGCATTTTTTTTTGCGGCAAGCAACCGCTGGCACGGTTTTAAAAAGGATCTGTTTCTAGATTATACGGATTGCAAGAGCGGTCTTTACTTCAGGAGAGTAGTTGTTATGACAGAGTCGAAGAAGATATGGATGGACGGCAAGCTCGTTGAGTGGGGGGAGGCGAATGTCCATATAATGACCCATGCGCTCCATTACGGTCTCGGAGTCTTCGAAGGCGTAAGGTGTTACGCCACCGAGGGCGGCGGCGGTGCGGTCTTCAGGCTCGCCGAGCATACCGACAGGCTCTTCGCCTCCGCCCATATAGTTATGATGGATATCCCCTTTACCAAAGAGCAGGTTAATGACGCGACCATCGAGGTCCTACAGGCCAATGGTCTTACGGAGGGTTATATAAGGCCGATAGTTTTTCTCGGTGCCGGCAGTATGGGGTTGCTGCCTAAAGACAACCCTGTTAAAGTAGCTATCGCTGCGTGGGAGTGGGGTGCGTATCTAGGTGAGGACGGACTTAAAAACGGCATACGAGTCAGGGTCTCTTCCTACCTCCGGCATCACGTTAACTCAAGTATGACCAAAGCGAAGGTCACGGGCAGTTATGTCAACTCTATACTCGCAAAACGGGAGGCAGTTGCATCCGGTTACGACGAGGCGATAATGCTTGATACCGAGGGTTACGTATCCGAGGGTAGCGGAGAGAACATCTTTATGGTAAAAGATGGGGTTATCAAGACAACCGCGCTGACCTCGGTCTTAAAGGGTATTACGCGCGATACCGTGATGACCATACTTGCGGATAAAGGGTGCGAGGTTCGTGAAGAGCGTTTTACCAGGGACGAGCTCTATACAGCGGACGAGGCCTTCTTTACCGGTACGGCTGCCGAGATCACACCTATTCGGGAGGTTGACGGCAGGGTAATAGGAACAGGTAAACCAGGCCCTGTTACTACTGGTGTGCAGGAGACCTTCTTCAAGGCCGTCAAGGGGCAGGAGAGACGGTACGAGAGTTGGCTCCATCGTTTTTAAGTCTTTGCGGCGTTCTGGTTTTAAAGAGCTGACCGGCAAGAGGCGCGACTCGAAGAAGTACGTATGGGTCGGGTTTTTTGACTGTTTTATGCCGGTATCTAGAATATAATTGTGCCTTGAGCACTGGGACTGTATAACAGAGGGAATGGCAAGAATGAAGCATGACAAGACTTATACTACTCCGTTAAACCTCAGGTGGCCGCTCGATAAGGAGAAGATTTTAGAGGAGCAGGTACGCCTGAGCAGGCGTCTGGTTATAGCTCCATTAAAGAGGGAGCCGCAGTATGTTGCCGGTGTTGATGTGGCCTTTTTGGGCGATAAGGTAATAGGCGCGGCGTCTGTCCATATCTATGCGACAGGGGAGCTTGTCGAAGAGGCGTATAGCGTTAAAGAGGTAACTTTTCCCCATATACCCGGTTTTTTGTCCTTCCGGGAGGGCCCGGCCATAATGGGCGCTGTCGAGAGGCTCAAGATCATACCGGACGTCATTATCTTTGACGGCCCCGGCATAGCGCACCCCAAAGGTTTCGGTCTCGCTTCATACGTCGGGTTGTTGCTCGGCATACCCTCCATCGGTTGCGCCAAGGCAAAGCTCGTCGGCAGCTACAAGGAGCCGTCGGTAAAGCAGGGCTCAACGAGTGTGCTTAAGTATGAGAAGGCTGTTGTGGGCGCGGTGGTAAGAACACGGGAGAATGCCTCCCCTGTTTTCGTATCTCCGGGCAACTTAATCGACATAAACGGGTCGGTTGATACTGTTCTGAAGTGCACAGGGAAGTACAGGATTACCGAGCCGGTAAGGAGCGCCGACGCTCTTACCAGGAAGTTGAAGAAGGCTTTTGAGGGCGACAGGTCACTTGGCAATGCGTAAGTGTTTGCCGCCCTTTTTATTCAGTGAGATGTCGAGAAGTTTCGGGTTCGGCTTGCCGATGTGGTAGCCCTGCGCAAAGTCTACGTTGTACTCCTTGAGAAGTTTTAGAGTCGATTCGTTTTCGACGAACTCGGCGATAGTCTCTATGTTCATTCCCTTTGCAACCTCTGAAATAGCCTTTACGAAGAGTTGGTCTTTCGGATTTTCGTCGAGTTTCCTTATAAAGGAGCCGTCGATTTTGATAAAGTCCACGTCCATCTCTTTCAGGTAGACGAACGAGGTGAAGCCGACACCGAAGTCGTCGAGCGAGAAACGGCAACCGATCTCTTTTAGAGCATCTATAAACCGGACTGCGCGGGCTATATGGCCTACTGCGGCTGTTTCGGTTATTTCAAAGACAAGTCGCGTTGGATCGGCTCCAGTCTCCAAGACCGTCTCTTTTATGAAGTGCAGGAACTCTTCATCTCCGAGGTCTATTCCCGAGAGGTTCATGCTGTAGGAGATATCGATCCCTCTTTTCTTATTCTCAGCCTGAAGGGCCATTGTCTTGCCTATGATAGCCCTGTCTATTGCACCGACGAGACCGTAGGTCTCCGCAACCTGAATAAAGACTCCGGGCAGGAGTATCTGGTCATCCTCGCTCCTCATTCTTGCCAGGACTTCATAATGGTGAATAGAGTTGTCCTGCATAGTCATGATCGGCTGGAACCAGGGCTCGAAACGGTCCTCTTTAAGCGCTCTCAGTATCCTTTCCTTCCACTCGACTCTCGAGTGGAGTTTCTCAATGTCCCTGTCATCCGGATGGTAGAGGTGACAACGGTTTCTACCGAGTTCCTTGGCGCGTATCAGGGCGGCATCGGCGCGAGAGAAGAGGTCTTGTGAGCTTACGCCGTTATCCGGATAGAGAACCATACCGATAGATGCGGTAAGGCTGCCGAAGTTGTCGGACATTACGTAACCTTCTACCGTTTTACGCATCTTTTCGGCAATATCGCGGCCTACACTCTCGGAAGCGGACGGCAGGAAGATAGCGTACTCATCACCGCTCATGCGGCCGAAGATAGGTTCGATAACGGTTTTTGACGTATACATCTGAAGTGCTCTGGATATGGTATAGTCGAGTGCGCCCGCGAGTCCTTTGAGGTACTCATCCCCCATTGCATAACCGTAGATATCGTTCATGACCTTAAACCGGTCGATGCCGATAATCAACAGCACGCCGGTCTCATTCGTGTTTTCGGCCATCGATATCCAGCCTTTTAGCAGACCCATAAAACGGCTTCTGTTGATCAATCCGCTCGTCTCGTCGTGAGAGGCGAGGTACTTTATCCGGTCACTCGACTTTATCTGCTCTGTAATATCCTCCTCTACCGCGAGGAAGTTTATTACTTCGCCATGCTCGTTCTTAATAGGAGAGACGGCCGTGTTGGACCAGAACGGTTCGCCGTTCTTTTTCCTGTTCTTTAAGACTTTACGCCATATCTTGCCGGAAAGTACGGTGGACCAAAGGTCTTTGTAGGTGTCGGGAAGGGTATCTCCGGAAGCGAGTATCTTGGGAGTCTGGCCGAGAGCCTCTTCTTTGCTGTAGAGGGTAATCGACTCGAACATCGGATTAACATATTCGATAATACCGTTAACATCCGTTATGAAGACTATGTTTATGCTCTGCTCTATGGCTGCCGAGAGCTTCTTCTGTTCAAACTTGCTTAAGCGCTCCTCGGTAATGTCTACGCCGTAGATGTATGAGTAGTGCGCATCTGTGATTGGGGTGATTACAAGGGAGTATGTACGGTCAAGGTGCGTGACGTCACACTCCCTGTTTTCATTTGCAGAGTAGGCGTTTTGCAGCAATTGGCAGAAATCGGGAGAGAAGCTGTTTGTATTTGGATCATAGCCCAGTTTACCGAGAAGCGGACCTGTCGACTCATTTGCATAGAGCAGTTCAGCATTGGATGAGACGCGCATAACCGGATTCGGGTTTTCGGAAGGGAACTTCGCCAGAGTGCGGATCTCCTCTTCCGCTTTGGTCTGCAGGGTTATATCCTGAATCGTGCCGAGCATTCTTATTGGCCTGTCCATACTGTCGAACGTGATACTGGCCCGCTGGTTAACGTACCGTTCGGTGGAGTCTGGCAGAAGTATCCTGTGGGAGATAGAGTACTCGGTCTTGTCGTCGAGCGCCTGGTTTACCGCCGAGACTACCGCCTCTCTGTCATCGGGGTGGACGGTACGCAGAAAACCCTCATATGTCGCTACGGTATCGTTTGGATTGAGGCCGAAGAGGTGGTACGTCTCGTCCGACCAGAGAAGTTTGTTATTGATGATATCCCACTCCCAGGAGCCGATACGCGCAATCTGTTGAGCCTCTTTTAGCCCCTGCGCCGTATGTTTAAGTTCGCTGGTTCTTGCTCGAATGTCCGTTGCCATTGAGTTGAAGGCGGAACTGAGCACTCCGAGTTCATCCGAGGTATCGACGGGAATAGTAATATCGTACTTTCCGTTGGCGATCTCTTCTGCGGCTACCGAAAGGTTCTGAATGCGTAGTACTATATTCTTAAAGAAGAGGTAGAAGGAGACGATAATTAAACATGCGGCGATTGCAGCGGCGATCAATGCGCTGCGCTTAGTTTCATTAATAGCCGCAAAGGCCTCATTTGCATCGTACTCAACAATCAGCACCCAGCCGAGCGACTTCAAGCACATAGAGGCTCCCGCAACATCGACTCCTCTGTAGTCTTCGTAAAAACCGGAAAATTCCGTGCCCGACTTCAGACATTTTTGAACGGGAAGAGTGTAGACGGAGTGTCGCACTGCAGTGGGGTTGTTATGCAGAGGTGTGGTAAGCATAAGGTTGTTAATGTTAACGACGTACGCAGCCATGGTTTTGCGCAAGGCGCGCACTGGTTTTATCGAGCCGGAGGCGAGGGTGTATTCGCCGGATAGCAGGGCGCTCAGGTCTGTCATAAGAATCTTGTTCGTGAGCACGCCTATGACCTTGCCGTTCTCTCGGCTCGTTATCGGAGTGGAGACTTCGAGTTGCGGCTCATCCGAGACCTGTCCGAGCAACTCTGTAACAACCGTTGAGAGCAATCCTTTTGTAAAGGCCGGTGTCGTGGACATGTTATGCCCTGTTATAGCCGGATCCGTGGAGGCGACCACAATACCCTCGGTATTAGTTACGCGTATTGAGACGATGTACTCATTTAGAGAGACTTTGTTTTTTGTCAGGTGTGTGCTGAGGGCCTTTGAAGAGTACTTTTTTGAGTCGGCCAGTTTATCCAGTTCGTCACGGATGAAACCGTCGGAGGCGAAGTTTGCGGCCTGCGTCTTTGATATATCCAGAAATTGATAGACGAGGCCTTCGTACGTCTCGCTAAGCACCTTGAGGTCGTCTTGAATATAATCCTCCAAGTACCCCTTGGTATTGTAGTAGGAGTAAACAAAGGTAATCACAACCGGCAGTAGTATTATACAGACTGCAAGCATGATCTTGCGAGTAAGTGAAAAGACTGTCTTGTTCAAGAGTCTGCTCTTAATATGCGATTGGCACACAGTATATATGTGTTGCCGGTATCGGTAATTATGTCAAAACCGGGCAAGTGGCAATGAATACAAAAAGTGCATTTTTGGGGAAAGTGCGAGTTTACTTACCCGGGTGCTGCCACTGCTTGTTATATCGGTTAAAAGAACAGATTACTTGAGTTAACAATGGGGATAAATAGTTGTAAATTGAGCGATTTTTGGTTAAGTGCAAAGCTGTTTGTGAGCATGCGGCTGGTTGGTATAAATCGTAAAGTACTTATAAATATTATGTATAAAAACTAAAAGCTATAGCGTGCACTCAAATAGAGATTGTTATTTCCCTCAAGCGAGCCAAACTGGGTGTGGTCTTTGTTGCCGGAAAAGATATTCGCCCCGCCGGTAATTTTTATGTTATCCGCAACCTTATAACTTATGGAGGGCCTAAGGTAGAGGTCGTTATCGGTTGGGCTGTAGAAGGCGAAGAGGCTGGTTTCGAGAGTCTGCGCGCGTTTAAGTTTAGTAAGGCGAAGCGTTAAGAGGTGGCGGAACCGATCGTTTGCGGGCGAGCCCGGGCTGAGGTTGTCTCTGTAGGTGTTGTAGTTTAGTTTCTGTTCTACCATATACTGCAGCCCGGCTTTAAGTTCTCCACCGAGGTCGCGTGTGTAACCGGTAAGATACTTAACCGAAGAGTTCTCTATCGAGCTGTCCGTTCCGCCTGAGTCGTCACGCGAGTCGTAGTAGCCGATCTCTACGTTTCCGATGCCTCCGGCAACCGGGCCTCTTAAACTCGCCCCATAGACGATAAGCCTTGGGTAGGTGAAGAGTTCGTTAGCAGAGTCGAGAACCTGTCTCGGCTCTTTATAAAAACCTTTAAAGAGGTAGAGTGCGGCCTCGTAGCTATCTATATTCTTGTATAGGCGAAGAGCTATCTCCGAGTTTTCTGCGGTCTGTTTCGGTTTTAAGAACGTCGGGCTACTCTCGGTGCCGGAGATAGAGCCCTTAAGGCCGTCGTAGAAAGAGAGGCGCCTTCCTTTGATACTCTTGTTTGGCTCGAATTGCGGTATTAGAACAAGGTCGAGTGAAAAAGAGTCGTGGAAGTACAAGATCCTCAGTGCGTCACTCGGGCGCTTCAGGTACTCGGTGTCGCGTCCGGTGAAGAAGGAGATATAATCCTTTGGAAAGAGGTCGTTAATGAAGAGCAGATCACCGGTGCCCCAGGTAAGAATCTGGCGGCCAACCTTCAGGTCGAACGATTGAGTTGGGCTTACGAGGAGGTTGAGGTTGCGAACCTCTGTTGAGAGCTCTTCGGTATAACCGTCGTAGAGCAGGTCTGCTTTTAAAGATAGCTCACCGCCGTACTCTTCTACTATGCCGGGAAAGTAGCTGTACTTTAATTGTAGCCGTGTTTCAGCCAGATTGTATCCGCTCTTCTCGGCCCTTTCGTCGCCGAGTTTTATACTGCCAGCAGCCTCAACAAAGCCGTGCAGGTCCGAAGAGTTGGCTGTGTTGATGCTGGCCAGGATTAGAGCAAGAGCAAAGAGCAGTTTTAAGGCGACGAGCGTAACGCTCTTTTTAAGGTGCATAGCAGCCTGTTCTGTGCTCTTGAGAAAATTTATCGTTCCAGAATTTCTATATGAACTCATACCGTTACTTTATCCACCTTCTTGGCGGTCTCCTCAGGTATCTTTCGTCGAAGATCTTCTCGGTCAGTCCGTTATTGTACTTAATGTCGGAGAATTCTATCAGCGTACTGC
>JAJCZH010000001.1 GCA_029262515.1 Deltaproteobacteria bacterium | reverse complement strand
TCTTAAAGACCCATCCCTTGGTTATCGCCGTATCATTCTCAGAGAGAGAGACCAGCATTGCCGGGTTATTCGCTTCATCAGATCTCGACACTATCTTCGATTCGGATATCGCATAATCAGGCACAAACTCGTCTATGCTGAGAAAATAGCCCTCTTCGGTGAGCTTAACCCTGGAGCCTACCTTGAGCGTGATCTGCTCGGTCCTCTTGTTGGCGTTATCCGTAATGGCTATCTGAACCTCGTTCCAGCGCGCCTTAAGCTCATCCGAGATATCAACCTCTTTGGACGTCTTTATATTGGCATGAGAGGCCTTCTGAATAGTCTCTGCCATCTTTTCCATACCGGCAGGCATTGCAGGGTGGTCCGCGGGCATGCTCTCGCCACCGTCCTGCGCAGCTGTTTCGACTGGCGCGCTCTCGCTCGGCGCAGCGCTCTCTTTTGACTCATCTTTGCTGCCTGAGCTGCAACCGACCATCACCATAAGCAGTAAAAAAGAGAGTACAAGTGCAAATTTGCTGCCGTTACTATGAAAGAATGCTTTAGTATCCATCATTTAATCCATACCTCCTGCTCTGTTAGGTTTTAAAATATATCATACACCCCGGGTGTTATAAAGCAAAAAGTAGATATCTCGCTCAATAATCGGAGCTTATGAATAACAAGACACATTCTGCTTTTTATTTCTGCTTTCTCATCTTGACGGCTCCGAGTATCAGGTTGGCCACAACCGAGACAAAGCCGAGCTCATCTTCGGTAAACTCTCGTGTAACGACGGTCTGTGCGTTGAGCGCACCGAACGGAACGTCTCCTGAAAAGAAGGGATACGAATACATGGTCTTGATCCTGTACTGCTCCTCTTTGGTCTCCGGAAAGAACTTGTAACGCTTGTCATTGGAGATGTCGGAAATAAAGATCGGTTTATGCTCCTTGAGTGCCGAACCGGTTACCCCTTCTCCAAGTTCGAGCTTGGCGCTGCCTACCGCCTGCTGGGAAAGACCGTATGTGCCGCGCATCACAAGGTGGCTGCCGTCCCAGAGGTAGATTGAGCAGATATCGACTCCGAGCCTCTGTGCCGTCTTCTCGGCTACCTTCTTGAGCACCTCTTCGAGATCATAGTCGGAACTCGCGAGCATGCTTATCTCTTCGAGTGTTATGATCTCCTTACGCTCCCTGTTAACCACCTCTGCCTGGAAAAAGAACTTGCCCTCTTCATTCATGACCAGCGGCATAAGACTATCGGCAGAGTAGTGCGGGTTAATCGACTTGGAGGCCGCAGAGGCATCCTTATACTCTATATAACCGCAACTGCACGATATCTTGATTTTATGGTCATCCACACGCTGGTTGACCATCTTCTTGCCGCACTTTCTGCACCTTGTTATCGACTCCATACTCTTCCCCCTATGCTGCTTTTACTACCTGAGCAGGCTTATTCCGTACGTTACGAACTTAAAGCGTAACCGGTTTTTTACAGGGCCGGTTACGGCCCACTGTAGAGTTAAAAACTACTCATCGGTCCTCAGGAACGAAGCCTTAAGGCAAAGTCCCGATAAAGACAGAAAGAAAAAAGAATTATCCGTTGATAGCCATTACAGGGGCGCAGGCACTTTTTCCGTAACCGCCGCTGGACTGGCCGTCGCAGGCTGTTCGATATGAGGTTTAAGAGCCTCAACCGGTCTCTTTATTGCCGGTTTCCTTACCGGCGGAGGCACATCGAACTCGTAACCGGCAGGCAGTTTTAACCTGACAACCTTGCCGGACTGCCCGAAAAGCTCAATCAACTCTCCGTCAAAGTTTATCTCAACTCCGCCTGCATTGCCAATTACGAGAAAAACTCCTTGACTCGCCCTGCGCTCCAGACTCTCGCCAGGCTTCAGTATAACATCAACCGGCTTAGCGCCATCTACCCACGTCTCAACCCAGACCTCTTCGGTAGCCTTCACCGTCAAAATATAGTTCGACAACTCACCAACCATACTATCTGTAATAGAAACCCCTCCTTGAGGTCCCGTCAAAACACCTGACTCAACCCTGCCCGCTGCCTCTTGCCCTCCTGCACCGCGCTCTGCCGCATCACCAGGCACTAAAGACTCTGCCTGGTTAAGGGTAGCGTCTTGTGTAGAGGTTGAAGCTGTTCCTGTCTCTTTCGAAACAGTATCGGAAGCGACATCAGTAGCTTCATTAGAGACGGCTACCGGTGGCACCGTCTCAATGGCGCTACCGGAACCAACGTCCACAGGGCTCTTGCGCTCCGAAAAGACGGACGAAAAGAGATAAAACAGGATGATCGCAAGAACACCCACCACGACAAGTATAAGTATATTACGCTTGCCGTTCGCTCCATGCCCGTCTGCAATCGCAACAGGGGTTTCATCGCCCGGCTCACCCATATCTTCGGACAATGTTATGTCGAGGTTGCCAGGATGCTCCTTCATAAATATCTCGTACCTGAGCACCGCGTCATTTTCATCAAGGCCGAGGTGCTTACAGTACGAACGGATAAAACCCTTTATGAATGTGGGGTGTTGAGCTGCGAAGTTATCCGACTCTATCGCTTCGAGAAGTTTTAGCGGAACGCGTGTGGCTGCAGCTACAGACCCGAGATTCACGCCTCGAATCTCGCGCTCTCTTTTCAGGTACTGCCCGGGACTTTCCATAAAAAACTACCTCAGAAAAACAGACTGCTTCAGGCTACTAAGAATTAATTCTACAGTGGTTGTACAACTCATGCAAACTCTGCCGTTTACTTCAGCAGCTCTATATACTCGGCAGCCGACTTGGCATCCGAGCTTCCAGGGGATAGTTTTATGACCCTGTTAAAGACAGCTATTGCACGCACCTTATCTTTCGACTTGACCAGCGCCATACCGAGCTTAAAGTAAGCATCTACAAAACCGGGAGAGATTGAAACAGCCCTCTCATAAGCCTTGACCGCATCGTCAACCCTGGAAAGTTTCTCATACGTCTGCCCAAGGTTATATAACGCAGGAACGTACCTGGGGTTGAGCCTGACGGCCCTGGAAAAACCCTCGGCAGCTTTATCGTATTTACCCATTTCGTAATTCGCCTGTGCGATATTGAAGTGCGCATACTCCGGGGTCTTATAAAAGATGTTCTTCAACGCCTCTTCAGATGCTTCTATACCCGCCTTCCAATTCCTCTCTTCAAGGTAGATGCGGCCCAGGTTCAGTTGCGCCTCGGAAAAGTCGGGATCGAGCGCTATCGCCTCCTTCATATGCACCTTTGCCTGTTCGTTCATCTCTCTGGCAAAGTACGCGAGCCCCAGCGCATTATGATATTTGGCCTCTTTAGGATACTTCTCTATCGCTTTCGTAAGCTCTTCGAGCGCCATAATAGAGTTGCGGTCGTTCAGGTAGACCACGCCGAGATCAAAGTGCGTCTTGCTCTCTACCTTCCTCTGCTCAAGCCCGGCCCCGCAGGCCGAAACGAGCGCCAGCGCCGACGCAAATACGAAGACGCGCGTTAACAGGGACATGGCTGATATATATCTAAACATAGGTACCCTGAATATTGAGACCCTCGGCATAGATGCCAGGTTTTTTTTACTAAAGAACTCAGGCCTCACCGGCTACCTCATCTGAGACATTTTTAGTATGAGTACAGTTACGTTTCGGATCGTAATAAACAGTAGAACAGGCCCTACAGGTCTTCAAAATGCGTCAGCCGCTTTACCTCCGCATAACGGTCGCGGATCACTTCAAGGGTCAAGTCCCCTAGCCTGTCGAGGCTGAAGGCCTCTACGTTAAAGGAGGCCATAACCGTTCCGAAGATAATTGCCTTTCTTATATTCGCGTCACTTACGTCACCCGTATTGGCCAGGTACCCCATGAGCCCGCCGGCAAAAGAGTCTCCGGCACCGGTCGGGTCAAAGATATCTTCGAGCGGAAAGGCAGGAGCCGAAAAGACCGAGTCTCCATTGAACATTAACGCGCCGTACTCTCCCCTCTTCACTATAAGGCACCTTGGACCTTCTGCCAGAATCTTGTTGGCCGCCTTTACAAGGCTCGCCTCGCCCGCGAACTCGCGCGCCTCACCCTCGTTTATTACGCAGATGTCTACCCGTTTCAAAAGCGCCCTCAAGGCATCCGGCTTGCCCTCTATCCAGAAGTTCATCGTGTCGCACGCAACGAGCGTCGGCTTTTCCACCTGGTCGAGCACCTTGTGCTGCAACTCAGGGTCTATATTGGCAAGAAAGACGAAGGGGCTCTTTTTATAACTGTCGGGCAGAACAGGGTCGAAGTCGCTAAAGACGTTCAACTGGGTATCGAGCGTATGCGCCTGGTTGAGGTCGAAGTCATACCTGCCCTTCCACCTGAAGGTCTTACCCTCAACCTTGGTAAGGCCTTCCAAGTCTATGTCATGAGACTCAAGCTTCTCTATATGCTCATCCGGAAAATCGGTACCCACGACAGCCACCAGCTTGACGCCGGTAAAGTAACTAGCTGAAGTAGAGAAATAAGTACCCGACCCGCCGAGCACCTCATCCGCCTCGCCAAACGGGGTCTTGACCGAATCGAAAGCCACCGAACCTACAACCAGAATACTCATCTATATCACTCCTATAATCTCTTAAAGGTACTTGCCTATTATAATCGACAGGTTTTCACGCGCGCTCTCCGGAATAGACGCGGAGTCCGTAAGGGTTGAGTACTGCATGGCCCCCGGACACTTACACGTTCTCTCGGCAGCAATCGCCGGAGCGGCATTTCTTATAATCTCTTTGGCCATCTCAACATTGGAGCGCAGAGTCTCCAGGATCATCTCTATGGTTACATCTTCCTCTTCAGTGTGCCAGCAGTCGTAATCGGTGCTGAGCGCTACGGTCGAATAACAGATTTCAGCCTCGCGCGCAAGTTTCGCCTCGGGTATGTTGGTCATGCCTATAACGTCAACTCCCCACGTCCTGTAGATATTGCTCTCTGCGCGCGTGGAGAACTGAGGCCCCTCTATGCAGACATACGTCCCGCCCTTGTGCACCGTTGCCCCGGCCTTCTTCGCGGCGCCATACATAACGTCCGAGAGGTTTGGGCAGACCGGATCAGCGAACTCGACATGGCCGACAATGCCGTCTCCGAAGAAGGTGGAAATACGCGACTTGGTACGGTCGAAGAACTGGTCTACTATTACAATATGGCCGGGCTCTATCTCTTTCTTCATACTGCCTACGGCAGAGACGGAGATAATAGAGTCAACACCGAGCTTCTTCATGCCGTAGATGTTCGCCCGGTAATTTATCTCGGACGGCAAGAGCTTATGCCCGCGGCCGTGACGCGGCAAGAAAACCATCTTCACGCCGTCCAGCGTACCGGTTATATACTCATCAGACGGCTCACCAAAAGGCGTCTCGATACAAACGCTGCTTACATCCGTCATGCCTTCAATCTCGTATAGGCCGCTGCCGCCTATTACTCCTACAACCTTATCGCTCACCTCGCAACCTACCCCGCTTTTCATTTATTAAAAAAAATATATAAGTAAATTGAATACATTGACCTGTTTAATAAAAACCCAGTGCCTCTTTAGAGAAAACCAGAGAAAACCGGCCTCAATCGATAATTCTTAACACTAAGGCCTTCAACAATCAACTCTTTTCTCCCCTTAAGGCTCCGTGCCGCCAAGAGCCTCAGCGCCATTAGTATCACCATCAGCACCGCACTGGTAAGCGCCGCTCAACTGCCCGCAGGCCGCGGATATATCATCTCCCATAGAGGCCCGTATGACTACATTACACTCGGCGTTCTGTAGTATCTTGTAGAAAGAGCTTAACCTCTCTTTTTCAGGGGCCGTAAAACGCGAACCCGGGTAAGGGTTGAAGGGTATCAGGTTGATCTTCGACTTTATTCGTCTTAGAAGCCCTACCAACCTGAGAGCATCTTCGTCCGTATCGTTTACGCCGCCGAGAAGTACGTACTCAAAAGTTACATGCTTCTTGCCTATCAGGGGGTAGGCTGCAAGCGTACCGAGGAGTTCTTCGAGCGGATACTTTCTGTTGATCGGCATGATATCGTCGCGAACGGCGTCGGTGGTCGCATTGAGCGATACTGCAATGTTGACATCACTTTCTGTACCTAACCTTTTGAGGGCAGGCACCACCCCGGCGGTGGAGAGCGTTACTTTGTTGTGCGACATGCCAAAACCGTTACCGTCGGTTAAAACCCCGAGAAAGCGCACAACATTATCGTAATTCAAGAGCGGCTCACCCATGCCCATGAGCACGATATTGGTAAGAGGGCGGCGCTCGGTAGACGGTTTTTCATCTGCCTCGTACCAGAACTCTCCATCCCCGCCGATCACCTCCCACTCGCTCTCACTATTACCGGGGACATTGCCGGGGTCATTGCTACGGCCCGCCTCAGCTCCATCCTCTGCGGCTCTCGCCTTCTCTATAATAGAGAGAGCGCTCAAGAGCTGGCCCGTCAGTTCCGCTAGCGAGAGGTTGCGCACGAACCCGCCTTTACCGGTCATGCAGAACCGGCACCCGAGCGCGCAACCGGCCTGAGTAGAGACACAGAGCGTGGTTCTCTTCTTTCCCGGTATTATTACCGTCTCGATCCTGACGCCGTCAAATAACTCTGTCAGGAATTTGCGGGTCCCGTCGACTGAACAGGCCACATCGACTACATTCGGCACCTCGATAACATAAAGAGACTTTAACCGCTTTCTAAAGGCCTTCGAGATATCGGTCATGGAATCGATAGAGGTTACGCCTCTGCCAAAGACCCATTTGTATATCTGCATGGCCCTGTACGGCTTTTCGCCAAGCCCACCTACCTCGGCCTTGAGCTCTTCGTATGTAAAGTCTCTTAAGTTCTTCATCTGCCGCTACCGCCAAATAAAATAAGCACCTGCCCCGCTGTAAAAGCGGGGCAGGTGAAAAAAAATCAAAATGAGAGAGAAAAACGCGCACGTAGGCGCCCGGACGGGCTAACCTTCGACCTTGGCGATGAGCCAGTAGACCACACCGAGCACGGCGACTGCCGCCACTAACGAGAGTTGCGCCTCAACGGCATCGGTCTTGAGGCTTGTAACCAAAATCTTCCTGATAACCGCAACAAGAGCGACGGAAATAAAGACCTTGATCTTGAACTTGGCGCCTTTTAGGTGCTTTACCTCCGTCTCCATCAGCTCTATAACGACCCAGAGCATAAGCAGAGAACCGAGCGTATGCAGCAGCCCCTTCTCAATATCACCATCGAGCAGGTGCGTAAGGTCGACCGTAAAGAGCCACATTACACCGAGGCCCATCATAACAAGGCCGCCGACAAGGAGCAGGTTCAAGCCGTATGTAAAACGGTTTGCGAACTGGATAAGGTACGACTCGAGCCTCTGCGAAAGAAAGAACTTCTTCTCTTCCTCTATATACGAACTCGTCAGAATATCGAGGTTGATGTCCAGAATCTTATCAACTGAACGTTCGAGATAGACGCACTCCTCGATGTCCTTAAACTCTTCAAAAATAGTCTTATGGACATAACTCTTGACGAAGTGCATGCCTGCGTTGACGTAATGGGCAGGCAGGTTGATCTTGACATGGGCCATACCGACCCGCTCGAGCTCATCGAAGTACCGCCTGTTGTACTCGCCCTTGAAGAGGCGCATGAACCATACCTTGAGAGCGTCCTGGTGGCGGCGGATAATAGCCTCGTTCTTGAGATACTTGTCCGCTTCGCTCAAGTTCTTGGCGAACTGGTAAAACTCAACAACGAAATCCTGAACATGCCTCTCCATTACCGGGCGTAACTGCTCCAGATTCCTGATGTCTCCATTTGTGAAACCGTAGTGCGACTTTATCTTTTCAAAAGAATCCATATAAAGAACTTGTCCTTTTTAAGGTAAGAGCTAAAAAGAAACAGGCTAACCGCTACAACCGGTCACTTCAAAAGAGCAGGACTAATCAGAACTGCTCGAGCGCGTTGAAGAAGTAGCTTATTTCAAAGGCCGCCGTCTCCGGAGCATCGGAGCCGTGTACTATGTTCGCATCTATCGATTCCGCAAAGTCCGCGCGTATGGTTCCGGGTTCCGCCTCTTTTGGGTTGGTTGCGCCCATAAGCTCCCTTACCCTCTTTATCGCGTTGTCTCCTTCTATAAGCAGCAAAACAAGCGGGCCGGAGATCATAAACTCGATCAATTCACCAAAAAACGGGCGCTCGGCATGAACCGCATAAAAACCCTCTGCCTGACTGCGGGTAAGGTGCGCCATCTTTATTCCCGCCACCCTGAACCCTGCGCTCTCGTACCTTTCCACAACCTTACCAATAACATTCTTCTTTACTCCGTCCGGCTTTACAATCGAAAATGTTCTTTCCATCTTTAAAAAAACTCCTCCGTAGTTATTATGCAATATCAATATAAAAAACAGTACGACCGGCAACCTGCCGATCCGTTAAACCCCTCACGTGCCTCCGAAACCGATAGTGACCTTACCGGCAAACTCGATTACCGGAACATCTCTCTTGCCGCTGCTGACCTCAAGCATACGGGCCATAGCCTCGCCCGACGCCTTGACGTCCACATACTCGACATCGAAACCCTTTTTGACGTAATCCTCACGGGCCGCCGTAGTGTACGGTCAGGTATCCTTTCCGTAAATAAAGACCTTGTCCGCCATATCGACCTCCGTTACCGGTTAGAAAAAAATAGGCGGATTCAGACATAGAGTCCGAACCCTGCTGCCCGGGCCCTGAAGCTGAAAAAAAACCGACCAACCTGTTGATGTATACGTATTATACACCATAACAGACCTGTCTGCTGAGTACGGCAAGTTTAAATCATACATCCGTGCCGTCCCAAACTCAATGATTATCTTCTCTTTTTCACTCCGACCCTGCCGCACATGGCGTAGAGCCTGCACTTTGAACAGTGAGGAGAGACGGGAGAGCAGAGGTTCTGCCCGTAGGCTACCAGCAGGTCGTTTATTTCGGCCCAGTATTTTGTCGGCAGCTTACGCCTGAGCGCCATCTCGGTCGCGTCCGGGCTCTTGGTGCTCACATAACCCCACCGATTCGTGATCCTGTGGACATGAACGTCAACGCAGATACCGGGTTTATTATAACCCATAGTAACTACGAGGTTTGCTGTCTTGCGCCCGACGCCTTTTAGCTCAAGCAGCCCCTCGATCGTATCAGGCACTTTCGAGCCGTGCTCGCTCACGAGCACGCGCCCGATCTCTTTAAGCGTGCCGGCCTTTACGCGGTAAAAACCTGCAGGATAGATAGCCTTTTCGATTTCACCGGGTTCGAGTTCCGAGAGCGCCTCAGGTGTAGAGGCGATCTTGAAGAGCCTTTCGGAAGCCTCTCTCGTCGTCGAGTCCTTTGTCCTCAGGCTCAGTATACACGAAACAAGCACTTTGAACGGAGAACGTTGCTCCTCTGCCGCGACCTCGGTTACGTACGGCACGGGAAAGGTCTTGTACGCTTGCCGCAAAATCTTTACCGCACCGTCTATTTCACCTATCTTCATACTCCGGCCTTCATGCTCTTACCATCAAAGAAGTTTACCAAATCTTCGAGAGCTTATATAAAAGAACGGCCCCCTGAATAAAGACAGAGGGCCGCCCGTTTAACTTTACTTTACTTTATTCAGGCACTCAGAGAGCGAAATAACACCGGGGTTGCCGGTCTTACATCATGCCCATTCCACCCATGCCGCCCATTCCACCCATGCCGCCCATGCCGCCCATATCAGGCATTGCAGGCGCATCGGAGTCGCTCTTAGGCTTGTCAGAGATCATAGCCTCTGTAGTAAGCATCAAAGAAGCGATGGAACTAGCGTTCTGAAGCGCGATCCTCGAAACCTTGGTCGGGTCGATGACGCCGGCCTTCAGAAGATCTTCGTACTCTTCGCTCGCGGCGTTGAAACCGTTTGCGCCCTTGGAGTTCTTTACCCTGTCGACAACGATAGAGCCTTCGAGCCCGGCGTTGGCCGATATCTGGCGAAGCGGCTCCTCAAGGGCCCTCAGTACCAGCTTGACGCCGAACTGCTGATCGCCTTCGAGTTCAATAGCCGCCACTGCGGTAGAAGCCCTTATATAGGCAACTCCGCCTCCGGGTACCACGCCCTCATCAACTGCGGCGCGGGTTGCGTGAAGAGCATCCTCTACGCGGGCCTTCTTCTCCTTCATCTCTATCTCGGTTGCGGCGCCTACGTTGATTACGGCAACTCCACCGGCGAGCTTTGCAAGCCTCTCCTGAAGCTTCTCTTTATCGTAATCCGAGGTGGTCTCGCCGATCTGTGCCCTTATTTGGTTAATCCTGCCCTCGATAGCCTCCTTTGTTCCGGCTCCATCGATGATGGTACTGTTCTCCTTGTCCACGACAACCCTCTTTGCGCTGCCGAGGTTCTCAAGCTCAACCTCTTCGAGTTTGAGTCCGAGCTCTTCAGCCAGAAGAGTTCCGCCTGTCAAAGTAGCTATATCGTCGAGCATCGCTTTGCGCCTGTCGCCGAAACCCGGCGCCTTTACCGCGCAGGCGTTGAGCGTACCGCGAAGCTTGTTGACCACGAGAGTAGCGAGCGCCTCGCCGTCAACATCCTCGGCGATGATTACAAGCGGCCTGCCCATCTTGGCGATCTTCTCTAAAAGAGGAAGAAGGTCCCTCATGTTCGAGATCTTCTTCTCATGGATAAGTATGTAAGGGTCGTCTAAAACGACTTCCATCCTCTCGGCATCGGTTACGAAATACGGGGAGAGATAACCGCGGTCGAACTGCATGCCCTCGACAACATCGAGCTGGGTCTCCATGCCCTTGGCCTCTTCAACCGTGATGACGCCCTCTTTTCCGACCTTCTCCATGGCATCGGCGATGATATCGCCTATGGTGGAGTCTCCGTTGGCCGAGATGGTACCGACCTGTGCGATATCGGTCTTACCATTAACTGGTTTGGAGAGCTTTTCGAGCTCGGCAGTAGCGACCGTTACGGCCTGGTCGATTCCGCGCTTCAATTCCATAGGGTTATGGCCTGCAGCCACAAGCTTACAACCCTCTCTGAAAACTGCCTGTGCGAGTACTGTTGCGGTAGTCGTACCGTCTCCGGCAACGTCTGAGGTCTTGGAAGCGACCTCCTTTACCATCTGCGCGCCCATGTTCTCGAAGTTGTTGTCGAGTTCTATCTCTTTGGCTACGGTAACGCCGTCCTTGGTGATTATCGGTGCGCCGTAACTTCTGTCGATGACCACGTTACGCCCCTTGGGGCCAAGCGTAATCTTAACTGCGTCGGCAAGCACGTTCACGCCGCTTAGTATGGCGTTTCTCGCGTTCTGACTGAATAACAGATCTTTTGCTCCCATCTTGGGTCTCCTTCGTAAGAAAGTCTAAAGTATTAAATCTATTCGGGCCTGTCAGTAAACCGGGCCCAATCTCTATTCAATAAAAGTCCGACTTAGCCCTCTACGACACCGAGAACGTCGTCCTCTTTCATTATAAGATGCTCTATGCCCTCGATCTTCACCTCGGAACCGGCATACTTGCTGAATATAACGCGGTCTCCGGCCTTAACGCCCATAGGAACGGTATTGCCTGAGTCGTCTACTCTACCCGGACCTGCTGCTACCACCTTACCCTCTGCCGGGGTCTCTTTTGCGCTGTCTGGTATTATTATTCCTCCGGCTGTCGTGCTCTCCTCCTCAAGCCTCTTGACGAGAATCCTGTCATGAAGCGGCGTAATCTTCATCTTTTACTACCTCCTTTTTTAAAGTATATTCCATATTTTCCGAAATAGACTGGTAGAGAGCAACAACAATTTTGCTCTTGAATTCAGTAAATATATGGCCCGGTCGCTCCATTGTCAAGATTTTTTTAGCACTCAGGCCAAAAGAGTGCTAATCCCAGTAAAATCAATGAGTTTAAGGTGATTGGGGCCGTAAATTCACAACAGAATCCTCTTTTACCCGGTTTTTTTAGCCGTTACGGTTGAAAGTGGCGTTCAAAATAACTAAAAGATCCGGAGGTTGGCACAATGCTGATGGAGATAAGCCCAATAGAACACTTCAAAAGCCTCGTAACCGAAGTAGTTCAGAACCAGAGAGTCGAGACCGACGAACTGACGCAGTTCTACCTCTCAAGCCTGCTCACAGAGTTTATCGACCCCAAGAAACTGACGGACGAGCCTCTTGCAATTACGTATCTAAAGGCAATGGAGTCTGAAAGAGAGCTCAGCAGTCGGCTCTTCAAGGAACTCGGCGACATCTCCCTCTTCACCTCAGGCTTCTTCTCGGAGAGCCTCCGTGGCAAGATTATCGATATAGATTACTACATAGCAATGGGCGAAAGATCGTACAACCACCTTGCGACTATTCACTCCGGTACCGGCAACACAGAGACGGAAGACTCTCTCGGCAGCCTCTTCAACGAACTTTCGGCCCGTTTCAAACTCTACGTCAACGTGCTGACAGAGGTGAGCGAAAGGTGCAGGCTCACTTCGTCGAAAGACCTGCTCCACCTCTACGAACAGTGGCTCGTAACCAAGAGCGCGCGCACGGCTTCTCTTCTGCGCTCTCAGGGAATAGAACCGCAAGAGTTTGAGTTCAAACTACTCCAGTAATCTGTTTGATAGTAGATAAAAGAGACTTCAGACCGACTCGTTTCAAAAGAACCGACACGAATAATTACCACCTGCGTAGTAAAACTCAAAGTCTAACTACCGGTTCCGGCACTGCCTGCCCTTTTATCCCTTGAACTTTCTGCCGTAAAGCACTACTGTGCATTAAACCCCGCATATCCGCAGACGTTTAACCGCTTATAAGCACATAAGAAGAGAGCATGGCCCGCAATAACAATAAAGATAGAAAAAAAAGAGCACTTCCTGTTTGCCTCGGTCTGCTTTTGCTGGTTCTGACCGGGCTGACCGGCATAAGCGCTCCTCTTTCAATCGAGGCAGCAGAGCCACCCGGAAGAGCAACCGCACAGAGCAACTTCGACATCGTAATAACAGGCGCCCGGATTATCGACCCGGAGTCGGGTTTCGACTTTACGGGCGCTAATATCGGTTTGACCGGCTCCAAGATAAGCAGCATCACCTTTGATGCCATCTCGGCGCCAATAACTATAGACGCCACCGGGCTAGTGGCCTCTCCCGGTTTTGTAGACATCCTCTCTTACAACCCCAACTCGTACGGCTCGTGGTACAAAATAGCCGACGGAGTAACAACCAACCTCGCAATGCACGGCGGCGCCCTCTACCCTAAATCGTGGTACTCCCGTTATAGCCGTAAAGAGAACCGCCCGCCCGTCAACTTCGGCGCGGGTTACTTCTATAACTCGGCGCGCCTCTCTCTCGGCATAGGCCCGTACAATAAAGCGACACCCGAACAGATAACAAAACTCATAAAGAAGGCAAAAGCCGGGCTCGCATCCGGTGCGCTCGCAATCGGCATAAGCATAGAGTACGCGCCTGCCATGAGTTACGAAGAGATCCATGCGATGGGGCGCGTGGCGGCAGAGGCCGGGGTACCGGTCTTCTTTCACCTTCGCCACTCGGACATGGAGGTGCCGGGCACCAATATCGACGCGCTGGTCGAGGTTATTAGTATGGGACTCGACACCGGAGCGGCTATACACATAGACCACCTCAACTCAACCGGCGGCACGTTCTCCATAGACGACTCGCTCGCGATTATAGAGACGGCAAAAGAGGCCGGGCTCGATATAACGGCCTGCACCTACCCGTACCCGTTCTGGGCCACGTACTTGAACAGCGCGCGTTTCTCTAAAGGATGGCAGAGCAGGTTCCGCATAACGTATGCGGATTTACAGCTCGGCGGAACTAAAGAGATGCTCACGCCGGACTCTTTCAAGAAGTACCAGCAGCTAGGCAAGCTGGCTGTCGCCTATGCCATCCCTGAAAACGAAGTCGCCACTGCGCTCTCCTCGCCGCTCGTTATGCTAGGTAGCGACGGGATGCTGTCGAGCAGCCTCAACCACCACCCCCGCGCCGCAGGGGCCTACTCGCGCACGTTAGGACTATATGCAAGAGAGAAGGGTACGATCAGCCTGATAGACGCTCTAAAAAAGATGACGATTATGCCGGTTAAGAGGCTAGAGGCCCGTTCTCCGGCCCTGGCGCAGAAGGGGCGGCTCCAGGTCGGAAGAGACGCCGATATAGTGCTCTTTAACCCGGAGACGATAATAGACCGGGCGACCGTAGAAAAACCGAACCGTTACTCTACAGGTATAGAGTACGTAATAGTGAACGGACAGATAACAAAAGACCCGAAGGGGCTCAAGAGAAAAGTACGGGCCGGACAACCGATCAGGTCGGATATAAAGTAGGTCGTACCTTGTCTAATTTAACAACCCTCAAAAGTGACTCAACTTCTGCTCAGCTTCAGCTCTCCTAAACGATGCAGATCAAGAGCACTTCCTGTATTACGCACTTTGGAGCCTTACCTCCACATGAAACAGTTCTTCCGGAAATAAACAAAAAGCCCAACAGTCATTAAGACCAGTGGGCTTTGAAGCTCGCTATTCGTATACCAATAAATTATCCGGCCCGCCAATAAGCTATTCTTTGAGCTTCAGAATTCCCGAATGGCTTCCTTCAGCCGTTATCCAAACATCAAATTTCTCTTTATACTTTTCAGTCACTGGAATCACATACCTCTTTGTCTCGTTGTAGCAATCCTCTGTAAGGATATGAGTTACGCCGCTTTTCTCCATAAATGCAAACAGGGCTCGCTCATTTGACGTAAATGGAAACCTCACGGTGCGGCGCCCGCTTAATAAAAAGACCACCTCCGGCTTTCGGGTCATAACTATATCATCGGGCTTCGTGGCGGATTGAAGGAGCTTTGCACCAGCCAGATAATTATGATAATGCGGCATATACTGAATAAATACTTCATTTGTTGCAATATCCAACTCTATTGTATCGATTCTTCTGAATAAATTTTCAGATAACAGTGATGAACTCCTAGCTATCATTTTTAAGGCTTTGGGACTAAAGACCCTGTCACTGATCTGGGCAAAATTGAGGATAATAAATAGAGCTACCGGAAATATCAGCAGAAGACCGGCACGCCCTCCCTGCTTCGCAGAGGACTCGGAGACACCACCGGCCTCACCTCTGTTAATGAATCTCCGAGGCGAGATAATAAGCTCAAAACCCCTGAAAAAATAGTAATAGAGCAGCGGCACAAGAGGAGTAAGATACCTGAAAGCGTCTCCCGGACTATATGTAGGCCAGATCATAAGTATAGAAAGGAATGAGACTGTATAAAAGTCCTTTATTTCCCTCTTTTTGAGCAGGTCGCGGATGAGCCCTATTAGAAAGAGGGTGAGTATAACCGCAAGCAGCGCCTTGAAGGCATGTGCGGGAATAAACTTTTTGAGCTTTAGATAGGGAACAAATACATTAGGAAGTACGGTAAAGTACATTGTGATATTATCGACTGCCCTCTCAAATATCACTCCAAGGCCCGCGCTTCCCATGGAGGTGTCGTAGTAATCAGCCTGAAACATTATCGACTGGTAGGTTGAGACCCCTTTAGAGTAAAGGCTATTTCTTGCGAACCATACGACAAAAGGCAGCACCCCTAAACCCAGAAAACCGGCGAGCTTCTTAACATATACGGCGCGTTCTTCGGCCTCGCTTTTTATCCTTAAAAAGAGAACGCATATAACGGCAAAGCAGAAGGTAATGCCTATGAACTTTGTAAAATAGATCAGAGGGGCGAGCAATGGTAGATACCTGGTGCAACGCCCCTGAATTGCCCTGTCCATATACTTATCATAGAGGTAAAGCGCAAGCATGGTGAAGAAGATATATGGAAGCTCAGGCAGTATCTCTGTGCTAAGAGTGAGCACGAAATAGCTCGTACCTGTAAGAAAGACCAGCACAAAAGCCATGACCTTTGAAAGTCGCAGAGAAAAATAACGGTATGTAAAATAGAGAGCGGCGAGAGCGGAGCCTATAACCAGAAGCCTCATCCACATAAAGTTATAACCGAACAGATAGATAACAGGGCTAAGTATTAATGAGAATAACGGCGGGTACTGCGTATGCGGAGGATTGCCGGGTAGATTTATATCGCTAAAACCAAAACCTGAAGCCAGGGCCTTGCCCAAGAGGATATAACTCGCGTTGTCCCCCCCCTTTAAGTAAGAGAAATTATCGTCAATAAGCTGAAAGAAGAGTAGAAAAAAGAATACTGCAAAGACAATACCAAGATACCAAGACCAATCTCGTTTTTTGCGCCTGTATCCCACCTGATACTCCCTCTGAAGTGAATCTCTTCATCCCGCAACCTGTAGAGGCACAGTAGCCTACGGGGGCCGGTGGTCTTTATACCTCAAAGAGCTGTAATGTCTGGCCTGATAGTACTCCAGCCTACAGCGTTCCGTCAATACTCTTGCTTAAAGATGTGTTTACAGTATCTGTTGGTTAAATAGTTCATCTCTCAGTTTGCCGTGGAAGATTTTGGACTTACCTCGCTTTTGTAGACACAATTATTGGTACAATTAGACGTAAAAATATAACATTGAGGACTGCTGTTTCTTACCGGGAGCAGACAGTCACGGGCCTCTCTCTCAATAGTCATAGTAGTAGGTGTACCTTGAAACCCGAAACCAGCATTACCCAACTCAACTCTTCATCCCTCTACCCAACCAGCAACTGCATCGCAACACCCCGCAACCTCAACCAAAACTCCACAAATAAAAAACTCTCTGCTGGAAAAATCTGCATAGATCGTTTATAATTAAAAGTTGGACCCATACGCCGCGTTTTAGAGATAGAACGTTGCTGTGGTTTTTATCTATCTTATTTTTTATCTATCTTAATGGAGTCAGGGAGCCGGTTTAAAAGAAAATGGCGTTTAAGCAGAGACCCGATATTCGGAAAAAGCGCGAGTACTTCGCCTCAACCGTTCCTGCCGATACCGATCACCTGGTAATCGAAGGGCTGCGCCAGAATAATCTCAAGAACCTCAGCCTCAAGATCCCGCACGACAGGATCACGGCAGTGGTCGGCCCAAGCGGATCTGGCAAGTCCTCGCTCGCTTTCGACACCCTCTTTGCCGAGGGACGGTGGCGTTTCATGGAATCTCTCTCCACCTACACGCGCCTCTTCTTAGACCGCATGGACCGCCCGGACCTCGACTCGATTCAGAACATCCGCCCGGCAATCGCAGTAGAGCAGCGCAACCCGGTGCGCACATCGCGCTCGACTCTCGGCACCATGACCGAGCTGAACGACGTGCTGCGCCTGCTCTTTTCGCGCATAGGGCGCATACATTGCCCCGAGTGCGGCCGGCCTATAAAAATCTACAGCCCGGGCGAGGCCGCAGAAGAGCTATTGCAGACCCTGACAGGCTCAAGGGCGGTAATCGGCTTTACCCTCAACATAGGCTCCGCCCCCTTCAGCTCCGTCGCAGAAGAGTTGCAGAGAAAAGGTTATGTGCGCCTACGAATTGAAGGCCGCATCGTAAAGCTGTCGGAGGGGTTGGAGGCGACAGGTCAAAGAGACAGAATCGAGGTCGTAACCGACCGTCTGACAATAAAAAGAGATGAACTCTCCCGCCTGGCAGAGGCGCTGGAGACAAGCTACCGTGAAGGTAATCGCGAGGCCTGGGTCGATGTTGCAGACGGGCCGAACCTCAAGTTCTCCGAGCAGCCAGAGTGCCGCGAATGCGAGGTAACGGTAACGCGCCCTTCTGCAATCTCTCTCTCATTCAACCACCCGGTCGGCGCATGCCCGGGCTGCAAGGGTTTCGGCAACGTGCAGACGTACGACAGGGAGAAGATAGTACCCAATATGGAACTGAGCCTCGAAGAGGGAGCCATAGAGCCGTGGACCAAACCGTCCTACCGGTATTGCTACGACAGACTTGCCGAAGAGGCGCAATTTTACTCCATACCGCTCGACACCCCCTTTGCAGAGCTTTCACCCGAGGCGCAGAGGCTTGTATTCGAAGGCACGGACGACTTCGAAGGCGTTAGCGAGTTCTTTGACTGCCTCGAGACCAAGAAGTACAAACTTCACATAAAGGTCTTCACCTCCAGGTATAAATCCGAATTTACCTGCACCGAGTGCAACGGCACGCGCTTAAAGAGTGAGGCGCGCGCCGTAACGATAGGCGGACTGGATATCTCCGAGGTCAGTAGCATGGATATAGATACGGCCTACGACTTCTTAAACGGACTTGACTTAAACCCTATGGAGCAGAAACTCTCGGCCACGGTTATAACCAGCATTATAGAGAAACTCGATTTTCTGAGAGAGACGGGCCTCGGATACCTGACCATCAACAGGCCTACAAGAACGCTCTCCGGGGGCGAGGCCCAGCGGGTCTCTATCGCCACACAGCTCTCGGCCACGCTCACGGGCGTACTCTACATACTCGACGAACCCTCAATTGGGCTTCACCCGGTTGACGTTGACAAACTCGCCAGACAGCTCAGAAGACTCTGCGACCGCGGCAATACGATAGTCGTAGTGGAGCACGACTCCACGATTATTGAGAGATCGGACCACATAGTCGAACTCGGCCCCGGAGCCGGAGAACGCGGAGGCAGGCTTGCATGGTCCGGCCCATCAAACGAATTCATCTCCTCGGCCTCAACCATAACCGCCGACTACCTCACCGGACGAAAAGAGATCCATATACCCAGGTGGCGGCGCAAGGGCAAAGGTAAAACAAGCGCGATAAAGGTAACCGGAGCGTCCGGCAACAACCTGAAGTCAATAGATATTGAGATACCGCTCAAGACAATGACGGCAATAAGCGGAGTATCAGGGTCTGGTAAATCGAGCCTTATCGTAGACACGCTCTACAATATACTCGCTGCCAACTTCGACGTCCGCGCCGAAAAGCCTCTTGCGTACTCCTCTATAGTTGGCATGGGCTTACTCTCGGGAATACGGCTGATCGACCAGAGCCCTATAGGGCGCACCCCCAGGTCGAACCCGATAACATATATTGGCGGCTTCGATGAGATAAGATCTATCTTTGCACACCTGCCGCTCTCCCGCTCTTCGGGGCTCAAACCGGGACACTTCTCCTTCAACGTAAACGGCGGAAGGTGTGACGCCTGCAAAGGCGAAGGCGCACAGAAGCTTGAGATGTACTTTCTGCCAGACGTCTACATTAAGTGCCCTACCTGCGGCGGCAAGAGATACCGCTCCAAGGTTCTTAGGCCGAAGTACCGGGGCAGAAATATCTTTGACTGCCTCAACATGACTTTCGATGAGGCGAGCCTGCTCTTTGGAAACGAACCCGGCCTCCAGAAACGGTTCAGCGTTATAAAGGAGGTCGGGCTCGGTTACCTCAAACTCGGCCAGAGCGCAACGACGCTTTCGGGAGGCGAGGCCCAGAGGTTAAAGATTGCCCGCGAGCTTATTGAGAAGAAGGCGCAGGATATGCTCTACATCTTCGACGAACCGACCACGGGACTCCATATGAACGACGTCAAACGCCTGCTCTCGGTACTCGGTCGCCTCGTCGATACCGGCAATACGGTTGTGATGATCGAGCACAACCTCGACTGCATTAAAACCGCAGACTGGGTAATAGACATAGGTCCCAGGGGAGGAGCAGGCGGCGGCCGGATAATCGCAACAGGCCCGCCGGAAAAGATCGCCATGACGGAGAGCAGCGTAACGGGACAATATCTTCGCGGATTAATCCCGCAAACAGAGAGCATTGCTTAACAATACCGTTCTAAACCTCTTGATACTTAAAACAGCTTATTGACTTGACTTACACCAATCTTAGCTGTAGTATTACTTAACGGTAAGATCATACAATTACCAACGGTTCCGCCATCCGTTTTTTATACTCTCCAAGTTAGAGTATAAACGTGGCGTAGTATAATTACATAGACGGGGATTACCCCCATATAAAATACTTCATATTGAGATATACCTTGACCAAAATCAGATTCATAGAGCCGAAACCGCCGGACCTTCATGTTTACGCAAGAATGCGCCTGCCGAGGCTCGGAACCGTACTCCTGTCTACAATGCTCAAAAAGGAGGGGTACGATGTGATGACCTATGTGGAGCAGTGTTCGGACCTCGACCTTGCGGACGCGCTCAGCGCCGACCTCGTCGGGATTTCGACAATCACATCAACTTCACAGCGCTCTTACGAGATAGCTAAAGTGCTTCGCGAAAACGGAGTCACCGTATTTATGGGCGGACCGCATGTTACGTACGTGCCCGACGAAGCGCTGGAGCACTGCGACTACGTTCTGAGAGGCGAAGCCGACGACAATATAGTAGACTTTATAAAGGCGCTCGAAACCGGCGCCGGTTTTGAGGATATCCAGGGCCTTTCATACAGAAAAAAGAACGGAGAGATCTTTCACAACCAGAAGGTTCCTCTGTGCAAAGACATAAACACCCTTCCGATACCGGACTTCAAGCTTATTAAGGGTTTTGAGAAAGAAGGCGGCAAGGCCTTTACCATCACCCCGATCATGACTTCGCGCGGCTGTCCGTACGACTGCTCTTTCTGCTCCGTAACCTCCATGTTCGGCCAGAAGTACCGCTTCAGGTCTACCGAACTGATTATAGAGGAACTGAGGATACACAAAGAGAACGGCGGAAAGTGGGTCTTCTTCTACGACGACAACTTCATTGCCAACAGGGAGCGGACAAAAGAGCTGCTAAAGGCGATGATAGAGAACGACCTCACGCCTAACTGGACCGCACAGGTGCGCGTTGAGGTCGCAAAAGACGACGAGCTTCTAGACCTCTTTGAGCGGTCGAACTGCCACACCGTCTACATCGGACTCGAGTCCGTAAACCCGGCTACCCTCAAGCTATACAACAAGAAGCAGACGGTCGCCGACATAGAGCACTGCATAGCGCGCCTCCACAAGCACAAGGTCAGGATTCACGGCATGTTCGTCTTCGGTTCGGACACCGACACCGTCGATACTATCCACCAGACCGTCAAGTTCGCAAAGAAGAACGATCTTGATAGCGTGCAGTTCCTGATACTTACGCCGCTACCAGGCACAAGGACATTTCAGGACCTTGAAAAGGAGGGCAGGATCATCTCCAAGGACTGGGCGCTCTACGACGCCCATCACGTGGTCTTCGAGCCTAAACTGATGAGTTACTACGAACTCCAGAACGAGACCTTCAAGGCCACCAGGCAGTTCTACTCCATACCGCAGATACTCAAAAGGGCCGCGCGTCTCGACCTCTTCAACTGCGGACTCAAGGCGTATGGTCGCGGCGTTGCAAAGACCTGGATAAAGAAGAACCAGTACTTCTTTGAATATACGCATGCCATCACCACGGCAGGCAAGACAATAGAGCTTGCGGCAAAAAAGACCGCCGAAGACATCAAGGAGAAGTACAGCGAACTGAAGCTCTCCACCCCAACCACCCCGCATCCGAAGACGCAGTAGCAGCCAAAGATACCTTAGCAATTATGCCGAACTCACACTATCGACTCATTGTGCCGCTCTGCGCGCTTCTCTTCTCTTTAAGTTTAAGCGCGGAGTCGAGCGCAACCGAACCGCATGCCCTCTACTCGAAAAGTTCGTACCGTACGGCCATGGCAAGCTGTCTCGGCGAGTCCGGCAGCGGAACCTTTACGACAAGGCCGGTTAACCCCGAAAGCCGTCTCTTCGGCTGCATCGACACCCATCACGCCAATCCCGACAGACAAAAAAGAGATACCGGTTCAACAGCAAGCTCAACCCAAGGCTTCTCCCCAGACTTCAACGATGTGACGAATGCGAAAAAAATAGATTCGCTGCCGCAGGTACCTATAACAACAAACGCAAAGGTAGAGCGCTTTGTCCGCTACTTTCAGTCCGATGCAAAGTGGTACTTCAAGAAGTGGCTGGAGCGAACCGGCGGTTACGATGCCAGAATCAAGAAGACACTTCGCGAAGAGGGCGTACCGGATGAGCTCTTCTACATCGCGCTCATAGAGAGCGGCCTCTCGCCGACTACACGCTCGCACGCCAACGCTGTCGGTATGTGGCAATTCATCAAGCCGACGGCAAAGCGGTACGGCCTAAGAGTTGACTGGTGGATCGACGAGCGCAGAGACCCGGTAAAGAGCACCCGCGCCGCGGCCCGCTTCTTCAAAAAACTCTATACCCGTTACGGCTCATGGTACATGGCTATGGCCGGGTACAACGGCGGGGAAGGACGTATCAGGCGCGCAATCAAGAAGTACGGCACCGCCGACTACTGGGCGCTCTCGAAAAACTCCGGCGCGCTCAGGCGCGAAACCAGAAACTACGTTCCCAAGTACCTCGCGGCAGTAGCCATTGTAAACGCTCCCGAAGAGTACGGTTTCATCGACCTCGACTATAAGGGTAAGGTCGAGTACGATACCGCCCGCATTTCAACCCCGACGGACTTAAGGGTGATAGCGCGCGCAACCGGAGTGGACGTCTGGAAAATCAAGAAAATGAACCCCGAACTGCTGCGCATGTACACACCGCCAAATTACCCGGAGTACGAAATCAAACTGCCGCATGGCACGGCCTCACGCTTCTGGGAAAACTTTACGCGCATACCGCCGTCAGAGAGGGTTCGCTTCGTGGAGCACAGGCTCAAACCCGGAGAGACGGTCTCGGCGCTCGCCCACAGATACGGTACACCGGTAAAGCCGATCCTGTCGCTCAACAACCTAAAAAACCCTCGCCGTATAAGAGCCGGCACCGTTATAATGGTGCCTGTAAGGTCGAGTTCAATCAACAAAAAGGGCAAGGGGCGTACCTGACCCCTTCAGCGAAGTCAACATCCGCATCATTCTCGTACCAGATTTTAACGGCGTAATAAATAGTATCGTAAAAGCGCACTACCTTTCGGGCCGCATAACATCTGCCGATAGCGAAGATGTTATGCCGTTTACAAGCCCATGCTTATCTGGTAGCCTAAATAGTCTAAACAATTGGCATAAAAAAGAACCGCTCTTACTTTAGAGCGCTCCAACTATAAAAAGGACAGAGCCATGCTACCGGTAGAAGAGGCTATAGAGATAATACTTAATGAAGTCAAGCCGCTCGGTACAGAGCGAGTCGAATGCCTCGATTCTGTTGGAAGGGTTTTGGCCGAAGACATACAGGCCCGGCGCTCGAACCCGCCCTGGGACAACTCCGCAATGGACGGCTACGCTCTAAGGGCCGCCGACGTCGTGGCGGCAAGTCCCGAAAACCCGGTAAAGCTAAAGGTCATCTACGACCTTCCTGCAGGCACCTTCCCGCACGCCGCAGTCAATGAAGGCGAGGCCGTGCGCATTATGACCGGCGCGCCTGTTCCAGACGGCGCGGACGCGGTCGTCATGGTAGAGCGGACCGAGAAGGTTGAGGCCTCGACAGCAGAATGTTCCGGTGAAGTGCTCATAAAGGCGGCTCCGGATACCGGCACCAATATCCGCTTCAACGGAGAGGACTTCAAGATAGGGCAGAGGGTTATATCCGCAGGAACGCTTATCCGCCCGGCAGAGATCTTAATGCTCGCATCCGTCGGACAGCCCGAGGTAACCGTCTACAAAAGACCGGTTGTGGCGGTACTCTCAACCGGCGACGAGCTGGTCGACATAGAGACCCGCCCCGACAAGGGACAGATAACCAACAGCAACGGTTACGCTCTTGCCGCGCTCGCCGAGAGCGCCGGATGCGAAGTGCGCTTTTTAGGTATTGCGCGCGACACGAGAGAGAGCCTGACCGACAAACTTACCGAAGCTGTGGAGGCGGACGCCATCATAACCTCCGGCGGGGTCTCTGTCGGGGACTACGACCTCGTAAAGGACGTTCTCTCGGAACTCGGCTCGACAATGCGTTTCTGGAAGGTAGCGCTAAAGCCTGGCAAACCGCTCGCCTACGGCGTAATCTCAGGCCGTCCGGCCTTCGGGCTTCCCGGCAACCCGGTCTCGTCTATGGTAGCATTCGAGCAGTTCGTGCGCCCCGCACTCCTTAAGATGGCCGGCAGAAAGGCTATCTTCTCCACTACGCTAAAGGCCCGCATAACCGAAGGAGTCGCCATCCGGCCCGGAAGGATGAACTTTCTGCGCGCAGTCTTGAAGACCGAAGGCGAAGAGTACAGCGTGACTCCGCTCAAGGGACAGAGCTCGGGCGCTATTACGACGATGGTAAACGCCAACGCATACATCATCGCCCCGCCCGACTCTTCCGGTTTCGGTGCGGATGAAACGGTACATGTCCAGCCGTTCGACTCTTCGGTCTTTATGTCAACCACAACCGACTACCCGTCAACAGCGCGAACGGATGAATAAGCAGGTTCGATCACGGTAAGAGATAACGAGAACAGATGAGTCCGGCGGGGCGAATATCAGCGAACCGGATTTTAATAACTCCATTATTACAGCAATAAATAAAGAGGAAAAAAATATGTTCGAGATTGTCGAGTGGAAGAATAATACGGTAGTGATGATAGACCAGAGGATACTGCCGGCCAAAGAGGTCTACCTGGTACTAAAAGATTACAACGCCGTAGCTAAAGCGATAAAGGATATGGTCGTACGCGGTGCGCCAGCCATAGGCGTCTCGGCGGCAATGGGTTTTGCGCTCGGAGCGCTTAAGGCCAAGCAGAAAGATAAGAAGGCCTTTCTTCGTGAACTGAAGAAGGTCTCGAAGGTCTTAGGCGCCACGCGCCCGACTGCTGTAAACCTCTTCTGGGCTCTTGAGCGGATGAACGGAGTTGTCGAGGCGAATGCCGATCTCTCTGTGGATGCCCTTAAAGAACGGCTCGTTCAGGAGGCGAAAACGATCCATAAAGAGGATATAGAGATAAACCGCTCGATAGGCAAAAACGGCGGTAAGCTCTTAAAGAAAAACTGGACCGTGCTTACGCACTGCAACGCAGGCGCCCTTGCAACGGCCGGTTACGGTACTGCGCTAGGCGTTATACGCGGGGCGAACGAGGCCGGAAAGAACGTGAGTGTCTTTGCCGACGAGACGCGCCCTTTTATGCAGGGTACACGTCTGACAGCGTGGGAGCTTAAAAAAGATAAGATAGACGTAACGCTCATTACCGACAACATGGCGGGCCACATGATGAGCAAAGGTCTTATAGACGCCGTTGTGGTAGGAAGTGACCGCATAGCCTCAAATGGCGATATTGCCAACAAGATAGGGACCTACATGGTGGCGGTACTCGCCAAAGAGCACAAGATACCCTTCTATGTAGCAGCCCCGCTCTCGACTATCGACATGAATATAAAAGACGGAACCGAGATTCCCATAGAAGAGCGCGACATAAAAGAGGTTACGCACTTCGGCGGCAAGAGGGTCGCACCGACCGGCATAAACGTACTCAACCCGGCCTTCGACGTTACCCCGAACAGATACGTATCCGGAATAATAACCGAGAAGGGCGTAGTAACGCGCCCGTACAGGGCAGGCATAAAGAAGCTCTTCTCCAAGTAGGTCAAACAGTACGGAGTTATTATAATGATGATTGAGTTCGGTGGAGTCGCACTCGCCTTTCTGGTGACGGTCTTCTCGTTAACTACCGCAACAACCGCGAATGCCATGCTGCCAACAGGAATAGACTCTAAAGAAGCTTACTCCATGGTAATGACGAGTCCGTCGGATACCTTTATAGTAGACGTTCGCACAGTTGCGGAGTACACCTTCGTAGGCCATCCCGACCTGCCAAGCGGCGTGCCGAATATTCCTTTGAAATTCTTCCCGTCGTGGGAGCCGAACAGCGACTTCGCTCTGAAAGTAGCTGAGCGGTACAAAAAGAACAATAGGTTGATCATGATCTGCAGAAGCGGCGGCAGGGCCGAAATAGCGGCAGAGATCCTGATAAAAGCCGGTTTCAAGCGAGTCTTCTACATGACCGACAGCTTCGAAGGCAGGGCAGACGAAAAAGGGCACAGGACAGTAGACGGCTGGAAGGTCAACAACCTTCCGTATACTTATGAGATAAAAGAAGAGCTGCGCTACAAGTAGCGTAACAGTTCTCTCAGCTCGTCGAACGCCGCAACCATATTCGGTACCAGCACGCCTTTTGACCTCAACTCTTCAAGCTCCCCAATCGAATACCAGCCAAAACCCGGTGTCTTTTCAGGCTCTCTCACCTGCGGCTCTCCATCGGCTACCTGACAAATATATGTGTAGACCGGGAATAAACCCTCGGGAGTATCTGTTTTAAAACAGCCGAAGAGACGCTGTTCAACGACCCTCAGGCCGGTCTCCTCGGCAACCTCGCGAACGAGTGCGGACTCGCGGCTCTCGCCGACCTCCACCTTGCCCCCTGGCGGTTCTATACGAAGAGCAGCGTACTTTGCATTATGCACCAGAAGCAGACGGCTACCCCTTATAATAAGTCCTGCGACAAGCTCAGTCTCCATACTCCAGATTATCATTAAAATGGCTTCTCCGGTCAAGACGAAAAGAGAATCAAACGAACAAAAGCACAAAAGAGTGGCATAATTGCCTTTCAGGTTTGATCACTTATATTTGCATTCTTCTTGCAGGCCTGCTACAATGCCTACTATTTAGGCATTGTAGCGGATAGACCAGACCGGAGAGAACGGACTTGATCACAAACGAAGATGTTTTAGAGAGCCTGCCCGACGGTATTATAGGGGTAGACAACAGACTCTACATACGCTGCTTCAACCAAGAGGCAGAGGCGTTGTGCGAGGTCTCCAGAACCACGGCAATAGGCCGTTCACTAGGGTATATCTTTCCTAAAGATACCGATTTTGTTGACTCAATCTCATCCGCCATAAATACCGGCCGCCTGCTTACCGACCACCCTGAAACCCTTTCGAGAAGGTTTGCCGGCCCGGTCGCTGTTGGCATTACCACCAACAGGATCTTCGATAATAACGGAGAGGTCATAGGGGCGCTGGCCGCTATAAAGGACCGCTCCGGCATAAAGGCAATGGAGGGCGCAACGCTAAGAAAGGACCGGCTCGCCTACATCGGAACCTTTGCCGCCAACCTCGCTCACGAGATCAAGAACCCGCTCGGAGGACTTAGAGGCGCCGCCCAGCTCATAACCCGCAAGACGGACGACACGAGACTTACCGACTACGCGGACCTCATCATAAGGGAGGCCGACCGGCTCAATTCGATAGTCGAAAATATGCTCGACTTCTCCCGCCCGGCGCGTATGGAAGCCAAAGAGTTGAATATCCACCAGCTTCTCGACTCAACCGTCTCGCTCTTAACAGACGAGGGAGTTGAACTGATACGGGCATACGACCCCAGCCTGCCCCCTATATCGGGAGACGCCGGCACCCTGAGGCAGGTATTTCTTAACCTGATAAAGAACGGAGTAGAGGCGACAGCCAACACTGGCAGACAAGGTACGGTCAGAATCGAGACCAGAATGGGTACCGACTTTCATCTTGCCGAAGAGGGCGCTCGGCCCGGCAAGATGGCGGAAATACTGATTCACGATAACGGCACGGGTATTGAAAAAACCGACATGGAACAGGTCTTCACACCCTTCTTTACGACCAAGTCGAAAGGTTCTGGACTCGGCATGGCGCTCTCTTTAAAGATAGTGCACGAGCATCACGGACTCATAAAAATCGACTCAATACCCGGCAAAGGCAGCACTATAACGGTCTACCTGCCGACGGCCTGAGAAATAAACAACCTGAGAGTAGAGAGAGCAGATGACAACACAAGAGAAGGTATTGATCGCCGATGATGACGAGTCCATACGCTGGGTACTCGAAAGCTTCTTCCGCGACCTCGGTTACGAGGTGATACAGGCCGATAACGGCACAGATGCCTCAGACCTGCTAGGTACCGTTAAACCGGAACTCGCCATCCTCGACATCAATATGCCTGGCCGTGACGGGCTCGAAGTTTTAAAGAAGGCCGCTTCCGGAATAAGCGCCGAAGTGACGACGGAGACAACACCGGTTATCATAATGACTGCAGAGACCAGCATGAGCAATACAATAGAAGCGATGAAGCTTGGCGCCTTCGATTACGTCTCAAAGCCGTTCGATCTGGCGGAACTTGAGATCATAGTCGGGCGAGCAAAAGAGAAGAGAGAGCTTCAGGCCCGCCTCTTAAAACTCAACCAAAAGCTCCGCGACAGAGAAGAGGATGAAAACGCCTTTATCGGCAAGTCAAAAGCGATGGAACAGGTATTCAAGGCCATCGGCCGCGCCGCGCCGACCGACGTCGCAGTACTGCTAACCGGCGAGTCCGGCACCGGCAAAGAGCAACTCTCGCGTGTAATCCACATGCACAGCTCCCGCAGCGAAGGACCCTTTATAGCCGTAAACTCTGCAGCAGTGCCAAAAGAACTGCTCGAAAGCGAACTCTTCGGCCACGAAAAAGGTGCCTTTACCGGAGCTACGGAGATGAAATTCGGCAAGTTTGAACTTGCGAACAAGGGCACGCTCTTTCTCGACGAGGTCGGAGACATGAGCCTAGACCTTCAGGCCCGCCTGCTGCGGGTTACCCAGGATGGTGAGTTCTACAGGCTCGGGGGAAAAAAGCCGGTAAGGGTCGACGTAAGGATAGTGGCGGCAACGAATATCGATATGAACAAGGCCGTTACCGAAAAAAAATTCCGTGAAGACCTCTATCACAGGCTCAACGGCATACGGATAGAACTGCCCCCGCTAAGAGAAAGAGAAGAAGATATAGGCCTGCTGGTAGAGCACTTCATGTTGCGCTTTCCGCACGAACTCAAGTGCTCTGCCAAGCGCCTATCGCCAAAAGCGCATCAGGCGCTCGAAACTTACAGGTGGAGCGGTAATGTCAGGGAGCTTGAAAATGTTCTTAGAAGAGCCGTCCTTCTCTCGCCCGGCGCAGTAATTACGGAAGAAGACCTTGAGCTGCCGAACTCGAAAAAGAGGCAACCCTCGCTCGAAGAGATTATTACCGAGAAACTGAGGCCGGTTATCGAGCGTGCCGACCACCAGCAGCAGCACGACCTATACGACCTCTGCATGCCTTATATGGAAGGGCCTCTCATACGGCTCGTACTCGAAAAGGTGCGGGGCAATCAGGTACAGGCCGCCGAGGTACTAGGGATCAACAGGAATACTCTGAGAAAAAAGATAAAACAGCTGGACATTAATATGAAGAAGATCAAGGGGGCCGAGTGACCAACGACACATCAATACCCACAGGTCTCTATGCTATAATAGACACCACGTATGTTGCCGTTGCCGACATCGGCCCTGTTGCTACAAAGATTTTAGACGGCGGATGCAAGACCATACAGCTAAGAGCCAAGGGGCTCAAAGCCGCAGACAAACTCCGTGCAGCCCGACTTCTGAAGGTGCTGTGCGCCAAGAACGGAGCAACCTTTATAGTAAACGACAGAGTGGACATAGCCATGTTATCAGACGCCGACGGCGTACATATCGGCCAGGTGGACTTGCCGCTCGACGATGTCAGGGATCTGCTGAAGGGCTCAAAAATAGTCGGGCTCTCAACCCATAATATTGAAGAGGCCCTTGAGGCCGAGAAGCTTGGAGCCGATTATATCGCTGTCGGTCCAATCTACTCTACACAGACCAAACAGGACGCAGAGAGCCCCAAAGGTTTGGAGCACTTGAGGAAAATAGTTGAAAAAGTGAACCTTCCGGTAGTTGCAATAGGGGGTATAACGGAAGCGAACCTGCCGAGTGTGCTGGCCACAGGGGTAAGCGCAGTGGCAATGATCTCGGCAATACTGCTCTCGGACGACATAACCGCCAATACAACTAAAATAGTAAAAAAAATTACAGATTCTTAAATATGGCAGGAGCAGAAGCGCCAAAGTAACTTAAGTTTATTAGAATCGCAGCGCACAGTGCCTATAAAACAGATAGATATACAGGCAAGTACCGCTAAATACCGCTCTTTTTTTCTACTAAAGCCTTATATGCCAAACCCGATATAGTATATAATCAACACCAATGTCTTACAAAATAACATAAAGTATAAAAGGACGACCGATTATGGTAGATACTGCCGAAGATATAACAGAGTCAGAAGAAACAACTCAACCAGAAAGCGTAAACGAGCCCAAAGAAACAGCTCAACCAGAAAAAGCTGCCCAGCCCGAAGCCGTAACCCAGCACCAGGACGCGGTTCATCTCCCCATTACCGTCGGCACCGAGGTTCAGATAGAACTCATTAAGATGAACTGCAGGCTCAAGAGTGAGCTGATCGGGCTCGAAGAGGGCGAGTTCCTTATACTAAAACTGACGCACTGCGACCCCTGCGGAATGCTGAGCAGCGACAAGGTCAGCGGAAGTATCATCCTGGTCAGGTACATGTTCCACGGCGCCATCTACGGCTTTAAGACAAAAGTACTCAACATGATATATAGACCCGAACGCATGATCTTCGTTGAGTACCCTACAAAGATTGAAGAGCATAATGTGCGCACCGAACAGCGTTACGACTGCGTGATGCAGGCCGAGTGCACGTCAGGAGAGATGACAACCGAACTTATCATCACCGACATCAGCGTCAAGGGATGCCGGTGCATAATATTGACTACACTTATCGAGAACAAGGGTGAACTGCTGAAACAGATAAACATGGACGCCACCATCGACATGAAGGTGCCGATACCGTCATCCGAAGAGTTCTTCAACGTCAACGGCACCATCCGCAACATAAACAGGGACGAAACGGAGATTATCTTCGGCATCAGTTTTAACGACATACCGCCGGACGAAAAGTCGAAGTTCGACAGACTGATCAATATTCTGGCATCTATCACAGGCGAACACCACAGGTAAGAGACCTGGTCTTCGAACCCTATGCCTGCGCTTGTGACTTGCGCGCCTGCTCCCACGGGTCTTTCATTCCTTTCAGCGCCGTATGAAGCCTCTCGACAAGTTCACCCCTTTCATCTATACTCTCCACAACCGTTCTCTTTAGCGCTTCGATACCAACCCTCTTAACCCACCTGGCCGTTCTCTCGCCGTACACGGCCTCTTCTCTGTACTTCTGCAAGAAGGCGCCTGCTATTTCTACTACTTCGGCCTTGCTCTCGACCGTAGCCAGCTTCTCACCTCCAAAAAGCTCTATTCCTGCCCCGCCTCCAACATAGATCTCCCAACCGCCTGCCACACCGGTAATACCTATGTCCTTAACAGCGCTCTCTGCGCAGTTCCTCGGGCATCCGTCCACTCCGAATTTCACCTTCGCCGGAGTAGAGAGCCCGCCTAGCAGACCTTCAAGCTCAACACCTAGCCCGGTCGAGTCCTGAGTGCCGTACCTGCAAAAGCGCTCGCCAACACACGTTTTGACGGTTCTAACGGCCTTTGCGTAAGCATAACCGGACTCCATGCCTATATCGCCCCAGACTTTTGGCAGGTCATCCCTGTTAACTCCGTAAAGACCAATTCGGGTGCCGCCAGTGATCTTTACGAGATCGACGTCGTACTTTATTGCCGCATCAGCGATTCTCTTAAGCTCATCCGGGGTGATGACCCCGCCATTAACCCTGGGCACAACCGAAAAACGTCCATCGTTCTGGATATTGGCATGAGCCCGCTCGTTTATAAGCCTCGAACTCCTGTCGTCAACCGCGCTCTCGGGCCATACCATATTGACGTAATAGTTCAACGCCGGACGGCATGTCTCGCAACCGACCGACTCCCAGCCGAGCCTCTCCATAACATCCTCGACCGACCTGAGCCCCTGCTCTTTAATGTACTTGACGATTTCCTCTCTCGAGTACGGAGTACAGGCGCAGATGCCGGTGCGGGCCAAAGAGGCATCGAAACCGGAACCGAGCACACTCTCTAATATCCTCTCCACAAGACCCGAGCAGCCGCCGCAAGAGGCCGAGGCCTTGGTCTCAAGCGATACCTCTTCGGCGGTAAAGAGCCCCTTCTGCTCAATCGCCTCAACTATCGTGCCCTTGGTCACTCCGTTACAGCCGCAAACTATAGTCTCATCCGGCAAGTCCTTAACGGACAGGACTGCCCCGGTTCCACCGGTTCCACCCATACCAAAGAGCAGACGGTGTCTTCTAGGTGATATATCGACCTCTTCGACCAGAAGAGCGAAGAGTTCCGGGCCGTCTATTACGTCGCCATAAAGGATAACCCCCTTAATGGTATCGTCCTTAATCAAAACCTTTTTATAAAGACCGGCCCCCCGGTCTAAGTATTCGATACTCTCTGTTCCGGGGCCCTGCTCGACCTCACCGGCGGAGTAGAGATTTATACCCGGCACCTTAAGCCGCGTGGGGCTGGGCCTGTCGGTAAAGTAGAGCCTGCAGTCGCCGGCAAGATGATTTGCCAGAACGCGCGCCTGCTCGAAGACAGACGCAACAAGGCCGAAGGTACGGCCCCTGTGCTGCACGCACTCGCCAATTGCGAAGACCGCAGGGTCGTAAGTCTGCATAACGTCGCTTACGACAATGCCCTTCTCGCAATAGATGCCTGAACCAGCGGCAAGTCCTATATTCGGCCTTATGCCTATCGACATTACAACCATATCGACATCTATGGCTGTACCGTCGGAGAACTTAAGGCCATCAACAGATTCGCTACCCGTTATCTCAATACTCTCATGGCTGAGCTTTACCTCCACACCGAGATTTATCAGGTCATTGGTCAGGAGCTCTGCGGCCACACCGTCCACCTGGCGCTCCATCAACCGGTCCATCAGGTGTACAACCGTTACTTCGGCACCCAAGCTGCTGAGACTATAAGCAACCTCCAGGCCGAGAAGCCCGCCGCCTATGACGGCGACCCTCTTCTGCGTCTCGCCGCGCTCCAGTATGGCTTTTATCTTGCCGGTATCGTCTAGATCCCGGAAGCAGACCACTCCGTCGAGTCCGGCTCCCGGTATATCAGGCACAAGGGCCTTTGAACCAGTGGCAAGCACCAGCTTGTCGTACGGAAACTGCCTGCCCTCGGCGTCGGTAACAGAGCGGGCATGCCTGTCTATCCTCTCAACCCTGCAGCCCGCATGAAGAGTTATCTCGTTCTTCGCGTACCAGTCCGGCTCTTGCAGCGATATCTCCGCCGCACCCTTTTCTCCGCGCAGCACCTGGGCCAGAAGCACCCTGTTGTAGTTCACCTGCGCCTCGGCGGAAAGGAACGTTATATCGTACCTTTCCGGCTCTTGCGCTATGACCTCATCTATGCAGGCGGCCCCGGCCATTCCGCCGCCGACAACTACGAGCCTCTCTTTATTCAGTTTCATAACTCACTTCCTTATCAAGCCCTATAGTAGGGCCATAAACTTAAAAACAGGAACGCCCCGGCCGGAGGATGTAATGGCCAGGGCGCCCCTCTTATACCGTCTTTCTCTAACCGCAGGCTATCGATCAGGAAAGACCATAGAACGCTTAAGTCGTATAACCGCTCTCGCCGTGCTCCGAGATATCTAGTCCCATAACCTCGTTCTCGTCACTCACCCTGAGCCCTACGATCGCATTGACCACCTTTAAGATGATGTAGGTCGCCACAACAGCGAGGATTATAGTAGCAACAACACCGACTATCTGCGGCACCATCTGCCCCGGGTTGCCGAAGAAAAGGCCTTCGGCCCCTATAGAGGCGAAGAGCCCGGTAGCGAGCGCACCCCATATTCCACCGATACCATGGATACCGAAGACGTCGAGCGTGTCGTCATAACCGAGTTTCGGCTTCAGGTAACTGACGGCAAAGTAACAGAGGAACCCGGCGCCCGCGCCAATTATAAGTGCAGACATCGGGCCGACAAAACCGGCGCCCGGCGTTATGCCGACAAGGCCTGCTACCGCCCCGGAGGCTGCTCCAAGCACTGTCGGTTTACCCCTGTGTATCCATTCTACAAAGAGCCATGTCAGTCCCGCTGCCGCTGCCGCCGTGTTGGTGGCTACCATTGCGACAACCGCAACACCGTCGGCCGCCAATGCGCTGCCGCCGTTGAAACCGAACCAGCCAAACCACAGCAGAGCCGTTCCTAAAAGCGTCATCGGCAGGTTATGCGGCGGTGCATGCTCCCTCGGATAGTTCTTACGCTTGCCTATAACTATGCAGAAGACGAGGGCCGAGATGCCCGAGCTGATATGAACAACCGTGCCTCCGGCAAAGTCGAGAGCGCCCATAGCGCCTATCCAGCCGCCGCCCCAGACCCAGTGGCAGAGCGGAGCGTAGACAATGGTGCTCCAGAGAACGGCAAAGATCAAAAGAGCTGAGAACTTCACCCTCTCGGCGAACGCTCCTGTTATAAGCGCAACCGTAATTATCGCAAAGGTCCCCTGAAAGAGCATAAAGAGCGAATGCGGTATCGTACCGTTCGGCTCGACTCCTACGCCTGTAAGCCCGAAGTAATTGAGGCCGCCGACTATGCCGCCCAAAGCATCGGGCGCAAATGAGAGCGAATAGCCCCACAGAACCCATACGACGGATATCAGCAGAAGCATAATAAAACTGTGCATCAACGTACCGAGCACGTTTTTTGACCGAACCATACCGGCATAAAAGAGCGCGAGCCCCGGTGTCATCAACATTACAAGGGCAGTGGAGATCAGTATCCACGCCGTATCCCCTGAGTCTATCGTAGCCGGCGCCTCCTCTGCCATAGAAATGGCAGGGGTCACAAGACAGAAGATTGCCGTTAGTATTAAGCTGCGAAACATTCTAATTCTCCTTCCTCTACTTTTTTAAACCTATTGAGCGTACCCGTTCATTTACTTACCCGGGCCGCGCCAAGATTCTTGAAAACGGATACTAAAGCGCCTCTTCGCCGCTCTCGCCCGTTCTTACCCTTATGGCCTCCTCCACAGAAGAGATAAAGACCTTTCCGTCTCCCATGGAGCCGGTATGCGCGCCCTTTATCATGGCTGCGGCAACCTGCGGCGCCATAACGTCAGTCGTTATCACCTCTATCTTTATCTTGGGCAGAAAATCCACGGAGTACTCCGCGCCTCTGTATACCTCGGTGTGCCCCTTCTGCCTGCCGAAGCCTTTTACTTCGGTCACCGTCATGCCCTCTACATTCAACTCTGCGAGCGCTCTCTTCACGTCATCGAGCTTAAACGGCCTGACTATCGCCTCTACCCTCTTCATAACTCAACCTACCTCCGTATCGATTTAATTGTTGCCAAAAAAAAGACGCCCCTGTACGCGAGCCTCTACTCGTCTCCACAGAAGGCGCCCTTGCCTCTGTCTAAATATTTTCCAAAACAACGCTGTTTCGGAGATCACTTCAGCTATAAAACCATCTATTTAAAACCTCCGGGCAAACTCTGCCTAGAGGATATAACCGCTCTCGCCGTGCTGCGAAAGATCGAGCCCCTCGAACTCCCCTTCATCGTCAACCCTCAGGCCTACTGTCTTATCAACGACCTTAAGGATCAGGTACGTCATAACCGCCGTAAAGATTATAGTTGCGACCGCTGCAATAACCTGCACGAGAAGCTGTCGCGGGTTGCCTTGCAGAAGCCCCCTGGCTCCGACGGAAGCGAAGATACCGGTTGCGATGGTGCCCCATGTTCCGGCGACACCGTGAATACCGAAAACATCGAGGGTGTCGTCATAACGGAACTTCATCTTTAGTACGGTTACCGTCCAGTAACAGAGCCCGCCTCCTACGAGGCCGATGATAATAGAAGCCGCAGGTGTTACGAAACCAGCCGCCGGAGTAATGGAACCTAGCCCAGCCACGGTGCCGGACATCGCGCCGAGAAGTGTCGGTTTTCCGCCCTTGGCCCACTCCACCGCAGTCCAGGCGATGGTTCCGGCTGCCGCTGCGGTATTCGTATTAATAAAAGCGATAACTGCTGAACCGTCGGCCGCCAGCGCGCTGCCCGCATTAAAACCGAACCAGCCGAACCAGAGTATGCCCATGCCCATAAGAGTGAGCGTAAGGTTATGAGGCGGCATAAGCTCCTTCGGCCACCCGCGTCTCTTGCCGACTACTACCGCCGCAACGAGTGCTGCTATGCCGCAGCTTATATGGACGACTATGCCTCCCGCAAAATCGAGCACCCCGAGCTTAGCCATCCACCCGCCGCCCCAGACCCAGTGGCAGAGCGGATCGTAGACCAGAGTTGCCCAGATAAGACTGAATAGCAGTATGGCTGAAAACTTTACCCTCTCGGCAACTCCGCCGGTAATAAGGGCCACGGTTATTACCGCGAACATGCCTTGAAAGGCCATGAAGAGCAGGTGAGGTATCGTGCCGTTCGCCTCAATGCCGACGCCTGAAAGACCGAAGTAGTTGACCCCGCCCACTATGCCCGCCACATCCGTACCAAAACTTAATGAATAACCCCAGAGTACCCACTGAAGGGTTATGAGGCTTAGAAGAAAGTAACTGTGCATCATAGTGCCGAGCACATTCTTTCTGCGGGCCATGCCTGCGTAAAAGAGCGCGAGGCCAGGAGTCATAAACATTACCATGGCAGTTGAGATTAGAAGCCAGGCAGTGTCGGCCTTGTCGATCGCAGCCTCTGCGGTATCACCTGCAAAAGCGTCCGAAGTTAATAAAAGAGTCGCGAACAAGAGCGCCAGCACAAAAAATAATCTAACCGGTATAACCGATAAACCGGTACGCAGTCTTAAAAATAACATCTCTAACCAACCTCCTGATCTTCTTTGACCGTTTGGCAGTAACTTGCATGCGGCCGCACCATTGCGACCCAAAGAGGCAGAGATTAAATAGTAAACTTCTCTGCACCCCTATAAGTATTGCAACTTCAATGCCATCTAGACCGAATGCCGTAACCATCTAAAACTACATGTCTTTTTATTCTGGCAATCTATAATTGTTTCATAGCGTAGAGTAAGTAAGCAGAATGCTGCACAAATAGTAGGCATCGCACCGGTACTTTGAGGTAATACGGTGCAGAGAAAAGGTGAGCAACGGGCCCTGGTCACAGGGGGGAAACGGATAAAAAAAACCTCTCCCTTCTACTAAGAAGGGAGAGGTTTAGCCTGCTGCTCACCAGTAGCTACTATCTAATGCCAGGGCCTAAAAGGAGTAAGTGAACTCCACAGCAAAGGTATCGCTAGAGTCTTCGGTAGAGTTATTGAAGACATTCTGGTCTGAATCGAGCCTGCGCCATTCGGCCAGGAGTCCAGCTCCGTCTCCGAGCACCATGGTGCCGGCAACGGTAAAGGCGCTCTGAGTCTCGTCGAGCGAGTTACCTAGCCTTGAGCCGTGCTCATCATGGAAAGAGTCGTACCTCAGCGTAACGCCGTAGGTATCATCCAGGTCGTAGTGCCCCATAATAAGGTAAGCCGTCCAGTCGCCGTCTCCGGAACCGCCGACAAGACTATTGGCATTCTCTTCGGAACCGGCATTCAGTTCCACACCTATGGTCAGGTTATCGACCATTGTGATAGTCGCATCTACATCATAAACCGTTCTCTTATTTACGGTTGTCGTCTCGTTGGTACCGCTTATAGCCGAGAGCCCTATGGCCACGCCCGGCATAGCGTTTATTCCTATTCTGCCGCCGACAGTCTTGCTCTGATTGTTGTCCGTATTATTATCCCAACCATTGACCACATAAGCTGCGATATCGATCATATCGTTAAGATTGTAAGCGCCCATCACGCCCGTGAGATTGGTCGGAAGACCGTTATCGAATACGAGGGCGTGGGAGAACTGGTACATATCGACCGGATCGAGCAGTTCAAAACCGATAGGGGCGTTGAACTTGCCTAGCGTCAGGTCGAGCCCACTGCCTACGTTGTCGAGCTTAATGGTAACGTAACCCTGCTCTACAAGTTCCTCGAAGGAGAGATCGTCGCCTGCCGTATCCGCGTCCACTGCCCTGTAGTTTATATCTGTCCTTAGGGAGATATTCTCACTGAGCTGCTTTTGTACATCGACCTCGATTTCATCCAGACTGAAGGTGCTATTCGAGTCATCCGCATCCGAGTAGCTGACATCAACAAAGCCACTTATATTAACTCCGGCAATATCCGCCGCGTCCGCTGCGGGAACCGAAAAAGCGGCACCCATAAGAACCATTGCAAAACCACAAACCACTTTCTTACACAATAATCTTTTCAAATCTACCTCCCCTGGTCTTTCCTATAAGTCGCACAGAATAGAACTTGAGCGACAACAAATCCTTGCCTGAAACCGGCCACAATAGCCGACACAGAAGGTTTTCGCCTATATAGTACCAACTACGTTTAAGTATAAATTACGATCTCGGTTTAAAAGAATCTCAACCTATCAATTCCAGAAACCGCTTTATAATAACGGCGCCGCTTTTGTGAACCATCGGCAACCTAGCGTTATTCGCCAGTAAAATCTTTTCCGTATCGAGCCCTGCATTCTCGATCTCCTCTTTTTGCGACTTAACCCAGTCGGTAACCATCTCTGCAGTCACCTCCAGATGGAACTGAATACCGTAAGCCGAGGAGCCGAGCCTGAACATCTGGTTCTCGTACAACTCCGAGCTTGCCAGGTTTACAGCGCCTTCCGGAAGGTCGAAGGTATCACCGTGCCACTGAAAGACAGCGAGCTCTCCTGGCAGCCCCTCCATAAGAGGGTCGTTCCTGCCCTCTTCGGTCAGACTGACCTTGTAGTACCCGATCTCTTTTTTAGACCCGGAATAAATCCTTGCCCCTGCGACTCTCGCCAGGAGCTGCGCGCCGAGACATACCCCGAGAACGGGAACCGACTCTTTGAGCGCAAGGTGCATCAGCCTCAACTCTTCAGTGATGAAGGGGTAGACATCCTCTTCGAAGGCTCCCATAGGGCCACCGAGCACGATAAGCGCGCCGTACCCGTCGAGGTTCTTTGGTAAGTGTTCGCCTGCGTATGCGTCGATTGTAACCATGTCGAGACCGAGCCTTAAAAGCTCCATGCCTATTATTCCAGGCCCTTCTCTAAGTATCTGCTTTATAACAAGAACTTTCTGCATGCATCTGCCACCTTTCACGATGAAAATGTTTAATTGGTAGCATACTACTTAACAGATTAGGTGCCGGGAATAAACAAAAAAGTTGAGCAACCTGCTCAGCTAAAAAGTTACCGAATACGGAAAACATAGTATGAGAACCGAAAGTACGTTTTCGCGCCTGAGCTATTCGAGCGTTAAGATAACGGCCTCTGCAACATCGACCATGCGTCTCCTCTTGTCCATGCTCATCTTCCTTATGCGCGCAAATGCCTCGGCTTCGTCTATACCGTTGTGCTTCATCAATAGCCCTTTGGCCCTCTCGATCACCTGCCTCGAAGCGAGCACACCCTGAAGCTCATCCACCTTCTCTCTGAGTCCTCTGCACTCACCGGCGTGTGAAAGAGCAAACTCTACAGCAGGTTCTATCTCTTCGAGACGCACGGGTTTTACGACATAAGCGCTCACTCCGGCCTCAATAGCGCTTCTGATAACAGACTGATCGTAAAGCCCCGTAACAAGCAGTATCGGCGTAGGCGTTTCGTCATTGATTTTCCTGGAGGCCTCGAGCCCGCTCATACCTGGCATGTCTATATCCATTATAAGAAGATCGACCTTATTCGCCGCACAGATCTCGATGGCATCAAACCCGCTGACACCTTCAGCCACCACAGAATAACCACACTCCTCTATCATGGCCCCGAGCACCTCTCTTGTAACGGCATCATCATCGACTATTGCGACTCTTCTCTTCATGGCAATAGTATAAGCAATAAGCATGCCAGAGGCTTGAGTCTCTATTAATTCAATTAGTTAGGTCGGATTGGAATGGAACAGGTTGGATAACTGAGTTACAATCGTGGAGTGGTCTGCCCCTTTATTGAGCACTTTCAGGAGCGAATGCCTACTGTGCAATACTGGGCGAAAAACATTGCAGAGCAGGTATTGTACGTTGACGCGAGGTGCTAATACATACACTGTTCTGAGTACTCTTTTCCGGCCACAATGCTCTATTATGCATCTGTCAGCCTCATCAATCTAACGCCGCCAACGTCAGCAGAAAAGCCAGACTGTTCATAGAAGCCCTGCAACTCAGGAAGGCAGTACAGCTCAAAATGCGAAATACTCTTAAGACTGCCGTGCTCTTTAATCGATAAAATCAGCTCTTTCCCAGGCCAGCGGCACGGTACTCTTCGGAGACAATCATGTCAAAAATAAATGCTTTGAATGTAAAGTCCGTGATGACTCTTGCAAAGCCCTGCAACTGATGATCGTCGTCTACGATACCGATACATATCTGTGAACCGGCAACGCAGTTTACAGTAGCTTCCAGCGAGCGGCCTTCTGCCACCACTCGTTTTGGTACATACGGTGGAGCTGCTGAATGTGAGCCTCAGTAAAGTCGTAGATAACTTTCACGATTCCATTCTCTGATACTTAACGCACCTATATAGACCTTCTGCCTATCGCCACAGAATAAAGCTCTATATACTTTTTAGCGGAGCGCGACCACGAGAAGTCTTCGGCCATAGCCCGCTCGACCATAGCCGCCCACTCCTCTTTCTGCTTATAGAGCGCCACGGCCTGTCTAAGCTTTACTACAAGGGCCTTAGGTGCGTACTCTTTGAACTTGAAACCGGTACTGGCTACCCCTGGGGCGTATCCTTTAACCGTATCTTCTAACCCGCCCGTGGCCCTTACGACCGGAATGGTACCGTACTTGAGGCTATATATCTGATTGAGGCCGCACGGCTCGTAATGCGACGGCATTAGAAAAATATCACTTCCCGCCTCGACGAGATGAGCGAGCCTGTTATCGAAAGAGACATTCACAGAGAGCCTTCCGGGGTGCTTTGCGGCGTGCGCCTCCATAAGCCTTCTAAACTTGGTCTCACCCTCGCCTAGCACCACCATACCGACACCGAGCCTCATGATCTTGTCGATCGCCTCTGCGACAATATCGAAACCCTTCTGCGCGGCCAACCTCGACACCATGCCGACAACGGGTGTTGTTAGGCGCACCCTCAGGCCGAACTCTTCGATCAACGCCTTCTTGCACTGCAGTTTTCCACTCATGTCCTGTGGTGAGTACTTTGACGGAATTAGCTCGTCCACCTCGGGGTTCCAGTCGGTGTAGTCGGCGCCATTGACCACGCCAAAGAGGTCGGCCCTGCGGAAACGCAAGAAACCGTCGAGCCTGTGCCCGTACTCCGGGGTCTGTATCTCGCGGCTGTAAGTCTCTGAAACCGTTGTGATAATATCAGCAAAAGCGCCTCCGGCCTTCAGCATGTTTATCTGGCCGTAACACTCTATTCCTTCATGCGTAAAGTGATGGCCCGAGAGGTTGAGAGTCTCAAAAAGCCGGTCCTCAAAGGTTCCCTGGTAGGCGAGATTGTGGATGGTAAAGAGCGTAGGCACCGCACTGACCTCACGGTACTTCTTCTTCTTTTTTTCAGTAATATCAAGTGCTTCAATCGCTTCGAGCGTATAAGAATCCTTCAGGTATATCGGCAACAGGCCGGTCTGCCAGTCGTTACAGTGGAATATATCGGGCTTGAGATCGAGTGCAACAACGGCCTCTATGACCGCCCGGGAGAAGGCCGCATACCGTTCCAGGTTGTCGAAATAACCGCCGAGTTCCGGGGTGCCGTAGAGGTGGGAACGGTCGAAATACTCATCAATTTTAACTAGATAGACGTCAGGACCGGCTATGTCGGCCTTATAGATAACAGCGCTAACCTCCCTTGCCCCGATCGGTACCTTTACGGTAACGCCGGCAGCTTTAATTTCAATATCGGAGGTTTCTATAAAAGAATAAAAAGGCAGGAAAACCGAGACCTTACAGCCTTCGGCTTCGAGCGCAAGCGGCAACGCGCGGGCCACGTCGCCAAGGCCACCGGTCTGCGCCAGAGGTTTCATCTCCGAGGCTACATAGATAACTCGCATTCCCATAATAGAAAAAGTTATCAAAAATATGCCCTGTTTGCAAGGGTTTATAAAACCTCTTCAGGTGAGGCAGCCTCTCATCAACAGGCTTTCCGCTACCGTATTAAATGGTCAAAAGCAGGACGACGGGTGACGAAATCGGGCGAATTATTACGCATAACCAGACCGAAGTAACGAATAGAAACGGAGTTTCACTGACAAACGGAGCAGAAAACCGGGCAAAAATTCGTCAAAAAAAAGCTGCTCGCCCCTTTCTCTCATGATATACTAAACACTCATTGACCGGACCGATATTTAATAAAACCCGTCAAGATCGACGGCCCCGAAAAAAAGATAAAATGCCATTCCTAAAAAGACTCAACCCAGTTCAGCACGAAGCGGTAACATACGGCGACGGCCCGCTCCTGATCCTCGCCGGGGCAGGAAGCGGAAAAACGAGCGTACTTACCTCGCGCATTGCCTACCTCGTAGAGCGCGCGGGCGTTGACCCCTCATCCATCTTTGCGGTCACCTTTACTAACAAGGCCGCAGGCGAGATGAGCGAGCGGCTCCACGACCTCATCGGCCACAAGGCGCACTCGTTATGGCTCGGCACCTTCCACTCTCTCGGACTCCGTATATTGAGAACAGAGGCCTCGGCAAACTCGCACGGCCTTACGGTCTACGGCGATGACGACCAGAAGGCCCTCATAAAGGAGTCGATGGCCGCGCTCAATATACCGGACAAGGCCTTCAACCCGCGTAACGTTCTGAACAAGATCAATTCCGCCAAGAACGAGAACATCGGCCCCGAAGAGTTCGCGGCAGATTACGCGGCGGACTTTCTCGGCGAGCGCGTGGCAAAGATCTATACAGAGTACCAGAGGCGGCTCAGAAAGATGGGCGTGCTCGACTTCGGGGACCTTATCTGCGAGCCGATAAAACTCTTTACCGAGAAGCCGGAACTTTTAGAGAAGTACCGCAGCCGCTTTCGCTACATACTCGTAGACGAGTACCAGGATACCAACAAGGCGCAGTACCTCTTGACCAACCTGCTCGCCAAGGAATCAGAAAACCTCTTTGCCGTCGGAGACCCGGACCAGTCTATCTACGCATGGCGCGGGGCGTGCATAAAGAACATACTCGACTTTCAGTCCGACTACCCGGACGCGGCGATTTTAAAACTCGAACAGAACTACCGCTCCACGCAATCGATCCTCTCTGCGGCAAACTCCATAATAGAGAAGAACAGCAACCGCATGGAGAAGGCGCTCTGGACCGACAACCCGCACGGCTCTCCCGCCCACTATGAAGAGGCGTTGAACGAATACGAAGAGGCGCGGTTGATGATACGCCTCCTGAAAAAGCTCGCCGACAAGTCAGACTCGGCGTACCGCGACTCAGCCGTCTTCTACAGAACCAATGCCCAGAGCCGTGTATTTGAGGAGCAGTTGATACGCGAGGGCATACCGTACGTCATCCTCGGCGGCACCCGATTCTATGATCGAAAAGAGATCAGGGACGCGATAGCGTACTTACGAGTCGTGCTCAACCCGAACGACTCGATAAGCTTCAAGCGCGTGGTCAATACGCCGCCGAGAAAGATCGGCAAGGTAACGCTCGGCAACATTATAAACCTCGGGGCCGAACGCGGAGTAGACCTTATAGAGGCCATGAAGATCGCATGCGCCGAAGGCAGGCTCAACAAGACGCGTGCCGCAAGTTTTGTTGAAGCGATCGAGAGCTTCCGCTCGGAGGCCGGAACGGAACGGTTGAGCGAACTGACTCTACGCCTGATTGAAGACTCCGGTTACATGATGATGCTTCAGGACGAAGGCACGGACGAGGCCGCAGAGAGAGTAGAGAACTTATTCGAGCTAGTCTCCGCGATAAAAGATTACGAGCGCGCCAACCCCGACGCCGGGCTCGCGGACTTTTTAGACCACGTGGCGCTTATAAGCGACGTAGACAGCTTTGTCGAGAACTCCGACCGCCTGACCCTCATGACGCTGCACTCTGCAAAGGGCCTTGAGTTCAAAAACGTCTTTATGACCGGCATGGAAGAGGGGCTATTTCCGCACTCGCGCTCCGCCGACTCACCCGACGAGTTGGAGGAAGAGCGCAGGCTCTGTTACGTCGGCATGACGCGCGCCAAGGAGCGGTTGCATCTGCTTTCGGCACGATCGCGCTCTGTGTACGGTGAATCGAGCTACCGCTTAAGAAGCCGCTTTATAGACGAGATAGCCCCTGAGTTCATAGAGCTGCACACAGACGACTCCGGTTTTATGAGAAAAAACCGGGAGTACAATAGAAACAACAGCGACAACGGAGTCTACCTAGACCGTAACGTCTACGCGTCGGACAATTCACACTCCGACTCCCCTTCGGACTCTTCCGATATCTTTACCGCGCCCGACAATACTCACACAGCTAGTGACGAAGTCTACTACACCAACGACGAATCGCAGCTCGACCCTTCTACCCACCGGGCTGGCGCCTCCTCCTTTAATTGGCGCACCGGCATGCGGGTAACACACCCGGCCTTCGGCCCCGGAGTAATACGCGCCAAAGAGGGCACGGGCGACGATACCAAGCTTACCGTCAGTTTTAGAAACGGCGTAACGAAGAAACTGGTGGTCAAGTACGCCAACCTGATGCTGGCCTAAAGGGTGCCCCTTTACGCAATATTAGAATGGTGCTTTTATACCCTCTCAATAAAGTGAGGCGTGTTATGCCAAAGAACAACAACCTATTGTTCAGATACACAAGCTTACCAATTCTCTTTGATATACTCAAAAACAAACAAATAACACTTCTCGACCCTGATTTATGGGAAGACCGTAATGACACCAACTATATTAAGCAATATAGTAAACAGAAGAAACTTGAGTCAGTATTAGCACTCTGTTTCACTACTAAAAATGAAACATTTCATCATTGGAAGGTTTTTGCAGGTAATTCCAGTGGTATATTCATTACATTCAATAAAGATAAACTCCTCACAAGTTTTAACAACCCTGCAATACAATATGGACCAGTACTCTATAAAAAGATAGATGATCTAGAGAAAAAATACCCATTATTAGATAAGCTTCCATTCATCAAACGATGGCCATGCAGAGACGAAGCCGAATTCCGAGTTATCTATCACAATACGAATAAGCAAACAAAAAATATCAGCTTCCCAATAAAACTTAAATGTATTGAGTCAATTATATTAAGCCCCTGGCTCCCCAAGCCCGTAGCAAAGACAGTTATTAAAATTATAAAACAGATGCCCGGTTGCAGTTCTATAAAACTTTATAGAACTGGTCTTATTGAAAATATAAGATGGGTAAACATAGCAACAAAATCGAGAAGGTAACCTTGTAAGTTAAGTAGTGGAGGGTGGACAATACTAAATATTCAACCGGCTTGCGATACTCCCTTGTACGAAAAAACATAGAACAGCCTATCTGCGCCCAATATACGCTCTCACGCTCCCTCCCGCTTGACTTACACCCTTTAAATAGCTTATCATTTACCCTGCTTTTGTCTTACCATCCTCTCTTTACGTGACTATATTATATCAACCCAAGACCGTAACTTCAGACAGGATTATAGAAATTGACTACCAAAAAGAGTCCGTCCTCAAAATCAAAACCTAAAAAGATAAAGAAGGCCGTCTTTCCGGCGGCAGGCTTCGGCACCCGTTTTCTTCCCGCCACAAAAGCTATTCCAAAGGAAATGCTGCCGCTTGTAGACAAGCCCCTCATCCAGTACGTGATCGAGGAGGCCGCGGACTCAGGCATTGAAGAGATAATAATAGTAACGGGCATGGGCAAGACCGCCATAGAGGACCACTTCGATATCTCTTTCGAGCTCGAATCCCTTTTAAAAGAGAAGGGCAAGAAGCAGCTCTTGAAGATGATACGCGAGATATCGGACCGCGTAACGTATGCGTACACGCGCCAGAAGCAGCCGCTCGGCCTCGGCCATGCGGTGCAGATCACAAAGAACCTCGTCTCAGACGAGCCCTTTGTTGTGCTCTTGGGCGACGATATAATAGACGCAAAGGTACCGGCCACCAAGCAGATGATGAAGCTCTACAACAAGGTTAACGCCTCGGTAATCGCGGTGCAGAAGGTACCGAAAAACCAGACCCACCTCTATGGAGTGATCCAGGGCGAGAAGGTAGGGCCCGGAACCTATAGGATAACCGACCTTGTGGAAAAACCTCAGAAGAACCCGCCAAGCAACCTGGCGATCATCGGGCGCTATATATTAACGCCCGGCATCTTTAAATCCCTCGAAAAGACAAAAAAAGGGCGAGGCGGAGAGCTGCAGCTAACCGACGCGCTTCGTACCCTCCTGGAGACTGAGGAGATATACGCCTGCGAGTTCGAGGGCGACCGCTACGATGCCGGAGACAAACTCGGTTTCTTGAAAGCGAACATCTCATACGGACTCAAGCACTCAGACATCTCAACTGATCTGAAAAGATTCCTCAAAAGTCTCAAACTGTAGTATTCGAGCCCATTTTATTTGACAATCCTGACGGAGTGAGACTATAGTTTATATATTGAAGTCGTACTCACACACTTGAGCGAGGCAGTAACCATGGCTAAGATCTCAAAGAAACAACGCTCTAACCTATCCTCATTTGAGGTAAGTAATATCTCTAACCTTATCGGAGACAAGACCGAGGACTTGCTCGGGCCCGGCCACGAGCCGATCACCCACATGCCCAACGCCGATATGTACTCAACGAACGTCGAGCTGACTATAGAGATAGAGATGCCGGGAGTCCGCAAAGAGGATATCGAAGTCCTGGTAAACGGAGGCGCCGTAACCATCAAGGCTATGAAGTACGACTGCCTCGAAGACGACAAGGTTAACTACGTCTGCATGGAGCGCGTCTTTGGCCGCATCTACCGTTCGGTAGAGCTTCCGTTCCCGGTCGATACGGCAAAAATAAAAGCACTTTATAAAAACGGAACACTGACGATAAGTATTCCACGGATAAAAGACAAACGGGCCGCTACAAAACGCGTAGCGATAGAGTCGAAATAACCGCTCCAAAAGAGGTAGTCATGATCGAAGACGATGATGAGATAAGAGAAGCTCTCGACATAGACGAGGAACAGCTAGTCATACCAGATACTCTGCCGCTGCTGCCGGTAAGGGACGTAGTAATATTCCCGTTCATGATAGTGCCTCTTTTTGTCGGCAGAGACCGCTCTATTAACGCGGTAGACTCAGCGCTGACGAAAGACCGCCTGATCTTCGCAGCCACGCAGAAAGATATAACCGACGACGACCCCAACTCCAAGGATATCTACAGAAACGGGACCGTCTGCATGATAATGCGCATGCTCAAGCTTCCTGACGGACGCGTAAAGATTCTGGTGCAGGGGCTGACCCGCGCGCGTATCTCTAAATTCATACAGACCAAACCGTCATACATCGTCGAGATATCGAAGAAACCTGAAATGGAGCCGACAGGGCCGACGCTCGAAATAGAGGCCCTGATGCGCAACGTAAAAGAGCAGCTCGACAGGCTCGCCTCTCTCGGCAAGGTGGTCTTTCAGGAAGTGATGATGATCGTTGAAAACATCGCCGACCCCGGACGCATGGCCGACTTGGTAGCGTCTAACCTCGGGCTCAAGATAAACGAGTCGCAAGAGATACTTGAGACACGCGATCCGGTTGCAAGGCTCCGCAAGGTCAGCGATCATATAAATAAAGAGCTCCAGGTCTCTCAGATGCAGGCCCACATACAGTCGCAGGCCAAGGACGAGATGGACAAGTCGCAGAGGGAGTACTTTCTGCGTGAGCAGATGCGCGCCATCAAAAACGAACTCGGAGATATCGAAGATAAGGATGAAGAGAGCGAAGAACTCAGGAATAAGATAACCGAGGCGAAGATGCCGCCCGCCGTCGAGAAAGAGGCTATTAAGCAGGCGGACAGGCTCGACATGATGCACCCCGACGCAGCCGAGGCCGGCCTCATAAGAACGTACCTCGAGTGGCTTGTAGACCTTCCGTGGTCCAAGTACACTAAAGACGTCATCGACCTCGTCAAGGCGAAGAAGATACTCGATACCGACCACTACGACCTTGAGAAGATCAAGGAGCGGATACTCGAATTCCTTGCGGTCAGAAAGCTGAAGAACGACACGAAAGGGCCGATCCTCTGCTTCGTAGGCCCTCCCGGAGTCGGCAAGACCTCTTTAGGAAAATCTATTGCCAGGAGCATGGGCCGCGAGTTCGTCCGTATATCGCTAGGCGGCATAAAGGACGAGGCAGAGATACGGGGCCACCGCAGAACTTACGTCGGCGCGCTGCCCGGCCGTATTATCCAGGGCATCAAGCAGGCAGGCACCACCAACCCGGTCTTCATGATGGACGAGATCGACAAGATCGGCATGGACTTTCGCGGAGACCCTTCGAGCGCGCTGCTTGAGGTACTGGACCCTGAGCAGAACAACGCCTTCTCCGACCACTACCTCAATGTCCCGTACGACCTCTCCGACGTCATGTTTATAATGACCGCAAATACGGCAGACCCGATTCCAGCGCCGTTAAGAGACCGTATGGAGATAATAAACCTTCCGGGTTACACAGAGGAAGAGAAGCTCCAGATAGCCAAAAAATACGTTGTACCGAGACAGATTACCGAACACGGCCTTACAAGGAGGCTTATCTCAATCTCCGATGCGACTACGAGAAAGGTAATCAGCGAGTACACTAGAGAAGCCGGCCTTAGGAATATCGAGCGCGAGATAGCCTCCATCTGCCGCAAGGTAGCACGCAAGGTTGCGGGCGGGTACAAGAGCGTTACCTCCATAACGCAGAAGAACCTGCATGAGTACCTCGGCGTGCCGAGATTCATACCCGACGACGAGCAGAAGCGGGACGAAATCGGCGTTGCCACCGGCCTTGCATGGACCCCTGTCGGCGGAGAGATCCTCTACATAGAGGCCACCATAATGAAAGGGCGCGGTTCGCTCTCTCTTACCGGCCAGCTCGGCGACGTTATGAAGGAGAGTGCGCAGGCGGCGCTCAGCTACACGCGCTCCCGCGCAACGGAACTCGGGATTACCGAAGACTTCAAGACCCTCGACATCCATATCCACGTCCCGTCCGGCGCGATTCCGAAGGATGGACCGAGCGCAGGGGTGACCATGGCAACGGCCATAATCTCGGCCCTTACTAGAACCCCGGTCAGGCGTGACGTCGCAATGACCGGCGAGATTACGCTTCGGGGCCGGGTCCTGCCGATAGGCGGGCTCAAGGAGAAATCCCTGGCCGCTCTAAGAGCCAAGATGAAGACCGTGGTAATGCCCGAAAGAAATGAAAAGGACCTCAGCGAAATACCTCCGGACGTGCGCAAGAAAGTCAAGTTCAGGCCGGTAAAGCATATGGATGAGGTGGTAAAGATAGTCTTTGCCAAGGAGAGCAAAAAGAGAAGTACCGGAAACATGAAGAGCCCAAAGTCTAAACCGGCATCTAAAAAGAAGACTGCAACAGGCGCTAATAAAAAGAGCCGCAACCAGCCGCGTGCGTAAAGGGCGCCCTCCTCTGCTACCAGGATCCGCAAGACGCCCCCTAGAAGTGAGGGGTCAAGACCAGTGACAAGAGAAAAGAGCAGACCGCCGAGAGAAACAGGCGAAGAGCGCCTGACCGGTGAAGACCTCCTGATCGCAAGAATCGCCGAAAAGTTCGGACACGGCCATCCCGGCCTTATAAAAGGCATCGGCGACGATACGAGCGTGACCGCCCAGACCCCGGGCACTGTTCTGCTTGCCACCACCGATACCCTTGTCGAATCCACCCACTTTACCCTCGACACAACCACACCGGCACAGCTCGGCGCAAAGGCGCTCGGCGTCTCTATTTCAGACATAGCGGCGATGGGGGGGCGCCCTACCTTCTTTCTCATCTCTCTGGTACTGCCTAAGACTCTCGACACCGGTTTCGTTGAAGAGCTCTACGCCGGATTGAGCGCAACCGCACTCGTCTTCGGGGCCACTATGGCAGGCGGGAATATGTCCGCAGGAAAAGACCTCACGGTAACCGTTACGCTGCTCGGAGAGGCTAAACCCGAAAAGGTCGTATACCGAAGCGGCGCCGAAGAAGGGCAAGGGCTCTACGTTACGGGCACGCCCGGAGACTCGGCGCTCGGGCTCAGAATACTCTCTGAGACTAAAAAGGGTGGAACCGGAGAGAGTCGCCTCAAAGAGTTCAAGCAGGCAGTAAAACGGCACCTGACACCGACTCCGAGACTCGAAGCCGGCACAAGGCTCGCAGAAAGAGGGATCGCCGCCTCGATGATCGATGTTAGCGACGGAATCGTGCTCGATGCCAGGAGGCTTGCAAAAGAGTCGGGCGTGGGTATCGATATAGAGATATCGCTACTGCCTTTATCGCCAGAAATAAAGAGGTATATGGAAACCGGCGGCTCCGGTAAAGAGGCCGGTTTGTTGATGGCGCTCGCCGGAGGTGAAGACTACGAACTCCTCTTTTCGGCAGACCTCAAAGACGAAACGCTGATAGAGAAGATATCCGAGAAACTGAAACTCGGCATAACAAAGATAGGTTCTGTTACCTCAAAAAACTCCGGAGTGCGCGTTATCGGAGCAGACGGCGTTGAGATGGCCTTGGAGCGCGGCGGTTACGAACACTTCTGAGGCTCTTGCCCCTGGCCTTACTCTCCCCCCGGGCAGGACATCCTGCAATAATTGAAGACCAGCATTAATAAGCGGTTGAGGCGGCAAGGCAAGGCGCCAGGATTTCTATATAAATAGAGGCCTCTTGCCTAAAGCTGACGTAATAAAAGACCGATAACAATGTAGACGCTTTATAATACACCCTCACAAATAAACGGAAGAATTTTATGCAGATAAAGGTACCGATCGGCAACAAATTTATACTCGGTTTTATCGCTGTTGTTGCAGTTGCGGCTTTCGTGCCGGTATTGATAGAACAGAGCAGTGTCGTGGAGTGGGCGCAACAGCCGCTAAGCTTCCTTGTAGCCATAGTGATCGGGCTCATACTCGGTTCGATCTTCACACGCAGCTTCACAAGCCACTTCAACTACATAACAGAAACTGCGCGAAGGATCAGCATAGGAGATCTCACGAGAAACGACAAGATCAGCGAAAAGGAGCCGCTCTTTACCGACGAGACGGTAGAGCTGGAGCTTGCCATAGTATCCATGAACGAGAGCCTACGCAGCCTGGTCGAGCAAGTAAATAAAACGGTGGGCAACCTGGGCGACGCCCAGAAGAGCATCAGCACGGTCGTCGCAAAAGGGCACGAAACCTCAAAGGAGGTCATCACAGGCACCTCCAGTATCTTCACAGGCGCGCTTGAGCAGGCCAACCACATAGGTGAGGCGGCAAGTACCGTAAAGACGATGGCGGAGCTTGCGGACGAAGTGGCGTCCAAGGTAACCGAGGGCGCCAACTCGTCACAGAAGGTCAACACAATGGTCCAGAAGGGCGCTACCTCTGTTGCCTCGGCAATGGAAAAGATGGAATCGATCTTCATAGACATAGAGAAGAACGAACGCGCCAGCATTAGGCTTCAGGAGAAGATAAACGACATACCGAAGATACTCGACGTCATTACTCATATATCGAGACAGACCGACCTGCTCGCACTCAACGCCACTATCGAGGCCTCCAAGGCCGGAGAGCACGGGCGAGGTTTCGCCATGGTTGCCGAAGAGGTACGCCGCTTCGCGGACAACACAAACGACTCGGTCCAGGACGTCTCACTACTCGTAAAAGAGATCAGGTCCGAGGTGGAGCGCGTCGTGGCTGCGGCAAATGAAGGGGCGAGTAACTTAAAAGGAGGCCGCGAGGACCTGAGGAAGATACGCGAAATCCTCTCCGACATTACCGACTATACTTCCGAGGTCGCTGAAAAGGCCACGCTTATACTGAGTCTTACTCACAAGCAGAAAGAAAAGGCCGGCCGAACCGTGGAGATTACGAACGAGGTGGCCCGCATTGCCAAAGAGAACGTACAGAGCACGGAAAAAGTAGAGTCGGCCGTGGAGCGGCACGGCGAGACCATAAAGGCCACCATGGAGGCCTCCGAGAGGCTTGCCGTAAGGTCCAAAGAGCTAATGAAGGTCGTCTCGCGCTTTGTGCTGGACAACAGGAGTGAATAGGGGTTAGCTTATGAGCGACCAGATAATCTTCGAGGCCGACGGACGCCTGATCGGTTTTGATACCGCAGAGGTCCATAAGATAATGGAGACCGACAGGCTCTACTTTCTGCCTGGCCAGTCGGGCATAGTCACAGGCATAGTTACACTGAGCGGAGAACCGGTTACGGTGCTCGATACTTTCGCTCTGCTCTCGCTCAAATCCGAACAGCGCCGAGACACGGAGTTCCACCGGATAATAGTCTTTAAAGAGAGCGACAGACTGCTCGGTTTTGACATCGGCTCTATTGAAATCTCTTTTCTGCTCGAAGAGGGAGCTCAAGAGGGCGGAGCAGAACTGGCCGAGGTCGCGATACAAGGTAAAACAGTAAAACAGATAGTACCGGGCGAGCGTAAGATTGAGACCATAGACTGGCTCTCATACTTTGAGATTGCAGCAGAAACTTTATCAACGGAGCAGGCCAATGGCTAAGAGCGTAATCATCGTGGACGACACATACTTCTACAGAGAAGCCATGAAGGAGATCCTTAAGGGTGCCGGGTACGACATAATCGCGGAAGGTGCGGACGGGAACGAGGCCGTTGAACTTGTGCGCAACCTGGAGCCGGACCTCGTAATACTCGACGTGGTTATGCCGAAGCAGAGCGGGCTTGAAGCGGCAAAGGAGATCATAGGACTCGGACTGAAGACCAAAGTCGTCATGTGTTCAAGCCTGTCGTACGAACCGATGGTAGATGAAGCCATGGAAGCGGGAGCGAGCGCATACCTGAGCAAACCGCTAGAGGACGAGATAATTCTTAACGAGCTCAAGAAGGTCTTCGGCGAGAAAGAGTAAACCCCTCAACAGAAACCGACTCTCAACATAACTCCCGGTATTACTCTCATGATAACTCTATCGGTGTAACTCTAATGGACACTTCAAAGTATAAAACAATCTATCTCGAAGAGGCCTATACACACCTTTCCGGTATTGAGAACAGCCTGCTCAGCCTAGAAGAGTACCTCGGTAGCGAGAGCCCTGACTCTGTCTCTTTCGACTCCGCGATCGACAACCTCTTCAGGCACTACCACACGCTGAAAGGCATGTCGGCCTCAATGGGTTACGAAGAGACAAAGGAGCTTGCCCACGTACAAGAAGACCTGCTCTCCAGACTGAGGTCGAAAGAGATCGATATAACAAGCGGGCTTATAGAAGTACTGCTTGGCGGACTCGATGCGCTTAGAGAACTGGTATCGATAGTAGAAGAAGGATCGGAACGTAAAGTAGAGACGCGGGAGCTGATCAACAGTATCGAGGCGGCAGGCACCGGGACCGAGGCGGCAGGCCAAACGAAACCCGAAGCCGCTTCTGAAGCAACCGGCGCCATACCCGTTGATACGGAGAAGCCGCAGAGCGAGATAAGCAAGCCCCGCGCGCCCCGATTGAAGCTATCGAGTACGATGAAGGTAAATAGCCGCGTATTCGACGAACTGCTCACCACGGTCGGGGACCTCTACATGGAGCTATCAAGCTTCAGGACAGCAGCAAGTACTCCTGGCACCATAGCTTATAAAGACTCGGTCTTCGCCCTCGGCAAAACGCTCAACACTCTCCACTCCTCTATTATCACGGCACGCATGCTGCCAATAGCCAACCTTACCGAAACGCTGCCGCGAGTTGTGCACGATCTCTCCAAGAGGAGCGGAAAGGAGATCGGGCTGAGCATAGAGACCGGAAATATCAGCCTCGACAGGTCGATACTCGAAAACCTCGGAGGCCCCCTGCTCCACATAATAAGAAACTGCGTAGACCACGCAATAGAAACACCGGACGAACGCAGAGCCGCCGACAAACCTGCACGGGCATCGATAACGCTTAAAGCGTACCCGATAAAAGACCGCGTAGTCGTAGAGATAGAAGACGACGGTCGCGGAATGGACATAGAGAAGATCAAAGCCAAGGCGCTTGGAGCCGGTTATACGTATGAAAAGATCGACGCGATGAGCAGTGGTGAACTCCTTATGCTCGTCTGCCTTCCGGGCCTCTCCACCACAACGGAGATTACCGATACTTCAGGGCGCGGGGTGGGTATGGACGTCGTCAAGAGCGGCATAGAGACGATCGGCGGACGGCTCTCTATCGACTCTGCTTCGGGCAAGGGCAGTACCATAACCATGGAACTGCCACGTACCACGTCGATAATAAAGGCGCTCTTCGTCAGCGTTGAAGAGGAACTCTTTCTTATACCTCTGTCGAGGGTCTCAAAGGTCTTAGAGGCTACGGCAGAAGAGGTCTCATCCGGGCTCTTCAACCTGGAAAGTCAGGGTGGGCTACAGGTACCTCTTGTAGATCTCGCTCCGGGGCTCGGAATAGAAAAGAAGACTACGAGAGAGCAGTATGCTATTGTTTTTGTAGAGACCGACCATACGGAACTTGGCAGCCTGGAATTAGGCCCTGCGCAGGGCGGACTTGTAGGTATCGTGGTCGACGACTTCGGACTCGAGATAGACGCTTATATAAAACCGCTGCAGCCGCCGATTACGAACTTATTGGGAGTCTCCGGGATTACGGTAACCGGTGACGGCAGGCCGGTCTTTCTAGTAGACGTAACTCAAGTAACCGAAAAGACCGACAGAAAGCCGTAACGAAAGAGGCGTAAACAGAAGACGCAGATGAACGAAGAGAGAATAAAGAGCCTGCTCGACGCCGTCGCCTCGGGCAGAACAACAGTAGAAAAAGCGCTCAAGGGGCTCAAAGGCCTTCCCTACGAAGAGCTCGGGTTTGCCACGGTCGACACGCACAGGGCGCTTAGGGTCGGTTTCCCGGAGGTCATCTACGGCGAGGGCAAGACAGCAGCGCAGATGTCGGGCATAATTGCCGGCATGGTAAAGCGCAAAGAGAACGTGCTGGTAACGCGCCTTGAGAGCCTTAAAGCAGCGAAGCTGAAAAAAAAGTTCCCCAGGGCGATGTACAACGCCACCTCCCGTACACTCCACATAAAGTCCCACCCGGTAAAGAAGAGCGGGCGCGGCACTCTGCTGGTTATTTGCGCCGGGACCTCTGATATTCCCGTGGCGGAAGAGGCGGCAGTAACTGCCGAGTGTCTCGGAAACAAGGTCGAGAGGCTCTACGACGTCGGTGTTGCCGGTCTCCACAGGCTGCTGGCCAAGTCGAAGCAGATCACGGAAGCGAACGTGCTGATAGTGGTCGCGGGCATGGAAGGAGCGCTGCCGAGCGTTGTGGCCGGGCTCGTTTCCCGCCCGGTGATCGCTGTGCCTACAAGCGTAGGTTACGGGGCTAACCTCGGCGGCATAACCACAATGCTCGCCATGTTAAACTCGTGCGCCTCGGGCGTAAGCGTGGTAAATATAGATAACGGCTTCGGGGCCGCCTACAGCGCGAGCCTGATAAACAGGGATTAACCGAACAAACAGTGGTAAACCGCTAAAAATATTACATTTTTCTAATAATCAGAGATACTGATAATGAAAACCCTCTTTATAGACAGCCCGATGGGCATAAGCGGCGACATGTTCCTCGGCGCAATGATAGACCTCGGTATAAAGAAGAGTTCTATCGTACGCGAAATAAAGAAGCTGCCCGTCGATCCAAAAGAGATCGATATAAAGACCGGGCGGGTCGAGCGCCACTCTATCTCCGCCGTTACCTTCAAGGTACGGATTAAAGAGAGCGAGCATCACCGGACATTCGCTGACATTAAAAAGATGATACAGGGAAGCGAACTCGCATCCAATGTGAAAAAGCTAAGTGTCGCCATCTTCAAAGAGATCGCGATCGGCGAGGGCAAGGTCCACAATATCGCCCCGGAGGCCGTCCACTTTCACGAGGTCGGCGCCATAGATTCGATAATCGATATAGTCGGCGCGGCAGTTGCCTTTTCTCAGCTCTCACCCGACAGAGTTGTATCGACCCCCGTGCCGCTCGGCTCGGGATGGTCGAACACCATGCACGGCAGACTTCCGGTTCCGACTCCGGCCACGCTCGAAATCTTAAAAGACGTTCCTGTCGCCAAATCCAGCGCGCCCTTTGAGCTGACCACGCCGACAGGGGCCGCGATACTAAAAACGATTACCGACGAGTACTCGAGCCTGCCTGCCATGACTATAGAGTCGGTCGGTTACGGCGCAGGAAAGAAAGATTACAAAGCCGAAGCCAACGTGCTGCGGCTCGTTATCGGCACAGGGTCAGGTATGCCCAACAGAGCCAGCGAGCCATCCGGTTCGCTCGCCCTGGAAAAGTTATGGATACTCGAGGCCGGTATAGACGACATGAGCCCCGAGGTAGCGGGTTACCTCATGGAGCGCCTCTTAGAGTTCGGCGCCCTCGACGTCTACCATACGCCGGTACAGATGAAAAAATCGAGACCCGGCCTGCTTATAAACGTACTTACGACCGAGGACAAGAAGAAGAAGCTCTCGGAACTGCTCTTCAAGGAGTCCACTACCATAGGGGTCAGGGGCTGGCCGGTTATACGGGAAGCACTGGAGCGCAAGAGCCTGAAGGTGAACTCCGGTTATGGACGGGTGAGCGTAAAGGTATCGAGCCTGGATGGTAAAAGGGTAAACATACAACCCGAGTACGAAGAGTGCAGGGCCATTGCTACAAAAAAAGGCGTGGCCCTGAAAGAGGTAATGGCCGGAGCCGTAACCGCTGCGAGAGAGGTCTGTAAAAAGAACCGATAAGCTTTGATTATCTCTTTCCATCTGTTATAATATGCACAATATTTGTCAGACAGGAATCTGGACAGTTCCTTTTTCAGATCCGAGCCACAGAGTCGATAAGGAACAGGCACCCTTTTTCAAGGTCTTTTATGTTAATACGTTGTTGGGGTTCAAGAGGTTCAATAGCCGTATCAGGCAAAGAGTACCTCAAGTACGGCGGAGACACTGCCTGCGTAGAGGTGATCGGCTCAAACGGCGACCTGCTTATACTCGACGCCGGAACCGGTATACGCAAACTCGGCTGCGAACTTGTAAAGCGGCGCAGTTACAATATCAACCTGCTTCTGACGCACGCGCACTGGGACCACCTTTCCGGTTTTCCCTTCTTCAAACCGATCTACAACCCCAAGTTCAACATAAAGGTCTACGGTCCGCAGGAGACCCAGGTCTCCTTAAAGCGGATAGTCTCAAAGACCATGGCGTCGCCGTACTTCCCTGTCGAGCTCGACGCGATAAGCGCGGATATCTCTTTTCTCGGCATGGGCAACAAGAACTACACAATAGGCCCGCTCAGCATAACCACCATACCTATCAGCCACCCGAATGAAGGTGTCGGTTACAGGATAGAAGAGAACGGACGCAGCTTCATCTTTCTGACCGATAACGAGCTGAAGTTCCCGCACCCAACAGGTCTAGAGTACTCAAAGTACGTAGAGTTCGTACGCGGGGCCGATATACTCTTTCACGATGCGGAGTTCAGACGCTCCGAGTACCGAAAGACAAAAGGATGGGGGCACTCGGTCTTCACCGATACGGTCCGTCTGGCGCTCGAAGCGGGGGTGAAAACCCTAGGACTCTTCCACCACAATCAAGACCGGACCGACAAAGAGATAGACGCTATTACGCTCGAAGCGAGAGATATTATACGGAAGAAGGGCTCCAAGATGAAGTGCTTCGCAGTACGGCAGGATATGGAGATCAAACTCTAGAGACTCAAGCACTCTATATAAACGACGCTATCGTGAAAATAGAAAAGAGGCGGGGGGCCGGGCCCGGGGGCGCGACGAATGATAAAAAATGAAAAAAAAAAATTAAAAAATAAAAAAAAAAAAT